>NZ_JACWUN010000004.1 GCF_014773365.1 Pelovirga terrestris
CTACAATGATATTTTTTAATACATCTTTTGCCATTTCCAGGTTGATCGGAGTAGATGTAAGACTGGAATAAGCTCCGACCCTTATCAAATATCCTTCTAATTCTCTTACATTACTAGTATGAGAATTAGCTAAAAAAGATATCACTTCTTCCGGTACATTGATATTATTTATCTCCGATTTCATTTTTAAAATAGCTTGTTTGGTTTCTGTATCGGGTTCTTGTATATCTGCAATTAATCCCCATTCAAATCTTGATCTGAGTCTTTCTTCTAAATCAGGAATTTCTTTTGGAAATTTATCTGATGTTACAACTATTTGTTTGTGAGATTCATATAAAGCATTAAATGTATGAAAAAATTCTTCCTGTGTACTTTTTTTTCCTGCTATAAATTGAATATCATCAATTAATAAGACATCTATAGATCTAAATTTGTTTCTAAATTCTTCCATCTTTCCATGTCTTAGTGAATTTATCAGTTCATTTGTAAATTTTTCTGATGAATAATAGGTAATCGTTAGATTATTATTATTTTTAATTATTTCATTTCCTATTGAATGTATAATGTGGGTTTTTCCTAAACCTACTCCTCCGTAAATAAAAAGAGGGTTATAGGTTGTTGCTGGATTTTTTGCTACTGCCATAGCTGCCGCATGAGCAAATTGGTTTGAGGGGCCTGATACAAAAGTATCGAATGTATATAGATGATTGATATTTGAATGGTTTATTATTTTAATATCTTTATTTTCTTTTAATTCTTTTTTTATTATTTTTTCTTCGTTTATTATTTTTTCTTCGTTATTTCGTTTTCTATTAATCTCTATTTCAATATTTATTTTTTTTCCTGTTTTTTCTTTCAATTTTTCTGACATATTTTTTTTGTAATTATCATTAAACCAGTCACGTACAAATCTATTAGGCGCTTCTAAATATATGGTATTTTCTGTATTATTTAAAAAAATAAGAGGTTCAATCCAGGTTTTGATGTTTTGATCTCCTATTTCATTTTTTAAACTGTGTATAATTTCCTGCCAGAAGTTTTCCATAATAATCACTCTTTTAATTAAAAAAAACTTAACCCGACTTTTTATTATATCTGTATTTTTTGCCGCCTTCCAGTAATTTCTTTTATAAAAATTATTGACTTTTCTAAAAATACGTCTAAAATTAGTCTTTTGTCAGTTTTAGGAGATTATATATGTCAAAGAGAACATTTCAACCCAGTCGTATTAAAAGAAAGCGTACCCACGGATTTCGTAAGCGGATGCAAACAAAAAGTGGTCGGGCCACGATTAACAGAAGGCGTGCTCAAGGCCGTAAAACCTTAGCGGCCGGTATTCCCAAAAAGTAAGTGAATTTTTTTTTTAAAAAAGAAAATCGCATACTCAAATCACGAGAATTCAGGTATATAAAAAAAATGGGGTGTACTCGAAAATCACCCCATTTTGTTTTATTGACTGGGACTGATACGAACGATTTTTCTCGCTTTGGTATAACGGTTAGTAAAAAAAACGGCAATGCTGTAAAGCGTAATTATATAAAGCGTTTTTTAAGAGAATTTTTTCGTTTGAATAAACATAATTTCTCGAAACTCGATTTTGTCATCATCGTACGAAAAACTTTTAGTAAAAAAAATTCAATTTTAATAAAAAATGAATTAGATGAACTTTTCTCGAATAAGTAATTACTTAATTTACCCTTTTGTCTATCTTATAGATTTATATAAATATTTCATTTCACCTCTTAAAGTAAATTGTTGCCGCTTTTACCCTTCTTGTTCTTCTTATGCTCGCGAATCCTTGATCAACCATGGTTTTTTAAAGGGTTCTTTTTATTCTTTATTCAGGATCATTAAGTGTCATCCTTTCCATCCAGGTGGATTTGATCCGGTCCCTCCTACCGAAAATCAGGAAAATAAATAATGGACAATAGAACTATTATCGCTATCGTTCTAATCATACTGCTATGGTCTGGTTATAGTATTTTTTTGGCACCTTCTTCACCAGTTATCCCCCCACAAGATCAGCATGAACAAATTGTTCAAACTGATTCTTCAGTTGATCATCAACCAGATCAAATAATTATTTCTGATCTGGGATATGGTGAAAATTTGAACTATGAAGAAAAATTTATTGAAATTAAAAATGACAAGTTTGATGTTGTTTTCTCTACCAGGGGCGCCACGATAAAAAGTATCAACTTGTTTGATTTTAAAGAAGATAACAAAAGTAATTCTTCTAATTTTTATCTTTTAAAAAATGATGATTTTAAATTTTATTCAATGAAATCTTTTTTTTCTGAAGGTTTAAATATACCCGAGGATATTGTTTTTAAAATTCAAAATGATTTAGTTCCTGTTTTTGATTCAGGTAATTCACTTACTGTTTCTTTTGTCGCTGAATATAATGGTTTTTTGTTGTACAAAAACTACACTGTATTCCGTGATTCTTATCATATTGACGTTGAGGTTATTATTGAAAATAAAAATGATCGACATTTTTCAGGTGTATATAATCTCTCTCTTATTAATCCTTGGTCGACTGACACCAAAAGTGATCTCTACTCTTTTGTAGGTCCTCTTACTTTTGATGGCAACAAATTACACGAAGATAAGCCAAAAAATGTTATAAAAAATTCTATTATTTACGATAATTTTGTTTGGTCAGGATTTACTGATAAGTACTTCCTTCAAGCAATAAATACTGGTGATAGTTTGAATCAGGTATTGATTCGTTATCATTCAGACCTTATTCAAAATAGATTTTCTTCAAATTCTTTTATTCTTTTGCCCGGACAATCTGAATCTTTTCAAGTTACTTCTTATTTTGGCCCAAAAGAGCTGGAATCACTTTCTGCAAGTGATTCTTTGTTTGAAGAAGCCATTCATTTTGGTTTTTTTCATTTTTTGGCTAAACCCCTTTTTGATGTTTTACGCTTTTTTAATAGCTTCATAAATAACTATGGGTTTTCAATTATTTTATTGACCGTGTGTATTAAACTTATTTTTTGGCCTTTGACCCAGAAGAGTTATAAATCAATGCAGGGTATGCAAAAATTGCAACCCGAGATGAAAAGGCTGAAGGAAAAGTATGCTGATGACAAACAGAGATTAAATCAGGAAATGATGTCATTTTATCGTGACAACAAGGTCAATCCTTTGGGGGGATGTTTACCCATTCTGATTCAGATACCTGTTTTCTTTTCTCTCTATAAAGTGCTCCTGGACTCCATTGAGTTGCGACACGCCCCCTTTATTTTGTGGATAACGGACCTTTCCGCCAAAGATCCGTACTATATTACTCCTATTGTCATGGGGGCCTCGATGTTTTTACAGCAAAAGTTAACTCCCACCAATCTGGATCCTACCCAAGAAAAAGTTATGTTGATGATGCCGATAATTTTTACTTTTCTCTTTTTAAACTTTCCAGCAGGATTGGTCATTTATTGGTTGGTCAATAACCTTCTAACAATTCTTCAGCAGTTGTTGATTCGCCGTCAGGCTCAAAAAGCGTGATATTCTTATCATGATTAATGATGATGATACGATTATTGCCCCTGCTACAGCTGTCAACGAATCGGGCCTTGCGGTTATCCGAATATCCGGCAAGAGTGCTTTGCTTTTTTTAAATAAATTTTTTCGTCCTGCTGTTAGATCGAAAGAAATGAAGTCGCATCAGTTGTACCTTGGCCACATTGTAGACCACGATCAGTCTGTTGTGGATGAGGTTATGGCTGTCTATATGGCCTCTCCCCACAGCTATACGACTGAATCTGTAGCAGAGGTTCATTGCCATGGTAGTCGTCAAGTTGTTCGACGAATTATTGATCTTGCTGGTTTACTGGGTATACGCATTGCGCAACCGGGTGAATTTACTTACCGCGCCTATCTTAATGGACGAATTGATCTGGTTCAGGCCGAAGCCGTCTCTCGCCTCATTCAGTCTACCTCAGAACTCTCGCGCAAATCTGCGCTGCAACAACTAGAGGGTCATTTGAGCCGTGAATTGTATCGATACGCGCATACCATCAAGCAACTTTTAGTACAGATTGAAGCCTGGATAGATTTTCCCGAAGAAGATTTGCCTGAGGAGAGTATTGGTAAAATATCATTATCTGCTATAGGTATTTATGATGCTATGGTCAATTTGATGGCTTCCTATCGTACAGGACAACATGTGCATGAGGGGGCTATTGTGGCCCTGGCGGGCCTGCCAAACGCCGGCAAAAGCTCTTTAATGAACGCATTGCTCAAACAGGATCGTTCGATCGTTTCTGATATTCCTGGAACAACACGAGACCTGATAGAACAATCAACACAAATTTCAGGTATCAAGGTGCGCCTTGTCGACACTGCTGGTTTGCGCCATTCTGACGATTTTATCGAACAGGAGGGGGTGCGTCGTGCACGTAATATTCTTACCACTGCAGATATTATCCTGTTGATTATGGATGGATCTGTTCCTGTGTCTGATCTATTTATTGACCTCTTGGCTGAATTTTCAGGTCTGCAGGTTGTTTTGGTGATAAATAAATCAGATCTTTGCTTGGTTCAGGATGACGTTCATTTTTTCTCCGGCCCGATAGTTCGTTTATCTGCAAAATATGGGGAAGGCCTTCAGGATCTTGTGGATATGATCTCCTCTCTTTTGCTACAAGACCATCTGTCGTCGTCGGAATCTCCCTACATTACTGAAAGGCGTCACTACGAAACATTATTAACTGCTTCCCAACACCTCAACTCTTTTATTAAAAATGTTGGCTTGGTCGATCTTGATCTTCTGTCCATTGATCTTCGAGCTGCCCTGGATTCCCTCGGTCAGATTACCGGTGTTATTACTACCGATGATCTGCTGAACGATGTTTTTTCTTCTTTTTGTATTGGTAAGTAGCGTTGTTTCACGTGAAACATTTTTGAGTGGATAGCAGATGACGGGATACGGAAAGAAATATGAGGTCATAGTGGTGGGCGCCGGACATGCAGGTTGTGAAGCTGCTCTGGCGGCGGCGAGAATGGGTTGTTTAACCCTGTTGCTGACCATGGGTCTGGATACTGTTGCCCAGATGTCGTGTAATCCTTCGATTGGTGGATTGGCTAAGGGTCATCTGGTGCATGAAATAGATGCGCTGGGTGGGGAGATGGGATTAAATATTGATGATACTGGAATCCAGTTCCGGCGACTGAATATGCGCAAGGGTCCAGCTGTTCGCGCAGGCAGGGCACAGGCAGATCGGATGGCCTATAGCGCAAGGATGAAGCTGGTTCTTGAATCCGTTGATCTTCTTGATTTAAAGCAGGGTGTCGTTGACGAGGTAGTGGTAAAAAATTACCGGGTGGTTGGGGTTCGAACCCGGGAGGGAATAGAGTTTTCAGGGCAAACTGTGGTAATAACTGCTGGCACATTCATGCGTGGACTTATTCATGTGGGAATGAATAACTATCCTGGAGGGAGGGCCGGCGAACCGGCAGCAGATAAACTTTCTGACTGTTTAAGGTCTTTAGGTTTTGTGGTTGGCAGGCTCAAGACAGGGACGCCTGCGCGTTTGTCAGCACGCTCTATAGATTTCGGTAAACTCGAAAGGCAGTCCGGCGACAACGAGATTCGTCCATTTTCTTTTATGAACGACAAAATAGAAAGAAATCAGGTTGACTGTTATATAGCTCACACCAATCAGAAGACCCACGAGATAATCCGTAACAATCTTGATAAGTCACCTCTGTATGCCGGGGTAATTGAGGGTGTGGGTCCCAGGTACTGTCCATCGATAGAGGATAAAGTTGTCCGCTTCCCTGATAAAATGAGTCATCAGTCATTTATTGAACCAGAGGGGGTCAGGGGCGCAGAGATGTATCCGAGTGGTCTTTCTACCTCATTGCCGGCGGATGTTCAGCTTCAATATTTTCGCTCAATGGTTGGGTTTGAGCGGGTAGAAATTATGCGACCGGGCTATGCGATTGAATATGATTTTGTAGAGCCGCTGCAGATTCAGTCAACGATGGAAACACGTGAGGTCGCTGGGTTGTATCATGCCGGACAAATAAATGGCACTTCGGGATACGAAGAAGCAGCAGGGCAAGGGCTGCTGGCAGGTATCAATGCAGCACTGCAGTGTCAACAGAGCGAACCATTAATCATCAGAAGGGATCAGGGCTATCTGGGGGTTATGGTTGATGATCTGGTAACCCAGGAAACAACCGAGCCTTACCGGATGTTTACTTCACGGGCGGAATATCGCCTGTTGTTGCGCGAAGATAATGCTGATTTGCGCCTTACTCAGCTGGGACGACACGTCGGGCTGGTGAGTGACAGTCGCTGGCAGCGGTATCAGGAAAAGCTTGAGTTGATGGAAAGGGCATTTTCTGTGTGTCGCGACATAACAGTCACGAACAAAAATGCGCGCTTGTGCTCCAGGTTCGGCCTTGGCGAGTTGAAGAGCGGCGTAACCCTTGAGCAGGTTATCAAGAGGCCTGAGGTGACGGTACGCCAGGTTGAAGCTGAGGTTCCTGAATTAACAGGTTTTCCGGAAAAGGTGCTGGAACAGGTTGAGATAGCGATCAAGTACGAAGGCTACATCGCCCGTCAGATTGAACAGGTTGAGCGCTTTGTCGAACTTGAGAAGGTCAAAATTCCAGATGATCTTGACTATGCAGAGGTTACAAGCATTTCAGCTGAAGTCAGAGAGAAGCTGATTAAATATCGCCCTTCCAGTTTGGGACAAGCGGGGCGGATTCAGGGGGTTACGCCGGCAGCGGTAGCAGTGTTAAATGTCTATTTGAGAAAAAAAACGCGTGAAAAAACAAATGAAGCAGGGCGCTGAGCTCCTTGGTATAGACAGTTTGAGCGAAGAGCTTGTTGAATGTTTACTGCTGTTTGCAGAAGAACTGTTGCGTTGGAATGCCAGAATTAACCTGACATCCATCAGAGAGCTGGACGGTGTGATAGAAAAGCACATTCTCGACTCCCTGGTGGTCACTGGACTGCTTGATAAACCCTCAAGAATTCTGGATATGGGGTCCGGAGGCGGCATCCCGGCCATCCCGCTTGCGCTTGCGCTACCAAACCAATCCTTTTTTTCCGTTGATAGTGTTGGAAAAAAAATAAATTTCCAACAACACATAAAGAGACTACTAGGCTTGAAAAATCTGCAAATTCGCTGTGCGCGGATTGAGGAGCTGGATAGCGCAGGTCTGGAGTGGAATGGTTTTGATGTCGTTCTGGCACGGGCTCTTGCACACACAAATGATTTATTGAAAATGGCTCTGCCGCTAATTGGACCTGCTGGGATAGTGATCGCCATGAAGGGTCCTGAAGGTGAAGGGGAGTTGGCCTCAATTGAGGATCGGTGGCACCGTTTTTACGAAATCCCGGAAACAGTGGTGACATATCAATTGCCGTTTACCGGCGCAACAAGATGCCTGATCAGTGTTAGACGAAAAGATGATTAAGCAGTTTTCAGCGATTAATTCGAAAAAAGTCAGGGTTTGAGGTACCTCTGTTGGATCTGCTAAGCACCGGGACGAGGTTAGATCTGAATAGGTACCAATTGGCTACATGATGGACAATATTGTGATCTTTGGGCTAATAAAGAACAAGCGTATGTGGTAGATTGCCAGAGGCTGGTGATATGAACCAAGGAGATCGAGGGTGGCACGGATTATAGCTATTGCAAATCAAAAAGGGGGGGTGGGTAAGACCACCACTGCAGTGAATCTATCAGCCTCCCTGGCCGCAGCCGAAAAGCGCACGCTGCTGATCGATATGGACCCGCAGGCAAACGCCTGCAGCGGTCTGGGAATCGATAAAACAAGTGTGATCTTGACTGTTTACAGTGTGTTGTTGGGTGAAAGTACTGCTGCGGATGTGATCTGCCGCACGGAATTGGAATTTTTAGATGTGCTCCCATCCAATACCGACCTGACCGGAGCTGAGATAGAGCTGATAGATACGGAAAACCGTGAACAGCAATTAAAGGCGGCGCTGGAAGAAATTCGTTCACATTATGAATATATCATCATTGATTGCCCCCCATCCTTAGGTCTGTTGACAATTAATTCATTAGCTGCTGCTGATTCAGTGCTGGTGCCCCTGCAGTGTGAGTTTTATGCTATGGAGGGTCTTGGCCAGTTAACCAGGACCATCAGATTGGTTCAGCAGGAATTGAACAAAAACCTTGTGTTGGAAGGTATTCTCCTGACGATGTTTGATGGGAGAAACAATCTCTGCCATCAGGTCAGCCAGGAAATTCGGCAACATTTTGGTGACAAGGTTTTTTCCGTTGTGGTGCCACGTAATGTCCGCTTATCGGAGGCACCCAGTTACGGTAAACCGGCTCTGCTCTATGATATTGCATCCCGTGGAGCCCAGGCTTATATCGATCTGGCAGGTGAGTTGGTAGCAGGAGGAAATCATGTCTAAAAGGCCGGCTCTTGGTAAGGGGATTGGTGCCCTGATAAGTTCGGCAGCTCAAGAAGGTGGAAAAAAGTATTTTTCCTGCCCTGTCGAAGAGTTAAAGCCTCATTCACAACAGCCACGGAAAAATTTTGACGACCAAAAAATGGCGGAATTGATTGCATCAATCAAAGAAAAAGGGGTCATTCAACCCCTTGTCGTACGCCAACAGGGAGATCATTATCAGATCATTGCCGGGGAAAGGCGCTGGCGAGCAGCACAAAAGGCCGGATTGGACAGAGTCCCGGTTGTCATTCAGGATGTCAGCGAGAGTCATGCCCTGGAGATAGCGCTGATTGAAAATATTCAGCGAGAGGATCTTAATCCCCTGGAAGAGGCCGGAGCTTATCGCTATCTTGTTGACACCTTTGATTTGTCCCAGGAAGAAGTCGCCCAACGCGTCGGCAAGGATCGCAGTACCGTGGCAAATGCCCTGAGATTGCTGCGTCTACCAGACAAAATCAAAGAAATGGTGACAGCAGGTCAACTGAGTATGGGACACGCACGAGCGTTATTGGCGCTTGAACGTGAGGACGATGTAATGGAGGCGAGTAACGAGGTCCTCAGAAAAAGTCTGTCGGTGCGGGAAACGGAAAAGCTGGTTAAAAAAATTAAAAATTTTGATGGCGTGATCAAGGAAAAAAAGACGCCAAGATTAAATCCTGAGACGATGGATTTGATACATGATCTGGAAACGCATCTGGGTACCCAGGTAAAACTGGTTAAAAAAAATCACGGAGGAAAAATAGAGCTGCACTATCACGATGATTCTGATCTTTTAAGACTGGTGGAGCAACTCTTTGGACGAACGCCGAGTGGCTAGCGATGGCTCACGAAGGTGATATTGACAGAATAAATAGGTAATGATTCAGCACTGGCCTGGCGCAGGGTCGGGGATCCTGTGGAGGGCGTCTGTCACCATGAACGGCAACAACAAGCGCTCAGGGATAACGATAAGCGTCCCTTGGCACTGGATTCCCGATCCGGTGCTGAACAGATACTAAAATACCTTCACCTGGTTATTGGTAGAGTCGGGAAGAAACTAGAGACAGCAACGTCAAAATGAAAAGGGATGATCATGTTTGGTGGAAAAAAAGAAGAAAATAAACAGATAAAAAAACCGATAGATATAGAAAAGGCCGATATTAAGGCATTTCTGGGTCAGGGAAGTCATTTCGAGGGGAAGCTGAACTTCGACGAGCTGGTACGTCTGGACGGAAATTTTACCGGAGAAATCTGTTCCAGTGACACCCTGATTGTCGGAGAGACAGCCAGCATCGAAGGACAGATCAGTGTGGGTGCGTTGATTCTTAGTGGCCGTTTTGTTGGTGGGATTAAAGCGACAACCCAGGTAGAATTACGGGCCCCGGCACAGGTTGAGGGTACGATTGAAACCCCCTGCCTGAAAATTGATGAAAAAGTTATGTTCAATGGCGAAATCAAGATGTCCGCCGAGCCCCAACAGCAGCCCAGTAAAAAAATAGAAAATGACCAAAAAAAGGACGAAAAGACGTTGTCGCAGTAAGCGCTTCAAGGTGTCACCACTAAAGAGTCAAACAGAGTGTTGACAAGAGTTGCAAAGATATGATAGCAATGCCGTTCTTTCATAGCATATCCATATTCGCCAACCAGCCAAACTGTATACTGTATACATAAATAGTTGGCTTGGCAATTATCGTAACAAAAGAGGTGAGCTAGGTGATTAGCCTTGACTGGACACTCATACTTCAGTTTATAAATTTTATGGTTCTGCTCTATCTGTTGAATAGAATATTGTTTCAACCTTTACGCGCAGTGATGGATAAAAGGCGCGAAACAATCGACGGATCACATGCCCGTGCCCGCGATCTGCAGGCTGATATTGATGATAAAATGAGTCGCTATCAGCAGCAACTCGCCGAAGCCAAAAAACAGGCTAATGATGAGCGTGGACAAATCAGGAAGCTGGCTAGTGAAGAAGAGTCAAAAATGATCGCTGCTGCACAGTCAAATGCGGGCGCCAGAATGGATCAAATTAAAGAGCAAGTAGGTCAGGAATCAGCCCGGGCAAGTCAGACGCTAAAAAAGGAATCAACCGCGCTTGCCCAGCAGATTGCAACTAAAATCCTTGGCAGATCATTGACATAAGGCAGGAAGGTTTGAAGATGAATGCGAAAAACAAAACCCTGGCAGGGGCACTTGTGCTGGTTGTATTGTCCTGTGGTACCGCCATGGCTGCCGGTGATGCCCATGTCGACAGCGGCGTCCTGTTAAAAGATTTTCTCTATCGCTTGCTTAATTTTTCCATTGTCGTTGCCATCCTTGTATATTTTCTTAAAAAGCCGATTGGTAATGCCTTAAGCGGACGCCGTGATGATATTGAAAAAGCCCTGGCCGAAGCAAAGAAGGTCAAGGAAGAGGCCGAAGCAAAATTTGCTGAGTACGATAAAAAGCTCAATCAGGCCACCCAGGAGATAGCTGCTATTTCTGCGTCGATCCGTAAAGAGGCAGAAATGGAAAAACAGAAAATTATCGAAAACGCCAGGGAGCAGGCCGTAAAAATCGAGCAGGATGCTGAGAAAGCGGCAGCCCTTGAAGTGGCAAAAGCACGCTTAAGCCTGCAGCAGGAGGCGGTGCAGCTGGCTGTGGGTGTTGCTGAGGATCTGCTCAAGAAGAACTTTACCAAAGATGATGACAGCCGTCTGATCGACGAATACATGCAGAAGGTAGGAGAGCTACATTGAGTAACAGTGCGATTTCTATCCGGTATGCCAGAGCGCTGCTGAGGCTTGCAGAAGAAAACAAGCAGGTTGATAAGTTCGGTACGGAACTTTCAACCATAGCAGAACTACTTGAGAGAGAAGATCTTTTAAGGCTGCTGCTTGACAGCCCGACCTTTTCCCTGCAGAAAAAAACTGCCATTCTCCATGATATTGCCGAGGTGCTCAAGCTCAGCGATTCCATGCGCAGTTTCTTTGGCCTGTTGCTGGAAAAAGGACGGATTTCCTACGTCAAACAGATTGATCTGAACTACCGGCAATTTGCTGATGAACTCTCGGGAGTGATCCGGGCAAATATCCGTTCTGCGAACAAATTGACAAAGGAACGGGTTGATACAATTCGCAAAGGCTTAGAACAGCAGACCGGTAAAACGGTCGTGCTGAATGTGGAAAAAGAAGCTGCGTTAATTGGGGGACTGCAGGCGGAAATGGGCGGGAAGCTGTTTGACGGAAGCGTAAGAACCCAGCTGAAACGCATGGCTGATACCTTAACAAAGGGGTAACGGGACACGATTATGGAAATTAGAGCAGAAGAAATCAGTGCGATCATCAAAAAACAGATTGAAAACTTTGGTCGTGAGGTTGAAGTTAGTGAGACCGGTACCATTATTTCCGTTGGTGATGGTATCGCCCGTATTCACGGACTCGATAAAGCCATGTCCGGTGAACTCCTCGAGTTTCCGGGTGGCACCATGGGTATGGTTCTCAACCTTGAGGAAGATAATGTCGGTGCCGCTATTCTGGGTGATTCCGAGCACATTAAAGAGGGCGATCTGGTTAAAAGAACCGAGAAGATTGTCCAGGTGCCGGTTGGTGAAGCCCTGGTCGGTCGGGTTGTCAATGGTATCGGTATTCCCATTGATGGCAAGGGCGATATCGCAACCGATACCTATAGCCAGGTAGAAATCAAAGCCCCCGGAATTGTCGCACGTAAGTCCGTTCATGAGCCGATGCAGACCGGCCTGAAGGCGATTGATGCGATGGTGCCGATTGGTCGTGGCCAGCGCGAACTGATTATCGGTGACCGCCAGACCGGAAAAACAGCCGTAGCTATCGATACCATTATCAACCAGAAGGGTAATGGGGTTATCTGTATCTATGTCGCTATCGGTCAGAAGCGTTCGACGGTAGCCCAGGTGGTTGATAAGCTCAGACAGTACGGCGCCATGGATTACACCATTGTTGTCGCTGCAACGGCATCCGACCCTGCGCCACTGCAGTTTATTTCACCCTACACCGGTGTAACTATGGGTGAGTTTTTCCGTGATAGTGGCCGCCACGCGCTGATTATCTATGATGACCTGTCAAAGCAGGCCGTTGCTTATCGTCAGCTCTCCTTGTTGCTACGCCGCCCACCGGGACGTGAAGCTTTCCCCGGCGATGTTTTCTATCTCCATAGTCGCCTCCTTGAACGGGCAGCTAAGTTGAGTGATGCTCTTGGTGCCGGCTCATTGACAGCGCTGCCGATTATTGAAACCCAGGCCGGTGATGTGTCGGCGTATATTCCGACCAATGTTATTTCGATCACCGATGGCCAGATCTTCCTTGAAACCGACCTTTTCTATTCCGGGGTCAGACCGGCGATCAACGTCGGTTTGTCGGTTTCCCGGGTCGGAGGCTCTGCCCAGGTTAAAGCAATGAAGCAGGTTGCCGGTACCTTGCGTCTGGCTCTTGCTCAGTACCGTGAAATGGCGGCATTTGCCCAGTTTGGTTCTGACCTTGATGCGGCAACCCAGGCTCAGCTGAATCGTGGATCACGGCTGGTTGAGATCCTGAAGCAGGGTCAATACGTGCCGATGCCGGTATCCAAGCAGGTTGTTTCCATCTTTGCGGCGAACAATGGCTTTGTCGATAAATACCCGGTAGGGTCAATCAGTCGTTATGAAGGCGAACTTTTGACGTTCATGGAAGCTCAGAAAGCCGATGTTCTCAAAGAGCTCGAAGAGAAAGAAGCGATTGACGAGGAGATGGAGAAAAAGCTCAAACAGGCCCTCGAGGAATTCAAAAGTCAGTTTGTTGCCTGATCTTGAGAAAAGGTTGAACAGATGCCAAGTCTGAAAGACATAAAAAAACGGATCGGCTCGGTAAAAAACACCCAGCAGATCACCAAGGCGATGAAAATGGTCGCTGCGGCCAAGTTGCGGCGGGCCCAGGAAGCTGCAGTTGCTGCCCGCCCATACGCCCAAAAGTTGCACAAAGTGGTATCGCACCTGGCGCAACGCGAAGAAGCCGATGGCCATCCCTTCTTAAGTCCGCGCGGTAAAGATCGGGCGCTGGTTTTGCTGCTGACCGCTGACCGAGGTCTGTGTGGCGGGTTTAACGCTAATCCTTCCAAAGAGGCGGAGCGCTTTATCCGCAATAACAGCGAAGGTTATGCTCATATCGATTTGATGATAATCGGTCGAAAAGGTCGGGATTTCTTGCGAAATCGCGTCGGCGACAAAATTACCAAGGTTTATGAAGATATTACCGGAAATGTTACCTTTAAAACTGCGCAATTAATTGGCGAAGATATTGTCTTAAAGTACGAAGACGAGACCTACGATGCGGTCTATCTGATCTACAATGCCTTTCAGAGTGCAGTTGTCCAGAATGTCACGGTAGAGCAGTTATTGCCGATCCAGGCACAAGAAGAGGAAAAACACGAAGCAGACTCAGTTGACTATCTTTACGAGCCAAGTCGAGGCGAGGTGTTGGCGGATATTTTACCCAAAATGGTAGAAGTCCAGCTGTTTCGTGCCCTGCTTGAGTCCAACGCATCAGAACAGGGAGCCAGGATGTCGGCGATGGATAGCGCCAGCCGTAATGCTTCTGAAATGATCGGCAAATTGACTCTACAGTACAATCGCGCCCGCCAGGCTGCAATAACTAAAGAATTGATGGAAATCATCTCTGGTGCAGAATCAATCAAATAATTTTGAGATTTTAAATAGAAACAGGTACATTCCCGCGGGATTAGGAGGAAAGGTTGCGTTATGAATAAAGGAAAGATCACACAGGTTATCGGCCCTGTTGTCGATGTTGAGTTTGAGCCCGGTAAGCTGCCGGAGATTTACCATGCGGTAAAAATCACCAACCCTGCCCTCGGCGATGAAGAGTGGAACCTGGTTTGTGAGGTGGCGCAGCACCTTGGTGAAAATACCGTGCGTGCCATTGCTATGGATGCAACTGACGGTCTGGTTCGTGGTCAAGAGGTTCTTGATACCGGTGACCAGATTCTGATGCCGGTTGGTCCAAAAACCTTGGGACGTATCCTCAATGTCATCGGCCAACCGATTGATGAGATGGGTCCGGTTGACGCTGAACTGTCATGGCCGATTCACCGCCCCGCGCCGGACTTTGTCAGCCAGTCGACCAAGGTTGAGGCCTTCGAAACCGGGATCAAGGTGGTTGATCTTCTTGCTCCTTATTCCCGCGGTGGAAAAATCGGGTTGTTCGGTGGGGCCGGGGTTGGCAAGACCGTCCTAATTATGGAACTGATCAACAACGTTGCCCAGCAGCACGGCGGTTTTTCCGTTTTTGCCGGGGTTGGTGAGCGTACCCGCGAAGGTAACGATCTGTGGGAAGAGATGAAAGACTCAGGGGTTTTGAGCAAGGCATCATTGATCTATGGCCAGATGAATGAACCCCCTGGAGCACGTGCCCGGGTCGCCCTGTCAGCCCTGACCGTTGCCGAATACTTCCGCGATGAAGAAGGTCAGGATGTGCTGCTGTTTGTTGACAACATTTTCCGTTTTACCCAGGCAGGTTCCGAGGTTTCGGCTCTGCTCGGGCGGATTCCTTCAGCGGTTGGTTACCAGCCGACCCTGTCAACCGAGATGGGTGAGCTGCAGGAGCGTATTACGACGACGGATAAGGGATCAATTACCTCGGTTCAGGCTATCTATGTTCCCGCTGATGACCTGACTGACCCGGCACCGGCTACCGCCTTTGCTCACCTGGATGCAACGACGGTGCTTTCCCGCCAGATTGCCGAGCTGGGGATCTATCCAGCGGTTGACCCCCTTGATTCGACCAGCCGGATTCTTGATCCGCAGGTTATCGGTGAAGAGCATTACAAGGTTGCTCGCGACGTGCAGTACGTCCTCCAGCGCTACAAAGACCTGCAGGACATCATTGCCATCCTTGGTATGGACGAGCTGTCTGAAGAGGACAAGCAGGTTGTCGCACGGGCACGGAAGATTCAGCGCTTTTTGTCACAGCCTTTCCATGTCGCCGAAGTTTTCACCGGTTCACCAGGAAAGTACGTGGAGCTCAAAGATACGATCAGGGGTTTCCGTGAGATTGTTGATGGCAAACACGACGGCCTGCCCGAACAAGCTTTCTACATGGTCGGAACAATTGAAGAAGTCATTGAAAAAGCACGCAAGATGGCAGCCTGAGGGTACACTGAATTGTCAGATAAAGGATTAGCGTGATGGCTGAAAAACTCAAGCTTGACATGGTGACACCATACAAGCAGGTTCTTTCTGAGGAAGTTGATGAACTGACCTTGCCGGGACTGGTTGGCGAACTCGGAATTCTGCCTGGTCACACCCCCTTGCTGACAACCTTGCGTGTCGGTGAGATGAGCTATAAAAAAGGTGGTCAACATTTTCATGTTGCCGTTAATTGGGGCTACGTGGAAATCGATGAGGATGCGGTAACGGTATTGGTTGATACCGCAGAGAAATCTGATGAGATTGATCTTGCCCGGGCCAAAGCGGCGATGGGTCGGGCAGAACAGGCACTGAAGACCATGTCACAGGAAGATAAGTCCTATGCTATTATGGAACGGGCACTTCAGCGAGCTCTGATCCGTATTCAGGTCGCCGGTAAGATGCGCTGATATCAAGTAATATCATTTTTAATAAAAAAGGGCACCTCTATGAGGGTGCCCTTTTTTATTGGTATTTGTCATTGGTCAGGGTGCGAGCGAGCATTCCGAGGGATTGATCAAGGGCAAGGCGATTGTGGTTTTCCAGGGTAATGGATGGGGCCGTGTCGCTGTCATCAAGCCAGGTAAAGAGTTGATCGAAAGGTACTGTCCCCAGACCGATGGCAAGGTGTTCGTCCATATGACCGCGGTTATCGTGTAGATGGAGATGGTGGATATAAGGTCCAATAGCGCCCAACCAGGTTGTCAACGGTTCGCCACTGAAAATATTCCAGTGTCCGATATCAAAAACATGGCCAAAGTAGGGAGAGTTAATCGCTGTAATCAGATCTAATAAAGGCGTTGGAGAGGTCTCGTAGATATTTTCGATACAAAAAATACAATTGTTGATTTTGGCCCAGGACATGTAGTTGGACCACAACACATAAGAGCGTGCAAGCCAATCGTCCGTCTCGTGCCCGGAGGCATTGGCGATCAGTCCGGGATGAAAAACAATTTTACCAGCCTTGATCCGTTCGGCCAAGATCAGCGTCTGTTCGAGCAGGCTGATGGTCATTTGGCGTCCGCGAAAATCTGAAGCACCAGGAAGAAAGTCGACAAAGGGGGCATGCAATACCGTCTTCAGTCCCGCCGCTGCCAGTGCTGAAGCACTATCGGCCAGTTGATTCATGTCAAGCGTCGCGATATTGGCATCCTGACAGGCCACCTCCGGTTGCAACCTTCGCGTAAGAAGAAAGTCAACCCGGTCGGGAAAAAGCGCTGCGGGAACATGGATGAAAAGTTCAGACATAGGGTCATTCCAGGACAGAGGGTATTTTTAGAATAGTACCACAAGCTAACCGTGAAAAGCGCCGGGCCATTCTGAATTAACTTTATGTTCAGTCAGTTACCTTTTAAAAAAACCTATAAGATCCATCGATAGGGGTGGCTGCAGTGTAAAAAAAGATTGACACTGTATGTATACTGTATACAATTTACATACTCAAAGTGGAGATCTTTATGAAGAATAAGCATATGGAACGGCATCAGACCTTGCGGGAAAAAATTCTCGAAACTATTCGTGAGGCCATCCTTAAAGGAAACCTTAAGCCGGGTGAGAAAGTTGCCGAACCCGAACTGGCAGAGCGCTTTGGTATCAGTCGGACCCCCATCCGTGAGGCCTTCAGGCAGTTGGAATCCGAAGGTTATCTGACGGTTATTCCGCGTAAGGGAGCTGTTGTTGCAGCTTTGTCGGAGCGTGATGTTCAGGAATTTTATGCGATCAAAAGTATCCTTGAAGGGTATGCGGCTTCACTCGCTGCCCGCAACCTGACGGAAAAAGAACTTGAACGCCTTGAAACAGTGAATCGCAAGTTGCGGAGCCTGGCTGAAGAAGGTGACGTCCGGTCCTTTTATCGTGTGCACAATGAGTTTCACGAAATTTTCCTCAAAGCCGCTGATAACAGCAAACTGTACGGGTTAATTCATCAACTGGGGATGAAATTCAACCGTCTGCGCATGGCTTCGTTATCGGTCAACGGCCGAATGGCGATCTCTGTTGACGAACACGAGAAACTGCTGGATGCGTTTCGCCGCAAGGATCCGGAGACAGCTGAAAATCTGGTAAAGAAAACAGCGTCAATCGGCAGTAAAGTCCTGCTTGAAAGTATGATGAACAACCATCATGGAGATACAGTAAACCTCAACCAGGATAAACATTAAGAATTTACTAACTGTTCACTGCCGGGTCGGGAATCTATGTCACGGGACGCGCTAGTTTCCCGTCAGGTCATCCATGACTGCTCTTTGTCGCCGTCCAAAAACCCTTGCCACAGCATCCAAAGGCCCTGCGCGAAGGACGGCAGTTGAATAATTACAAATTTTAAGCAGCAAGACAGCCCTCTATGGTCATGCCATAGGGGGCTGTCTTGTATCAACGGTCGTGGCGTATCCCGCTCTTAAAATCGGTCAACAGCAGGTCGGGTATTTTCTGTTATCGGCTGCTGAGACCGGGGCTGATGGCCCTGTGATATGGCGGTCAAGAGACTTATCTGTCGGTGGTCGCAGGCAAAAGAAAAAAAGCAGCAGAATTCGACTATTGTGTCGCGCAGTTGTTGCGATCAATAGGCCTTTGGGCTATATTAACCCGGTAATAATGCGTATAACAACGTTATTTTAATCAGCCGAGCCTGGATTTGTCTGATCTGATCGGGCATATCAAAACCTGAAAACAGGGAGAGAATGAAATGAGTGAGTTGACTGCTGCGGAACTGGGACTTAAGAGCGTGGGTAAGGTATTTTATAACTTGAGCTATGATGAGTTGTTTGAGCACGAAGTAAAAAACCAGGAGGGCAAGCTTGCCGCCAACGGCACCATGATGGTTGATACCGGCAAATTTACCGGCCGTTCACCCAAGGACAAATATTTTGTCAAACAGGACCCTTCCAAGCAGAACATTGCCTGGGGCACAATAAACCAGCGGATCTCGGTCGATTTTTTTGATGAACTCTATAACAAGGTCATTAACTATCTGTCCGGTAAAGATATTTATGTAACCGATGGCTACTCCGGAGCCAACCCTTCGACCCGTCGCCAGGTACGCTTTGTGACTGAAATTGCCTGGCAGTCCCACTTTGTCAAAAACATGTTTATTCGTCCCGATAGTGCCGGCCTGGAAAATTTTGCGCCCGATTTTACCGTTTACAATGCTGCCGGTTACAGCAACAAGCGTTGGGAAGAGATGGGACTGAATTCCGATGTTTTTGTCATTTTCAATATTGAGAAACGGGTCGCCATTATCGGTGGCACCTGGTACGGTGGGGAGATGAAAAAGGGGATCTTCACCATGATGAACTACTGGTTGCCCCTCAACAAGATTCTATCCATGCACTGCAGCGCCAACGTTGGTAAAGAGGGGGACGTCTGTCTCTTTTTCGGTCTGTCAGGCACCGGCAAGACCACCTTGTCGACCGATGCATCACGCAAGCTCATTGGTGATGACGAGCATGGTTGGGACGACGACGGGATCTTCAACTTCGAAGGGGGATGTTACGCCAAATGTATTGATCTCTCTCCGGCAAGTGAACCGGAAATTTTCAATGCCATCCGCCGTGATGCTCTGCTGGAAAACGTGGTTTATGACGAAGATGGAATTATCGACTACTCCAGCAAGGATAAAACCGAGAACACCCGTGTCTCCTACCCTATTCACCATATCGACAACTTTGAGCCAAGTTTGCGCGCCGGCCACCCGAAAAACATCATCTTTTTGACCTGCGACGCCTTTGGCGTCTTGCCACCAGTATCGAAACTCAGCAAAGAGCAGGCCATGTATTACTTCCTCTCCGGCTATACCGCCAAGGTAGCCGGTACTGAACGCGGCGTTACCGAGCCAACCGCAGCTTTTTCTGCCTGTTTTGGTGAAGCCTTCCTCCCCCTGCATCCTACCGCTTATGCCAAGTTGCTGGGCGAGAAGATGGAGAAGCACAATGTCAATGCCTACCTGGTCAATACCGGCTGGGTCGGTGGCGGCTATGGTGTTGGTGAGCGTATGAGCATCAAGGCAACCAGAGCCTGTATCAATGCTATCCTCGACGGCAGTATTCTCAATGCTGAATTTGATCAGACCCGCTTTTTTAAATTGAACATCCCCAAAGAACTGCCGGGTGTAGATAGCAAGTTGCTTAATCCCCGCAACTCCTGGGCAGATCAGGAGGCCTTTGATCGCACGGCCAATAAACTGGCGGGAATGTTCATTCAGAACTTTAAAAAATATATCGATGAAGATAATCATGATTTCGATTTCACCAAGGCCGGTCCTCAGGTTTAATCGCTCATCTCCTTTCATTAAATCATGAACAACAACGGCCAGCGTCAGCTGGCCGTTGTTGTTTGGCAAAGGGATAACTTGACTTATTATAAAAGAAAAATAATAATTAAAAGCTTAGAAAGCTGGATGTCGCCATATGGGTGAAGTAAACAACAAAGGACGTGGTGAATTCGAACTGATCGGCTGGATCAAGGAACAGGTCGAAAGTTGTAGCCGGATGCCGTCCGGCATCGGAGATGATTGTGCTATCGATCAGTTGCCGTCTGACCAGCAGTTGCTGACGAGTAACGACCTGTTGATTGAAGATATCCATTTTAACCGTGCCTGGACCAGTATGTTTGACCTGGGGCGTAAATCGGTAGCGGTGAACTTAAGTGATATCGCCGCCATGGGGGGCAAACCAAGGTCTTTGTACCTGGGACTTGGACGTTCACAACAGCTCGAAGAAACGGAGCTTAAGGATTTTATTCGGGGCTTTCTTTATGAAGCAAGGCAACATGATGTCGTTCTGGCCGGCGGCGACACCTGCGGGTCGCCGGGTCCTCTGATGATTTCGGTTACCGTCCAGGGTCTGGTGCCGACAGGTAAAGCGGTGATGCGCCAGGGATCAGGGTGTGGTGATGCTCTCTACGTTTCCGGAACCCTTGGTGACAGCGCTCTGGCGCTGCACCTGTTGCGCGCCGGCCAGATGCCTCCTGTGCCTCTGGCGCAGCGTTTTCACACCCCCAGCGCCCGGATTGACCTGGGGCGTCTGGTAGGTGAACAGGAATTGGCAACAGCGATGCTTGATGTCTCAGATGGTCTGCTGGCAGATTTGAATCATCTGCTGGTTGCTTCCGGCGTTGGTGCTGAGCTGATACTCTCGGCTCTGCCCTTGTCTGAGGCTTTTCGCAGCGCATTAGGCCAGAATCCCAGCTTGATCGATCTGGCCCTGGCTGGTGGTGAAGATTACGAACTGCTGTTCAGCTCGGCGCGGCACGATCTCGAGCAGATGGCTTTACCTGCCCCCGGAGTGGTTAAGGTTGGTCATATCAGGGCCGGCACCGGAATCAACATCAGGCAGGATAATGGCGATATCTATCACTGTCGACAACGGGGGTTTGACCATTTTGCTGCAAGCTGACCCCACAGTGTCTAATCAGACTGATGCTGCCAACCAGGGAACAAATCTTTCCGCCACCAGGCAACGCAGTCCCCTGGTTGGTGAGGATTTCCCTGACGAAGCATATGCTGTGATTGCTACTATTCTCAAGCAGCAGCAGAATTTTGATCTGGCAAGTTATAAGTCGGTTAATATGAAGCGTCGGTTGGCGGCCTATCTGCGTTCCTGTGGCTGTACTGATCCGCTTCACTACAGTGCTGAACTGGCAGACCGAGCAGAGGAACAAAAACAGCTGATTGCCGCTATGGGTATCCATGTGTCGCATTTCTTTCGCAATCCCAGCACCTTTTTGGCGCTCAAATCACGAATTTTGCCGGAAGTGTTGCGCATGTCGCGGCGTCAGAACAGCAAACTGCGAATCTGGAGTGTTGGTTGTGCCCTGGGTGAAGAACCCTACTCCGTCGCGTTGTTACTAAAAGATATGGTGCAAAAAGGCGACCAGTTTGCGATTGTCGGCACGGATTTAAGTCCGGACGCCTTAAAAAGGGCAAAAAACGGTTGTTATCCGGTAGATCGTCTCAAAGAGGTGCCGCCGGCAATGCTTGAAAAATACTTTAGCGCACAGGCTCAGCTCTATCAGATTAACGAAGAGATCCGTCAACTCGTGCAATTTTTTCGCCATGACATTATTTCTGAGGAGATAATCTACCGTGCGGATGTGATCTTGTGTCGTAACCTGTTGATTTATTTCTCCAGAGATAAACAACAGCAGGTGCTTAAGTTGCTGGCAGGGGCTCTGTCGCCCGGTGGGTATCTGGTTCTCGGCCGGGCAGAAACCCTGGCCCCTGATTGTCGTAACCTGTTTTTCTGTGTTGACCCGGCTGAACGGATTTATCGACGCACGGTTGATCTGTAAGACCGGTGGATTAACGGTAAAAAAATGGAAACCCGTCGTTGTCAAGGTGGAGGAAGAAGATGCGTGTAGAGATCAGCTATAAGTTTGTTATCGGCTTTATTTTTGTGGTGGCGTCGGTTGTGCTGCTGAATCTGCTGGTGCCACGACTCGATGCCCCTGAATGGACGCATCAGTTCATCACTGTGATTGGCGCCTTGCTGGTTGGGCTGATTTTCGGCTGGCTTTTTTCCAGGGCCTTTACCGCCAATATCAAGATTCTTACCGATGGTGCTGATCGCCTCAGTCATGGTGATTTAAGCCGTAAAGTACGCCTCCACAAAGGGTTGTTCAGCGACGAAACAGAAGATCTGTCCAACTCCCTGAATCTGGTTGTCGACAGTCTGCGTAACCTGGTTGGTCAGATGCGCGGCAGCGCCCTGAATGTCAATGAGTCCTCCATGGCGTTAGCTACCACCTCCGAGGAAATGACGGCCACCGCCCACGAAGTAGCCGGTTCGATTGAGCAGATCAGCCGCGGTGCCGAAACTCAGGCGGAGATGGTTGAACGGGTGTCACGGGTAGTGCGCGAAATGGCCGAGCAGATTGAGCTGGTGGCCGGGTCGTCGGGTAAATTGACGGAATCAGCGGAACAGACAACCCTCTCAGCGCGTGAGGGAGAAGGCTTGACCAGCAAGGCACTGGACAACATGAAACAGGTGCTCAGTCAGATTGAAGAGAACGGCACCATGATCGTTGATTTCAGCGAGCAGGTACAAAAGATCGGCTCGATTATCGATGTCATCACCGGTATTGCCCAGAAGACCAACCTGCTGGCCCTGAATGCAACCATTGAAGCGGCTCGCGCGGGGGAATACGGCCATGGTTTTGCGGTAGTGGCGGAAGAGGTCAGCAAACTTGCGGACAGCACCAGCAACTCAGCGGCCGAGATTAGCCGGCTGATTGAAAAAACCCGGGAGCAGAGTCAAAAGGTCCAGCTGTCCATGGCACAGAGTGTCAAGTCTATCGATGCCGGCCGCGAAGCGGTGGATGTTACCGGCAACGCCTTCAAATCGATCATTTCCAAGGCGGAGGCAGCGCAGGAGCGCTCCATCGATATCCGTGATCTGACCGAGAAGCAGAGTCGCGGGGCACAGGCTATTGTAGAAGCGATCGAAGAGATTGCCCGGGTCGCTGAAGATAACGCTGCCTCGACCGAAGAGGTGTCTGCGGCAACTGAAGAACAGACCGCGTCGATGGAAGAAATGTCTTTTGCCTCACAGCGTCTGTCGCGCCTGGCGGAAGAGCTGTTGACCTCGGTCCGCCGTTTTAACCTGGGCAGCGACCATGAACGGACGGCACCGTGATGCAGTTGCTCCCTTTTGAGGTTGGCAACGAAATCTATGCGTTGGAACTGATCGATATCCAGGAGATTGTCGAAACGCCTCACCTGCACCCCTTCCCTGCTGCGCCGGCAACGGTCAGTGGTGCCATTGCGTTCCATGGGCGTATCGTACCGGTGGTTGATTTGCCTTGTCTGCTGGGTTTTGACAGCCCTCAGGGGAGCCCACGCATCATTGTTCTGGCCAACCACTATGGCCCTTTCGCTTTGGCCGTTGATCGATTGCGGCCATTGATCGGGCTGGATAAGGGCTTTGTCAAAGATGCCGATGCGGGGGTCAAAGAGCCCTCGGTTCGCAGCCTGTTCACCTGGAAGAATGACATGATCAGCCTGCTCGATCTCCATTATGTCGTAGCAGCGATAGAAGCAACCTGTGTCAAATAAGGAGAAAGTAATGCCCGGACGCGTTCTGGTTGTCGATGATGCGCTCTTTATGCGCAAGATGCTGACAGATATTTTTTCCCAGGCGGGATGGGAAATTGTGGGAGAAGCTGAAAACGGGGAACAGGCGGTGGCTATTTATCAGCAGCAGCGCCCTGATCTGGTCACCATGGATATCGTGATGCCGGTTATGGGTGGAATAGAGGCACTAAAAGCCATCCTGCAGCTGGAAGCACAGGCGCGGGTGGTGGTGTGCAGCGCATTGGGGCAGAAACATCTGATCCTCGATGCGATCACCGCCGGTGCCCGGGATTTTATTGTCAAGCCGTTCCAGAGTGATCAGGTTCTTGAAGTGGCGGAACGTGTCGTTGCGTCCTGATTATGTTGTCTAAACCCACTGGATAAACAGATGGATAAAGAAAAATATCGCAACATGTATCTGGCTGAAACGGCTGAGCATCTGCAGGCCATGTCTGAAATACTGTTGCGCCTTGATAACGAACCGGAAAATCATCACGAGATCGATGCCCTGTTTCGGGAAGCTCACTCGATCAAGGGGATGGCTGCGACGATGGAATACGCGGAAACTGCCCGCCTGGCCCATCGTCTCGAAGATGACCTGGATAAGTGTCGTAAACGGGGTTCGGTCAGCAGCGTTGAAATTGATCAGTTGCTGGCAGGGGTCGACCTGCTGGAGGCCCTGCATGATGATATCAGCCAGGGGCGAGAAGAGCGCAGGGTTGAGACGTATCTGCAGACGCTGAACCCACAGGTGCCATCCGATGTTCCGATGAGCCAGATGGTGCCGGAAAAAGAAGAAGGTGACCAGATTGCTGCGGAGCCGCTCCTGGTGCAGATTGACCTTGCTGAAACGGTCCCCGTAGCAGCTCCGAGATTGCTGGTTTTGCTGAAAAAATGTAGCGATTTCGGTACCGTGCTGAAATCCTGGCCGTCTCTCGAGCAGATTCTGAACGACAAGGTAGATGCACGTTTGCTGGTGCAGTTACGCCCCCGTCTGACGCGGCAAGAGATGCATGCACAGCTGGCCAGGTATAGCGATGTCGAGGAAATTTCCTTTCCCAAGCCGCCGGCCACCAGTGGTCTGGGAGAGCGCCGCCAAAAAAGTGCCAGTGTGCGGGTCAGTACCGAGCGTCTTGATCAACTGATTAATCTGACCGGCGAATTGATAACCACCCGTTATCAGTTGCAGGATGCCCTTAAGCAGCAGCACGTGCAAGGGCTGGACGATGGGGTGGGACAATTGTCGCGCCTGGTCAAGAACCTTCATCATCAGGTGTTACAGGTGCGCATGGTGTCGCTGCGGGCGCTGTTTTCCCGGTTGTCGCGGATTGTTCACGATCTGGCCCGAAGCAGCGCTAAGAAAATTGAACTACAGATCGACGGTGCCGATATTGAAATAGATCGGGCGATCGTCGAAGAGCTGGTTGATCCATTGATCCACATGGTGCGTAATGCCGTTGATCATGGCTTCAGGGATAAAGATCAGGGGGTCATCAGCCTTAAAGCCTGGCGTGATCGGGATCAGGTCCTGGTTCAGGTGGCAGATGATGGTAGCGGCATTGATCCGCAGACCATTCGTCGTATCGCGCGGGAGCGTGGACTCTTGAGCAGCGCCCAGGTGAAGACCGTCCGTGATTACGATCTGTATCAGTTGATCTGTCAGCCCGGTTTTTCAACCGCTGATACGGTTACCGGTATCTCCGGTCGTGGTGTTGGTATGGATGTTGTCAAGACTGCAATAGAGGCGATTGGCGGCCTGGTGTTGATCGACTCGACCCCGGGAGAAGGTACCAGTATCACCCTTAAGTTGCCACTGTCGCTGGCGATTATCCGCGTGCTGTTGATCGAATCGGCCGGCATGTCGATGGCCATTCCGATTACTCGTGTCATCCAGGCGGTTGAAATCAGCCCGGCGGAAATCCACAGTAGTGGTAAGCAGCTGATGGTTCATTATCAGGACGCTTTTATTCCGCTGCTTTCTTTGCGAAAAATCCTTAAGCAATCCAAGGGCACAAAAAAAGATTCTCTTTCCCTGGTGGTGACAGAAGTCCTGGGGCGTCGCATCGGCCTGGTTGTAGATCGCTTGATCGGCCAGCAGGAAGTCTTTGTCCAGCGCCTGGCACCCCCCTTTGACCAAAGTCCCGGTTGTGCCGGAGGGACTATTCTGGGTAATGGTCAGGTGGTCTTTTTGCTGGACTTGCAATCCCTGCTAGAGCGCCGAAAAAAAGAGGTATGATGATTGCCGGCCAGACAAGTGAACTATTTACGGACAGTCGCCTGATCGAAACCGGAATCCGTTCTGCCCTGGTAAGCTTCGGGCAGATGCTGCCGCAAGGTTCACTGGTGCTGAAAAGTCAGGATTTTATCCGCTCATCTGCTGCTCGCTCCTGTTGGCAGCAGCTGCGCTGTGACGGTGTCCAGATTGCCTTGAGTTTGTCCGGCAGAATTTCCGGAACCATTATTCTGGCGCTGGATAATCAGGCAGCGCAGCAATTAGTCACTGCCCTGACCGGGGATGGCACGATAAGGTCGGGTTTCAATGAAATGGCTCGTTCGGCATTAAGGGAGGCGGGAAATATCGTTGCTTCAGCTTTTCTCGGCGCCCTCGAGTCATTGTGTGGCCGTGGTGGTTTACCCGGAGTACCTGATCTGCACCTTGGAGGCCCTTGCCAAATAGATTCCGGGCGGGCCGAAGATATGTACGCGTTGCCGCTGCTTTTGGTTGCTCCGGCTGGTGGCACGGATGCCGCCAGGGCGGGGGTTTTTATCAACCTGCATAACAATGACGACGGTGTCTCCTCCTTTGGTGATTTGTGATAACGCTTGCGGTACGCACGCAGGCCAGGAAAAGTGTTATGATGTAGGCGTTGTATTTTAAAGGAGAACACACTTTATGAAGTTGATGGCGCTGCTACTTTCATGGCTGTTATTGGTTGCTGGTTCTTTGCCGGCCATAGCCGACGAAGAATTAACCAATGTTCTCAGGGCGTTGGAGACACCTTTTAAGGTATCGACCCCGGCTGAGCAACAGATACGCGATTTTGCTGCCGACTTTGTCCAGTTATCAACGGTCGTTGCCATTGATCGCGTGCAGCGCGGCGAAGGCAAGGTATGGTTTAAATTCCCCCCACAATCCCGCACCGGCTCGGTCATGCCCAAGTTTCGCTGGGACTATCGCTTGCCCAATGAGCAACAGGTTCTGTCCGACGGCACCACCCTGTGGGTCTATGTACCGGAAAACCGGCAGGTGATTGTCAGCGAAGTCGGTGAGGTTGAGGCTGAATATGGTGATAACCCGGCGGCCTTTTTCACTGGCCTAGGGGATCTGGCGCAGAATTTTGCCATCGCCTGGGGCAAGAGTCGCCGTAACGAAGCTGGGGATTACATCCTGTTGCTGACCCCGAAGCGCCCTTCGCAATTTTTTAAGCGGATCGAGGTGATTGTCAATCAGCAGGCGGTAGCGGAAAGCCACCAGGGCGGCAACCCCCAGGTGTTTCCCCTGGTGGCAACCCAGGTGACTGATCCGCAGGACAACCTGACCCGGATCACCTTTGTCGATGTGGGCTGGAATCTTGATCCCGCTGACACCGAGTTTGTGTTTGAGGTGCCTGAAGGAGTGGAGCAGCTCTCACCGGCAGCGCAAATGCCCGGTTTGTGATGTTTTAAGCGCAGCTTAACCATTAGTGTACGCGGTTTTGTTCCGTGAGCCCCTGCTCAAATAAAACAAGATGCGCAGGCGCAGGAATTACTTTTCCGCAAGCCAGTAAAAACTGAAACCCGGCACAACCAATGTATGATTTACCATGTCGGGTTGGCCGCCGCTGTACAGATCGGTGAGTCGACTGAAATCGATGGTGCCCCAGGTTGCCATTTCATCAAGGTTCAGAGAGTGGGGCTGACGGTTAAAGTTGGCCACTATCAGAACCGAATCACGGCGACTGAGCCAGTTATAACGTTCAAAGACAAACAGGTTGGGGTTTTCCACCTCAATCAATTCACGATTGTTAAAATCGGCGAAGACGCTGATTTCACCACGTACCGCAATCATCCTTTTCAGGGCAGTGAAAATCCGGTATTCAATGGTTCCCGACTGATTGCGACGGGCCGCCTTTTCCCAGTCGATGGTCGGACGATGGATCCAGCGGGTATCCGTTGCCTTGTGTGGGTCCCTCAGGTAGGCATCATCGTTGACCGTGCCGATTTCATCACCATAATACAGCAGGGGAATACCACCGAAGGACATGATCATTGCGTGGAGCAGAAGAATGATACTGATAGCATCCTGGGTGGCTATATCGTCACTGGTTTCAAGGGCATATTCAAGGCCCACCAGTGAGGCAAGGGAACCGGAAATCCGGCTGTCGCCGGTTCGGTGATTCTGACCGAAGGGCAGACCGCGGGCGTGAGACTCGGCATAGTGGCCGGTAAAATAGTCGACCAGATACTGACGATGATTGGCCGGGTCATAACCGGCCAGGTCGATATCGCGATCGTCAAAGCCTAAGCCGATATCGTCATGACAGCGCACATAGTTGAGCCAGGTAGCGCGCTCCAGTTTGACCGGCAGGTTTTTGATCCCCTGATTGAGCAGTTTCGCGTTTTTGGTTGCCACCGCGTCCCACAACAGCGCCATAAAGGTGGCGTTATAGGCGATTTCACACTCCTTGGCGATGACCGCATCTTCACCAAAGTATTTGATCACCTCGACCGGGGCGACAATCGCTTCGGCAATAAACAGGACGCCGGGCGCCGTGACCTGGGCGCAGTCTTTCATCAATTGCAGAATCAGATGCGCTTCGCGCTCATTCTGGCAGGTGCTGCCGATCTTCTTCCATAAAAAGGCGACGGCATCAAGGCGCAGGATATCGGCTCCCTGATTGGCCCAATACAGAACAATATCGAGCATTTCAATAAAGACCGCCGGGTTGCTGTAATTCAGATCCCACTGATAGTCATTGAACACCGTCATCACCCAGCGTTCCATGGTCTCGTCCCAAGTGAAGTTGCCGGGGGCCGTTTCAGGGAAGATCTCCGGCATACTCTGTTCAAACATGTCGGGAACATTACGGTTGGGGTAAGTGAAATAATAGTCGCGGTAATGGCTTTCGCCGGCACGAGCACGACATGCCCATTCATGCTCATTGGAGGTGTGATTCAGCACCACATCAAGGGTCAGCAGAATCCCGCGCCGGCGGGCCTGTTCAGCCAGCTGCTGGACATCCTCCAGGGTCCCGACGCGGGGATCGATGGCACGAAAATCACTGATGGCATAGCCACCATCACTGCGTCCTTCAGGGCACTTCAGCACCGGCATGATATGGATCAGATTGATGCCCAGCTCCTGAAAATAGGACAGCCGCTCTGTTACGCCACTTAAGTTTCCGGCAAAGCCCTCACTGTACAGAGCCATGCCGATCCATTTCTGGTGCAGAAACCAGCTGAAATCGCGCTCCCGTTCGATATCGATAGCGCGTAATATCTGTGGTCGGCAAATATACTGGCGGGCCATGGTTTCAACCAGACGCTGGGCCTGATCGGTAAAATCAGGGCGATCGCCATAGAGACGAAAAAAAAGCGAGTGGATGGCGTAAAAGTTGGCGCCCAGACGGGTGTAGAAATGGCGCAGATCCTCTTCGCAGATTTCCTCATTGAGACGATTGAGAATATCATTCAGCAGAGCATGGGAAACCTGTTCATACATGGTCACAGCCTGTCGTTGTCAGTGGGTGATAGAGGGTTGCATCGGTGGGTATTGCTCCGCGCATACCAATGACGTTGGCAGCAAGTTGTTGGGCCAGGGCAATATTCTTCTCAATCGCTCGACCGGTCATCAGTCCATGCAGATAAACGGCAGAAAATGCATCCCCGGCACCGACCGTGTCGATATAACGTTTGATGGGAGGAGCCGCCACCGGGATAAGTTCTCCGGTACGGGTGCGCACCAGGGCCCCATCAGCGCCCCGGGTTACAATCAGCTGTTCCAGGTTGGTTTGCGCCATCAACTCGGCCATGGCGACAGTCGTGTCCGGATCATCAAAACCCAGTTCCCTCAGTTCATCGCTGTTCATTTTGGCCCAGCGTGCTTGCTTGATACGATGAATTACCGCACCTTTCTCCCACCAGGGGGAGCGCAGGTTGATATCAACAAAGAGCCGGCATCCGTGCCGGCCGGCGAGGGCATCAAAAGTCTCTTGCGACTCTTTATGACGCAGAGCCAGGGTCCCGTGGTAAAGAATAACATCAGCGCCACCGGCAGGCAGCAGGTCCGCACGAATGTGATCATAGGCCACACCTTCGCTGATCTGATAAGCAGGCTGGCCGTCAGCAATCTGCACCTCGACCCTGCCGGTCGGATACTCCCGGTTGATCTGAACGCCATCTGTGCGCATATTCCAGTTGTTCATGGCGGACAGAATCTGCCGTCCCAGGTCATCATCACCGATGGCCGACACCAGGCAGGGATCAGCGCCCAGGGCAGCCAGATGCCAGGCGACGTTAAAAGGAGCCCCGCCGAGAATCTGTTCACCGGTGGGAAAACAGTCGAATAACACTTCACCAAAAACGATAATCTGTTGATCGCTCATGCTGTCTCTTTCATTAAATACGATCTGAAGGACGGTTGAAAGTGGCAGACCCCTTCAAGGATACCGGCACTGTAATGGCCGTTCATGGCCAATAGATCGCCCCTGGCGATATACAGAGCGTCAGTCTGGTCGTTCTGCCGGGCCCAGCTTAAGGCCGCCTCTTTGATCGGTCTGGCCGCATTGGCTACCAGGATCGAGGGGATGTCGCTGTTGACCACCTGCAGATCATTGCCGCTGTCACCGGCGAATACCAGCTCCTGGTCACCAAAGCCGAGCTGCTGCTGGAGAAATCGGATGGCCTGACGTTTATCCGCGCAAATCGGGAGGATATCGAGCAATCCGATGCCCTTCTCTTCATCAATGCTCCAGATCAGGTTTGCCCCGATCCCTGCTCGCTGTAACTGGTTGTCAATGTCCCCCATAACCTGGTCGATATCAAGCTGCAGCGGCACATAAAAGCTGACCTTGAAGTTGTTCTGCTTGGTTTCTTCCTGCAGACACGGGCCGGATATCAGATCGACCAGGGATCTGACGCGCCGGCTTGTTGCCTCCGGCCAACAGACCGAAAGGTGGTGCTTCCAGGTTTCAAGCTGTTGCCATGTTCCGGCAACAATCCGGTACATGGTTGAACCGACATCGGTCAGGGCGTAATCGGGCTGCGGCAGTTGGTAGGTTTTGACTGCGTCCAGCACCAGTCGGCGATCTCGTCCGGTGACATAGGCCAGGCTTACCCCGGGATGACGGCACAGTTTACTGAACAGCTCCCTTGCCCGCGCGTCTTCCGGTGCGGTGCCATTAGGAATCAGGGTGCGATCCAGATCAGTACACAACAGCAATCGGGGTTTATGCGTTCCCATTGGTCTGCTCTCGGGGATCGCGGCAGGCGCCGAAAAAGTCGTAATAGTCCATCGCCTCAAGAATACCGGCAGCCAGCGGCTGGCGGGCGAAATAGATTCTTTCGGTGTCCACCAGACCGGACAGTTCTTCGTGGTGGCGGTTGGCGACAACCACAGCCAGGGTAGTGCCGGACAGCATGTCCTCATCGGCACCGGCCCCCCCGGCGGCCAGAACCCTTTCCAGCTCAATTCCTCGACGGTCGGCCACATAACGTAACGCCAGCCCTTTGGAGGCGCGCGCCGGTAGAATATCAAGAAACTGGCCGAAACTCATAATGGCATTGACCGCCAGTCCTTCCTGATGAAGCAGGCGCTGGATTTTATCAACATCGGCCATCGTCGGATCAATGTAATAGCTGACTTTGAAACGGCTCTGCTCAATTTTGGCTTGACGCTTCAAGCCGGGGTAGTCGGTAAGGACCTCGCGGACCTTGTGGGGTGACCATTGGAAATCGATGTATTTGGCCCAGACCTGATCCTGTTCCAGTTCCGGAGCATAGTAGATTTCACTGCCACCACTGGTAATCAGAATATCAGGTTCCGGGATGGCATGTTTATTCATCAGGGCCAGGGCCGAGTCAAGCCGCCGTCCGGTGGCAATAATAAACGCCGTGCTTTTGCGCTGACGCCGTAACCGCGACATCAGTTCTTTCAGCGCAGATGCGTCGCCGATCAGGTTCTGATCAAGACCACTGACCAGGGCGCGGTCACTGTAAAGAGCGTCCCTGCGACTTAAGGGTTCCCTTTCCAGCGGTTCATAGCGCTTGATCACCGGAGTCACCATGTGCAGATAGCGGTCGGCATGGGCCTGCCACGAGTAGTGTTCCCGAACCCCTTTGAGACCCTTTTGAGAAAAGGACTGCCAGAGGTCTTCGTCTTCAAGTAATTGCTGTAACTTGCCGGCAATTTCTTGCGGATCGAGGGGGTCGATCAGAAAGCCGTTATCACAGTTCCCGATAATATCCCGGGGGCCACCGTCCCGGGTGGCGACAATCGGCAGGCCGGACGCCGCTGCTTCAATCAGGGTCAGGCCAAAGGGTTCGGTCAGGGCCGGATTGACAAAAATCCCTTTTGACGCCGCCACAATACGATAGAAAAACGGCACATCAGCGCGCCGGTGCTGCTTGGGAATGGCGACTTTGCCATAGAGATCATAGCGGTCAATCGTTGCCAGTACTTCATAGAAAAGGTCGCGAGCTCCTTCATCCAGGTCGTCAATGTCCTCACGGTTGCCGGCAATAATCACCAGATTGGCAAGATCCTGCAGCCTTTTACTCTGCCCATAGGCCTCTACCAGTTTGGTGATATTCTTACGCTTGTCCGGCCTGGACAGGGCAAAAATGATCGGTTGTCGGGGATTTTTCAGGTGCCGGGTCAGCAGGGCAAACTGCGGCAGGTCGAATTCCTTGCCGGTTGGCGCGGTAAAAAGTTCCAGATTGGTTCCTGGTGGTACTACGCGCATCTGCTTCGGCTGATAATAATCATAGAGCTCGTACTGTTCCTCGATTTCCTGCTGGGTGCTGGTAATCACCCGTTCCGCTGTCGCCAGGGTCACCTCTTCGGCTTCGATGCGTCTGGCCATGTTATAGCGATGTTCGATGTCTTCTCGACTTAGCCCGGCTGCCAGCAAACGTCTGCGTTTGACCCGCCCGAGAGAATGGCCGGTATGAATCAGGGGGATTCCGGTTAATTGGGCCAGGCGTGCTCCCACCCAGCCGGCATCGGCATAATGGCTGTGGAAGAGATCGGGCCAGCGCTCCTGATCACGAAAATAATCGGAGAGCTGATCAACAAAGATGGGCAGATGGTCCCACAGTTGCTCCTTCGGCAGATACGCGTCGGGGCCGGCGGTGATACGGATTATCCGTAATTTGGCGGAAACCTCTTCAAGCGGCTCAGCGTAATCAGCGTCAACCGCCGGATCGACGACCCGACGGGTGATCAGATCAACCCGGTCGACATCGTCCCGCGCGGCCAGGGCCTGGGCCAGCTCCAGCACATACAGGGTCTGGCCACCGGTATCAGCGTCACGACCCAGCTCCAGGTTGTGGCCGCGGATCAAGCCATGGATACTGATCAGTGCCAAATAGAGGGGTTTTTCGGAATCTGTCATGGTGGCTACCTTTCAACCGGGGCACTAAAAACAACAGAGGTACAAGGTTGTTGCCCCGCTCATATCAATGAACTGCTGGTATAGACTGCCAAACTTGGCAACAGGCGTCAAGTTGCCGGGATTATTGAGGGGAATGAAGCGGCTACCCCCCTGATCGTATCAAATCCAGCCACAGCGCCTCAGCCACCGGGCCGACCGGTTCGTCGCGGCGGCGCACGGCGCGCATTTCGATGACACTGTGACTGGGGTAGCCGTTGACCTCAAGAACGTCCAGCTTTCCGGTTGCACGCTCATCCGTCATCAGATAATCCTGCAGCTTGCCCCAACCCATGCCCGCCAGGATCAGCTCTTTTTTACTGTAGTGATCGTTTACCACCCAGTGCCGCCCGCCGGGCAGGGTTCCGGGTGACCGGACGGTTCCGGTATCGCCACTGTCGCGCACGACAATCTGTACCTGTCGTTTCAGGGCATCCAGATCACTGATCTGATGATCCTGAACAAAGCGGGGCGTAGCAACCGTTACCAGGGTGGTAAAGGTCAAGGGAATCGATTCCAGTTCCGGCATGTCGTCCAGCCAGGGACTGATCGCCAGATCGACCTCTCCTTGTCGCAGTTTATCAAGGGCACCGCCGATGTTTTCCGTCTGCAGATGCAGTCGGGTTTCCGGGTAGGTCTTTTCGCATCTGCGCAATGCCCCCAGAATCTGGGGCAGTGGGTAGCCGGCCTCGATCGCCAGGGAGATTGACGGCTCGTACCCGGTTGCCAGATATTTCGCCCGGGCGCGAAAATGTTCTACCTGCTTAAGAATCTCGCGGGCATGTTGACACAGCTGTTCCCCCTGGGGCGTCAGTAGTGCCCGGTAGCTGCTGCGATCGAAGAGGGAGAGGTCCAGTTCGTCTTCCAGTTTGCGCATAGAGACGCTGATGGTTGGCTGAGTACGGAGCAATACACGCGCTGCAGCAAGGACACTGCCTTGATCAGCGATCGCGATCAGAATCCTGAGTTGGTCAAGGGTCATAAGAGTGTCCCCCTTTAGGTGTTGGTAGGGTTTATTTGTTTCTGTTCCGCACCGGATCCCCGATCCTGTGCGAAGAACAGCAGCAGAATAGTTACCCGTTTATTTTACTGTAACTGTCGAACAGTATAGGTTTTAACTATGAAGTTGATCCATATAAAATATTTTTATTCTATTCTATATCTGACTATATTGGTAAACAAATAGATGTACGGCTCAATCATCGACGCCATAAGGAGCGTCACCATGCTCACCATCAGACCTTCAGCAAAACGCCCAGATTGCAGCAAGGTGATGGTGCGGCACGGGAAAATAAAAAAAGAACTGACCCTGATCGAGCAACAGCATGCCGAGGTGCTATTATTTGATCTGAGCTGATCGAAATTGATGGAGTAAGCAACCAGGAAGGAGCACACCATGGCAAAAATTCTCATCGTTCATTACAGCATGTATGGTCACATTTATAAAATGGCAGAAGCGGTAGCAGAGGGTGTACGTGAAGTCGACGGCTGCGAGGCTGTCATCAAACGGGTGCCGGAAACTCTGCCCCATGAGGTACTGGAAAAGATGGGCGCGGTTGAAGCACAGAAGGCGATGGCGGATATTCCGCTGGCAACGGTGGATGACCTGGCAGAAGCTGACGGCATTATCTTCGGTACGCCGACCCGTTTCGGTAACATGTGCGGACAGATGCGTCAGTTCCTCGATGCGACCGGCGGCCTGTGGTTCAACGGGTCATTGATCGGCAAGGTCGGCAGCGTCTTCGTCAGTTCCGCCACCCAGCACGGCGGCCAAGAGTCGACCATTCTCAATTTTCACACCAACCTGCTGCACCACGGCATGGTTGTGGTTGGACTCCCCTATTCCTTTGCCGGACAGATGGACAACAGCGAGATTACCGGTGGCTCACCCTACGGGGCGTCAACCATTACCGGCGGCCAGGGAGAACGGATGCCGAGTGACAATGAGCTGGCTGGAGCCCGTTTCCAGGGGGCTCATGTCGCGCGGATTGCCAAAAAGCTTAAGGGTTGATGTCGTTGCTGCCACGACCGCGTTAAAACGATAACCAAAAACACATCAGGCTCTAACCCGCTTCTAACCGGCAACTTGTACTCCTGAAGCATTATCCTTCAGGAGTACAAGTTATGGATCTGCTGTTTTTCTTGTCGATCGTCGTTATTTTCTGCGCCTTTGGTGTCCTGAACTATCGCAACACCAGCAAAAAGGCGAAAAAACTGGTTGATGTTATCCGCCGCCGCCAGCCGTAGGAGCGGGAATATCCCGCCCCTGTATTTTTAAGCGCAATCCTGCCTTGCCTCATCATGATAGGCCATATAGCCGGCATACCCTTCCTTCCCCATATAGCGTTGCAGTTGCTTTTTATCGGCTTTAAGCAGATCGACCAGCAGCAGCCCATCAATGACATCACTGAAATCGGGATCACGATTGAAGGCGAGGATCTGGCCGCCGAGGTTGAGGTAGTGACGCAGCAGCACCGGGACGCCTTTGCCGTCGGCTTCCATGTCGCTGACCAGTACTGAAAGATGATCGATATCTTTGAGAAACGCCTGCTGTTTCAGCTCAAGGCCGGCGAGCAGCTTGGGTTTGAACGTCAGGGGCGTTCTGGGGTTCACCAGCGCTGCCAGTTCATTGAGACGGTATTGATCAGTTAAAACCTGCGTTATCAATTGCTTTGCCGCCGAACTGTAGTCGCGCGAAATGCTCACCGGTCCGAACAGGTAGCGGTAGCGTGGAAAGATGGTCAGGTAGTGGCCGATCCCTTTCCACAGCAGCAGCAAGGGGGCAAAGGAGCGCTGATATTCAAGGCGGACAAAAGAGCGGCCCAGCTCCAGTCCGGCATGCAGTTCTTCGAGTAATGCCGGTTTCATAGAAAACAATGAGCAGGTGTACAGTCCCTTACGGCCGCTCTGATTCAGAATACGGTCGATATGGCCGAGACGATAGGCCCCCGCCACTTCCTGCCGCTCCTTGTGCCAGAGAAACAGGTGGACATAGCTTTCGTCAAACCTGTCCAGGTCGCAGGCTTTCCCCGTTCCCTCTCCCACCTCACGGAATGTCACCTCCCGCAGGCGTCCGATTTCGTTCAGGATCCAGGGAATCTGCCCGGCAGAAGCATAACAGACCCGGAATTCGTCATTTTCCGTCAGGGTTTGTGTTTCAGCTAACTGCTCAAGTTCCAGGGTCAGTTGATTCTTGTCGATGGGCGGGATCATCGATTGACATCTCGAACCCCTGGCACCGGCAAGGGGGGTATTGGTGTGCAATCGGGTTGCCAGGGCATAAGTACGTAACCGCAGATAATTCGTCAGCTCACGGTTGCTCCTGAGTTCACAATAACTACGGGAAGAAATAACCTGGCCGATAACAATCTGCTTGTGCTGGTGACGCTGTTCCAGAAGCATCCGTGGGAGCAGAGCGGTACGCAACCGGGGATGGATTTTCCCCGCCCATTGGAACAGAGGACCATTGTGGCCGGGAAAATAGACCGGCACAACCGGTGCCTTACTGCGCCGGACAATTCTGGCGACGGAATCACTCCAGACCGGGTCCACAACTCCGGAGGCTTTTGATTGTCGGGACGAAACTTCCCCCGCCGGGAAAATAATCAGCAACTCACCCTGTTCAAGACACTTAAGAGCCTGTCGCAAGGGGGCAATGTTGATTCGCGTCGAACGGTCAGTGCCAAAAGGATCAACGGCGATCAAGTGTGAGCGTAAGGCCGGCAGGCGGCCCAACAGACGATTACCTATCACCTTGAAATCAGTGCGAATACGGCTGATCAGATCAAACAGAATCAGTCCTTCTAGTCCACCGTAGGGGTGATTGGCGACCAGAATACAGGGCCCACTTGCCGGAATGCGCATCATGTCCTGCGGTTCGACATGGAAACGAACGTCCAGGGTTTTCAGCGCCTGAGCGACAAAGTTGGCCATCGTGCCATCATGGTTGACCTGTCGATAGAGTTTGTTGCAGGTTTTAAGTCCGAATATCAGTTCAGCAAGATCAACGGCGGCCTGACTTGCCCGGGTTCTGATAGATGAAGCGGGTTGCTGAAGCAGACTGAATGGTAAGGAACAGGTTTCTGGTGGATGCATGGATTGTTCTCCTTTTTGACCGCAGGAGAACAGTTTCAGGTTAAGCGGTTGTTAAGCGGTTGTGAGTTTTCTGTATGCGGTGCGGCCCAACCCTATTGAAAAACCCTCTGTTTTCCTTGCTCCAAGTCCTCCGCCAGACTAAAAAGCGCTTTTTGGCGACACTGACTTTAAGGGGTCTAGGGCGTAAGGTCTGTGCGGCGGTTTGAATCGATGAGACAAAGAGATCGTTCCATACATCTTGACAGCAGCCCTGCTATTGATACGATTATTAGGCTCAATGGTAAACTCTACAGCAAAAAGGAAAAGCGATGGATATTTTTGATTTTGCGGTAAAGATGGAAACAGACGCGGAAAGTTATTACCGGAAGCTGGCGGAGCAGACCGACATAGAAGGTATCAGGAATATTTTTCTGGATCTGGCTGCTGACGAAAAAAAACACGTTGAAATCTTTCAATCGATGAAGGCACGACCTGATAGCGCTGCCATGAGGGATAGCGGGGCGTTAAGCAAGGCCAAAAACACCTTTGAAAAACTGATGCAGGAAAAACCGGTAGTAAGCCACCTTCAGGGTAATCTCGATGCCTATCGTCATGCCATGAAAATAGAGGCAGAGGCTGCGCGGGTTTACCAGGAAGCTTTGACCCATGAATCCAGCCCGGAGGTAAAAAAACTGCTTCAGCGCGTCATTGAAGAAGAGCAAAAGCATTACAACATCATTGAAAACCTGTATGATTTCGTCAACGCGCCCAACGAGTATCTTGCCTGGGGAGAATTCAGCAATCTTGAGGAATTCCGAAATTTTGGGCGCGATACGGATGTCTGAACCATCCCGGTATAAGGGTGATGGTTGTCGTCGCCTTATCACCTGTAGTTTAAATTTTCGACGCAGCTTCGCACCAGGAACAGCCTGGTGCAACAACAGCCGTCTTGGTGGTATGTGCATGCCTCTTTGGCGCCATATCTGACCGTTCCACGTATCTGTTAACAACCGATCTTAAAGGAGGCCTGGACCATGGGATTCGCACCCTCAGCTATGCAATTAACAAGTAGTGCATTTAAGAACTCTGGTGACATTCCAACCAAGTACACCGGTGAAGGAGTAGATGTTTCACCCCCTTTGGCCTGGACTGATGTGCCTGCCGGCACCAAGGGCTTCGCTGTCATCTGCCATGACCCGGATGCACCGCTGGTCTCCCCCAATGGCACCTATGGCTTTGTTCACTGGGTGTTGTATAACATCCCGGCCAACGTGCACAGCCTGGAAGAAGGGGCATCGACATACACTCAGGGGCAGAACAATTTCGGCAACGCAGGTTATGGCGGTCCCATGCCACCGGAAGGCCACGGTACCCATCAGTATTATTTCTGGATCCTTGCGCTGGATAACACGACAGCATTGCCCGAAGGGTTGAATATGTGGCAATTGCTGGAAGAACTTGAGCCACATATTATCGGCATGAACCGACTGATCGGAACCTATCAACGAGGTTAATGGGAAGCGCAGGGGGCTAATTGGTAAGTTTCTGATCCGGAACCGAGCAGTTTTTCGCAAGGTCAAGGATATCAAGAATTTGTACGGAGGCGGAGTGCTTTGCGCCGCACAAGCAAAACCGAAGATTGACGCGCAGTTTGCGGAAAAGGGGTGTTCCCGGACAGAAACTAGTTGAACTGCCTGACATATTCATACATGGCAATGGTCGCAGCGTTACTGACATTCAAACAATGGATCGAGCCGAACTGGGGAATCGCCAGAGGTTCAATGTCTGCATAAGAGTCCTGACCGAAGCTGAAACCGAACTCCTCATGGCCGAAAATAAAAGCGCTTCTGGCAGGAAAATCAACCTCGTACAAGGGGGTTTCGGCGTCTGCCCGGAGTTGAAAAAAACGGTAACCCTGGTCGCTGAGTAGCTGGTAGCAGGCACCAAAGTCCTCGTGAAAGACAGCCGGTACCTTGCGAAAAGAACCCTTGGCCGGAGCCGGATCAAAGGGGCCGATGTTGATCAGATGAACCGCAGCAGCGCCGAAGGCCTCGGCGCTGCGAAAGATTTTCGGCACGTTGAACCCGGCCTTGAGCTGATCGAGAACCAGGACAAATTCGTGGGGGCCCGGCCCGGCGAGGATATTTTTCCGGCGTTCCTTGTGATAGCGCGTCAGCCAGGTCCGATCCCGCCCGGTACTCATGTTAGCTGTTCCAGCCTGATCTTGTTCATAATACCATCCGCGCTCCATCCTCCAGCAGTTCTAACTCGAGCTGCCCGACCCGTTCCCACAACTGCAGACCAGGGTGAGTCAAGACCAGACGTTTGACTTCCTATCCAACTACTGCCCGCGAGCGCTGCGCACCAGGGCAAGAAACTCGACATAGTTATTGACATTGCCTACTTTTTCGCGGATCTCGGCGACCTTGAAGGTTGCGGCGATATCAGCCAGAATTTCCAGCTGCACCCCGTCATCATCCTGGGGAGCCAGGATGAGAAAAATCACCTTGGCGGTGGTTGTATCCGGCGCATCAAAATCGATTCCGGCAGGTGACAGCCCGACCAGCACCAATGGTGCGGCCAGTCCCGGCAAGCGGGCGTGGGGCACAGCGACCCCCTGGCCGATACCGGTTGCCATCATTTTTTCCCGGGCATAGACCGCCCGGGTGATTTCTTCGGAGGTTTTATCGATCAAGGGACCGGCCAGCTTGGCCAGTTCATGGATGGCAGACCAGCGATCCCTTGAATCGAGTCGCAGGATAAAGCCCTGGGGTGGAAAAAAGTTGACAAAGCGTCTGGCTTTTTTCAGCCGCAGTACCCGCTGCATCAGTGGTCCACTGAGGAGGGAGGTTACCAGCGCCATCACTACCAGGCTGACAAATATCTCCTGGGAAATCAGTTCAAACTGCAGGGCCAGCACCCCAAGAATGATTCCCATGGTGCCTTGGGCACTCATCCCAAAACTGACGCCCAGGGATTCACGTAGGGGCAGTCCGCCCAAACGTGCTCCGAGGGTGCTCCCCAGAATTTTACCGGACATGGCCAGCAGCAGGATGATCAGGGTCAGCAACAGGTTAAAGTTGTCGACAAAGTTAACCCTGAGCCCGATACTGGCAAAAAACAGCGGGGCAAAAATGAAAGACACAAACTGTTCGATGGTGGTGCGGGTACGTTCGTTCAGATGTTTTGAATCACCCAGGGCGACACCGGCAAGAAACGATCCGAAAATAGCGTGGATGCCGATCCATTCGGTAAATGCAGCGGCCAGCAAGCAGAATGAAAGCGCGAATCCCAGAATTCCCCCCGGCCAACTGCTGTGCGCCTGAACCCAGGGGAGAATCTGATTGAGCAGCAACGGCATCACCAGGATCATGAGCAGCACAAAGACCAGGGTCATGCCGATGGTATAGCCCAGGGGCATCATCTGCCCAACCCCCAGCATCCCCAGCACCATGGCAAAAACCAGCCAACCCAGCAGATCGTTAAATACGGCGGCGGCAATAATCACAACACCCAGGTCACTCCGATAAATATTGAGATCCATCAGGATCTTGGCAATGATTGGTAGGGCTGAGATCGAGAGGACGGTTGCCATAAACAGGGCAAAGGCGAGGGGGTGAGCCCCCTGCTGAAAACCGAGCAATCCCGGGGCCCACCAGCCGGCCATAAAACCAAAAGCGAAGGGAAAGAACATCCCCAGTAGGGCGACATACAGAGCTACCTTACCCTGACGCCATACCGTTGACAGGTCAATCTCCATCCCTGCTACCAGCAAAAACAAGGTAATCGCCAGGGTGATCAGTCCATCAAATGCGAGGGCCCCGCCGCCGGAGAGGGGAAAAAGAAAGGCGCTCCACTGTGGAAACAGGCTCCCGAATACCGTTGGCCCCCACAATATCCCAGCCGTAATTTCACCGAGCACGGCGGGTAAGCCAGTGGCCCGTGCCAGCTCTCCCAATAGTCGGGCTGAAGCAAGGAGCAGCCCCAGAGCAAGAAACAGGGCGGTAATTTCACTGTGGGAAAGTTGTGACATACGGCAAGCCCTTAGTGGTCGCAGGGCAGAAAGGGGCAGCTTTTTAGCTGCCCCTTTCTGATAGATCGTTATTCCAGTGATCGGTAACAATATTGTATCTGTTCAGCACCGGGTCGGGAATCCTGTAGCAAGGATAGAGCTGAATAGTTACACAATATTATCAATTCTGTAAAAACCGTTCGGCGGCCCTGGCCTGATCACTGGCCGGGTAGCTGTCAATCAGTTTCCGCATGGTCGCCCGGGCGTTCTGTCCATCCCCAAGGGAATTAAAAGCCAGAGCCTGCTTGTAGAGGGCGTCCGGTGCTTTGCTGTGGCGCGGATAGCGACTGATAACATCCTGAAACTGTAGGATCGCCAGCTCAAACTTTTTTTCACCGTACAGGGCTTCGCCGGTCCAGTAGAGGGCATTGACGTGGAGGTCATGATCCGGATAATTTCGGCTAAAAGTTTCCATCTGCTCTCGGCCACGTCCGAAATCGATGCTATCCCGAATCAGCTGGAGCGCCTGCTCATACTGTTGTTCCGGACTTGGCAGGGCTACTGCAGGTTGTGGTGCTGGAGTAGGGCTTTGACCACCAGCCGTCACGCTGCCGGTTTCCAATTCTTCGATGCGGCTGGTGAGGGAATCGATCTGCAGGTTCAGATCATCCTGGACCAGTCTGAGTTCATCGGCCAGATCGCGCTGCCTGCGCCCAAGGTCGTCGATCAGGCCATTAACTGAATGTGACTCTACCCGCAGGTTGTCCAGGCCGGCCTGCAATTCCGCCACCTGGCGCTGCAAGCCGGTGCCATCCACCACTTCCGTCTGGGCGGTATCGGCCCGCTGCACCTCCAACTGGGCCAGCCGCCGCTTCATCTGTTCCAGATCCATTTCCAGCCGTAACTGGGACTGGCTGGGGGGGATACAGCCGCCGATCAACACCATCAGCATGATAGCCAGCGCTAAACGCATTCTTTCCTCCTGCAACTAAAAAAGGCCGCACATCATGACAATGGGCGGCCCTGATCCATCAAATGGACCTATTAACGGGAAATCTTGAACTCAGCCCGACGATTTTTGGCCCAGGCTTCCTCGTTGCGCTCCAAGGCGATGGGCATTTCCTCACCGTAGGAAATGATCCGCAGACGATCTGCGCCAACCCCGAGGGAAACCAGAAAATTGCGGGCAGAAATGGCACGACGCTCACCCAGGGCGAGGTTGTATTCATCGGAGCCACGCTCATCGGTGTGTCCTTCGATCAGCACATTCACCTGGGGAGCGGCACGCAGCAGCCCGGCATTGTTGACCAGAATCTGCTTGGCTTCTTCGGTCAGGTCGGATCGGTCGAAATCAAAGTGAATACGCTGCAGCCCGGCAGCAGCGGCGCGGCGCGCCTCGGCAGCGGCTTCTTCAGCAGTCATGGCCACACTGGTATCGGTAATGGGAGTTTCCTGCACCGCACGAACCGGTTGTTCAACAACAACCTGGGTCGGCTGGGCCGGGACAGGGGTTTCTTCCACCACCGGCTGCTTGGCACACCCGACGGTCAGCACCGCAAAAGCAAACCCGATAACCAGAAAACGTACAACAGACAAAAATTTCATACCCAACCACTCCTTTCGCCTACGCGAGAAAACAATCATTAACTAATATTTAAAGTAAATCGAACAGTCTGCATTATACAATAACCCGCTAGAAAAACAACAATCATCGCTCAAGTCGTTAAATTACCAGCGCCCTGACCAGGCCGGATGTGATGCCCGGTCACCGGCGGCGGCAATGCGCCGGGCGCCACTGCCATCGGCGCGCATCATCCACAGGGATTTTCCGCGGCCATCATCTAAGGAATAGACCAGAAAGCGTCCGTCGGGACTCCAGCGCGGGTGTTCCTTGTTGCCGCCGCCAAAGGTAATCTGGCGTTCGTCGCTACCGTCCGGGTTGATCGTGAAAAGATTAAAGATGCTGTCCTCCAGGCGTGAAAAAACAATCCGGTCGCTCTTCGGATTCCAGGCGGGAGTGGCATTGTAGCGCCCATCATAGGTCAAACGCTTGACTTCACGGCTGTGGATATCAACGATGAAGATATGGGGATTACCGAGGCGATCCGAGACAAAGGCAATACGATTACCATCCGGGCTCCAGGAAGGGTCAACATCAATCGCATAGTGGTTGGTCAGACGCCGTAACAGGGTACCGTTGGTACCAATCAGGTAGAGCTCGGCATTGCCGTCTTTTGACAGGGTCAGGGCAATCTGGCGCCCATCCGGACTGTAACGACCACTGATATTAAGCCCCTGCTGAAACGACAGGCGCGATTCCTGACCAGTGTAGACCTCCTTGCGGAACAGGTCGGGGTTTTCCTGTTTATAAGAAGTGAAAATCAACTCTTTGCGGGTCGGCGAGAAATCAGGATTGAGCACGATGGAGCGATGATCAGTCAGACGCACCGCACCATGGCCGTCGACATCCATCAGATACAGTTCCTTGTTACCGGTCTGCTCGGAAATATAGGCAATTTTGGTGGCAAAAGGCCCACTTTCTCCGGTTAACTGCTCCAACACCTGATCAGCAAAGGTATGGGCGATCTTGCGCACATCGCCGCGCTGGCCGACATAACGTCGACCAGTGAGCAGCCGTTGACTGGTGACATCGTATAATCGCATATCCACGGTCAGTTGCTCACCGTTGAGCTGGTAGCCCCCTTTGATCAGCAATTCGGAACCAAGAATCCGCCATTGGGGAAAATCAACATCGCTGCGTTGCAGCCCGAGACTGCCGGCATCGCGCATAAAGGAAGCGGGATCAATAAAACGGAAGAGTCCGGAGAATTCCAGGTCATATTCCAGCACCCGGTCGAATTCGGCGGCAATCTCCGGATGGGCGCTGGTAATCGGCAGAATGCGGTTCAACGCCAGGGGGATGGCCTGTTGCCCCGGCGAACTGATTTCAATCCGACTGGCAAGGGCGGAGTTGACAAAGACCAGGGTCAGTAAAACGACAACCGGCAGGCGCAACAATAACGTCATCAATTCAGCATCTCCTTGAGATTGAAGGTAATGGTAAACTCCATGGTCTGGGGCAACGGCTGGGGCAGTTGCCGGGACAGGGTCAGGGCGCGCACCAGGGATTCATCGAAGGCAGCGTGGCCGGAGCGACTTTCCCAGCTGAAAGCGGTGCGGGTACCGGCGGCATTGTAGGTGACTCGCACCACCGCTTCCGGATTACCGGTCGCCAGGGCGCGCGGGAAGGTCCAGTTCCGGCGAATGAACTCCTGAACATAAGCACTGGCACTGACGCCCTCTTCATTGCCTCGACCGTCGGGCATGCCGACCGGCGCATTGGCAATGGGGGACTCGGGGGCCTCAGCCTGGGCTCGTGCTGCCGCCCGCAACGTATCAAGGCGCGCCTGGCGCTCGCGATCATCCTCTTCACGTTGGCGTTGCGCCGCCATTTCCGCCAACCGCTGCTCACGCGCGCGGTCTTCCAGCCGGCGCTGCTGCTCGGCCAGGCGCTGGCGTTCAGCTTCCTCACGCTTGCGTTGTTCCTCGGCAAGTCGACGTTTCTCGGCGTCATCGCGCTTACGTTGTTCTTCAGCCAGCCGTTTCTTTTCCGCTTCCTCGCGCTGGCGCTGCTCCTCCGCCAGGCGTTCACGCTCGGTGTCTTCCGGGGTTGGCCCGGGGATCAGTTCCGGCTCCGGTTCCGGTGCGGGGACCGGCGCTGGTGCGGGTGGGGGTGGTGCGGGTGGGGGTGGTGCTGGAACAGGTTCCGGTTCGCTCACTGGAGCGGGTGGGGGTGGTTCGGGTGCCGGCGGTTGTGGTGCTGCCTCAGGTCGACCGGCCTGCGGATTGAGGACCGGTGCATTGACCAGATTCACCCGATAGACCGGCGGTGGCGTGAGCGGCGCGCGCTGAAAAAAGGGGGTAAAGTACAGGCCCACCAACAACAGGTGGAGCAGGACCGATAGCATCAGCATTTTGAGAAAGGCGGACTCCAGCCGGGGCGGGCGGCGCTGTTTCTGGTCGGAAGCCAGGGGTGTCATCACCGCTTCAATCTTCCGGCAGACGGGTGACCATTCCCAGCTTGTCAACCCCGGCTTGCTTGATGGCCGCCATCACCTGGACCACCAGACCGTAGGCAACTGTCTGATCCGCCTCGAGAAAGACCTGCAGATCGGGACGATTCTGCAGCGCCTGCCGCACCACCCGCTCAAGACTGCCGATCCCTTCAACCTCAACCCGATCGATACTGATCTGGCCATTACGCTGTAATACCACCACCATCGGTTCGATATCCGCCGGCAGTCCCGGGGTTTGTTGTACCTGGGGCAGATCGATCTCCAGCCCCTGATCAAGCATCGGCGCGGTGACCATAAAGATAATCAACAACACCAGCATGACATCGACAAAGGGGGTGACGTTAATGTGCGCCATAGCACTGCGGCGGGGACCGCTACGTCTGACATCCATGCTATTTGCCCCGCTCCATACGCTCAATAATATTCAGAAATTCCTGGCTGAAGTTATCCATTTCACCAATCAGTTCGTTGACCTTGTTCAAGAAATGATTATAACCGATAACCGCTGGAATCGCCGCAGCCAGACCGATGGCGGTGGCGACCAGGGCTTCAGAAATCCCCGGGGCAACAACCGCCAGGGAGGCGCTGCCGGTCTGGCCAATGCCGTGAAAGGCATCCATAATCCCCCAGACCGTACCGAACAGACCGATAAAGGGGGTGATGGAGCCGGTGGTGGCAAGAAACGTCAGATATTTTTCCAGCCGCTGGGTTTCCTGGGTCGTGGCACGGCGCAGGGCGCGGGCAACGATGTCGGTATTCGGCATTCGGCTGGTGAATTCTTCTGCTGCGTCTTCACCTGCAGGACGTTTTTTTTGCTGCAACAGTTCATGATATCCCTCGCGAAACAGGCTGGCAACGGGGGAATTGCTGAATTCCTTGACCCCCTGACCGATCAGGTCAAAACGCTTCTTGGTCCAGAAAAAATCAAGGAAGCGATCGGTCTCGGCCATGGCTTTGCGCACAACCGCCAGTTTGTAAAAAATGATCGCCCAGGATACCAGGGAAAAATACACGAGAATAACCAGGACACTTTTAACCACTGGTCCGGAACTTAATACGAGTTCGAGCAAGGGGGCCTCTCCTTTATCCGATTTTTTTTCGCAACCGATTGTTCACGCTACGGCGGGCGTTTTTTGTGACATGTACCTTGATTTTTGCCGCTGGATTATCCGGCAGCGCAGCTATTCAAGTCAAGCTGTCGATGACGGTATCAGGACTGTGGTTTAGCACCCGGGTGATATGAATCGCCGTTGACGAGTGGGGCGTGCGGGTCACCAGACGCAACAGGGCGGGCAGATCATCAAGATCATCCCAGGGCTCGAGGAGCACTGAACGCAACCCCAGCTGCGTTGCCTTGGCCAGGGATTGTGCCAGAACCTCATCGGTACTCCAGCTGATATTCTGAAACAGCTGCGCATGGTGGGTTGTTTCGCCGACCAGATAATAACCGCCATCGAGCGCCGGGCCATGCACCAGGTCGGCCGTCTCGAGGGCACTGAAGGCCTGTTCGATCCGTTCCAACGGCAGATCCGGAGCATCGCTGCCAATCAGCACCGCTGCCCCGTACCCCGCTGTCAGCCAGTCTGACAGGCATTGCGCCAGGCGCGCGCCCAGGTCGCTGCCACGCTGGGGTACCAGAGTGATGCCGGGAAAGGTGGCAGCAAACCAATCCTTGTCGCCACTGTAGCAGATGGCCAGCTCGCACCCGACGAGTGATTGCATGCGCGTCACTGTTTCCTGCAGGCAAACCTGATAGAGATCGGCCGCCTGTTCAGGCGTCAGGGGAGGACAAAGGCGGGTTTTTACCCTGCCGGGGACCGGTTGTTTGGCAAAAATCCCTAAAATCCGGTTTTTTGTTGGGCCGGGACACCACTTATCCACTTTTTCCACAGACTTTTCCACGGCCTAGCGGGCTCCGTGCTCTATCATGGCATAGGCCGAATGGTTGTGAATCGACTCAAAATTCTCACACTGGATACTGAACCAGCGGATCCGCTTTTGCGCCGCGAGCTTTTCGGTCACCGCCCGCACCATGTCCTCAACAAACATCGGGTTGTCGTAAGCACGCTCGGTCACGGCCTTTTCGTCTTCGCGTTTGAGCAAGGCATAGACCTCGCAACTGGCACACTCTTCGACCCACGCGATCAGGTCTTCAAGCCAGATATGCTCACTGTAGCGTACCCGGACCGTCACCAGGCTGCGCTGGTTGTGGGCCCCACGCTCACTGATCTCTTTGGAACAGGGACACAGGGAGGTCACCGGCACCCGCGCCTCGAGCATGAAATCAAATTGATCTGCCAGCGTACCGACCATACGGCATTGATATTCGAGCAAGCCGCGCGCACCCGATACCGGTGCGCGCTTCTCAATAAAATAGGGAAAATCAAGCTCCAGGTGTGCACGATCAGCCCCCAGACGCTTTTTCATCTCGGTCAGGATGGTCTCGATGTTATCGACACTGATCTCGCCGTGATAGAGATTAAGCACTTCAATAAAGCGGCTCATGTGGGTACCTTTGAAGTGGGCCGGCAGGTCGACATACATATTGACCCGGGCCACCGTGTACTGGCGCTCACGGTATTTATCCTGTACGACAATCGGGTACCGGATATCCTTGACCCCGACCTTGTCGATAGGGATCCGGCGCTCATCGGGGCTCTGTTGCAGATCGGGCATCTGCTGACGGATGGAAAGCAAGGGATCAGGCTGCATAGGTCAGAGGGTCCTCCTGGTTGATTTCGGCGAAGCCTTTCAAGCGCAAGCGGCAGGAATCACAATGGCCACAGGACAAGCCCGCCGGGGTCGGGTCATAGCAGGAATGGGTCAAACGGTAATCAACCCCCAGGTCGAGACCACGACGAATAATCTCCCCCTTGGTCAGGTCGATCAGCGGGGCCTGAATACGGTAGTCTTGCCCTTCTACCCCGGCTTTGGTTGCCAGGTTGGCCAGGGTTTGAAAAGCGCGGATAAACTCGGGTCGGCAATCGGGATAACCGGAATAGTCCAGCGCGTTAACCCCGATAAAGATATTGCCGGCACCAAGCACCTCGGCCCAACCCAGGGCAAAGGAGAGAAAAATGGTGTTGCGGGCCGGCACGTAGGTAATCGGAATACCATGATCCTGCGCAGCATCCTTGGGCACCTCGATATCTGCCGTCAAAGCACTTCCCCCCACCAGGCGCATGTCGATATCGATCACCAGGTGGTTGGCGGCCCCGATCAATGGTGCATATTCACGGGCCTTTTCCAGTTCCACGGCATGGCGCTGGCCATAGTTGAAACTCAAGGCATAGGGGGTAAACCCCTGCTCTTTGGCAATCGCCAGGCAGGTGGTTGAATCGAGGCCTCCGCTGTAGAGTACGACGGCTTTTTTCATGATGTCACCCGATAAGGTGCGCCATGCACCTCATAAAAGTTGCCGGTGCCGAGGCGATGGATCTTGAGCAGATTGGTGGTTCCCGGCGCAGAGACCGGGCTGCCCATGGTGATCACCACCACATCGCCGGGTTTTAACAATCCCTTTTCCAACACAACTTTTTCAACCGAAGCGATCTGCGCCTCCGTATCCCCCTGGATGTCGACGCGCAGGGAACTGACCCCGCGATACAGAGCGAGATGACGGCGGACCTGCTGGGTTGGGGTGACCGCGTAAACCGGCAGGGAAGGCCGGTACTTGGCCACCAGAGTTGCGGTGCTGCCGGTCTGGGTAAAAGCTAGAATCGCGGCCGCCCCCACATACTCGGCAGCCTGGCAGGCGCCTTGGCCAATCACATCGGGGATATTCTGATGAAAGCCCGAATGTTCGAGTTTAAAGGAGCGCCGTGGATGCAGGTTCTGATCGGCTTCGACGTCATGGGCGATACGATCCATCACTTCCACTGCTGCGACCGGGAACAGCCCTGCTGCGGTTTCCCCCGACAGCATCACCGCATCGGTGCCATCGAGAATGGCGTTGGCTACATCGGAGGTTTCGGCGCGGGTCGGACGCGGATTGCCGATCATGCTTTCGAGCATCTGGGTGGCGGTAATCACCGGCTTGCCGGCTTCATTACACTGGCGGATAATCCCCTTCTGGATCAACGGCACCTGCTCTGATGGCAGTTCAACCCCGAGATCCCCCCGCGCCACCATGACTCCGTCAGTGGCCGCGAGAATGTCGCTGAAGTTGGCGACCGCTTCCGGCTTTTCAATTTTGGCAATCACCCGGATCGGGGAATGATGATCAAAAATAATCTGTTTGAGCTGACAGATCTCTGCCGCCGTGCGGACAAAGGAGAGGCCCACCCAGTCAAGTTCCTGGGCGATGGCAAACTCAAGATCGACGTAATCCTTGGCCGTCAGCGCCGGGGTCGAGACCTTGACGCCGGGCAGGTTGATCCCTTTGCGGTCCTTGAGCTGCCCCCCCTGCTTGACCAGACAATGAACCTCGATGCCGCTGCTGCGTATTACCTCGAGTTCCAGTTGTCCGTCATCCAGCAGAATCCGATCCCCGGCCTCGACGTCCCCCGGCAAATCCTGGTAATTGGTAGGGATGATGCCGTCACCACCTTCGACCTCAGCCGTGGTGACGATCACCTGCTGGCCACGGGTCAGGGTCTGGACGCCACCACGCATTACGCCGGTACGAATTTTCGGCCCCTGGAGGTCACCTAGAATTGATACGGCTTTACCGTGCAATATCGAGAGTTCACGAATCTGCTGGATCCAGATTTTCTTTTGTTCCAGCTCACCGTGGGAAAAGTTCAACCGGAACACATCCACTCCGGCTTTGAGCAGATTTTCGAGTTGCTCACGCTCACCACAGGACGGCCCTACCGTGGCAACAATTTTGGTATGTCGGTACATGCATTTCCTCCGGCGCTGTGCGCCATGTTAAGGTCTTATTGCAAAAAACGGGTTGGTTTTAAACCTTGGGCCTCTTTTATTAGGCTGATGCCAACCTGACAGATCCAGTTGCTCCCCCCCGGCACCCATGTTATATATCCCCATTGATCTTTTTTGGATCCACACTCTGTGCGGCTCAACAGAAACAATTTTTTGCCTGCAAGTCTATAAAAATCATATGAAGCGTCTGCTAACATACCTTTTTTTCGCTGTTCTCGCTACTCCCGTGCTGGCTGTTGCGGTGCTGCTGGGTGCCTATTTTTATATTTCCGCCACCCTGCCCCAGGTCGAGTCCCTGGCTGATTATCGGCCGCCGCTGATTACCACCATTTATGCCGACGACGGCACGGTGATTGCCGAATATTCCCATGAGCGGCGTTTTTTGGTGCCCTACGAAAAAATGCCGAAAACCCTGGTCCAGGCCTTTGTGGCTTCTGAAGATGCCGGCTTCTTCAAGCACCAGGGAATCGATCTTATCTCGATCATGCGTGCCGCCATCAATAATCTTAAGGCGGGAGGAATATCCCAGGGGGGCAGCACCATTACCCAGCAGGTAGCCAAAACCATGCTGTTGACCCCGGAGCGCACCTTCACCCGTAAATTCAAGGAAGCGATTCTCGCCTGGCGCATGGAACAGACCCTGACCAAGGAAGATATCCTCTATATCTATCTGAATCAGATCTACCTCGGCCATCGCTCTTACGGGGTCGAAGCCGCTGCCCGCAGCTATTTCGACAAAACGGTTGAAGAGTTGACACTGGCCGAATCGGCCATTCTTGCCGGACTCCCCCAGGCCCCCAGCCGCTATTCCCCCTATCGTCATTATCAACGGGCCATGGATCGCCAGAAGTATGTCCTCGGGCGAATGCTGGAAGAAGGATTTATCACCCCGGCCGAGAGGGCCGCCGCTGAAGCCGAAGAGGTGGTGATTACCCCGCGTCTTAACACCCTGCTGGACGTCACCGCCTATTTCAACGAGCAGGTCCGCCGTTACCTTGAACAACGCTTTGGTGAAGATTTGCTCTATACCGGCGGGCTGCAGGTGGAAACCAGTATTAATCTTAAGCTACAGCAGGCGGCACAGGATGCGGTCAAACAGAACCTGCGGGCTCACGATAAGCGCCGCGGATTCCGCCCGGTTGAGATAATCCTTAATGAAGCTGAACAGACGGAATTTTTGGCCGCTCAACGTCAGGAATTTGTTGCCGGCGGGTTAGACGTTGGTTCAGAGACCCAGGCCGTCGTCGTCGGTCGCAGGGGTGATCAGATTCTCTGCCGCATCGGCGATCGCAATGCTACCATCGCCATCAGTGCAAGCGCCTGGGCCGGAACCATTGAAGTGGTTGCTGCCGGGACCGAGCCCACCGGCAATGCCGATGGTAACAATGCTACCCGTCTGCCTTTGGGTGCCGTTATTGATGTGCGGGTTCTCAATGCTGTCGGTGATCCACTGGAACTGGCCCTGGAGCAGGAACCGCTGGCTCAGGCCGCCCTGGCTGCGATTGATCCGCGCACCGGCCAGATTCGCGCCATGGTCGGCGGCTATGATTTCCGCAAAAGCCAGTTCAATCGCGCTATCCAGGCTCAGCGGTTACCCGGCTCAGCATTCAAACCGATTATTTATGCAGCCGCCCTTGATCGGGGCTACACCCCTGCCAGTATCATTCTTGATACCCCGCTGATCTATGAAAACAGGCACGTTGAAAACGGCGACGTCGAAGAGTGGAAACCGAAAAATTACGAAGAAAAGTTTTACGGTCCGACCCGCTTCCGTGAAGCCCTGACCCACTCACGCAACGTTGTTACCGTCAAGATTCTTGAGGATATCGGGGTCGGCTATGCCGCCAGCTACGCCCAGAAGCTTGGAATCGAGACCCCGCTTCAGCGCGATCTGTCCATGGCTCTGGGCTCCACTGCCATCACGCCGATGGAACTGCTTACCGCCTATACGGTTTTTGCCAGTGGCGGCATCCTCTCGCCGCCCACCTATATCACCCGGATCCGCGACCGTAACGGGCGCATCCTCGAATCGATTGATCCGACCGACTTTGCCACTGGCATGGCCGCCGACCAACGTCTGATCCGCCAAGCCCCGCGCCGGGTCATCTCGCCGGAAACGGCTTACCTGACCACTAACATTATGGAGAGCGTGGTTCAGCAAGGCACCGGGCGTCAGGCCCGGGTGTTGAATCGTCCGTCGGCGGGGAAAACCGGCACTACCAATGACCTGAAAGATGCCTGGTACGTCGGCTATATTCCGCAACTGGCGGCAGTTTCCTGGCTCGGCTATGATCAGGAACAGCCCCTCGGCCGGAGGGAAACCGGTGGCCGTGCCGCCCTGCCGGCCTGGATTGCGTTCATGCAGGAAGCGATCAAACTATATCCACCGGAACATTTTCCGGTTCCCGATACTATTGAGTTTTTTCCCATCGATCGGCAGAACGGCCTGCTCGTCGCCGAAGACAGCAAGGACGCCTACTACGAAGCCTTTTCCCCCGGCAGTGCGCCAACCCGCATGAGCAGCGAGCCGCAGTTCAAGGCACGTGATTTCTTCCGTCTGGACCTGTAGCGACCGCCATTATTTGCGAACATCAACCTGCCTTTTTTCACCGCTCCTGCGCTGTTGCCGGCGAGCGGTTTTGTGCTATAAAGCCACAGCTTGGATAATCATCAACAGATTTTAGTTCAGGGAGGAAAGAGATGCCAAGTTTCGATATCGTCTCCAAGGTTGATCTGCAGGAGGTTGACAATGCGGTCAACCAGGCGATCAAGGAGATCACCCAGCGCTATGACTTTAAAGGAACCGTCAATGAACTGGAACTGGAAAAGGATTCTCTGAAAATCCTTGCTGCGGACGAATACAAGCTCGAAGCGATCAAGGATATTCTGATCGGCAAACTGGTGCGCCGCGGCCTGTCTCCCAAATGTTTTGACTATGGCAAGATTGAACTGGCATCAGCTGGTGCCGTGCGGGTGCGGGTCGCTATCATCCAGGGGATCAGCAAGGAAAAAGGGAAAGAAGTTGTCAAACTGATCAAAGACACCAAGCTGAAAGTTCAGGCTCAGATCATGGAAGATCAGGTGCGGGTTACCGGCAAAAAAATTGATGATCTGCAGGAAGTGATGCAGTTTCTCAAAGGGCAGGACTTAGGGATTGAACTGCAATTTGAGAATATGCGCTCCTGATTTTTGGTAATTTATTCAGCTCTGATTCAGCTCTGTCATTGCGCAGGGTCAGGGATGACGAACAGCGTCCCTTGACATAGAATTCCCGATCCGGAGCTGTACAGATACGATTTTTTTATCTTTCCGGTAGTCTTTGTTGCCTCTGCTGTTAACCTCTACACTTGGAAATCCGTATGCCCGTAAACCCACTCAATGTCAGTCTGGTCAGCCTCGGTTGCCCGAAAAATCTTGTCGACGCCGAGGTCATGCTTGGCCATTTGCCGGACGACCGCTTCAACATCGTGGTGGAAGAAGAGCAGGCCGATATTATCATCGTCAATACCTGTGCCTTTATCAACGATGCCAAAGAGGAATCGGTCGATACCATCCTTGAGGTGGCTGAATACAAACATAGCGGGCGCTGCCAATTGCTGATTGTTGCCGGCTGTCTGCCGCAGCGTTATCAGGAGCAGCTGCAGGAGCAGTTACCGGAGGTCGATCTGTTCATCGGCACCTCGGAAGGGGCACGGATTGTTGAATTGATCGACAAACAACTGCAGCTCTCCACCCCCAGTCGGGCAATCGGCGTCCCCGATTTCCTCTATGACCACACCACCCCTCGGGTCAACTCCTCGCCGGCGTACAGTACCTATGTGAAGATCGCCGAAGGCTGTTCCAACCGCTGCTCCTATTGTGTGATTCCGCAGCTGCGCGGTGATTTGCGTTCGCGCAGCATTGACTCGGTGGTCGCCGAGGTCCACTCCATGGTGGCCAACGGGGTCAGCGAAGTGAACCTGATCGCCCAGGATATCACCGCCTATGGCCGCGACCGCAACGACGGGGCAAGCTTGCCGGGCCTGTTGCGTGAGTTGGTCAAGATCGAGGGTCTGGTCTGGCTGCGCCTGCTCTATGCCTATCCGGAAGGGATCAGCGACGAACTGCTCGAGCTGATTGCGAGGGAGGAGAAAATCTGTAATTACCTGGATCTGCCCCTGCAGCATATTGATGACAGGATTTTAAGCGGGATGAACCGTCGCCTCGACGAAGCAGGTACGCGCCTTCTGCTGAAACGGATGCGTCAACGGGTCCCCGATTTGACCTTGCGAACCACCTTTATTGTCGGTTTCCCCGGTGAGACCCGGGAGCAATTCGACAAACTGCTGCAGTTTGTCGGCGAAGGGCACTTTGAGCGGGTTGGCGTCTTCCGCTATTCGCGTGAAGAGGGAACCCCGGCGGCGCAACTACCTGAACAGGTGGCGGCAGCCACCAAAACCTCACGCTTTAAACGCTTGATGAAGGCCCAGGCGCGGGTCTCCTTCCAGAAAAATCGCGCCCTGATCGGTCAGATTGAAGAGGTGCTGATTGAAGGCTACAGCGATGAAACCGATCTGCTGTTAAAGGGGCGCAGTCGCCGCCAGGCCCCGGATATTGATGGCCATTGTCTAATTACCGCCGGGCAGGCAAATGTCGGCGACTATGTAAGGTTGCGCATCACCGACTCTTCCGATTACGATCTGATTGGTGAGATCTGTGACAAGGCGGAGGCATCAAACGACAGTTAACGCACTCAAGGAACAAATACCATTAGCGATCCATAAGGAGAAAAACCCATGAAAGCTATCCTCCCCGTTGCCGGTAAAGGCACACGCCTGCGTCCCCACACCCATACCAAGGCCAAATCCCTGGTCAAGGTCGCCGGCAAAACCGTTCTCGAACACATCATTGAACGCCTCAAGGTTCTGGCTATCGATGAGTATATCTTCATCACCGATGAGAATGGCGCCCAGGTTGAAGCCTTCATGGCCGAGCACTTCCCGGAGCTGTGCTGCAGCTATCAGGTCCAACACCAGCGCCTCGGGCCGGCTCATGCCGTTGCCCTGGCAGCGCCTTCCATCCAGTCGGGCGATGATCTGCTGGTGGTCTTCAACGATACCATCTTTGTTACCGACCTGAACCGGATCGATCACCTCTGCAGTGATGCTGATGGCCTCATCTATTCCCGCGAAGTCGAAGATTATCAACGCTTCGGGGTCAACGTCATGGATGGCGACTACATCGTTGACATGGTAGAAAAGCCGGACACCCCGGTTTCACGTTTAGCCCAGGTCGGTCTCTATTATCTTAAGGATGGTGCCGGTTTTATTGCCGCTATCGAGGCTACCATCGCCGCCGGTGATACGGTCAAGGGGGAATATTATCTGCCGGCTGTCTTCATGCGCATGATGGCTGAAGGAAAAAAATTCAAGGCTCCGCAGATCGATGCCTGGCTCGACTGCGGCAAGCCTGAGACCCTGCTCGAAACCAATCGTTATCTGCTTGAAGGACGTCACCATATTCATGGTGAGGTGGATGATTGCGTGCTGATTGAACCGGTTCATGTGGAGCGGGGCGCGCGTATCCGTCATTCGATTATCGGACCCCACGTCTCTGTGGCTGCCGGTAGCGAGGTCGACTTCAGTACGATCAGCGATTCGATTATCAATGCCGATTGCAAGGTCAGCCACATGAGCCTTAATCAGTCGCTGTTAGGCGACTCGGTTACCCTGATCGGGGCGCCACGGCGCATGAATATCGGCGACCATTCCCTGATCGTGATGGATCAATAACCAGCGGTATCATCTTAACCATGGAACTGACCTCGTACCTGCCTTATCTGATACCGCCACTGCTCGGGGCGCTGATCGGCTATGTGACCAATTACATCGCCATCCGGATGCTTTTTCGTCCGTTACGAGCATGGCGGCTACTCGGGGTGCGGGTTCCCCTGACCCCGGGTATTATTCCGGCCAAGCGGGGAGAACTGGCACGTCGCATGGGCGAGATGGTCGGTGATCATCTGTTGACGGCAGATGATGTCGGGCGGGCGTTGGGCAAGGAATCGATTCAGCTGGAACTGCGCATGACGGTTACGCAGAAGCTCAGTCTCCTGCTGGATCGCCCCAGCGGTTCTCTGGCAAGCCTGGTGCCTGAGCACTTTCGACCACGCTTTGATGAAATTGTCCAGCTGTCCCGAAACAAGTTCACCAGCTTATTATTAACGTATTTCGCCAGTGACCAGTTTGCTGAACAGGTACACAGGTTTTTGCATGAGCAGGGGGACCAGTGGCTTGAGCGTGACCTTGGCAGCCTGCTGACCCCGGAGCGCAACCGCGCCTGGCAGACCCATCTCGCTGAGCGCTATACCCGCCTGTTTCAATCGCCTGCAACCTCAGACCTGGTCGGTGGTGCGGTTGATCGCAAGGTCGAGCAGTTGCTGGCCAGCAAGCGCCCACTGCGGGATCATCTGCCGGCGGAGCTGGTCGAGGTTCTGCTGGTGCAACTGGAAAAAGAGCTGCCACCGCTGATTGAAAAATTCGGCGAGATGCTCCAGGACCCGGTCTTTCGCGCCCAGCTGGTTAAAAAGGGGAAAAAGGCCATTGACGGCTTTCTCGATTCCCTGGGCGGACTGGCCGGGCTGCTCAGCGGTTTCATCGACCTGAAAAAAATCTATGCCAGAATCCCTGAATTTCTCGATCGTGCCGGTGATGAAATCGCTGTCTGGTTGCATCAACCACGTACCCGCGAACAGATGGCGACCCTGCTGCGTCAGCGCATCGACCAGCTGCTCGACCGTCCCGTAGCCAGCTTTACCGAAAACCTTGCGCCCCGGAAAATAGCAGGAACTCAGGCGTTCATCCGGGAACAGGTGGTAAACCGCCTGCAGTCGCACTCCACCATTGATACCGCCCTGGTGTTGACGGAATGTGCCGTGGATCGCATCAAAGATCGACCTTTTAACCAGCTGTTGTCGTCGATATTGCCGGATGACGGGGTCAAGCGCGGGGTTGACCGGATTGCTGAGAGTCTCCTCGAAACCCTGCGTTCAGAGCAGATACAGCGGGTGCTGAAGCGACTGATCAGTGAGCAGACCCAGGTGTGGATTTACCAGAAACCCCTCGGCGTAATTGCTGAGCGCTTTCCCCAGGATCTGCGTCGTGAAATCGACATCTCGGTATGCCGTCTGGTCGAGGATCTGCTTAAACAGGAGGCCCCGCGGCTGGTCGAAACCCTCAATGTCCGGCGCATGGTCGAAGACAAGGTCAATCGCCTTGACCTGCTCCAGGTCGAGGATCTGCTCATGGGGGTGATGAAGGAACAGTTCAAGTACATTAACCTGTTCGGGGCTTTTCTGGGATTTTTGATCGGTTGCATTAATTTGCTCGCTCTGTTGATCTTATAGTGAATCAGTCAAAGCCTAGTTATTTTTGAAAAGGATAAAATCATGAACAGAGCTACCTTTGCTGCAGGATGTTTTTGGGGAGTTGAAGAAAAGTTCCGCGTTCTGGATGGGGTCATTCAGACCAGCGTCGGTTACATGGGAGGTGAGGTCGAACATCCCACCTATCAGTTGGTCTGCAGTGGCGAAACCGGTCACGCCGAGGTGGTGGATCTGGAGTATGATCCGGCCCGCATCAGCTATCAGCAATTGCTCGAGCGTTTTTTTACCCTTCACAACCCGACCAGCCTCAATCGCCAGGGGTGGGATATCGGCAGCCAGTACCGTTCAACCATTTTCTATTACAATGAAGAACAACGCCGGCGCGCAACAAAAATGGTAGCGGTGATTGATGCCTCCGGACGCTATGATGATCCCGTCGTCACCGAGGTTGTCCCGGCGTCGACCTTCTGGCGAGCGGAGGAATATCATCAGCGCTACATACAAAAAAAATCCCAAAAATAAACTAATATGAAGGAGGTTAGCCATCGCTTCTTCATCTGTTAGATTAAATAAAAAGATCACGGATCTGCTGCAGCTCAGTGCCTTTATGATGCTTGTCATGGGGAGCGGTTACCTATTGCTGAGCGGCGCCGAGAAGCTCGGCTACAACTGGCAATGGCAGCGGGTAAGCCGTTATCTGATTGAAACTACCGCCGACGGCTGGCGTTTTGGACTCTTGTTCCAGGGATTGTGGATTACCCTCGAAATTGTCGCGATCAGTCTCGGATTATCCCTGGTCCTCGGCCTGCTGGTGGCACTGATGCGCCTTTCCAACAGTCCGATGGCAACCGGCCTTGCCAGGGTCTATCTGGAATTGATTCGTAACACCCCGCTGCTGATCCAGATCTTTGTCATTTATTTTGTCTTTGCCCCTATCTTTGACATGGGGCGTTTTGCTGCTGCCGTCCTCGCCCTGAGCCTGTTTGAGGGGGCCTATGCGTCGGAAATCATCCGTGCCGGGATCCTTGCTATCCCTTCCGGCCAGTGGGAGGCTTCCTCCTCTCTGGGGATGAACAGAGCCCAGTGTTATCGCTACGTTGTCCTCCCCCAGGCCCTGCGTCAGATGATCCCCCCCCTGACCAGTCAGGGTATCTCCCTGGTCAAAGATTCCGCTCTGGTATCAACCATTGCGATTTACGACCTGACCATGCGCGGCCAGCAGATCATCGCCGACACCTTTTTGACCTTTGAAATCTGGTTTGTTGTCGCCGCTATCTATCTTAGCGTTACCCTGATACTGACTCTTCTGGTAAGATATCTGGAACATCAGCTTTTTCCTGCTCGCTGACCACTTGCTGTTTAAGGAGAAAAAAATGAAAACCCAATTGATCCTGCTATTATCATTGGTTCTTTTGTCTGCTGCTCCATTATGGGCCAGTTCGTCCCGGCAGCAATTGATTCAAGAAAGCACCCTCGAGCAAGTGATTAAAAATAACCGCCTGCGGGTTGGTTTTTCGACCTTTGTCCCCTGGGCGATGAAGGATAAGACCGGCGGTTTTACCGGTTTCGAAATCGAGGTGGCAAGACAACTGGCACAGGACATGGATGTTGAGCTTGAACTGGTGCCGACCCGCTGGTCGGGGATCATTCCGGCCCTGTTGACCGGCAAGTTTGATATTATCATCGGCGGCATGGGGATCACCCCGGCGCGTAACCTCAAGGTCAATTTCAGTGACCCCTACGAATATTCCGGCATGTCGATCCTCGCTAACCGGCGGTTAGCCGGTGAGCGCAGCACCCTTGCAGAGTTTAATACGCCGGACGTCGAGATCGTCGCCCGCATCGGCACCACCGCCGCAGCAGCAGCCGAGCGCTATCTGCCCGAGGCGAAGCTGCGGTTGTTTGATGATGAAGGGCAGGCGTTGCAGGAGCTTCTTAACAACCGTGCCGCTGCCCTGGTTGCTTCGCAGCCGTTTCCTGAGTTTCAGGCTCTGCGTTACCAGGAGCGCCTTTATCTGCCGCTGGCAGGAAAAACCTTTACCCGTGAACCCATTGGTTTTGCGATCCGCAAGGGAGATCCTGATTTTCTGAATTTTCTGAATAACTGGATCCGCCTGCGTTTTGCCGACGGCTGGCTGGAGCAGCGCTATAACTACTGGTTTACTACCGACGACTGGCGTGGTCAGATCGAGTAGCTTGCTGGTTAACCTGGCTTGAATAATAAGTGGTCTGCGTTATAGGAGGAGTTTTTGCGACGTTCCCTGCGCTGGGGGTGGCTTGATACCCTGTTGCTTCTGGCCCTGCTGACCCTGATTGCCTATCTGGGCTACCGGGTCAGCATAGGTCTTGAGTATCGCTGGAACTGGCAGGTTATCCCGCAGTATCTGGTGCGCCGCGATAGTGATGGCGGGTGGGTAGCCAACATGCTCCTGCTCGGGCTGCTGACAACCATTCGCTTGAGTTTCTGGAGCCTGCTGCTGGCGCTGCCCTTCGGGGTTATTGCCGGCCTGTTGCGCATCAGCCCACACCTGTTCAACCGTTTGTTGGGGGGCACCTATGTTACCCTGTTGCGCAATCTGCCACCGTTGGTACTGATATTTATTTTCTTTTTTTTCATCAGTGACCAGATTCTGCCGCAACTTAACATTGGCGCGCGCCTGTATGCCGCTCCCGATTGGGTGCAGACCCTGGTACCGGTGCTGATTGCTCCCATTGAACAGATTGAAACCTTTGTCGCGGCGGCTTTTACCCTGGCCCTGTTCGAGGGTGCTTATGTAGCAGAGATTGTCCGCGCCGGGATTAACAGTATCGAAGAGGGTCAGTGGGAGGCTGCGCGTGCTCTGGGGATGCGCCACTGGCAGATTCTGCGCCAGGTGATTCTACCCCAGGCCCTGCAACGGATGATTCCACCATTGACCGGGCAGGCGATTTCGACCATCAAAGACTCGGCCATCGTCGCGGTTATTTCGGTGCAGGAGTTGACCTTCCAGGGGCTGGAACTGATGGCGGCCACCTATCTGACCTTTGAGGTGTGGCTGACCGTGACGGCCCTCTATTTTCTGTTAACCTACAGCTGTTCAACCCTGGCCGGGCGCCTGGAGTTGCGCATGCGCCGCGCCTACCAGTATTAGGCCGCTGTAGCGGCGCTGTTAACCCAGGGCAAACAGCTCAACCTGTTGGTTTTTGGAGGTTGAGATCCGGAAATTCGCGGGCACACAGGCTACTGATCTGGCCCAGGTCGGTGCACACACTAATCCCCGGCAGGTGCATCCCGTTACGCAAGGCAAACCCGCCGGCGATCATTTTGATATGGCTCGGCAACCCCTTACGCAGCCACGCCAGATCGCGCTTTGCTTGGCGTGGAGCGATCTGAATACTGAAGGACAGGGCAACCGCGTCCGCAGCAAAAAAATCCACTATAGAGAGTACTTCCGCCACCGGTAATTCCTCCATCACCAGATGACAATCGCATCCCTGCTGGTGAAACAACACGGCTGATAACAGCAGCCCCAGCTTGTGGCGCTCACCGCTCAAGGTCGTAAAGACGATCCTCGGACCATATGCGCGGGGAACAAGCTGTTCCTTCAAGATGGTTGCCAGACAATCCGAGAGCAGATGTTCGCGGGCAATACTTAGTTTGCCGGTCAGCCAGCCACGATCCATCACTTCCAGTAAGGGGACCGCAAATTCCAGGATAAAAGCCTCGATTCCCCGCTGCTGCAACTGAGTTCGTAGTTCCTTGTCGAGCTGGGCCGCCGCAACGGTTGTAACCAGCTGCTGCAGGTCATGATGACGGTCGTCAACGTGCTGCTGATTTAGTAGTGCTCTGCGCTCCGCCGCCGTCAAGGCAAAAAGCTGTTTCGGACGATGACCCAGATTCTGGAGCTTTTTGATGATCCGCAAGTCATCAATCTGTGCCGGCGGATAAAGGCGGTGTCCGCGGGTGTTGCGTTCGGGGGTGGGAAAGCCGAAGCGTCGTTCCCACACCCGCAAGGTGTCGACACCAATGCCGAGTTCCTGACTCAGTTGTTGGATGGTAATCATATTTTGTCCTAGACAATAAGATAGTTATTGGAATAATATACTAAAAAAGAAATTTTTGGAACCCGGTATCAAGCCAAAGGAGCTATTTATGGACAACAAACTGGAACAGCTTTTTTATATTGCCTTAGGGGGCGCCCTGTCGGTGAAAGAAAAACTGGAGAACAACAGTGAGGAAGTCAAAAAGTGGCAAAGTGAAGCCGAAGCCAATGCGCGGGCATTTCTCGATGAACTCAGCCAACGTGGAGCGCAGGAAAAAGATCAGGTTAAAGACCTTTTGCGTGAGCAGATCAAAGAGGTGATCAATGAACTCGGCCTGGTGACCAGGGTAGATCTGGAGGAGCTAAAAAAGGATCTTAAAACTAAGTGAACAGGCTCGGTCTCATTCTACATCTTTGCCGACCGGGGCGCAGTTATGCCGTCTTCAGTTTTCTGATGACGGTTTTTCTGCTGTTCCGGCGCCGTTCACGCTGGTGGTGGTGGCGACCGCTATCCCCTGATCAGCTGGTTGATACCGTCCGCATGCTGGGCGCCAGTTTTGTCAAGCTGGCCCAGGTACTGGCAACCCGGGCGGATTTTTTTGATGAGGACTATCTCGTCGCTCTGCGGCAGTTGCATGACCGCATGCCGGCGATGACAACAACAGACCGAACCAGGGTCTTCCGGCGCGCCTTCGATGATCCGGACGTGTTTGACTATTTTGATCAGCAGCCCCTGGCCAGTGCTTCTATCGGCCAGGTCCATCGGGCGCGCCTGCGAGCTAACGGTCAGGAGGTGGCAGTCAAGCTGTTGCGCTGGAACATCCGGGTCCAGGTCCAGGTGGATATTGTTCTGTTAAATCTGTTTTTACGCCTGTTTCGTCCGCTGTTTACCGACCAGACCCGTCATTCCATCGAATCCGTCCTGGCGGCTTTTACCCGAGTGATCCGACAGGAAGTCAGCATGACTCAGGAACTGGCCAATCTGGAGCTGTTCAGCCAGACCTACAGTGATGCCGGGGTGCGCTTTCCGGTTCCGGTAAAAGCGCTGTCCAGCGATGATGCCCTGGTCATGAGTTTTGAAGAAGGGGCACGCATCGATAACATTCGCCAGATCGAGGCTTGGGGGGTGGATTTCTCCGCTCTGATGAAAACCCTGGTGCTGTTTTACACGGAACAGATGTTGGTCAAGGGGTTTTTTCATGCTGATCCGCACCCCGGCAATCTGCTGGTCACCGCAGAAGGACAGCTGATTCTTCTCGATTTCGGTATGGTCAGCCGGATCCCGCAGGATATGCGTCAGGCGATGATCTATGCGGTCAAGGCGGCCTACGAACGTGACTATCAGCTGCTGGTTGGCGCGACCCGGCGTATGGGGATGTTAACCGAAGAGGCTGACGTTAGTGATTTAAGCCGGATTGCTGAAAATCTGTTCGCTATTTTTGACAGCGACCATCTTGATGCCGCGAGCATGCAGGGGCTGGCTTTTGGGGTGTTGGAATTGTTGCATGATCAGCCCTTCAAGTTACCCCAGGATGTCATCTATGTGATGCGGGTGAGCTCTCTGATTGAGGGGCTGGGCACTCAGTATGTCAATAACTTCAACGGGATAAAGGATATTTTGCCGATCCTGAAAGAAAATTTGCCGCGCGCATTAGGTGAAGATCGTGGTGTCGCGGAGCGACTAAAGCGCGAGCTGGTGCAGTTGCCCCTGACCTTGACCCAGGCGCGCACGGTCATCGAACAGGCCCAACAGGGTGACCTGACGGTGCGCATGGCGCGACCCGACCGGGATTATCTGGTGGAAAAGGTAAGTAAGCAACTACGCCGCCTTGGTTTGATGATTTTTTTTCTGGCACTGGCGTTTTACTTTCAACAATGGCTCAATCAACCCGGTACGGTCTTGTCGGTTATCAGTCTGGCGCTGGCCGCCTGGCTGCTGCGTAATAAAAATTGACGAGGAAAAAAGAAGATGAAGGTGACCTATGTAGATGCCCACAAAGAGATCATTCTGGAAAATTTACCCCATTTTTTTAGCGAGCAACTTATTGATGACCCCGAGGCATTGCTTGAACAGCTGGAGCGCGAGTTGCGCAGTTTATACGTGCGTCAGGGCAACGACTGGACCGGGCGCGGTGAGATTGGCGATCCCCGGCTGGAAGCGACCATTGCCGTACTCGAGGCAGTAAGGGCCGAGTGTCTGCAGACGATCGAATCGTCCGTTCATAACAGGAGTCAATAATGAGAGCAGCAGTGATCGGTGCCGGGATGGCAGGAGTAACCATGGCCCGGCAGCTAGTGGCGCAGGGGAATGCAGTGACCCTCTTTGATAAGAGCAAGGGTACCGGTGGGCGTATGTCGAGCCGCTCCTGGCAGGGGGGCTGGATCGATCATGGTGCCCCCTATTTTGCCGCCCGGTCAGACGAATTTGCCGGTTACCTGCAACGACATCTGGCGCCCGAGGTCTGGCGATCCTGGCAGGCACAGATAAGTGGGACCCCGAACCAGGACGAATTGGCAGATTATATTGGAATTCCGCGTAACAGCAGCATCACCCGTTCCCTGCTTGGAGCAATTAACTTTCAACCTTCTACCCGGATTGCCGGACTGGAGCGTGAAGGTAACAGTTGGTTGCTTTTCAATGATGGTGAATCCTTGTTGGGGCGTTGGGATCTGGTGGTCATCACTGCACCTGCTCCCCAGACCTATGTCCTGGTGCGGGACTTTCACGAGATCGCCGAACAGGTAAAAAAGGCGCAGATGGAGCCCTGCTGGGTTGCGGCAGTGCAGTTGTCTGAACCCTTGAACGAGACTGCCGAAGTCATGATTGATCCTGTTGCGGGATTGCGGCGGATTGTCGCAAATAGTGCCAAGCCCGGGCGCAACAACAAGAATGTCTACTTGTTGCAGGCAACCGCCGACTGGTCCCAGGGTCATCTCGAAGAAACGCCGGAGATGGTCGGTGCCAAGCTGTGTGAGTTATTGCTGCAGGGTCTTTGTCCAGCAACGCCACCGCAGCTGTTATTTGCCCACCGCTGGCGCTATGCCTTTACCAAAACCCCTTTAGGTAAGGGGTTTTTATGGAGCCAGGGTTTGCAATTAGGTATATGTGGTGACTGGTGCATCGGTCGCACCGTGGAGGATGCCTGGGCCAGTGCTATGGCTCTGGCCGAACAGATCAGCAACTGACCTGAAGGGGTTGTTAAGATGCATGAACTTCACCGTGAATTACTGCTTGATGCTCCCTGTGAAAGCCTTTGGGATTTCATCGCGACACCTGAGAACCTCAACCAGCTGACCCCGCCGGAACTGGATTTTCAGATTGTCAGTGAATTGCCGGAACGGATGTATAATGGACTGACTATTCTGTACCGGATCCGCATTCCCTGGTTCGGTACCCACCGTTGGCTTACGGAAATCAAACATATCCGCGAGGGGGTTTCCTTTGTTGATGAGCAGCGTCTTGGTCCCTATAGACTCTGGTATCACTATCATCAAATTGAAAGCCTGGGAACAAATAAAACTAGAATGATTGACCATGTAAGCTACGCACTCCCCTTTGGTCCGATGGGGGAGCTGGTCCATTCGCTGAAGGTACGGCAGATGTTAAAGGATATTTTCGACTACCGGCGGGTTAAATTGCTGGAACTGTTCCCGCCGGTTACTGACAACGCCGGTCCTTGAATCCGGCTGGCGCAAAACAACCAGACTATCCAACTGCTGGTATCTACCTCCTGAGCAACTATTCAGCTGCTGTCCTTCGCACAGGGTCAGGGATGACGAAAAGCGTCCTTTGACGAGGGATTCTAAGACCCGATGCTGAACAGATACCCTCCGGCAAGGTACATATTCCACATTCCCCTTTCGAATGTTTTGAGCTATGGTGTTCGGCGTCAATCAGCCATCGAGCCGAACCTATTGCGTACCCGGCTTATTTAAACCAGATCAGGTCGGACTTCCATATGTTGCTGCAGGGAACCCTGGTAAACATGATCGCTATCGTCGTCGGATCCCTGATCGGTCGATGGGCGGGGCGATATTTATCTGCTACCATCAGAAACACCCTGATGGCAGGTCTGGGTCTGGCCGTCCTGTTAATCGGGCTGCAACTGGCGCTGCAAAGTCAGCAGATCATGATCGTGATCGGCAGCCTGATTGCCGGCGGTCTGCTGGGCGAATTACTGGCCATCGAAAAGCGCCTGGAGTCCTTTGGCCTGCGACTGCAGCAGCGTTTTTCCGGGATGGGCAAGGTCGCCGAGGGGTTTGTTACTGCCAGTCTGCTGTACTGTGTCGGCGCCATGGCGATCATGGGAGCGTTGCAGGACGGCATGGGGGAAGAACCGACGATTCTTTACGCCAAGGCCTTTCTAGATGGCGTTGCATCCATCGCCCTGGCATCGACCCTGGGAATCGGTGTCATTTTTTCCATCATCCCCCTGCTCCTTTACCAGGGTGCCATTACTCTGGCAGCAGAGATGAGTCGTACCCTCCTGACCCCGGCTGTTATCGTTGAAATGAATGCTGTCGGTGGCCTCCTGATTACTGCCATTGCCCTGGATCTGATCGGCGTAAAACGTCTGCCGGTCGGCAATCTCCTGCCGGCGGTCGCTGTCGCTGTTGGCTTGATGTGGCTATTTCAATTGGCTTGAGCGCTCTTCACTTCAGCTCTTCCTCTCACCTCACATCACCTTTCCTTAAACGTCCACCTCCAGCAGATGTTTAAGCGAATTATGGGTGGATTGGTTTGAATAATAATACCTTGCTGGTGTTGTTTAAGTACCGGTGGCGGGATGAACATTCAATACCACAGTTTTTAATGCCAAACCTTATCTACCCAGGTTTGTGGAGTAAAGTGCCAGGCGACCTGGGCCTGAAAGAGTTCGGCGGTGGCCAGAGCATCGATCAGGGCATGATGGGGAGTATAATGCGGCAGATGATAACGGCTGCGACAAGCGGCCAGCCGGATTGATTCGGGGGTGCGTCCGAAAAACTGGACGATGCGCTGAAAAAAGCGCCGCCGGACATAGCGATTGTCGATCTCCATGGTATCGATGGCCGGAAAGACAATCCCCTCACCAATCCGCTCCTTGAGAGCAATATCAAGAAAACGGCGTTCAATCTGCCGGCAATGAACCACCACCACCCTGTGCGCCAAAGCCAGCAACAATTCGGGTAATATCTGCTTCAGATCGTGACCGACCAGTGCTTCCGCGTGGGTGATCCCGTGAATAACGACCGAGCTGGTGGTCAGCGGTTTTTCCGGATTCAGGACCCAGTAGCGGGCCTTGCTGCAGTAGATACGATGCAGGTCAAAAGGAATCAGACCGACACTGACGATAGCATCGCGAGCCGGATCGAGCCCGGTGGTTTCAATATCCAGTGCCACCAGCGAGACGTCGCTCAGGGGGGTTTCAGGTGCTACCACCCCGGCCTGGTAATATTGTTTAAGACCGGGGTTTTTGGCTGATATTGCCAACTGGTCAAACAGTTGGGGCCATTGAGGGGGGCGATGGTCGGATGGTTTTTTTGCCGATTTAAGATAGAGCATTGTCTATCCCTGCTTCGCACTGCGTCTGGCCGGGTAGCGAAATTTAAGGAACTTCTGGGCATTGGACAGGGCCTGAAAGGCATCCTTGAGATTTCGCCGGTCAAATTGGCTGAGGGTTTCCGGATTAATATTGTTGTCAGCGTCCACGCCAAGGGTCAGGCTTTGCGCCTGGTGCCTTAGTCGTACCATCGACATAAACTCCAGGGCATCACGCAGCGCTTCGGTACGACCCAAGGGGAGCACGTTCGCATCGCGAATATCGTCAAGACGATCAAACGAATTTTGCGCCGTCGAACCGGCCGCCAGGGCGTGAACCCGGATCAGGGCCGCCAGTGGCGCCGTACCACGGCGTTTGAGGTCAAGGGAGTTCTTGTGCTTGCCGTCGCGCTCGAGCAGGAAGTCTTTGAAAAAGCCCAGTGGTGGGGTGCGGCTTAAGGCGTTACGGGCGAGGGCAAAGAGAAAATACGGGCTTTTTTTCGCCTGACCGGCAATCTGTTCTTTGAGTTGTTCGACCCAGCCAACCTCCCCCCAGATCCCCTCCAGATCAAAGAATATGGAGCTGTTCAGCAGATCTTCCGGGGTCGGTTTGGCAATCCACTGGGCAAAATAGCGGCTCCAGACTTTTCGCGGTTGACGCCACCGCTCTGTGGTTGCCATGATTCCCCCTTTACAGTAGGGATAACCGGTGGCTGCCAGGCCGTCACAGATAAACGTCGCCAGCTGTTTAAAATAGTCACCATGGACGGTCGGGTCGTAGGAATCATCAAGAATCAGAGCGTTGTCCTGATCCCCACCCGGCAACAACTCGTCACGCGCCATCGAACCGAGGGCGACAAAGCAACAAGGGATCGGCGGTGCCCCAAGTCTCTCTGTCGCCAGTTCCAGCAGTCGTTGTTTGACACTGCGGCCGAACACCGACATGGCGCTGCCGACCATCTGGGAATTAGCCTCCTCATTGACCATCCGCACAAAACTGGCTTCAATCTCAGGCTTTAATCCGGATAGTTCCTCAACGTCCTGAGCCCGCAGGATCCGCGCCACCACCAGCAGGCTGTTCTGTGATTCGTAACGGATTAAATCGGACAGGGATATTACCCCGACGGGCCGCCGATCGCGCATCACCGGCAGGTGGTGAATGCGGTAGCGCAGCATGGCCAGCATGGCTTCAAAAACGTACTGCTGGGCCTCGATACTGATCAGGTTTTCCGACATGATGCCGGCAACCGCGGTCTTCAACGGCAGACCGGCAGCAATAAAGCGAGTGCGAAGATCGCGATCGGTGATAATCCCCACCACTTGTCCAGGATCATCGGCAGCACAGATCAGCAGGGACGAGACCCCTTCTTCGGTCATCCGTTGTCCGGCCTCAAAAACACTGGCGGTTGCCGCTATACTGACCGGCTCTCGATTTATCAGCTGCTGGATTCGTGTCCGCATCAACTCATTGGATTGGTTGGCACGCGAAACCGCCTGGCGTAAACGGGCCCGATCCCCCAACTCAACGTAGTCAGCAAAGGCATCGTGATCGTCACAGAGCTGGTTAAATTGTGCCTCGGGGATAATATACAGCAGGGAATCTTCGAGGGCGCGGGCCGGAAAACGCACGCGGTTGTGCATCAGCAGGCTCATCTGGCCGAACAACGACCCCTCTTCAAGGCGATTATAGAGGGTGCCGTTACGCCGGAACACTTCGACCGAGCCGCTGCGGACAAAATAGACTTCGTGGATCTCGTCGCCAAAGCTGAGGATGGTACTGCCAGCCTTGTAATAGGCAACTTCAACCTGAGCCGCAAGCTCTTGCACGACCTCAACCGGCAGCGCCTCAAAGGGTTCAAAGCGCCGCAGGTGATCAGAAATTTCCAGCAGTTCAACTTCCATTATGTGCCTGACGTATTTAAACGAGGGGTAACTATTCTTGGTAACTTGTTACTAGCCACGCGGCTCAGATGCCAACCCTTTGATTAACGACCAGCAACTGATTAACAGAATAATGGTAAAAGGAAAACCGGTTGAAACCGCCATGGCTTGCAATGCCACCAGACCACCACCAAGGATCAGGACAATTGCCACCAGCCCTTCAAAGGTGCACCAGAAAACCCGCTGTGGTACCGGCGCTTCGACCTTGCCCCCGGCAGAAATGGTGTCGATAACCAGTGAGCCGGAGTCGGACGAGGTCACGAAGAAGACAATGACCAAAACAATCGCGATAAAAGAGGTGATCTGTGACAGGGGTAACGCGTCAAGCATTAAAAAGAGCTGTAGCGGAAGCACTGCTTCTGCCACCGCGGTGTAGCCATCCGTGACAAGCTGACTGATGGCGGTGCTGCCGAAAACGGTCATCCACAGAACACAAGCGGCTGACGGAATTAACAGGACCGAAATCAGAAACTCCCGCACCGTTCGGCCACGTGAGACGCGGGCGATAAACATACCGACGAAGGGGGACCAGGAAATCCACCAGGCCCAGTAAAAGGAAGTCCATCCTTGGGCAAAATTACTGTCGGCGCGGCCGATGGGGTTGGCCAGGGCCGGTAGATGCTGAAAATAAGCACCGAGATTGCTGAAAAAGCCGGTGATAATCGCCAGGGTCGGGCCAACAATGATGACAAAGAGCAATAGCAGCGCCGCGAGGGTCATGTTGATCTGCGACAAGCGCTGTACGCCGGCCTCCAACCCGGCGACCACGGAAAAGAGAGCCACCGCCGTGATAGCAACAATTAGCAGGACCTGGGTGGTGGTTCCCGGGGGCAGGTCAAACAGATAACTTAAACCGGCAGCCGCCTGGGATGCTCCGATGCCAAGGGACGTAGCAAGACCGAACAGGGTCGCAAAGATTGCCAGAATATCGATGATATGCCCCGGCCAGCCCCAGATCCGCTCGCCCAGGAGGGGATAAAAGATCGAGCGAACCGTCAGGGGGAGCCCTTTGTTGAAGGAAAAGAGGGCCAGCCCCAGAGCAATCACCGAATAGATCGCCCAGGGATGGAGAGCCCAGTGATAAATGGTGGCCGCCATGCCCAGTCGCTCTGCGGCCAGGGCATCACCGACAGCTCCGGCCAACGGTGCCCAGTCGGTTCTGACGCCACCCTCAACCGTGGTTCCGGCAAAAGAACTACTGAAATGCGACAATGGCTCAGACACACCGTAAAACATCAGACCGATGCCCATACCGGCGGCAAAGAGCATGGAAAACCAGCCCAGATAGCTGAAGTCCGGCTTCGCTTCGGTGCCACCAATTCGCACCCTGCCCAAAGGGGAAACAACCAGACCGAGACAGACCAGCACGAAGATATTGCCGGCAGAAATGAAAAACCAGTCTAGATTGGATGTCAACCAACCCCGCAAGGAACCGAACAGCGGTTCGGCCTGAGTCTGAAACAGCAGGGTCAGGACGACAAACAGAATAATTGTCCCTGCTGCAGTGCCGAACACCGGGTTGTGAATATCAAAACCGTAACGACCCAGTTTAAAACTGACATTATCCTGTCCGACTTTATAGTCCGTATCGATCGGGTTGACTTCACCCTCCGGTTCAATCTTGTCAAGGTGGGCGATGACCTCTTCGAGGTCATCGGGTTTATTCTTATCTTTCTTTTGTGTCATAGATATCTCCTGAAGCCATTTAGCGAATAAATAGCCGAAAAAAGGGGGATGCATGACTAATCGGCAGAAAAAGATCCCGGACGTGACTCAAAAGTGAGGGAAAAGACGATTAAGCTCGATGGCTTGGTGATTGCAGACCACGCTGTCCACTGATGCTCAGGTATTGCGGCATATAGCTTCAACGCGCCTGTCGTCCTGGCCTGCCCCGTAAACAGCTATTCACGTTCAGACTGGCCGACCTGACATGCGACATCAATTAATAGGGTTTATCAATACAAACAACTGAAAACCCTATCATAGGTTTTGACGATTTGCAAAATGAGCCTCAACATATTCTTGCAAACAGGTGTTGAACAAAGGCCTCTGTTTGACAGCAAAAGAGGCTGTAGCGATGTGCCGTCAGGATATTTATTGCTTTATCTCCCTCCAAAACTTACTGCTAACATACCGAAAACAGATAAATGTAACCCGACATCCAGAGTCATTCCAGTCGATGTCCAATGCGCAGAAGATTTTTGTCAGCTATAACTGGAATCAACACGCAGCAAGGGGGGCAAGGTCAAGGGAACAGTAATCGGTCCAAAGATCAGCTGCGCAACCTTCAGCCCAAGGAGGAAAATATGAAAAGGACTCTGATGTTGTTATTGGCAGCAAGTTTATTTCTGGTAAGTCCGACGCTGGCAACAGCGGCACGTGGTGATGGTTATGGTGGTGGACCGCAGGTTGTTACCAGGGAAAAGGTGGTCATTTACCAAACCACCCAGCAACGTGACCATCGTTACGATCGATCGGACCGGCGGGATTACCGGCAGACCAGAAACTATCGCCGCCCACCGCGTCATGCGCCGGCCCATGGTTACGATAAAAACCATCATTCATACCGTCACCAGCCAAAAAAAGTAGCAAGGCATCACGCACCGGCTCGTGGCAGTTCGGTCATTATTGGGGTACCCAATATTATCATTCACCTTGGGTTTTAATCAGCAGATGAACTGATAAAGATGAACGGACAAAGGTTATCAGCGGGGCAAAACAAAAAAGGGTCGTCGGGTATTCGGCGTCCTTTTTTTGTTGCCGGAGACAAAAAAACAATGAATGGTTTTTGCAGCGGTTTATCCTGTCCGGGCAGACGAAAAACATGGATGTGATCTTTGGATTTTTCCCGCCGACGGCGAATCCTCCCTCGAAGCAACCGATGCTGACTCTGCTCAAGCAGGCACGGGCGTATGGCTTGGGCGTGGTCCTGGCAACCCAGAACCCGGTCGATCTCGACTACAAGGGACTTGCCAATACCGGTACCTGGCTGATTGGGCGCCTGCAAACCGATCGCGACAAAGCGCGGGTGCTGGATGGTCTGGAGAGCGCTAGCCAGGGAGCCGGTGAAGGATTCGCGCGGGCCGCTGACCATGAACCAGATCAAACTGCTGACCGGATCTGCGACCCCGTCCCCGCTTCCCGCTACTAAACCGGCGGTGTTCAGGGATACCGCAAATCGCAATACGACTGACAGCATGACTTCCGCGCCGGCAGAGATGGAGACGTCCCTGTCGGCACCGCTCGTGTCACGCTCCAAGTTGCCACCCGGGGTAGAAGAAATTTTTCTGCGCCCACGTCATCCGGGAGCCTCGTCGATCCATTATCGACCGCTTATCTTTGCTGAAGCGCGCCTGCATTTTGTCAATGCCAGATCCCGGATCGATTGCTGGCAGACTGTGCAGCTCATGCATCCGGTTGTTGAACACAGTGAAAAATTCGCTTGGAACCAGGCCGATCAGTCGTTGACCGAGCTGGCGGCCTTTGATCGCCAACCCCTCGCCGGGGCAGAGTTTGCCGCAGTGCCCGACGCCAGCGTGCGACCGAATCAGATCAAGACCTGGGGGAAGATGCTGCCGGCGCATATTTACCAGGAAATCACCCTTTAACTGCAAACCTGTCCAGAAGTGAAACTGTCATCAACCCTGGAGGAGACAGAAGGCGACTTCAAAGCCCGTATTGCCCTTGCCTTACGCGAGAAACGTGACCATGAGATAGAAAAAATGCGCAAAAAATATGCAACCCGCCTCACGGCCTGCAGGAGCAGGTACGTAAGGCCCAGGTCCGGATAGAAAAATCGAAGGATCAATACGGCCAGCAGAAGATGACCACCGCGATTTCTTTCGGTGCCACCTTGCTGGGAGCGCTTTTGGGGCGTAAAGCCGTATCTGCCGGCACCCTGGGCCGGGCAACCACCACCATGCGTGGCGGTGCCCGCACCGCCGCTAAAAAGCGCGACATCGATGAGGCGTCTGCGTCCCTGGCCGCAGTGGAAAGTCGCTATGATGCACTGGAAGCGGAACTGGAAACGAAACTGCAACGCATTCAGGATGAGTATAATATCGATCAGGTGCGGATTGAGACCATCCACATCCGTCCGCGCAAGACCGACATATCAGTCACTACGGTTGGGCTGGCATGGATGCCTGAATGATGGGGTTTTGAGCTCCCCGTTGGTTCTGGGAACTGCTATATCGTCTATTTTGGCGTGGCGTTATTCGTCGCGGGGAGGTCCCTTTGCCCTATCAAGCACTCGCAGACACCGTCCTGCTTCTCCATTTTGGCATCGTCATCTTCGTGGTGTTGGGGCTTCCAGCCGTTCTTGTCGGCAACCGGAACGGCTGGCGCTGGGTCAACAGCCTGTGGTGGCGGCTGGCTCACTTGGGTACTATTGTCATTGTTGTCTTGCAGGCCTGGTTGGGCCGCTACTGCTCACTTACGCGGCTTGAATCCTTCCTTCGGGAGCAAGCAGGTCAAGTCGGGTACCAACGGAGCTTCATCGAGCACTGGGTGCAGCATCTGCTCTACTTTGATGCGCCGATCTGGGGTTTTGCTGTGGTTTACACCGGTTTTGCGTTGTTGGTGGGCTGGGCCTGGTGGCGTTTTCCGCCGAGGTTGGGCAAGGACAAGGGCGTCTGACGCTGCGCAGGCGGGTTTTGAAGTGATTTTTGTAGGGTTAACGACAGCAATAATAAAAGATCACACTTGACCAGACAGCTATTAGGACCTAAAGTATAACCATAATATGGACCAATATTAAAACTAAATTATGGTGCCAATCATGAAAACTTTATTAGCAAATTGCTCCGCAAGCATCTCCGAACTCAAGAAGAATCCCAGTGCCCTCATCGATCAGGCAGAAGGGGAGCCCATAGCTATTCTTAACCACAACCGGCCCACCGCATATCTTATTCCGGCTGAAACATATGAACAACTGATGGAGAAACTCGAAGACTATCAGTTAGGTGTGATTGTAAGAGAAAGGCAAAACGAAAAAATCTCTGCCATTGAAATGAATATTGATGAGTTATAAATACAACCTCAAATTCCTGCCAACAGCTCTTAAGGAGTGGAACAAACTCGATGGCTCCATTCAGTCACAGCTCAAAAAGAAACTAAAAGAACGTCTCCAGGAACCCCATGTGCCGGCAAGTCAGCTTTCGGGTTTTGTCAATCATTACAAAATAAAATTAAGGGCAAGTGGATACCGTCTCGTTTATGAAGTAAACGATCAAGAAATATGTGTTTTGGTGATAGCAGTTGGCAGAAGAGATAAAAAAGAAGTTTATAAGCAAGTTCAGCAACGGGTCATAAAACAACTAAAAGATTGAGTAAACCCTTCGCTGACAAACGATCTTAATAAGCGCAAATGGAAAAAGTACTCGTCAACATTTGCCGGGGTGCAAGCCGTTTATCTCCCCTACCTCTTCTCCACCTTGTTCATCAGCGCCAGCAGCAGTCCCAGGGTGATAAAGGCGCCGGGCGGGAGGATCATCAATATGACCGGTTGATAGCCGGCGCCGAAAACACTGAAGCCAAGAAACTCGCCGGCGCCGAATAGTTCACGAATGCCGCCCAGGATAAAGAGAACCAGAGTAAATCCAGCCCCCATACCCAGGCCGTCGGCAACCGCATGGCTGACCGGATGTTTTGAGGCAAAAGCTTCAGCGCGCCCTAGAATCAGACAGTTGCAGACAATCAGGGGGATGAAGATCCCTAACGCCTGAAACAGCTCGTAGGCATAAGCCTCCATCACCAGTTGAACGACGGTGACAAAGGACGCAATGATCAGGATAAAACAGGGAATCCTGACCTTGGCGGGGATCAGATGGCGGAACAGGGCAACCACGGCATTGGAACACACCAGCACAAAGGCGGTGGCCAGCCCCATGCCAAGGCCGTTTTCGGCACTGGTGGTAACCGCCAGCACCGGACATAACCCCAGCAGCAGTTTAAAAACCGCATTTTCCTTCCAGATGCCGCGCTTGAAATCCGTTGCCAGGCTCATGGGTTATCCCCCTGTGCGATGATTTTATCCTCATGCTCACGGTACAGTTCCAGGCCGGTTCGCACCGCCCCGACCACCGCCCGGGCGGAGATGGTGGCACCGGTCAGTTGGTCGAAATCACCCCCGTCCTTTTTGACTCGCCAATCATTGCGGTCAAGGGCCTTATCGACAAACAGCGCTTTGTACCAGGGTTCGTTGATTTTATCTCCCAGTCCCGGAGTTTCGGCGTGGGTGAGAATTTCTATCGCATGGACACGGTGGTCGGGGCGGATGCCGACCATCACCGCGATGTTGCCACTGTAGCCATCAGGTGCCACCACCCGGAAGGCGGTGCCGACCAGTTGCTCCTCGTTACGTCCGCGGTAAAAAACCGTCTCGACTTCTCTTCCCTGGCGATCGCTGCCGGTGGTGATGGTCAGGGTGTCGCTATCGGGACTGTTGTCAAATGCCGGCAGGACGGCACTTAAGGCCCGCAGCATCTGCAGCCGGCGTTGCTCGGCTATCGGTTCGCGGGTGACGCTTTCAACTGCAGCCAGGATGCCGCCGGAAATCGCGGCGATCAGGGTCAGGGCAATGAGCAGGCGCGCAAATTCCTTCATTGCACCCCTCCGGTTTCATGGTTGTGGCCCCCATAGATCTCCGCTTTGGTATAACGATCGATCAGTGGCGTGGTCGCGTTCATTAGCAGAATGGCGAAAGAAACCCCTTCCGGGTAGCCGCCGAACAGGCGGATCAGTACGGTCAGCAGACCGCAGCCACAGCCAAAAATCAGCATTCCTTTCGCCGTGATGGGGGAGGTGACCATATCGGTGGCCATAAAAAAGACGCCCAGCATCAGGCCCCCGGTCAGCAGGTGGAACAGCGGGCTGGGGTAGCGGGTCGGGTCAATCAGCCAGAAGATACCGGCCATGACAACGACACTGCCGATAAAGCTGACCGGAATGTGCCAGCTAATCACCCGCTTGAAAATAAGAAAGAGGCCTCCCAACAGCAGTACCAGTGCCGATACTTCCCCCAGGCTGCCTGCCATCAAGCCGTAAAAATAGCGGTCAAAGCCGCTGGTAGCCATCTCGGGCAACTGACCGGTGAGCATCACCGCCGACTTCATTTCGCCCAGGGGGGTAGCGCTACTGACTGCATCAAACCCCATACTTAACGGGGCCGGTGCGGTCCAGCTGGTCATCTGGACGGGGAAAGAAATAAGCAGGACAACGCGGGCCACCAGAGCCGGGTTAAAGGGGTTGTAGCCCAGACCACCAAAGATCATTTTACCGATGACAATAGCAATAGCAGCGCCCAGCAGGGCCAGCCACCAAGGGCTGGAGGGCGGCAGGTTGAGGGCCAGCAGGATGCCGGTCAGGACCGCCGAACCGTCATTGATGGAAAGCGGCTGCTTCATCAGTTTGCAGCACAGCGCCTCACAGGCAACGCACCCAAGGGTACAGATCAATAGCACCTTGAGGGCCGGTAGACCAAAAAATACCACCGCAACGGCAATCGCCGGCAGGAGGGCATAGATCACCAGTCGCATGATTTTGTTGGTGGTGACCCCACTGTGGATGTGCGGTGATGAGGAAATATACAGGGCTTTGTCCACGTCAATGTTTCCTTTTGTGTTCCATAATCGCGCCCTTAATTTCACGAATCGATTGAACCAGGGGCAGGGTCGCTGGACACTGGTAGGTACAACAGCCACATTCGATGCAGTCAAGGGCGTTGTGGGAGTCGGCCTTTTCTACCAGGCCGAGCCGCGCACAGAGGGCGATGACCGTCGGCTGCAGATGGATTGGGCACACCTTGACGCATTGACCACAACGTATGCAGGGGCCAGGCTTTTTAACTGAGATATCCTGCTGACGTAGAACCAACAGCCCGGAGGTGCCACGAATAACCGGTACCTCCAGGGATATCTGGGAATTACCCATCATCGGCCCGCCCAGAATAATTTTGCCCGGGTCATCGCTGAAGCCGCCGCACTGCTCAATCAGATGGGTGAGGGGGGTGCCGATGGCGACCCTGAGGTTTTTGGGTGAGCGAACGCCGGTTCCGGTCACCGTTGTGATCCGTTCCACCAGGGGCCGACCCAGATGCACAGCCGTGTTGACTGCTGCTGCGGTGCCGACATTCTGGACGACGGCGCCGCAATCCATCGGCAACTTGCCACTGGGCACCTGGCGGCCGGTGACCGCTTCGATCAGCTGTTTCTCCGCTCCTTGCGGATATTTCACCGGTAGCGGTTGCACCTGGATCGGGGTAGCGGTGCACAGCTGGCGCATGACGGCGATGGCATCCGATTTATTGTTTTCGATGGCGAGAATGACCCGGTCAACGCCAAGAATTTTTCGCAGGATCAGAATCCCATCGACAATGGTTGAACCTTCTTCCAGCATCAGGCGATGGTCGCCGGTCAGGTAAGGCTCACATTCCACCCCGTTGATAATCAGGGTGTCGATCCGGCGATCCGGTGGCGGCGACAATTTAATATGGGTCGGAAAGGTGGCACCGCCGAGGCCAACAATGCCGGCTTGTCGTAATAACTGGCGTAACTCGTCGGGGTTCAGGCTGTCCGGGTCGCATGCCTGTAACCCTTCATGCCAGCGCTCATCACCATCGGGGCGGATAACGACAGCGGGTAACGGACGGCCAACCGGATGAAGTCGCGGTTCAATGGCGATCACCTCGCCCGAGGTCGGAGCATGGATCGGCACCGAAACCGGGCCGACGGCAGTTCCGATCTGCTCCCCTTTGGCAACCTGTTGGCCGACCGTGACACAACACTCTGCCGGCGCACCGATATGTTGCAGCATGGGAACAATCAGCTCGTTCGGCAGCGGACAGTTAACAATGGCCTTGCCGGCGGTGGTGGCTTTGTTGTCGGGGGGATGAATCCCGCCCGGGAATGTTGGTAGCTTCATGGTGTGACACTTTTTTTGGTTGTTAAAGCCAGTCGAGTCCTAATCCGCAGGAGCGGTTGTTTTCGGGTCAGGGTCACCCACACTGCTGTTGTCAACCAGATCGCGGATACAGTTCATCGGACATTTGGCAATAGCCCGGGCCGCATGGTCTGCCTGAGTATAATTGACTCGGGCGAGAAAGTTGTCGATGGTATAGGCCTCCGGGACGGTTTTTTTACAGATATTGCAGCCGATACAGCCGACCTGACAGTATTTCCGCACCTCGGCCCCTTTGTCGTGGCTGTTGCACAACACGTGGGTGGTCACCGCCTTGGGTGCCATGATCATCACCTGGCGGGGACAGGACTTGAGGCACTGCTCGCAGCCGGTACATTTGTCGCGATCAATAACAGCGAGATGCTCCGAGGTAATCGTGATCGCCCCAAAAAGACAGGCGCGTACACAGGAACCAAGACCCAGGCAGCCGCCGGGGCAGGATTTGGGGCCACCGGCCAGTTTTTGCGCGGCATTGCAGTCTTCCAGCCCCAGATAGTGATATTTTTGCCGGGCCAGATCATCCCCCCCCTGACAGATCACCACCGCGACCGCTGGTTCTTTAGCCGTGATCTTGATCCCCAGAATAGCCGCCAGCGCTTCTGCTGTCTGCTGTCCGCCCGGTGGGCACAGATTCGGAGCCAGCCGTCCTTCGGCCACAGCCCGGGCATAGCCGGAGCAGCCTGGTTCACCACAGGCCCCGCAGTTGACTCCCGGCAGTGCAGCCAGAATGGCCGCTTCTTTGGGATCCACCTCGACCGCAAATTTTTTGGCGGCTATCCCGAGAGCGGTAGCGGCGACCAGGCCGATGCCACCCAGGCAGGCTACGGCTGCAAGCATCAGCTTTTTCCTTTTCTCATCACATTTTCACCAGTCCGGCAAAGCCCATAAACGCCAGTGACAATAACCCGGCGGTGATCAGGGCGATGGCGGTACCGCGAAAGGCATCAGGAACCGGGCACAGGTCAATGCGTTCACGCAGTCCGGCAAACAGCACCATGGCCAGGGTAAAGCCGATCCCCGCACCAATGGCAAAGACCAGTGATTCAATAAACGAGTAAGAGTTCTGAATGTTAAGAACTGCGACCCCAAGAACGGCGCAATTGGTGGTAATCAGCGGTAGGAATATACCTAACGATTGATAAAGGACCGGGCTGGTTTTCTGGACAATCATCTCTACCAGTTGCACCAGTGCCGCGATCACCAGAATAAACGCAATGGTTTGCAGATAATCGAGGTTAAAGGGGGCGAGAATGAAGTATTGAATGAACCAGGTGACGACGGATGCAACCGCCATAACAAAGATAACCGCCATCCCCATGCCGATGGAGGTCTCGACTTTTTTGGAGACGCCAAGAAACGGACAGATGCCTAAAAAGCGCGCCAGGACAAAATTGTTGACGAAAACGGCACTGACAAGAATCAGGATGAGGGAAACCATAAGCGACTCTCCGGTAGATATAACAACCGAGACGGCAAACCATCATGAATGGCGGCAGGGGTTTTGTCAAAGAGATTTAATCAAACGCTGTTCGGCAGGAGGTGGGTCAGGTTGACGGATGGACGTGCTGCTTGAAATAGCGGCGTTCCGGCCGGCCGACGGTTCCATAAACCAACTCGGTGATCAGTTCGTTATGAGCCACCAGGTATTCAAGGTAACGTCTTGCCGTGGTGCGTCCGGCGCCGATCATCGCCGCCACCTCTTCAGCACTTAAACCCTGGGGGTGAGGTTGAACAAAAACCGCCTGGATTTTTTTCAGGGTCAGGGCGTCAATCCCTTTCGGGTAAATCGGCTCGCCCGCGGTGGCGGTCTTATAGGGATGCAGCAGGCGATCGACAGTGTGCTGATCCAGGGTTGCTTCAGCCGTCATGCGTAGGCGGTAGTCGCGGAAGCGCTCAAGGGCTTCTTTGAAGCGTTGAAACATAACCGGCTTGAGGATGTAGTCGAAGACACCACCATGGATAGCTTCCTGCAGAGGTTCCAGTTCTTTGGCTGCGGTGATCAGAATAACATCGGTTGCCTGGTGACGGGCACGCAGGTTCCAGAGAATTTGGGTGCCCTTCCCTTCAGGAAGATACAGATCCAGCAGAATCAGGTCCGGTTTCAGCAGGGTACTCATCTTTTCTGCGTCTTCGAGGTTCCCGGCAATACCGCAAACACCGAAGCCGTCAACTTTTTCAGTGAAATGGCGGTGGATTTCGGCGATCTGGGGATCATCATCAACAATAAGAATTTGTAGCGTCATCAATGAGTATCCTTTGGTTTCGGGATGAAAACACTGAACATCGCCCCGCCGAGATCACTATCCGAGATGGTCATCTGACCGGCCAGGTCAGCCAGGGCATTCTTTGCCAGATACAAGCCCTGACCTCTGTCGACGCTTTTTTTTGTGGTGAATCCTCGTACAAAAATATCATTCGTCAATGCCGCCGGGACGCCGGGACCTGAGTCCTCTACTTCAAAAACCAGATCATTGCCGATATCGGTCATGGTCAGCCTCACCCGGGGCGGACGGGTATGGTTGAGGACGGCATCGAAGGCATTGTCGATCAGGTTGCCAAGGATCGTGATGGTTTTTTCCCGGTTGAGGGAGGCAGGAACATCTATCAGCTGACTTTCCGGGTCGATAATGAAATCGATGTGGAGCTCTTTGGCGTGGTTGTATTTGCCGATCAAAAAAGCGGCCAGAATCGGATGTGGAACCGCTCGCGCCAGAAAGGCAATCAGTCCCTGATAGCCTGCCGATTCCCGGCTGATCAGCTCAAGGGCCTGTTTGGCATGGTCGGTCTGAATCAGCCCGGCGATGGTGTGAAGTTTATTGGAATATTCATGGGTTTGTGCTCGCAGCATTTGGGAGTATTCCTTGACCTGGGACAGTTGGCGCGCCAGGGTGTCGATCTCATCCTTGCTTCTGAAACTGGCAACGGCCCCACAGATAGCATTATGTTCAATCATGGGTACCGTGTTGATAATCAGGGCACGGTTGCCTACCATCAGTTCCTGGTCGACCCGTTGTTCGCCACCGTCAAGGATTTTGCTCAGTTTGGCTCCTGGTAAGACGTCACGAATGTGGCGTTGCAGGACCTCCTGCTTATCCTTTTTGCCGAGGATTTCCAACGCCTGCTGGTTGACAACCGTTACCACAGCATCACGATCGATGGCGATAATCCCTTCGCGGATCGATTGGATGATGGTATCTCGCTCAGTAAAAAGATGGGCAATCTGTTCTGGTTCCAGGTCAAAAATGGCCTTTTTAAATCGTCGCGCAATGGTGATGGCGCCGAGGATTCCCAGGAACATCAGGAGACTGACCATGCCCACCGCTCGCAGGCGATGCACCAGGACGATATCTTCAACATCGTCCAGAAGATAGCCTACCGACACAATCCCGATGATCTCGCCGGACTGGCTAAAAATCGGGGCCTTGCCCCGAATGGAAGGGCCCAGGGTGCCAACTGCACGGGAGACATAAAACTCACCCTGTTCAAGAGCCCGGTCATTGTCGCCGCCGACCATTTCCTTGCCGAGACGATCAGGGAGCGGGTGCGAGTAGCGGATGCTGTCCCGGTCACCAATCACAATAAATTCCGCCCCTGTCTCATGCCGTAGGGCTTCTGCCAGTGCTTGTAAAACGCCGTCCGGATCAGAGGCCCCTACCAGATCTTTTACCTGAGGCAGCTGGGCAACCATTTGGGCGGCCTGGAGTGCCCGCTTGCCGATTTCCTCTTCCAGCACGTTACCGATAATGACGGTGTGAAGACCCCCAACAATCAGGGTCAGCGGCAGGACCAGCAGACACACAAGCAAAATCATGCGGCTCTGCAGGCTGGAGAATAGTTGGGTCAGGCGTGACAGCATAACGCGGGTTCTCGCTCCAGATTCTTGGTTCGGAAACGATATCGCTCTGGTATAGAGCGGTCACGCTGCCGGACTATCGAACGCTAGCGTGTCCATTCAGCCCGACATTGTTGCATGAACAAAATGAACAGAATAGCCCTTATGAAACAAAAAACCATTATGGTGGAATTCTTTACAAGTTAATTTCGCGGGCTACAATAAAGCAGAAGAAAATCAAACACTGTTTTTTGGCGGATTGCGGCTCTGCCCGCAATCCTGTATTCCTGTTGCCTCTACATGTCAAGGAGATGGTTATGAAGTACTTCAAAATTCTGGCTATGGTCTGTGCGTTTTTGTTTATTCAGCAGTCGGCGATGGCGTTTGAGCCGCGTAATGTTCTGTGTATTGCCCCTTCCGATCCGGGCGGCGGCTGGGATTTTACCTGCCGTAATATGGCACCGATTCTTTCGGATTTGAATCTGGTCAAGGGGCGGATTCGTACCCAGAACATGCCCGGCGCCGGGGGCGGTGTTGCCTATGCCCATGTGGTGGGTCAGCAGAAGGGCAACGCTAATCTCCTCGTCGCTGCATCAACGGCAACGACCACCCGTCTGGCCCAGAAGATGTTCCAGGGCTTTGATGCTGACGATGTCCGCTGGCTCGCGGCTCTGGGTGCCGATTATGGGATCGTGGCCGTATCCCCTAAAAGTCGTTTTAAGACCCTGGATGATCTGGTCACAGCCCTTAAAGAAAATCCTGCCGGGATGAGTTTCGTCGGAGGTTCGGCTGTTGGTGGTTGGGATCATCTGAAAATGCTGATGCTTGCCGACGCCGCCGGTGTTCAGGATTTAAAATCAGTCCGTTACACCAGTTTCAGCAGTGGTGGCCCGGCGATTATCGAGATCATGGGTGGTCGTGCCGATGTATTCAGTGGTGACGTCAGTGAGACCCTGACCCAACTGGAAGCAGGCAGCCTCAAGGTGCTCGCGGTTCTTGGCGATGATCGTCTGCCCGGCGTGCTGGCCGATGTGCCGACGGCCAAGGAGCTTGGCTACGATGTTATCGGCGCTAACTGGCGAGGGTTTTATCTGCCTGAAGGCGTATCGGATGAGCAATATGCCTACTGGTCTGATGCCATGAAAAAGCTGGCGGCATCGGAGAAGTTCAAAGCCCTGCGTGAACAGAACGGACTCGCCGCGTTTGAGCGGACCGGAGCGGAAATGGATGAGTTTGTTCTGAATCAGGTCAAATCACTGGAAAAACTGTTCGCCCGCATGGGGCAATAAGTCAGAATTGTTGATATATCGGGTCCGGTCCTGGCTGGGCGGACCCGATAACTGCTTGATACGAGAAGAGAGCGGAATCATGAGCGATCGTATTGTTGCTGTCATGCTGCTGGTACTGGCATTGGTTTTTGGTCTGCAGGCCTGGGCCTATGTGCCGATTGGATTTACCGACCATTTGGGCGCCCGGGTTTTTCCCCTGGCCGTTGCCCTGTTTATGCTGCCCTTGACCCTGGTTCTGTTCTTCGGGCGGCATGTGGCGGGAGTCTGGCCCAGTGCGCGCGCCTGGCGGGTGGTGATTCTGGCCATGTCGGTGCTGGTGGTTTACGCGCTGGTGATCGAATATGTCGGTTTTATCATTGCGACCATAGGCGTTTTTATTGTCTACGGGAAGCTCTATGGTGCCCGCTGGTGGAAAACTGTCGTTACCGGAATGATCGCCGCGACGGTTCTGTATGCGCTTTTTGTTCTGGCCCTGGATATGTATCTGCCCCTCGGCTCGTTTTTTGAGGAGTTGTTCTGATGGATGCCTTTCAATCATTAATGCAGGGATTTTCCGGCGCGCTGGTTCCCATTAACTTGCTGGTGGTATTTCTCGGGGTTACGGCAGGGACAATGATCGGGATGCTTCCCGGTATCGGTCCGATCAACGGGATTGCCATTCTCATTCCCATTACCTTTGCCATGGGAATCGATCCGACCGCCATGCTGATTCTGTTTGCCGGAATCTATTATGGGGCCCAGTATGGCAACTCCATCAGCACCATTCTGCTCAATGTGCCGGGGACGCCTTCGTCCGTGGCCACGGCCCTCGATGGTCACCCCATGGCCAAGAGTGGCAGGGCCGGGCCGGCTCTGGCTATATCCGCTATCGCATCTTTTATCGGTGGGACGGTTGCGGTGATCGGCCTGATGTTTTTAGCTCCGGTATTGTCAAAATGGGCGATCCGCTTTGGCCCGGCGGAATATTTCGTGCTGATTCTGTTTACCTTTACCATGTTGTCAGCCCTATCCGGAAAGCAGTTTATTAAAGGCTTGCTGGCCACCGGTATCGGTCTGATGCTGGCAACTATCGGCATCGACGCAGGTACCGGGATTCCCCGTTATACCTTTGGTCATCTGGCCTTTTATGACGGACTCGACTTTGCCGTGGTCACCATCGGGTTGTTTGCCATTTCTGAGGTATTTCTATTGATCGAACAGACTCGAGGGACCGGTGAAGTGAATACCAAACTGGGACGGGTGATGGTCACAGCTAAGGAGTTTCTTTCCAGTTGGTGGGGGATGATACGTTCTGCCGTGATCGGTTTTTTGATCGGGGTCCTGCCGGGCGCTGGAGCTACCATCGCCAGTTTTATGGCTTATGCCACTGAGCAGAGGCTGGTGGATAAAAAAGGAACCTTTGGGACGGGGGATATCCGGGCGGTGGCTGCGCCGGAATCGGCCAACAATGCGGCGGTATCGGGTGCGCTGATTCCGATGCTGACCCTTGGGGTGCCCGGTAGCGGCACCACGGCAGTTATTCTCGGCGCCCTGCTGGCCCTCAACCTTAATCCCGGACCACTGTTTATTGTCCAGCATGGTGACATGTTCTGGACCCTGATCGCATCCATGTATATCGGTAACGTGATGTTGCTGGTCCTCAATCTGCCGCTGGTTGGTTTATTTGTCAAGGTGCTGCTGATCCCGCGCTATATCCTGGTGCCGGGCGTGGCGATGATCAGTTACGGCGCCATCTACGCGGCCAGCAGTTCGATGACCGACCTGATGCTGATGACCGGTTTCGGCCTGCTCGGTTATCTGATGCGTAAAACCGATTTCCCCCTGGCTCCGGTCATTCTCGCCCTGGTGCTCGGGCCGATGATGGAGACCAGTCTGCGCCGGGCACTGTCCCTATCTAACGGCGACTGGGGTATTTTATTTGCTTCACCATTGGTGCTGGTGCTTTGGGGGCTGGTGGCCTTGTCGGCACTGGTGCCGCTTATTCGCACCCTGCGTCGGGCGCGCGCATATAATGACAGCGAACAGCATTAAAGCCCGTGCGCAATAGAGCATTGGAGCATTAAATATCGAGGGGGCTGCTCGATGAAAAGTCGAACAGCCCTCTACAGTGTTGGAGTCTCGTAGTATGGGTTACCCTGACGTTATCCTCTCGGTTAGCAGCGGCACCAGTTGTTTCAGATCAGCAACGGCGAGGACGTCGGCAACCTCACCAATGGGTGCGTCCTTGTCGGTGTTGATGGCGATGACAAACTCGGACTTTTTCATCCCTGCCAGGTGCTGGATCGCTCCGGAAATGCCGCAGGCAATGTAGAGCTTCGGTGCGACCGTCTGTCCGGTGGTGCCAACCTGGCGACTGTGCTCAGCCCAATCGGCATCAACAACCGGACGGCTGGCGGCATATTCACCGTTAAGGGCTTTAGCCAGAGCATCGATCATACTTAGGTTTTCCGGTTTGCCGATGCCCCTGCCGGCGCTGACGATCACCTTGGCTTTTGACAGATCGACACCCCCCGCGGCGGCCGCTTCATAGCCACTGAAATTGATTGTTCCCGGTTCCGCACCTGCTAGCTCAATGATGTGCGGCGTTGCGGATGCCTGGTCCTGAGGGGTGAATGCGCCGGCCTGCAGGGTGACTACGGTCAGGGCCGTTTTGACTTTTACCTGGCGCCGCAGCTTGCTGTTACAGCTAGGAACGATCAGAGTATCCTCTGTCAGATCAACCACTTCGGAAACCTGGGCGGCCTTGAGGACCAGGGCGATACGAGGGGCCAGGTCCCAGCCGTAGGACGAGTGGGGAAAAACGACCAGCTGCGGCTGTTCTTTGGCAATCACCTCAAGTAACAGTTTTTTGTGACCATCGGGGTTGAACTCACCGACACCGGCGCTGTCGGCCAGGTACAAGTTCCCGGAAAAGTTGGGTAGAGTGTTTTTTGAGCCCACCAGAAACATGGCCGCTTCGCCGCCCATACGGGAAGCGAATTCAATCAGCTCGGCACAGGTTCCCAGAGTTTTACCCTCTCGATATTCACCAACCAGAAGTATTTTCATCGTGGTCTCCTTATGCCAGAACCGTGGTTTTATCTTTAATGATCTTGAGCAGTTGCTCCGCCAGTTCTGCCGGGTCTCCCTCAAGGATCAGGCCGCCGCCGCGTTTTTCCGGTAAAAAGACGGCGACGGTTTGCTGTTGCAATTCCGGCGGACTGAAGTCGGCAAGGGGAGCAGTCAGCAACTCTTTTTTCTTGGCTTTCATGATGTTCGGCAAGGTTGGGTAGCGTGGTTTGTTCAGACCCAATTGACAGGTCACCAGCGCTGGCGTGTTGCAACTGACCAGGGCCCTGGAACCACCCTCCAGCTCGCGTTTGGCGGAAATTGTTCCATCAGCATAGCTGAATTCTACCAGGGTGGTCAGGCTTGGTATGCCGAGCATTTCGGCAACCAGCACGCCAACCTGGGCGCTACCGCGATCCTGGGATTGCATCCCGGTAAAGATCAGGTCAAAGTTGTGTTGGCGGACATAGTCGGCAATCACAGCAGCGATGGTCATGGGGTCACGCTGATGACTGTCGGGGTCAAGGATATGCATCCCCTTATCCGCACCCATGGCGAGAGCTTTCTTCATGGTTTCCTTGACCCGTTCCGGACCGATACAGAGCACCGTCAGCTCAGCCGCGCCGACCTGTTCTTTGAGCTGTACCGCCTGTTCCACCGCGTACTCATCGTATTCATTCATGCGCCAGGCAAGATCGGTATCCTCATACCAGTTCCCTGCAGCGTTGACCTTGAAGCGGGATTCCATGTCGGGAACCTGTTTGATGCAGACGAGAATATTCATCATAGAAACTCCTTTGTCGATACTGCCTACGCAGCAGGCAGTCGTTTTACCAGTAATTCCGCCAGATCCAGCGGTGTGAGCTGATCGCTTAAATCTGCCCCCTTGATGCCGTCTTCAAACATGGTCAGGCAAAAGGGGCAGCTAGACACCAGCGTGCCGGTCCCGGTGGCAGCGGCCATTTCAGCACGTACTTCGCTGATCCTGCTGCCAATGGTTTCATCGGCAAGGATCCGCCCCCCGCCGGCACCGCAACAGAAGGACTCCCGTCCATGCTTGTCCATCTCGCTCAGCTGTGCTCCGGCCGCCGTTAATAGAGAGCGGGGCGCCTGGTAGCGATCATTATGTCGTCCCAGATAGCATGAATCATGATAGGTGCAACGGGTCTCTTGCGGCTGCAGTTGCAGCTGCCCGCCTTTGATCAGATCAGCGAGGAAGTCGGTGTAATGCTGCACCGGCAGAGTCAGTCCGAATTCGCGATAATCCTTATTCAGGGTGTTATAACAGTGGGGGCAGGTGGTGACGATCTGCTGGGCGGAAGTCGCGGCGATGTTCTCGATATTTTCCCGCGCCAAGGTTTGATAGAGATATTCGTTGCCCATCTTGCGCATCGGTTCACCGCAGCATTTTTCTGTTTTGCCGAGGATGGCGACCTTGATTCCGGCGGCGGCACAGAGGGTGACGAAAGCTTTGGCAACGGCCTGATTCCGCTTGTCAAAAGAAGCATAGCAGCCGACGAAATAGAGAATATCCGTGTTTTCGGTGTTTGCATCCACCAACGCTAATCCCTGTGCCCAGTCACCACGCCCGGCAAACGCCAGACCGAAGGGGTTGCCATTGACCTCGGTCTGTTCCATGGCCGCTGTCACTTCGTCGCCGGGAAATTCTCCTTCCATCAATACCAGATGGCGTCTGACATCAACAATTTTACCGACATGCTCGATGGCCGCGGGACAGCTTTCCTGGCAGGCCAGGCATGTCGTGCAGGACCAGATGACGTCCCGTTCGAGGGTCTCCGGCAGATTCGCCTGCGGCTGCTGGAAGGCAATCTCACCCACCTGCTTGACCAGCTTCATCGGCGACAAAGGCTTGTCCGTTGCCCACGCCGGACAGCGATCCTGGCAGCGCTTGCAACTGGTGCAGGCATCGGCATCGAAGATATCCTTCCAGGTCAGGTCGGTTATGGTTGCGGCACCGTAGCTTTCAGTCTCTTCATTTTCAAGGTCAATTGCTGCCAACATCCCCTTGGGGCCGAGATCAGCGAAAAAGTAATTGGTGCTGGTAGTAAACAGGTGGCGCAGCTTGGTCAGGGGAATAATGGCGATAAAAAGGATTGCCAGCAGTAAGTGTCCCCACCAGGTAACCTGATGCAGGCTGCGCAGGGTCGCTTCCTCAAAACCGGCAAGGCTGTTGGCCACGAGCAGGCCGACGGGTGACCACAGAGCCAGAGGGGTGCCCAGTTCGGTGACCGCCATGCGCGCGCCCTCGATGATAAAACCGCTGATGAGGATCGCCAGCAGCAAGCCGTGGATGATCCAGTCATCCTTGATGTTGTCGAGGCCCGGCGGTCGAATCAGGGTGCGCCGAATTAATAGCCCTGCGAGCATGACAATGGCCACCAGCCCGGCCAGATCAAGAATCAGGGAAAACCACAGATAGAAGGGACCGGTCAAAAAACGTACGTCAAACAGGGGATCGGTCAGGTCGGCCTGGATGAAGATCAGCAGGGTGCCGATAAACAGCAGCAGAAAGCCCCAGAAAAACAGGGCATGGGCGGTGCCTGGAAGGCGCTGGTAAAGAACCCTGCTTTGTAACAGTGTGCCACGGATCGCTTGTTTCAGGCGCGTTGGCCACTGATCGCAGCGGTCCAGGGGTTGTCCTTGGCGATAGACCTTGATGCGTCGAGAAAACTGATAGGTGAGGAAGGCGACAGCAGCTATCGCCAGCAGGTACATGGGGAGCAGGACGCCCAGGCTTTGGCCGATATTCCAGTAGATTTCACGTGTATATTCCATGGTGCTCCCCAAGAAAGACGGCGTGTTGATATTGCTCAATGCCAATAAAACAGAGTATATATAAGAGCCGTTGTCAATGCTCTGTGATTTTCAATATATAACCTTAACGTAAAAGTCACGTTAAAAAATAACAGCATTCTATTATCATTGCAATAACTAAAAAAGCCTTATGAATCAATTGTAAAGCCTTGGATTGACAGCCTGATTCGAGAGTGTTATTACAGATTAAAAACTAACGTAAAGGTTATTTCAGTGAAAAATAATGACAACCAATTAGTACAGATTGGCGAGTTGGCCGCAATGTTGGGAATTACCACCCGAACGATCCGTTACTATGAGGAGATCGGCTTGATGGGTCCACCGGAAAGGCTGGTTGGGGGTACCCGGACCTACTGCCGGGAAGATGTTTTACGGCTGAAATTTATTCTCAAACTAAAAGAACTGGGGATTACCCTGAAAGAGATGCAGCAGCTGGCGCAGAACTTTGACATCAATCAGCAGGATTTTCATACCATTACGCCAAAACTTCTCGAAATCCTCGATACTCATATTAGCAAAGTAGATAAGAAAATCGCCAGCCTGGCCTCTTTGAGGACAGAAGTTGTGGCATATCGATCTCGCATTTTCGATATTCTCAACGAAAGAGTTCCGGTCGTAAAATGACATCTTTCCCTTTTGACTATACGACCGCAATTGACATCCGTTTTGCTGATCTCGATGCGTATGGCCATGTCAATAACGCCATCTATTTTACCTATCTGGAACATGCCCGGGTCAAGATGTTTCAGGAATATTTCGGCGCTTTCCTCGACAGTTCCCTGTTGTTTCTGGTGGTGCGTGCCGAATGTGACTATCGATTGCCCATCACCTTGAATGACAGCCTGCAGATCACTCTTAAGGTTGAACAACTCAGACATTCAAGTTTCACCTTCGCTTACCTGCTTCATGACGGTGGCGACCGCGAATTTGCCACGGCCAAAACCGTTATGGTTGGCTATGATCCAAAGGCAAAAAAACCCGTTGCATTACCCGCAGAAATCCGGCGAACTTTTGCTCGGCTTGACCAATCCGGAGTACTGTCGCCGGCGTGAGGAGACTCTTGTGACAGAAGTGCAGATAAAAACCTATGAGATTGCCGGCATGCAGCCGATTTCCCGCGAATGTCTGGTTTGTGGGACGGAAAACGCCCTGGGAATCAAGGCCCGGTTTTTTGAAACCACAACGAAGGAGTTGATCGCTCTTTTTACTTTGCACCATCAGCACCAGAGTTATCCCGGCATCGCCCATGGCGGTATTTCTGCCACCGTGCTTGATGAAGTGATCGGGCGGGCGATCATGATCGATCACGATCATCAGACCTTCGGTATGACTCTTGACCTGCAGGTGCGTTACCGTAAACCGGTCCCTTTAGACGTTGAGCTTAAGGTGGTAGGGCGTATTGACAGCGCCAAGGGACGCTTGTTTGAAGGCAGTGGCGAGCTCTATCTGCCGGATGGTTCCGTTGCCGTTGAAGCCCATGGTAAATACATGAAGCGCCGCATTGACCAGATTACCGTCGCTGATTTTACTGACACCTCGTGGGTGCTGCCGGAGGGGGAAGTGCCGGCAACCATTGTCATTTAGAAAAGGACAGCGGGGCGTTAAGGCAGTACCTTGTTCCAGCGATCTATCGTCACCTGCTCAAACAGCCCGGCCTTGGCGTAGGGATCGCCGGCGGCAAAGTTTTGCGCTGCCGCACGGTCGGGCAGATCGAGAATGACCACCGAGCCGCACATCTGCTCATCCTTATCAAGTAATGGCCCGGCGGCAACGAGCTGGTCGCCGAAACTTTTCAGGTAGTCAACATGGGCCGGGCGGTTTTCCTGGCGCACGGCAAGGTGATTTTTTTTGTCGATACAGCGGATGACAAAGAGCATAGCCGGTCTCCATTTTTTGGATGTTAATGGTTTTACAAGGGTCGAGATTAGCACAAACACAGAGGAAAGGTGAGATGATTTATCCAGGAATAATAATCATTTTGGTCCTGACACTAGGGTTGGTGGCCTGCTCCGGCGATAGCCATCTGGAGATAGCGGCGGAAAACACCCGGACAATTACCCACTACGCCCAGTTTCGTGATCCGCAGCAGAATCGGGTGGTTATTTTTGTCTTTGATGAAGAAACCAGCGCCATTGAAATAAAACAGCATGCCCAAGGTCTGGCACCTGCAGATGGCCGCTTGCTGGCTGCTTACTACTTTCCAGCAGGAGGAGTCAGTGTGCCGCCAACGCGTCTTTCGCGTGCGGGCGGCATTATCAGAGCACATGATCTGATGTATGACGACCCGGAAATCGGCCCCTGGCATTATGTCTTTCTGCACCCCTTTGCCGGTGAGCCACGTTTCACTGATTGTCTCAAAGCCCCTGAGGATGTTCTTTGCCGGCAGCAATAAGAATGGATTATCTGGTTATGTGCTTATTGCCACCCCTATTTGCCCGGAAACCTCTGACGCTGGTGGGTGAAAAGTTCTAGGTGATCAAAGATCTTTTTGTCGAACGAAATGTCAGACAGCCCAGCCTGGGGATTTCAGGTTGGGCTGGTTAATTTTCTGGATGGCGTGTATTTTCCGACTACGGAAGACGCATCAACCGCCCACTTCGCCAGACACGGACAATGCTGAGACTTTGAGAATCACGGCGATAAACGATTCGGAGCGGGGTGAACAAAGTAGAAACCATCAATTTTTACCGTCAGTCTTTTCCGATTGACAGTCGGCGGAGAACCTTTTATCTTTACTTTATCCCTAAAGTAAAGGAGGTGCTATGCCGAAAGTCAGCGCAAAGAGGCAAATTACCTTACCTGTCAGTCAGTGTGAAGCCTTGGGTATTGAACCTGGGGATGATGTGGAAAGTTTTGTGGCCCATGGTCAATTGACTATTGTAAAGAAGCAAAAAGGGGCAGCTAGAGGCGTCTTAAGGCATGTTCAGGGGAACCCCTCTATGACCGATGAGGAGTCATTGGCGAGCTCTCTGTTATGATCGCAATAGATACCAATGTGCTGTTGCGATATCTGCTTGAAGATGATGCCCGTCAGTTTCAAAAAGCGGCTAAATTGATTTTATCAGGGCAGAAGAAAGTTTTGGTCACTGATGTCGTACTTGTTGAAACGATCTGGACACTGCGAGGGAAAAAGTACCAGCTGAATAAGGACGAATTGGTGGCTGTTCTTCAGTCGCTGTTTCAGGAGCCGAACATCAGGTTTGAAGATGGTCAGGCCGTATGGGTGGCACTTACCGATTACCGAAACGCAAAACCGGTGAAGGGAAAAGAAGCTGATTTTGCTGATGCTCTGATCATCAACAAGTCTAAACAAATTGCCGGCAAGGAAAAGAAGGTTTTTGAGGGATCGTATACATTCGATCTTGCCGCACAGTCTTTGCCGGGATCCAAGGCTCCTTAATAAAGAGGGAATATCAACACTTCTTGGGCAAATCACTTCGCTCCGATAAGTGACCCAGTTTACATCAGAACGACTGGCCCAGTTTCACCGGAATACTCAGACGATTACTGAATAAGCCGGTCATCTGTCTATCGCTCTGGGAACTGCCAACTTGGTTCCTGAAATAGACGCAATATAGGAACAACCGGTCTGAATCCTCAAGCGGGGTGTTCGTGTTCAAAAAGTGGTGAGATGCGAGAATGTTTTGTCCAGCTGAAAATGGAAAATCGCCCCTGCAAGAACACGTTTCAGCCGAGCAAACCGAGAAAGCAATGAAAGAGACGCGGTAAATCGTATTCACTTGTACAAGACTGTTACTTTTCCCTGCCTGATGGACCAGCGCAGAAATGGCTGTGGTTGAGACAAAGACTTCGGGAAGATCATCTAAAAAAGTGGGCATAGTGGAATCCTCTCAAGTCGTTCTATTGAATTAATGGTCTATATAAAAGGATAATTTTGAATTTTTGGTAAATAAGAAGAATGTATATGCTTCAGGGCACGCTGTTTTGCTGACCCTATCGCGAATCCTTCCATGGAGAACTTTTTTGCTCATGAAAGGAGATTTGTGTGATTCGCACAGCACTGTCTAACCGTTTCCGCTAGCCGTGATTTATGCCACCCATCCAAAAATGAATTGCAAATGGAGACCAAAGTAAGTTATACTTTTGTATAATTAAAAGGAGGCCACATGCACACAACGAGTTTGCGAAAAGTTGGCGGATCAGTCATGTTGGCGGTTCCACCAGCGATCCTTGACCTGCTGAATCTTCACCCAGGGGAAACCGTTGGCCTGTCCGTCGATCACGGTCGCTTGGTAATTGAACCAGCGATAAAACCACAATTTACCCTCGATGAACTGTTGGCACAATGCGATACCACCACCGAGATCAGTCCGGAGGATCGGGTTTGGCTCGATGAAAAACCATTCGGTCGTGAGTTGATCTGATGGAGCGGGGGGATATCTATCTTGTCTCGCTGGACCCTACAGAGGGGCATGAACAGAAGGGGCGCCGGCCAGTCTTAATCGTATCGCCTGGTGCTTTCAATCGATTAACCAAGACTCCGATCGTTCTTCCGATAACTACGGGGGGAAGGTTTGCTCGGACGGCGGGTTTTGCAGTATCCCTCTGCGAAACAACAACAAAGGGCGTTGTTCGCTGCGATCAACCCCGTGCCCTTGATCTGGCTTATCGGCAAGCCAAAAAACTGGAAACTGTACCCCAGTCGGTCATTAACGAGGTGTTGGCGAAATTGGCAACAATCTTAAGCTAAGTTTATTTTTGCGCTTTATGGAGCATGAAAAAATGGTGCCCGCAGAAACTGTCGGAAATATAGAGCATTATCAGAAAAGCCCTCGATTGCGCGATTGAGGGCTTTTCGTGTGTTATAGGTGGTGAGTTATTGGACAGGTTGGTTCAGTGCGACGAATAAGCAGAGCTAATGACCTAGCAGTGTATTGCCTCTGCGCTTTTCCTTGCGTCGGCCTTGATGCGATCATTAAGCACTTCCTCATTTCATTTTTTAATATCTATAAATTAAGAAACACTTACAAGGTGTCTAGAAAACAAGGGGCGATTCAGTATTCTTCGATAGAGGATGGTCTGGATTTTGCCTAAAAAATGACTCTTTGGCTTTCTCGCTGAGTTGAGATACGAAGACTCCAAAGGCTTTATCAACCTGGGCAATATGTTCCAGCAACCAGTCTTTTAAAAACTCGCTTAACTCATAACCTGCGATTTTTTCCCCAGTCCGATGTGTATGGTGCAGTCGGGTAACTTTTACCCTGAAGGCGTCATGTGCTGCGAGGTGCGCATCCTGATGTGGATAATTATTCTCCCGCATTGCTGCTTCCTCGGAGGCAAAATGGTCTTCAACATAGCACAGCAGTTTCTCAAGAATTTTTGAGGTTGTGTCTTCCTCCTCCCTTGTTTCGAGGGACATGTAGAGTTCGTTTATCATGTTGACGATCATCGTGTGTTGCAGGTCAATATGCGGTATACCCAACTCATATTGTTCTTTCCACTCAAAAAACACCATAAAGGCACCATCTCCTTGTGGATGAATATGAAGGCTAAATATTAGCAATATTTAACATGATGGGCGCTGGAAGTCAACAGGCGTTAAATTTAAATGTGAATTGCAACTGGGTAGATAAACATTTTCCTTTCTCAAAATTCGCAAGTTTAGAACGCTGGGAAAACGTCTTGAATTTTGTACTGCATTGTTTTCCGAGCCATAGATCTAAGTGGATCTAAACTTCCTGCAGCCCCTGGTACCTCAGACACCAAATTTGGCAGTAGCCCCAAGCAGTGGGAGTTTCCTGACCCTGAATTGTCGTGGATAGCGCTGCTCTGTTGATATCGGTTCACTTTTGGCTAACCCAAAAAAACCACAAAAATGTTCCAAGCTGCGAAGGCTGTAGCAGGAACGGACTGTCTGCTCCGGAGTGGTATAAGGCCCGGCCGGCACTTCCTCAAGAATCATGGGGAAAGCTTGCAAAAAATGGTCTTCATAGAAAGTCTGGGGCTGCCAATCGCCACCGTGCCGATGCAACAGGTAGAGAGAGAAGAGAAAGGACTGCTGGATAAAACCAAGCTCTGGGTAACCGTCCCAATACCCCCAGTTGAACTTCTCAACATAAGTGCGAAACAACCTTGGGTAGATACAGGTCATTCCTGTTGCGCCTATCAGCATGCGGCATTCACGACTGAGGATGAATTTCCCACGGTATTTTCGGATCAGCCCAGCGAGTTCAGCAACAATACGTGTCACGTGCAGATCAAAAAAATCTTCCTCTTTGTTGATATTGCCATAGCGAGTTTTCTCACCATGGACCAAATCTCCCCAGTAGCTAAGAGCCGCCTCGCGGCAGAAGCTTCTGGGAAGATTTCCCGTTGCGGTCGGTTTTAGACCCTTTTCACCAATCGCCTCCACCAGCATGCTAAAAAAGGTCAGAATAGGCGCGGAGGGTTGGGTCGCAAGCTGTTTTGGAAAGACGATGAGCGTGTCCGATTCAAATGGAAAATGGAGAAAGCGATGGATTTGCTCTGACGATAATCCGGCAAAATCCTTTTTGGGGAGCTGGTTGCGTTGAGTCATGTGCGTGGCAAGAAAGGCATTCACTTCGTCAAGAGAAGCAAAATCTTTACCCGCCAACAACTGACGGACTTCGGTGAAGGTTTCGACAACGTCCTCAGGCTGGGCAGATGATTGGTGCTTTTCGAGGCAACACTTTTTGTATTTCTTGCCACTGCCACAGGGACATGGGTCATTTCTGTTTATTTTCATCTAAATTGCCACCAATCCATTGATTCCGCACCTACCTCTTCAGGAACCGATAAACATCTTTACGATGCCCAACATGAACCACAAGGATGACCAGCACATCATCTTCAATCTGATAGAGAATCCGATAATCTCCAACGCGAACCCTGTATAGCGGAGGATCTGCGCCGACAAGTTGTTTGCTGCCCGCAGGGACCGGATTTACCGCCAGCGACAGCAAGGCCTGATCTAGTTTTTTCAGCAGGCGGCGATTGCTTTTAGCGGCCTTGGCTAGAGATTTTTCCGCCGCCGGGGTCAGTTCAATTCGATAGCCTACAGATTACAATCCCAGTTTTTTACGAACCTCATCGTAGGAGACTCGTTCCCCTTGAGATTCTTCGAGAGCGAGACGCGCCTCTTTAATATCGAGTTGATCTTCCAGCATTTCCAGAAGTTTCAAATCGTCAATGGAGATAATGGCTCCGACCTCACGGCCACGCTTGGTCAGGACAATGCGCTCCTGAGTATACCGAGCACGGTCAATAACATCACCCAGATGTTCCCTTGCGTCAGAGACTCCCATTCGTGTCATAAGACACCTTCCTTTCTAGTGACCAATTTGTACAGTTCGTACAAGCATCATCATTCACTTCTTGTCTCCGGTCAAGAGAATTTAAGCATTTCAGCAGCATCAAGGTTGCGGTTTCGTCTGTCCGAGAATTCATCCAGCATCAATATTCGATCAAGGAAAATCCAGCACGTATCGATCTTGTAAACCCTGGGTTAAAAGAAAGGGCCATCTGACTTTTTGTCGAATGGCCCTTGGTTGCTTTGATATCTCACACCTTAAAAAAGAATCGTCAATGAGCGTGTCTCTTGAGCCCAAACTCCACCTGGAAATCCGAGGCTTTGACTCTTGGAACAACTTGCCGTTTATTCTTTTCAAGCTCGATGATCCCATAGTTCGCCATGGTCTTCAGCGTCCTGGAGAGATTGCTGGTGGATCTCCCCGACAACTCTTCAAGTTCCCTCAACGATTGGGGATGCTTGTCTATAATCAGCTGCAATAATCGCTGGTTTTCACTGTTTAGCACTTGGGCCATGGATTGGAGTGATTCAAACCAGATTTTCGGCTCATTGCTTTGGGGAACATATTCGCCCTTGGCAATGGCAATACTTCTCTGCTTGTAATCTTCTCTCGTCATGATGCCGATTTTAAAGACATTTTTAGGCATGACCTGCTCCCAGATACGCTTCGACAGCTTCCCAGAAATCCACGAGAAGTTGTCCGGCTGATTCAAATTCGTAAGAAAAAACGTTCTCCTGCTGATGATTATGGTCCCAGGTCATCTTTCGGGCCCCATATTTTTTCCGTTTCGGTTTGACTGCGTGTGCGTTGTCGAAACCGATAACCCGCCTGTTGTTTTTATCGTGAAGAGTCAGGCTATAACTGATCCCATGAGGAATTTGCTCGCTCGGTTCGACCCGGTAAGCCTCGAATTTTGTCCAACACCCATTTTCCATCGGGAAGACTTCACCGTTCAGGTTCAGCAAGGTTTCGAGATCAAAATTACTCAAGGGATCACTCTTTCTTGATTGTTATCATGTGATGATAAGGATAGCGTTTCATTGTGTTCACTGCAAGGGTTCTTTTCTCCTGTATCCCGAGCCAAGCCCTTCATTCAAGATAAAATTATGACTTCCTCAGAGTTGCCATTGTGGCAAGAAAGGAGACGGTCATGAACAAAGGGATGCGCGTTGGTTATGCAAGGGTCAGCACAGCTGGGCAGAAACTGGATCTTCAACGTGAACGTCTTGCGGATTGTGATCGGGTATTTCATGAAAAGGTTTCAGGAAAATCCACAAGGAATCGCCCTGAATTGCAGAACGCTCTGGACTTTGTTCGGGATGGTGATATCTTCGTGGTCACCAAGCTGGATCGGCTCACCCGATCCGTCGTGGACCTCGCCAATATCGTGCAAAAGTTTGAGGCCAAAAACGTCGATCTGGTGGTGCTGGACCAAGGAATTGACACGACGTCGATCTATGGCCGACTCCAATTCAATATTCTTGCCGCCATCGGAGAGTTTGAAAGGGGAATTATTCGAGAGCGTTCTTACGAGGGCAGAATGCGCGCCCTCGCCAGGGGTTTCAAATTTGGAGCTAAGCCAAAGCTTGCCAGGAATGAAATATCTCAATTGATCAATGACTATGAAGCCCCTGGTTGCAGCAAGACGGAGATCGCTGACCACTACGGGATAAGCCGGTCATCCGTCTGTCGCATCTATTCTGAAAACTGCCAACACATGTCCTGAAATAGTCGCAATATTGGAACACCCCGCCTGGATCGAAAGTCGGGGTGTTCGTGTTCAATAAGTGGTTATATTTGAAACTCCTGCGAGGATGCTGTTTTGCAATTCGGGAGATGTCCAGATCCTTAATTCATTTCGTTAGAGCGGTCACTGTGACTCATCTTTCCAGTAAAAACGATTTTGCCCACCGATCCTGATATTTAAAAGAAGTATTGGTTCAGCCGGATCAGGTGGAACCCAGTAGAGAACAAGGAAATTTCGTGCTCCGGCATCCAGGACATATTCCCTCACAGTTATTTTTTTGCCTTGGACCGACCTTCTTCTTGCGGGGGCAATCTCGTCAAACGCGGAAATATTCTCCACCATTGCCTGGTAGCTTTGCTGCAAGCGTTCGACAAAACGAACCGCGCCCAATTCAGCATACTCGTCAAGAAATCCTTTCAATCGACGAGTAAACAATGGTGTGGCGACTACCTCCCGGGTCATCCTCTTTTCTTCTCCGAAACAGCTTTAGCCCGAGCGAGAGCATGATCGAATAGAGCATCAATCTTTTCGGCTGGCTCACAGATACCTGTTAGCTCAAATTCTTCCCATGCCGCAAGTGCTTCTGCTTCAAATTTAATATCCGCCTCGGCCGCCTCAATTGCCGGAGTGCCAATTGCCTCAAGTACAGCCCCCATCGGCCTTCCTATTTGCTTTGATAAAGTCTCCAGTCTTTCGGCAAATTCATCATCTACTCTTAAATTAAGCTGTCTAGTCATAACTGCACCCCTTTCAACTTTTTCACCATGCTAGCACCTGCTAGCATGGTGGTCAAGCCTGATCATAGTCTGCTGATAACTCAGTCTTCAGTATCTGACTTTAGTTGGCAGGTTTCCAACAGGGAGGACGGTACCTGGAGTTCAGCCGGACGCACAACATGCAAGCCCTCTGTCTTTTTAGCTGGAGAGTTTATCTACAAAAGGCGGAATTGGACAGCCCAAGGTTTCGGCGACGGCGCGCAGCAATTCAGCTTCACGTTCCCGAATCACCTGATCTGCACAAACCACCTCGACACAGGCCGTGAGTAGAGCTTTTTTGACTTGTGGTGCGGCAAGGGCAAGATGATCGAGAGCGCTATCAAGATGTTCCAGCTTACAGGCTGCGCTTGACAGAAGCTGTGGCTCGGCTGTTTTTGTCCGCAGGCGGTGTTCTCCTGCGCTGAAGGCCTTTTCAATATCAGCGGTATTGTTGCTACTCACCCGTGCCAGCGCCGAGAGTACGACGCTGCAATCTGGCATCAACCGGTCGATGGTGCGATACTGAGAGGTGGTCGACCGAGCATCCCCGAGCTGGAAAGCAAGATGGCGGCGGACGATTTTCTGCAGGGCGAATTCAAAGACACCGAGATGCCCATCGCTCTCAATGAGCCATTGGAGTGTGGTTTGAAACTGCTGAATTTCATCGAGTCGGAGCTGACGTAATGCAGGCAAAGAGAGATTTACCAACGGCAGACGCATCCGCCCGGCAATCGATGCAACATCCGGCCAGAGCTTTGCGGTTGTTTCACTGATTCCTAAAGGAATGCGGCGGGACAATTCCTTGAGTTGATGTGTGCGCAGATCCTCGTTGAAACTGAGCAGCAACGCATAAATGAGTGCGGTGGCGTCATGGGATTCGTGTGCAGCGAAACGGAGTCTTTCCGGGATGGAGTTCTGCAGTTTCTCGGCATAGTGCATATGCTGCAGCGTCGGATTACCCAGACTTGAAAGGACAGCTTCTGCCTGAATGACATCGAACCCCATGCCGACGTTACTGCCCGGCCCTTCCGCCAAGGCGGAAACGGGTGAAACAGAAAATCCCGAAGGCGGAGAGGTGACTGTCGAACGGGCTTGACTCGGTGCCGCCGGAGGGGCGTTGCTGACGGAAAATCTCCCATCCCAGCCCGGATCGATGGCTCTGATGCGCTTATCAAGGGGAGGGTGAGTGGCGAACAGCCCGTGAAACGACTTCCCCATTCCGTTTTCAAAAAACATGTGGCTGGCTTCCTCTGCATGGGCGGATTCGATTTTTGATCCCGCACCGCCGATTTTTTGCAGCGCCCTGGAAAGCCCCGCAGGATTGCGCGTAAACTGAACGGCGGAAGCGTCGCTGAGAAACTCCCGTTGCCGACTCAAAGCCGCCTGAATGAGCCGACCAAAAAACACCCCGATGGAACCAATGATGATCAGGGCAAATCCCATCAGTGGCAGCAGGTTTCTGTCCCTTCCCCCACGGGCATAGATCAGTACCCGGCCGATCACAGCCAGAAAAAGGATACCGAAAAGAACCCCCATAAGGCGCAGGTTCAGCCGCATGTCGCCATTAAGAATGTGACTGAACTCATGACCAATGACACCCTGCAACTCATCGCGATCAAGTAGGGTCATGCCCCCACGGGTAACGCCGATTGCGGCGTCGTCCGCCGTATGACCGGCGGCAAACGCATTGATGCTTTTTTCATTATCCAGCACATAAACCTTGGGAACGGGGACTCCGGAGGCGATGGCCATTTCCTCGACCACATTCATCAGTTTGCGTTCATCGGGATGATTTGTGTTGGGACTGACAAGGCGTCCGCCGAGGGTTTCGGCGACGACGCTGCCACCTTTGGCCAGGGTTGCGGTTTTATAGAGACTGCTGATTGCGATGACGCTGAGGGTGCCAAGGGTGACAAAAAGAAACAGCTCGGGCTGCCACAGCGTGAATACGGGCAGGGCTCCTCCCCCTGCCGATTGTTGCGATTGAGCCCCGTAGAATATCAACAGGCTGGCAACATATACCGAAGCAACGATACCGATCACCGCGATCACGAAATAAATAATCAGCAGCCTGGTGTTCCCCCTGGCCTGATCCTGACGGTCAAAAAAATCCATCAACAGCACTCCCTATCAATCAAAAGACACCTTTGGTGCTTCACGTTGCTCTGGCTTTTCGATAGCCAGCAGTTCGGCCACAACAAAATTGAACCAGGCGGCGATGATGCTACTTGGAAAAACCTCGCGCTGCGTGTTGTAGGCCATTACCGCGTCGTTGTAAGCCTGCCGGGCAAAGGCGACTTTGTTCTCCGCCGAGGTCAGTTCTTCCATAAGGGTCAGCATGGTCGTATTCGCTTTAAGATCAGGATACGACTCGGACAGCGCAAACAGACGGCCAAGAGTGCCTGTGAGTGTGCCTTCAGCGCGGGCGAGCTGTTGCATGGCAGCAGGATCGCCGGGATTGGCTGCAGCACCGGTGTTGGCACTGGCTGCGGCGTTGCGCGCTGCAATGACCGCTTCAAGGGTTTCACGTTCGTGTTTGATATAGCCTTTAGCCGTCTCGACCAGATTCGGAATCAGGTCGTATCGTCGCCTGAGCTGGACATCGATCTGCGCGTAGGCGTTCTTAAAACGATTGCGCAATGTGACGAGCTTATTGAAGGCGCCGACACCGAATAGCACGGCACCTATCAGCAGCGCCCCCAACACGATTAGAATGGTCTGCATTAACGTCATATCCGTCTCACTTTCTGGTTATTTCTCTATCATTGTTAATTGCCGTAGCAGTCTGATTCATGCTGCGGTTGTGCTGACAACTTGATCCTAAACCCTGAACTGTAGACTAAGGTCAAGAGTCAACGATTGGATTTGCAAAACAGCGGTGCAGGTAAAAAAACAATTATACAGGAGAAAGAACATGGTGCATTCCTTCTCTATCGGCAAATCGGCAAAATAACAGACGCCGGCATTGCTATTCAGGGCAACATTCTGTCTATCAAACGCGTGTTGAAGGCCTTGGAACAACTGGGTATCACGGAAATCAAAAACGGGCGAGTCAATCGTAGTATTATCGGCGCTAACCAGCCGAATCGCGATTGAAAATTGGCAAACTTGAACCGTTAAAGCAGCCTGTCCGAAAACCCACGACCATAAGAACGTTGATGAATCTTCGGAACCTCTCACCAACCTTTGACTCATTAGGGAACATCTTTTTGGCTGTGCCATCAACGGCGATACAAGCAGAAAGAAGCGCTTGGTCTAGCTCGCCTCGATCAGCAGCATCTAAGGAATGTTTGATGTGATCTGCAATTTTCATGGCATGCCTAACGATATAAGGGTTTTTACGACGCGCAGCCGTCGTAAAGACGCCTGTTGAACGAAACCCCTCCGTTTAGGTGACCTATGGAATTTTAAAGAGATGTCGGTGGAGGATGTTGTGCAAGTCTAGCTTGAATAATGTTACTTGGCAATAATGAAAGCGGAGCAACCATCTGCATTGACAATAAAGCGCATTCTTTCTCATCTTTTATCTTGCTTTGAATTAGTGACGTATCCGGCAGTCAACGACACTTTCTTACAAACCCTGCATTGCCAGAAATCCCGCCAGGGCTTCAGCGTGGCCAACTATTTTCTGGCTAACATCAAGCCTAGCTCTAGTGCTCCCAGCATCTCATCGAATTTTGTTGGGTTCTTGGCTTTCAGGATTTCAAGATTCATCAGCTTCCATCGGATGGCAGGCAAAGACTCGACATTCGGTATCCCGAGCAGATCCCAGTCTGGCTCAACCTGATGGACAGAATGGAGGAATCTGCGTTCGGCATCGTCAAGTGAAGAGGGCAGCTCTGCAAATAGACGCTCGCGTGTCTCTTCGAGCTCTTTAATGCTGACATCCCGAGTTGTCATCCCGATGAATTCTTTCTCGTACGCGCCCTTTATGTCATGGATTTGTGGCGGCAGCAATTCATGCATTGGTCGATTGTGTCCTGCCAGATAAATCACGAATGCCCGCCTCATGCGAGGAGTGATTCCACCGTTTTCATTGAGCAGCATCACGTCAAAGAGATCTCGCGGATGCTGGCGGTCGAGAGCTGCGACTAACTTGCTGGCGTAGAGTTCGTCAACATCGAGCATTGGTACGCTCACCTCCCGCTCGAACATGTCCTCAGCACCCTGGGTCAAACGGCCTTCAACGATTGGATAAACCGATCCACGGAAAACATGATTCACCTCAATCTTGACTCGCCATGTGCCACGGCTGACAAAGAGCTTAGTTTCCTGGTCGGAGCCTGAAGATGTCCTTTGAACTTTTACCCTCAAACGCTTTTCTAGCTCTTGGGCAACTTGTCGCAAGCTGCCCTCGATCGTGGCGAGCACGTCGTCTCTATTTGGTGCCGCAGGATCGATGAATACCAAATCGATATCAACTGATAGCCTCGGCATGTCACGGCAGAACAGATTGATCGCTGTGCCACCTTTCATGGCAAAACATTTCTGCGTGAACACGAATGGAATAGCGTCAAGCAATAGTGCAACGGTATCTTTGTAGCGACTATCCATGTGGATTTCTCAGCACCAAGGTTTTTTCTCCCTGGAGGGTATAATCTGACATTGAGCCGAAATCGATATCGGCAAGGTCTATTTTTTTCAGCACCGGCAATTTCAGTTCTTCGGCGACGTTCCAAAAGAGCCTTTTGACCTTGATTTTCTTGCAAGCCTTCAAGAGTTCTTGCATCTTTTTAGACCGTAAAGAATAAAGTCCTTCCATGATCTGCTTGGCTTCTTCCAGGGTCTGCTGTTTCGGTACAAAATCCAGCAATTCAAGCACGGCACGTTCCGGTTCCGACACAAAAGGAGCGTTTGGATCATTATCCAAACGAGAAACACACGGCCGCTCCGCCAAACTATCCTGCTCATCGAACAGAACACTATTCGACAGGCTGGCCCTGAATTGCTCTTGAAACCACTCTGGGAGTTTTCTTGTTCCGTGCCCGTAAAGCGTTAGCGTTTCCCCTCCTATACCCAGGTAGTGATTAAATCCTTTAAAAGCTAAAGCGCTTTTCCCACCGATATGGACTTTGACACCGTTGGCCTGAAGTGATGACACCGCACCTGTTTTGGTGAGCTTATCTCCCGCCCGAAGGTAATAGCCACTTCCTAATTGCGTTAACCAGCCCTTCTGAACATAGTGGTGTGCGAGCTGACGGGATACGCCAAACCCTTTCAGATGACTCGATGAAACAGCCATTCCCTGAGGCAGGCTAAAAAGGGCTTTTTTTAATATTTCACTGGAATGTAAAGCATCATTTGACATCATTTGCCTTATGCTAATGTTATAAAGTGCGTTTCCAGCACACAACATATTAAAATATTGACTATATGTAAAGCGATACTTTACATTTTAGCATTGTTTATATCAACTTATGCAATGCCTTCTCCGCCAGTAAGCAATTTTCCCCGCAATCACGATAAATTTAAAATTTAATCTGATGGTCACTGGTTCGATAGAGCACGTTCCACCAAGTTGAACGCTAACCCACGCCAGTCGAAATAGCAGGCAGGTGATCTCGTTTTATAAATCATCTTGCATTAATTTTGAGGGTTGAAATTGGTCTAGGTGAGAAGTTACTGCAAACCCTGACTTGTTGGACTTTTCTGTTGCACCTGCTGCGCAATTATCACTTATGTGCATTAACAGCTGCTTGACTATGACAAATCAATGTATTAACTTTGTACCTACATGGTAGTCACTAGACAGGGAGGTCCGGACTCATGATCAAAACGTTGACCAAACATGGAAACAGTTTGGCACTGGTGATTGAAAAGCCTGTTTTGGAATTGTTAGGGGTCAATGCGGAAACACCCTTCGATATTTCCACCGATGGACAGGTTCTCATTCTTGCGCCAGTCAGGGATATCAACCGTCAAGATTCATTCAGGGCGGCTTTAGATAAAGTCAATGCCCGGTATCCAAAAGCGTTGAAGAAATTGTCGGAGTAAGGCATTGGAACCAAATTTTCTTACATTGCTGGAAGTTTTGGAGATTCACCAAAACCAGACAAGTCTATATGGAGGTGATCCGGGGATCAGAGATATGGGTCTGCTAAAATCCGCTATCGGGATGTCTTCCGCTACGTATGGGGGAGAATTTCTTCATACCGATATCTTTGAAATGGCGGCAGCTGATCTGTTTCATCTCGTAAAAAATCACCCTTTTGTGGATGGCAACAAACGTGCTGGAGCTGTATCCGCTCTTGTTTTTCTTCTTCTGAACGGTTTTGAACTTGATGTACCTGAAGACGACTTTGCAGATCTTGTTTTGGCTGTTGTACAAGGAAAAATCGACAAGGCTCAGGTGGCTGTCTTTTTGAAACAATACTCAAAGGAAATTTGAATCACAACTAAGGGTTCTGTTTGCTCGATGCATAAGTGTTCCATAATTGCAGCATTACCAGCAAATCCAGCTCGGATGCCCTTAGGCGGGATTTTCGTGTTCAAAAAAGCAGTGTTTTATCGGACACAGCGAATGTTTGATGCGCTATCAAAGATAAATCTGCCTCAGTGACTCAACAATACCAACAAACTCACCGCGCAACCCCTCTGGCGCCAACACCTCAACCTTGTCACCAAAACCGAGCAGCCACCAGCGCAATTGCTGGGTATTTTTTACTGTCGCCGTAATCTGCACCCATCCTTCTTGATCGGGCTTGATTTTTTGATCTTTACTCAGCGGGCTCTCGAAAAGGTGGCGAGCCACATCTTCCTTCATACGAAATACCAAGTTCGATGGTCCTGCGGCATCAGTTGCGGGAAACTCCACCGCTCCCTTGTTCAGGTACTCGTCAAAGCGAAATCCGCTTGGGCGGCTAATGCCATCTGCGAGCATTCTGGCACTGCTGAAACGATGCAGCGCATAGAGGCGAACGTCGTCATAATCCCACAGGGTTGCCGCCAGATAGACAACCGGGTCACTGAATATCAAGCCTAACGGGTTAACAACAAACTCACGCTCTTTTTTCTCGTTTCTGCTGCGGTAGGTACCCAAAAATCGCCGGTCATGAAATAAAGCCTCATAAACCGTGGTCATTACCTCCGGCGCTATTGTTGGTGGCTTGAGAACCTGGGTGCGCTGGACAATCCGAACTTTATTTGGCCAGTTTTTTAATGCCGTTCCCTCCAATTGACCAAGGATGGCGTCCGCACGCTGAAAATGGGGCGAGATAGCGGACAAGCAACCCTTCGGCAGCAGGCGCGACAGGTACTCTTCCACCATATGAAAGGTGAGTGCCGCTGACGTATCCATTCCCGGCACATCAAACAACTCAGCATCTGCTGCCCACGACCAGCCGGACGGCTTATTGCCGTCGGTAATCAAAGGAAATTCGGCTGATAATTTATCCAGATCACGCTGGATGGTGCGGCGACTGGTTGGATAGCCGGCATGGTCGAGGTGTTCTTCGAGGGCAGCGGTGCTGACTTTGCGCGGGTGGCGCGGAATTCGCCGCAACATGTGCCAGTGTCGTAATAATGTGTCCACGGTGGAATTCTCCTTCTCAGGGTCGCGCTGATGATCCATAAGCCAGGCGACAATTCAGGTCGCTTGCCGCCAGCAGTGAGAAAAAACAGACATTCCTTGATACCTCAATCAACAAAAATGCATTCATGCGTCATGGATTGTCGCACTATCCGTCCAAGATAACAACCAGAAGGCTAATACCAGAAAGAGTTGTAGCCACAAGAATGCGTTACCTCAAACAGAGTTCCGATCCAAGGTAAAAACCAACACATTATCGACGACAGTCAACAAAGAACGAAGGAAAACATGACGCCATCTGCGATAAAAAATACCGCTGCCTTCTGGATTTCACCTGAGGGGATGATCCTGCCGGTTAAAACAAACCACATCGATTTTGTCATTCAGCATCCGGCTTTGTTCGCTGCCGACCTGGATGTCATGCGGCAACGCTATCAGATTCACAATGAGCCTTGGGGTAGCGAAGGCAAGGCGCGACACGAGATCATTTGCGATCTGGTGCTACAAGGGTGGATTCGCATTCGCCGTTATCGTCATTCGTACTCCATCAATGTCCGACAGCTTGACAATATCGCACTCAAGCGCCTTTCACATTTTGCCCGGCTTATAGCTGATACTGGCGTTGAAGGGAGCTTTGAAGCTGACTTGTATATGCCATGCAATATCATCGAGCTTCACCACCATCATCAGCATCACCAACTGACATTTTCTCAATTACAGGAGAAAGTCCAATGAACCAAACAGATTTGATATGTATAACACCGGATGAGAAGCAACGGATTAATCAATGGATTGAAGACAACAACTGTGATCCGTTCAAAGGAATCATTACCCTTGAATTCAGTTTCTGGATATTCGGAGCTGCAGTCGACCTGGAATATCAATACGACAAGACCTGTCACCGCGTGAACATACGAGAAGATGAGACAAACTTGCCGGAAAAGACGGTTTCTTGTTTGAACATTCGTGGTCTCCATCTCCCCCTGGAAGTGCCGGAATCTTTCTATACATTCTTCATTTCCCGGTCGCAGGCGAACACAACCGCTCATATAGACGAAGCCTGCGAACCCCCCGGCAGCACGATCCTGCTGGAAATTGATCATCATGGTGGCCGGATAAAGGCCTTTGCCCAGGAAGCGCTTATTGCTTCGTGGTAATATTTACCACTCAAAGAAAAGGTGATATCCATGTGGCATGCACAAATCAAAGAACTTCCTTCAACGCAAACAAGAAGGGAACTGATTGAGCAGGCGCTTAGCGCCCAGTCGATGACGGCTGATGGCCTGATCCGCAAGCTTGGTCACATCAATATGACCCTGGGGCGATTGCACCTTGACGCCCTGTTGCAGGGAGAAGAAAATCGACCGCTGTTGCGGCGCGTCGCCGCCCTCTTGCATATCAGCACAGAAGAGCTCATTGGCGAGCGGGTCTTTACTGATCACGAAGAATACCAGCGCTTTGTTTTTGTTCCGACGCTGTTGCGCATTCCAGAAAAAACAACACCAAACCAGATCATGCCGGTTGCTCTGGCGGGCATCGATCGGTTTTTATGTGTCGGCCGCTATCCGGAGATGCTCAACATTCAGCCTCAATATCAGGATGAGATTCTTGGGGCGATGATTCGTGAAGATGTTGCTGCGAATGAGATGGGCATCTTCGGCAGGGTCGTCGGCTACGCATTTTTACCTTCCTATGACGACATTCGTGCCTATGATACGAATGGGCAATTAATTCCGAACGCTTTGGTCAATAAAATCTATGTCGCTGCTCACAGCGGAATAGGGAGTAATGCTAACATTGAAAATAATGCTTTTATCTGCCAGTTGGTAAAATCAAACAGCGAGTAGTTTTCGCCATTTGGAAACTTATTTGACGTTCAGGAGCAACACATGTCTCTATCCGTTGATATCATCGGCGATGTTCATGGCAGAGCTGATGAATTGGAAGCGTTACTGAAAAAACTCGGCTACCGTGAGCATTCCGGCAGTTATCGCCACTCACAACGCACGGCCCTGTTTCTCGGTGATCTGATTGATCGTGGCAAAGATAATGCCCGCGTTGTCGGGATGGTGCGCGCCATGATCGATCATGGTCAGGCTACTGCCATTATGGGGAACCATGAGTACAACGCCATCTGCTACCATACCGAGCATCCGGAAACCGGCAAGCCGCTGCGTGAGCATAGCGCTAAAAATCGTAACCAGCACATTGAATTTCTCAGGGAATACGAGGGCAAACCAGGGGAGCTGCGCACCACCATTGATTGGTTCAAAGCGCTGCCCCTGTTTGTCGAAACGTCCAGCTTCAGAGCCGTCCATGCCACCTGGCACCCTGATCACATCCTGGCGATTCAGCAGCAGCTTAATAGATCAACCATTAATGATGAGTTCCTGCTTCGCGCCAGCGTTAAGCATTCACCGGAACACCGGCTGATTGAGGACACCCTCAAAGGGATGGAAATCAGGCTGCCGCAGGGCGAATGCTTTCATGATAAGGACGATCATCAACGAACCGAGATTCGTACCCGCTGGTGGCTGACCGAAGCAAATACCTATCAGGATGCGGCCATGGTTGCGGAAGATACCCTTGAAAAGATACCTACCGTTCCATTTACCTCCACCGACGGACTGATCGGTTATGGCTTGACTGAGCCACCCTTATTTATCGGGCATTATTGGCTGACCGGAAAGCCGCAACCTTTGACAGCGAACATCGGTTGTCTCGATTACAGTGTCGCCAAGGAAGGTGGCGCGTTATGCGCCTATCGGTTTGAAGGAGAGCCGGAACTTTCAGTAGCAAATTTTGTCAGTGTGGAAAGAATTAAGTGAGTCTTCCTCTGTTTGCCGCCAGTCAACTTGCCTTTAATCCGAGTTCTGCCTGCTTAGCCGATCTGTCGGCTGTTTTCTCGCAACATGTAACGCTTAAAAGGGGAAGGATTAAACAGCATAAATTGTCGCATGACTGGTGTAAAAAGAGATCCATCAGCCGTTAGTTGTCACATCTGAAGCCAAGTCATTTATCTGCAAATGTATATTTCAGAAACGATTATGTACTGATCTGCTAATCGCTGATCTGCTAATGAATTCATTAGCTTACCACCAGGCCATCTTTAATGTGGATTGAAAAGTTTTCCCCATAGCTTCCAGATGCTGGTCGGATGGTTGCACTGACCCAATCAGCAAAAACGAGCCCCATCTCGCAGATGATGTAACATCCCTTCGTTTCGACCAAAAAGAGCTTCCCCCCGACCAATGACCAGTACGCCACATACCCTCGTGCTGCCGCAGTTGATTGAAGTGCTTCTTCTGGACTATAGGCTACAGAATCGTTCTCGCAGATCGGCAAAGGATCAATAGCAATCCTTCGATCATTTAGAATTATTTCGTCTGGAATTTGATCACACATAGCTAACCTCGTTGAAAAATTTTATTGTCAAGTTCTTTGTACCAACAACAAACCAAATTATTGCGACAATACACGTCGTATTGATCGTCTTCTCACCCACAACCATAACATTCGTGACGGCTTGTTTATCGCGACACACTCTGACGTATTGGACTTGTAAGCAGAGGCGTTACCAGTAACATTAACACCTAAAACGGTACTTGCGTGCCGGCCCAAGACACTGTTTTTCAATAGTAGTCAACACCCATCGGGATAACGATACCGACCCTTAAAGTCGTCATTGCGTACAGGGGCAGGTTGTTTCAAGCAAAAGAAAAACCAATCTCTGCACGTTTGGTGGATCTGCCGGCTGATTCTTCCCGTAACAGGTAGGCTAACCTTTGCGGATCAGCCATCAAATCCAGAATTTCGGCTTTGCTTTTGACTGTGGTGAAATCACCAGGGGTCAACTTATCTGGCAAAAAACATGTTGCCGGACAGGGATAGCCAAAAAACAGCTCAAAGGCAGCACCGGCAGAAATCTTGGTCAATGGCTGCATCTCCACCTTGAAGGTAAATCGACGCAGGGATGCTGGGTCCAGCTCCTGCATCAGGTTTGTCGTGCAGGCAAATGGCAACGGGTGGGATTCCATCCAGGTCAGCATTTCGTTGACCAGAGAGACCTCCCACTGTTGACGCGAATGACGACGATCACGGAGCAAGGAATCGGCTTCATCAAAGATCAGAAAACTCTCTTCGGTTATGGCTTGCTCAAAAGCGTCAGCAATGGCGCGTTCGGTCTGTCCCACATAAGAGCCCAACAAATCCGACGTTTTCTTCACCAGCACCTCCATCCCCAATTGCTGGGCCAGGTGCCGGACCCAGGCGGTCTTACCGGTACCGGGGAGTCCGTGGAGGCACAGGGAGATATTGCGCTTACCTGATCGCTGTAAGCGTGCACTCAGATCATTGAGATCGAGATCCGCTTGTACCAGCTCCGGGTAAAATCGGTGGTCCTGGCGAACGGGTAGATGAACGCCCTGTCCGTGAATCGCTTTAACCATGTTCCGGGTGGCAAAAAGAACGTCATCAACCCCCGATCCGTTTAAGCGGGCAAAACGTACGGCATGATCAAGTACCGCTGGAGCAGCATCAATCTTAGCCAGTTCATCAATAGCGTTATCCGGCAGGTCCACCTGGTGGCGTTGGGAAACGCGCTTCCACACCTCCTGTCGCGCTGACACGGTCGGTCGTTTCATTTCAATGACCAACGACATACGACGGATCACCGATTCATCAAGAGACCTGACATTATTGATGACCCACAGGGTGGGAACCGGATTCTGCTCGAACAGTCGATTGGTAAAGACCTTCGATGTGAAACCCATTTTTGCACTGGATAAGGAAAACATCCCCGGACGCTCGAACAGGTCGTCCATCTCATCGAACATCAGGAGGCTGTTATTTTGATATTGCAGTAATTTTTGCGAGATATTGAGTGAACCCAAACGCTCCCTGCGCGATGGCTCATCACCTTCATCGCACGTTTCTCCAACGGCATAAAGGTCCGCGCCCAACCGCTGGGCCAAAACTTTACAAAATTCCGTCTTTCCGGTGCCGGGAGCACCCCACAACAGAATATTGATACCGGACTCTCGTTGACTCAACGCTTCGCGCATAAAACCATACAGACGATCCAGACTGGAACCCATATAGGCAAAGTCGCTCCAGTTCAAATCAGTGCAAACCGGCTGACCGATAATATGGTGGCGAATATCATCAGCATTATCCTTTGCTTTGGACAGCGCATCGATGACCTTTTTGTTCGGACTAAAGCGATCCAGTAAAAAATTCCCCTGTCTATTGCTGAGGGCAATCAATCCGCTAGAGGTCAAAGGACTATTCAAGCTCAGATACTCGGCAACGGTGCGCTGTGGCAAACCGGTCATCATGGCCACCGCTAAATGGGGGGAAATACCGTTCCGCGAAAGCGCATCGGCAAGGGATTCGAGGGAATCAAGTAACTGATAAAAGGCTAAAAGCGTGAATATGGTTTTTGCTTTGGCGTCGAGGTTCAGGACCTCTGATATCAGATCAATGTTTTTTTCAGGCAACAACGTAGCTACCGGCTGATCCATCAGATCACAGACCAGGTCCCTGAGTTCTTCCTTTTGACTTTTAATACTGCCACGCTCTCTGGCAACTTCAAGAAAGCCACCGACCTTATCCCAAAACCCATCAGGGACGTCCCTGTCTGTTATCTGCTCGAAATGGCCTTCCAGCCACTCCAGAAGATCGATCCACCCTTTTCTGTTGATACGGGGATCGTTGAGAATATTGGCAAGAAACAGCTGCAGTAATTGTTTTTCAAAATGATCCATGGAGACTCCTTGTCGCTGTTCAGTATTTATTGAACTGGAGTCTATCTAACCCCATGGATGCGTCAGAAGGTGTCGCTTTTGTAACGTGAGAGACAGAAAAAAAAGAGCCTACCCATGCGACACTATTTGTCGCAAAATAGTTGTAAACATTAATCATCACCCAACACAAATAACCTGCATAAAAAGGAGGAGTCATGGAGCCAAAAAGAATATCAGGATTCGAAACATGGATGCCGATTCAGGAACATACCAAGCGATCGGGCGTCCATCTGTCATTAGCATCATACGAATACCGCAAACCTCTGTTTCGGTTGGTCAATCTCAGTGGGCAGGATTCGGGGAGCGACCTCTATTTTGTCAATGACAGCGATCAGACACTGATTAGCGTCACCACAGCAACGGGCGGATTTACCACCGCTGATGACGATGTTTTTACCCTGCAACAGGGTCGTGATCCGGTGTATCGGGAGGTGCCGCCGGGGGAAGGCGTCAAGGTCAAAGAGTTTGACGGCTATTATGACCTTGATTATCTCTTCCAGGCGCGGATTCATATTCACTGCCCGAAACTCGGGAAACTGGAGGTAGTCAGTTCTATCGAAAAAGGCAGTATTCCAGATCAGGAGCTGCTATGGGATACCCTGGAGCCGGGAAAACATGGGCAGGTGATTTGGTGTGATGATGAGGGGAATGAGCGACAGGGTTAAGGTTTCATTCGTGCCGGTGCCGCTCTCGCCAGCTGCACGATTTTGCGCTATATTGCACGGATAGTATGGTTTTTGATTCGTCGTGATGCCAACAGAGGAGGCTACAGCATGAAAACTGTGCGCAAAACCATCACCCTGACTGATCAGCAAGACAACTGGGTCAAAGCTCAGATCAACGCTGGACACTACACCAACGATAGCGAGTACATCCGCGACCTGATCCGACGCGAACAGGAACGCAGCGCTGAGATCGAAGCGATTCGCGCCGCTCTGATCGAGGGTGAGGCCAGTGGCGAACCCCGCCGTTTCAACCCTGCTGAGTTTAAACAAAGGATGCTGGCCGCCCATGGCTGAATATCGCCTGGCTCCGGCGGCAGAGCGTGATCTGGAATCGATCTGGACCTATACGGTTAGACAATGGGGTATCGAGCAGGCAGATCGTTACATCGATTTCCTGACGGCGGCGTTTGCCGAATTGGCTGAATCACCCGAAACAGCGCCAAGCTGCAAGCACATCCGGACAGGCTATCGCCGGTGGGGCGTTGAGAGACATATGATCTACTTCCGAATAACCGACTACGGAATCGCCATTGTTCGGGTATTGCACGGCCGCATGGAGGCTTTGCGAGCATTAAAAGGGGTCTGACCCTTTTTTATTCAAGAAAACTGGCGCCGCCCATTTTCTAAAATGTGTTTCTTTTTCAGAATTGACCCGAAAACCAGCGGCAATAATTCCTTGCAAATTATAATGTTCTACTTCCCGGCTAACTTCCCGATTCCCCTCGGTTTGAACTATTGGGAATTTCCCAATAGTTGCCGATTCTTCCAGTTCCCCGGTTTTATAGATGTTTTTGAGGTGTTCATTGATGGTGGAAACATCGACCCCAAAGAGTTCCGCCATTCTTTTCTGGGTAAGCCAGACGGTTTCGTTATGAAAGATGATTTCTACTTTTACATCCCCATTACGCGCGGCATACAACAGGAATTCGGTTAATTCGTCCCGTGTGGAAAGCTGTTTTTCATTTTTTTCCTTACTCATATCACCGTCACTTTAGTTTTTGGTGAAAGCCGTTTGAAGCGTTCTTCCACATTGATACGATCTTTGTCGTCATTAAAACTGGCATCTTTGAAGACTACTTTTAAGGGTTGGAGTTCGGGGGGAGATGGTGCCCACGATTTTGAAGTCGATGTCTTTGTCAAAGCAAGCGACAAGGGCGTTGGGGGTTTGGACGACAAAAACGGTATTACCGAGTGTCTTTTTGAGAAAGAGTGGATGTTCAGTGTCAAATCCCTTCCTACAGTGCCCGGACAATTAAATGTCCTGCTCAATCGCAACATGCTGATACATCTAGGGTTGTCGTTCTGAAGAGTTGTGACCCTCTGCCTCTTGACGAAATTTCTCTGCCACAGATTTTTCAATAGCTTCAACAGTTTGTATCAGTCGTGTTGACTCTTGATTTTGCTCTTCATGAAACAGGCTGACATATTCATCAAAGCCGAATGCAGTGACGACCGATTCATTATCAAAGTCCTGTTGGGTTTTCATTTGCTTGAAAAACAGCAACCCGCAAGGTTTTACTTTCGCATCGAAGCACCCCTTCTGCTTATCCGATACGGTAAAACCAATTTTGTGTCCGAAAGCCACCAGGTCAGTCAGTATGGAGAAAAGTGCCATACGACGATATTGTGCGCCATCATTTTTCTGATTACGTTTGGCGTCAGCGATCAGATAAATCGGATCAAGTTTTTGTAGATCGCATCGAAAACAAAGGACAATGTCCGGCTGTTTGCCAGATGCATTGTTGTATTCAACGGCTTTCAATAACTCAATTGATCGATCAGTTGCTTTGACTTCCTCGGGAAAACCTTTGCGGATATGGAGTGTCAGACCATTCTTCTTTAAGGTCAAACCCTCACTCAACTTCAAACCCACCTTGAATATATTTTTTTCTGGACGCCAACCTTGGTCAACGAATGCTTTTGCCAAAGCAAGAGTTGCTATCATTTCTAGCATGTTGTCGGCATTAGTCCTATCGATATAGCATCTCTCTGAGTTTGGCTGGTCACTTGATGCAGCGGATTCTTTTTCAAAAAGCTGAACCAGTAATTTACCATCTTTTTCAGGATCAAACTGTTGCCATAATATTGTCTGCACCTTATCTAGCAAATCAGCAAGTTCTTTCCCCCCATCACATCGACGAAGCAATGACGACATATTGGCATCGTAGGTAATTGCCAATGGTGAAAAGCGAATGGTTGAGCAGGCGTGATCCATCGCCTTCGATCGTGCAATATAGCGTTCGTGTTTATGGCTCAGACCGGCAAGCTGCTGGCACCAAAGTAAAGCAATACCAAAAAGTCCCGACAACAGTGGGATGTCCGGCACATGTTCTACCCTGCGGTTTACATAGCATTGGGCCGGGCCGACTAGCTTGGAAATCTGCGTTCGACCCCAGTCTGTATTGCGGTGCATTCGCGACTCAGTTGTGCGACGAGTCAACGGGCGCGTCAGGTCACGATCAAGAAATTTTTGAATCAGCTCTTCGGCTTTGATCCGATCCGGATGGTCCAGCAACATCTGCTGGCGAAGAATGTCTACAGCATTGTCATTCAGGTAATCTGCAACCCACGCCAGCAGAAGCTGGCGATGACCTTCGAAGAATTTCACTGCAAGCCATTTTATGGATAAGAGAATTATTTTTTCTTCAGTTTGATCCAGATTACTCATGACTAGCCTGGTCAATAATTAATTTTTTAACTTCTTCGTCAAGTTGAGTGTTTCGAAAAAGACGTTCTAGTTCGATTTGCAGAAACTTGCTGATTTTACGACCATCGCAAATTGCGCGGTAAGGAGCCTCCTGCTTTTCCGGACCCTCTATACGGTAGAATTTGTAATCCTTAAAAGATTCAAGTATGAGCTCAATTGCGTCTTTTAATTTTTTCTTATCCTGAAAGCCGGTTAATGCAATTAACTGAGGAAAAACAGATATAGTAAGACCCAATGCCATATAGGAATAAACAACGCAACTTTGTTTTACTGAATTCCATGAGTCTTCTTCCATAAGGCTTAAATTTGCATCATTTGGCCCTGTTAGACCTTCTATAATAAAATCTATTACATCAAGAACTTGAGCAATTCCTATAACTCTTTCTTTTACTAAATCAAAACCATCAAGCCTATCATTATAGAAAAGACTTTTTATCAAATTGTCTTTATTAAAAATATTATGTCTGATTATTTTTTCATTTTTATTTTTTGTTATTTGATAAACTGATCTATTTCCAGATTCTTCTACTGATTTAATCTTATTTTTAGTGTGACCGATGACAATTTCTTTTGTTTCTTCATGTGATGGTGCCTCTACTCTGATAATGTTGAATCTTCTTTGGAAGGCGTATGATAGCTGATTAAGCCTGGATGCGTCAGCATCGTTCATGGTGCCGATAATTCTGAATTTTGACTGAATCGAATATTTGGGGTGATCCTTGTATGCATTATTGGTTTTTCCATAGGATTCAGGAAGAACAACGATAGGTAATAATTTTTTTTCAGAGCTTTCCTCTTCATTCTCTACTGGTTTTTCGAATGGCAAAATAGCAGGTTGCCCAGCCAGAACGGTGAACAGTTCACCAAAGCAGCTATCAATATCTGCTCGATTGAGTTCATCAATAATCAACCATTTGTCATCACTGATAGCCCTTAAGAAAAAGCCCTCAGAAAACCTGATGGCAGAACCTTCTATTGCCGGCATGTACCTGCCGATGAGTTCATCCGTACTCCAGGTAGGTGAAGCTGTTGCAATAATAGGCTCCTGAATGCCGGCAGCCCTTGCCAACTCCTTCGCCAAGGTTGTCTTCCCACACCCCGGCGGACCGGTAAAAATCACGTGCTTTCCAGCGTTAAGCGAAGCGCAGGCTGTTTCCAGTATTTGCCAGGGGAGCAGAATGTTGCGCTCCTTTAGTCTTCTCTGGACATCACTGGTTTCCAAATTAACAGGTCGTTTTGGAATGAAATCTTTGTAGGAGGGGAAGCCGTTGTTATCTTCTTCATATGCTTCGCTGATAATCATCTCGCGTGCAGCTAAAGCAGCACAGAATAAACCCCACTCGTTATCGTCATTCAGTTTATCATTGACAATCAAATCTGGTACGGTGATAGACCACTCGATATCTGTGCTTGAAAACACAGGCCAATATTTACCATAAACATCGATCTCTTCACTGCCTTGGACCTTCTCAGGGAACAGCCTTGAGGCGATAAATGCTATGTCAGGGAAGTTGTTTAGTCTTGGCAAGCGACACCTAGTTGACAATAGCGATTTATCTTCATTTAAATAATCTTCATCGTCTTCTATCTTGTCTATTCTTATTGTTGTATATTTTTCATTTATTTTCATTCTCAATACTATAGTATTTTTATCATCAGAATCTGGAGATACAAAACTTATTTTGCAATCATAGAATTTTTCATGGCAATTGTTAAAATAAATTTTGAATTTACTCCAATTGTTGCCCCTTGACGGCTTTATTGTCTTAAGATTTATCTTATAATCTTTTTTTTTATCTTTATCTTTATATTTAACTAAGGCTATTTCCTTTTCTATTTCATTTAAGCTTTCAAATGAATTTGAAATTCTACTTTTGACTATGCTGGCAATCCTGTCAATCGAATCATCTACTTCCGGTTTTGTCGTTGCAGGTTGGTTGTCCTTATTATGGTTCACAATGTTCCTCCCTTAGGTCTATATAGGTAACGATCTGTATACATCGCTATTCATCAGTTTCAGATTCACTTGGCCAGAAACTTTCTCTAAAGAACTGAAACAGCTCCTTGACCGGCGCAGGAACTTGCATTGCGTCGGTGCTGTCATCACTGCTGATCATCTCCAAGAGGTTCAGCAGGAATGCGTCACGCCCTTCAGGGGGCACATGTGGATCATCGTCATCTTCTGCATCCAGAATTTTTTTCAGATCAAAAGGCGGGGCCTGCATTCCTTCATCGATGGCATAATCAAAAAGAGCGTTCATAACCTCCATTTCGATAATTTCCACGAGCCAAAAATCCTCATCTGGGCAGACCCGGTGCTTTTCTGCCTGGGTGAGGATCCAAAGTTTTAGTTGCTCATAATCCATAGAGCTGTGTTGCTCCGGCATAGAATTGTCCCGTTAAAAAAATATCCAACCGTTATGACGGTTCCCATGATAGTTCAGATCAATAAAACGGTCGATACTGAGTGCCCTCACATACCTCTTCGACCACCTGAGACTCGACACCATTTGTCACCGTTGTTCGGGTAACTTTCCTGCAATTGGTGTAACCATTGCGTTTGGTTTGATACGCTACCAGATTCCGTTCTTTTTGCTGATCTTCTGCGTAACCGCTGGCAATACCGATCATCGTACCAATGCCGGCGCCAAGCAGGGTTCCCCTGGTCGTATTTTGAACCGCATTGCCGATCAGTGCGCCTGTTGCAGCGCCAAATATTGCCTGTTGTTGCGTGGTTGGCAGATGGCCATGTCCAGCACAGCCAGTAAGCAAAACCCCAGTAAACAGCAGAATGAATGTATGTCTCATCGTTGACCTCCTCTTTTAATGAACTTGGAATACTGGATGCGCCCCTCAGGCTGCCAACATCCCATGACCTAGCGACAGTAGACGTCGCTTAGTCTCTGGCTTATTGATCAAAAGATGTCGTCAACAAGCATCACCTCCCCATAGCGAATCCAGTTAATCGCGACACCGGCAACGGGCTTATCCGGTCGGAGCTTTGCCAACACCTGCTGATAAAGCCGCAGTTGCGGCAGGTGGTGATAAAGCCGGGTCTGGCGATCATCGGTGGTATCGGACTTGTGATCGATAATCCACAACCCATCGGGTGTTTCCACCAGCAGATCGATTAAGCCGTTAATGACGCTGCCGTTGATATCGGTTGATAACACGGCAACTTCATGACGCAGGGCGTCCGGCGTAAAGGTGGTCATCAGGTATTTATGGAATTGCTCCACCTGGGAACAGATTGCCAGGAATTGATCGTCCGTCCAGGCATATCCGGTCACCTGCCGGAGTTGGTCGGCATCAGTTATATGCCCCTGAAGCTCAAAACAGCGGTGCAGCAGGGTACCGGCAGTGTTGGCGGGCAGATCGAGATTGAATTGCAGTGGTGGCGCGTAGGTCTGTACCGATACCGGAACATCAGCGACTTTCTCTTCAGCCTCGATGAGCGATGGGCGAATAGTCTCCGGGGTCAGATGGCTTGGCAAGTCGGACTTTATCAGTGCCCGGCGACCAATGACCGGCAGCGTATCGCGACTAGGGGCTAGTTCCGATTCAAAGAGCTCGTGGCGATCCTTACCGGCGCGGATGGCTCGGCAGGGGTAGCTCTGCCCCTGCAGGCTCAGTTGATTCGCTGCCTGGACCATGCCGGTTTTTTCGACCAGCAGTTCCCAGTAGGTCAGAGAGGTTCTGTCCTTGCCGTTATCGAGATAGCTTGGCCACTCAAGGATTATTTTCTCGCGGGATCGGGTCAGAGCCACATACAACAGGCGGGTGGCGGAATCCTTGGCGACGGGCCAAAGGGTCTCCAGCAGGGGTTCGTTCTTTTCCGGTGCCACATACTGGGGGGAGATATCGATCCGTGCCTTTTGCAGGATCTGATCAAGATCACTGAAATCTTCGTAATTGATATCAAGGCTGGGCAAAGGGTTGAGGATTTCGCTGTCAGTAGCAGCAACAACCACAATGGGCCATTCTCTGCCTTTGGAGCGATGCCAGGTGACAAGCTCAATGGCGTCCTCATCCTGAACGCGGTAGGGGGGCTGGGTATTGTCGCGTTCGGCGCGGGTGCGCAGCCAGGACAAAAAGCTTTTCAGCTCCGTGCCATAGTAGCCGCCGCTGGCCAGGGCATCACGGTTGCCGTTTTCAAATTCCAGAGCTTCAGCCTGCAAGCGCAGCAGGTTGGCGCGTGCCTGGGGTGCTTCAGGCCAGATAGAAACGGTCGTCAACAGATCAAGGGCAGCCAGGGTTTCTGCCATCACGGTGGAGACCGACCGACCCGTTGCACCATCACGGACCTGCAGCAATGCTGTGATGGCGGGACTGGCGGGCCATTCCCCCTTGATCATGGTGGTCAGGGCGCTTTCCAGCGTATCTGTACCCAGCTCCGTTACGGCCAGATACAGGGCGGCATGCCGGTCCGTCGGGTCGGCCACCAGGGACAAGGCGTGGTACGCCAACTGAATAATGCGTGATTCAAACCAGCCTTCTTCCCGGGTTCGGGTGCGCAAGCCCACGGATCTTAAGATCTCAGCGTAGGTTGTCAGGCGGCTGTTGCGAGGGCAGATTACCGCAATATCGCCACCGCGCACGGGGCGCATCTTCTTTGTTATCCGGTCAAAGACCTCACCGCCTTCATCGAGCAGAGCCTTGATGCGGGCAACCGTGTGTTCTGCTCTGGTCTGTTGGGTCGCACGGGCAGTGAAATCGATCACCTCCAGGGATGACAGTGAACTTGGAAAATCCGCCTTAGGTTCAAGAGCGGTATAGTCGCTGCCGAACAGTCCCCTGCCGATAGCGTTGACCCAGGGCATGAGGTTTGGATGGGTGCGCCAGTTTCCGGTTAGGGGGCGACAGGCAGACGGATTGTTCTTTTGCAGTTCCTCCAGCAGGCGGGCGTCGGCATTCTGAAAGCCCATGATCGCCTGTTTGAGATCCCCGACAATCAGAGTGGGGATCCCGGCACGATGAAACATCCACAACAGGGCAAACTGCAACGGGTTGGTATCCTGAAATTCATCAATCACCAGACAATCAATCCGCTCTTTGAGTAAACTCAACACCGCCGGTTTATCCATGAGCATCTTCAGCGCCTGAGCCAGCATGTCGGTGTAGTCGAGCAGGCCGCGTTCCATTTTGCGCTGGGCATACAGATCAAGGGAATCCTGGGCGGTTTGAAGCATGGCGCCGGCATGGTCGCTGGCATCGGTGAGAGGGCCGGGATGATCGAGCAAGCTATCAGCGGCTGAAATCACCTCCTGGATCAACCGATCGTAGCCTTCAGGTAAAGGATTCCGCGGAGTAGAGGTCTGCAGCCCACGCAACTGCTGCCAGAGTTTCCAGTCGTTATTGAGATTGAATACATTGGCAGCTTGACGCAGCAGGTTGAAGTCGTCCTTGAGCTTTTTCGCGACCCCTTTGGTTTTGCAATAGGCTGACACATCTTCGGGGAATTGCTTGAGCACACACTGAACCGCGTGGTGCAGTCTCTGCTGTAACAGGGTGGCGTCACCGGTGGGGCCGTATACGTTCTGGATTCGTGCAATAGCTTGTGCTGCCAAGTGGTCGTCTTTTTCCAAGCGCCCGATGGAACGCAGCTTGTTCATCAACTCAAGTACCGCACCGCGAAACGCATCCTCCGGGCTGCTGTTGCTATTGAAGTCATAGCGATATCCGAAACGCTGCAGATCCTTCATGATCGGGACGGAGTGATTGGTCCCGGAGAGGGCAAGGCGGATCAGAACATTTTCTTCGTCTTCCGTGAGCAGGCGCGGTGATGGGTTGAGTCCGGCATCAAAGGCAAATTCGCTGAGCAGGCGCAAACCAAAGCCGTGGATCGTGGAGATGTAGGACTGCTGCAGTTGCAGGGCATCAAGGGGACGTTTTTTGCCGATCAGCTCCGTCCGGATGCGACCACGCAGTTCGGCGGCGGCCGCTTCGGTAAAGGTCACGGCAATGATGCTGTCGGGGCGAACCTGCCCATCCACCACCCATTGCGCCAGGGTGGTCTGGATACTGTAGGTTTTTCCGGAACCGGCACCGGCGGGAATGATGGTTAACAGGGGTAAGGTCATGTTAATCCTCCTGCCGCGCCGGGTGCATGAACAGGCGAATCAAGGGGCTTCTGTCGAGGGCGTACAAAGGAATGCCGGCGTTTTTGTCGAACCATTTTTCATCAGAGGCGCTATTAAGCAGCACCTGGCCTCTTTTTACTTGAGCCAGACGTTCTTTAAGCAACGGCAGAGCGTTAACCGACACATCCGCACCCAGTTCTTCGATGTTCCGGATACGACCTGCGGTCCAGCCATCGGTGTCGGCCAAAGCCACCTGGTCATTCATCAGGTAGTACATGGCGCCGATGGGGCGATCCTGCGCAACCGTGACTTTGGTGCCGTCGGATGAGCGGAAGGTGCCGCTACCAGACTGCAGCATGATCCGATAGAGGGAAGCCTGACTGTCGTAACCTTTGTGCATCCGCTCCTTACGCTTTTTACTGGAACTTTTTTTGTAATCAACAACGTAGATCTTGCCGTCGGGCAGCTGCAGCAGCAGATCGGCGCTGCCATGGATTGCCTGCGTGTCAAACGTCCCTTTCAGCCATACCTCAACCCCCAGGATGGTCGCCCCCAGGGTGTCAAGAATCTCCCGGAAGCGCATTGCGGCGGTTGTGATTTCCTTTTCCAGATGGAAGCGCTCAACCTGCCATTCCGGTCGGTTTAAGAAAGGCTTGATGTTAATGATGGTTTGTTTGAGCAATTGCGGCACCAGCTGTTCGATATCGACAAGAGAGGACACCGGGATGCCCGGGGCAAACAGCCGTTCAAACACCGCGTGGGCCAGGGTTCCCTTGGCCATGACATCCAGGGACTCGGGTTCCCAGTCCGGCGGAATCAGGCGCGCCCGATCCAGCAGCCAGGCCAGAGGTGAGGTCATCAGGGTTTCCAGACTACTGGGGGACTGAGCGCGAATACTACCGTCGCGATTCTTCAGGATGGCAAGCAGATCGATTTGCAACGCGGGATCGGAAATTTCAAGCCCACGTGGTGCTGTGGAACACTCCGTATCCGCTATGGCCAGGCCAAAGGCTCGGCTGCGGCCAGCCTCCGTATCAAGGTCGAGGATCAGGTCTTCGGGTTCCTGCACCTGCGGAAACAGTTGTGCCATAAAGGCCAGGCTGGAGGAGGGGTAGAGGGCGTTGCCGGCGAGATCAAGGCGGCTTGACAGAAAATGAACACGGGATGTTGTTGCCTGCAACTGCCTGACGAACAAGCTGCGCAACCGCTCATCACCAGCAACAACAGTATCCAGGTTAAAACCCTGCTGCTTTAGCACTTCCCGGTCAGCGGCAGAAAAAACCGCTGATGCAGGTGGAGATTGAGGGTAATGGCCATCATTGAACCCAAGGACAAAAAGCTCTGTTACCTCACGCCAGGGTTCCTGATGTTCGTAAAAAACAGCAATCCCTTCGCGGGTCGGTTCGGCAGCTACCTCTCGTGTCAGTGATTCAGGTGCTGCCTGGCGTAGCATCTCTTCCCACGGTATCTGCTCAGATTCCCGCAACAGATCAAGCAGGTCGGCACAGAGCCCCGTTGCTCGCTGGCGGTGAAGTTCATATTCCGGATCAGCGTTTAATTGGGCTGGCAATGCCGTCAGCACTGCGCGTAAATCGGCAGAGGTAGCGATACCATCACGGATCAGGGTCAACAGTGATCGGCCCAGAGGAGTTGGAGGTTCAACGTCTTTGAGGGTGTAGTCCCCTGCCATCAGGGTGTTGGCGACCTCAAAGCCGAAGGATCGCGACCAGGGAAGCAACGCTGATGTCGCAAAGGCGGCCATCGCCATCGTTGGAGCGGGCTTTTTCGCGGACTGCAGCAGATAAAACACCACCTCTTTGCCCAGATCGCGTTCTGTTTGCTGCTGAACCAAACCGGACAGCGGCAAGCCGGCAGCGCGAAATACTTCGTTTACCGCACTGGAATAATAGGCATTGTTCGGCAACAACAGCCCGATGGTGTTTGTACCTGAATCCCGCCCGGTACGCAGTGCGGTCTGAATCATGCCGGCGGCAATTTCAACTTCTTCCAGGGGATCGCGAACCGCCAGCCACTGCAAGGAATCATCCAATTGACCTGTGACAGTCGTTGTTGTGTACAGATGATGATGCAGCAGACCAAGGGAGGTAGCAGAAACGGGGGGAACGGGTCGCTGAAGGAAGTCCGCGCCGTTGACGGGTTCATTGCCGTCGGCACTGTCATTGTTAAGTCGGTGGATCAAAGCTCTGATCCAGGGGTCGAGGGATTCCCGTGGCTCAACAGCATACACCTTGATCCGGCGCAAGCTGCGATTCTTATCGGCTTGCAATACCCGCTGGACGATAGCCAAATCATCCGGGAGACAGTAATCCATTGCTTGCTGCAACAGGGTCAAATCATCCAGATGCTGCTGCGCTCGTTGCGACAAGGAGGAGATCGATCGCTGTGAGAATAAACTTTCGGGAGCAGAGCTGCGAATCAGAATATCGAGTTCACGGGAGATGATCGCTCTGGTCTGTTCAGGAGCAACGGCATAGCTGCCGGACCAGAAGACATCAGTAAGCCGGGGAAGAGTTTCAGTCAGAACCGGTTGCCACTGTGGCTCAGCAGGAGGTATCAGATACGCATCAGCCGCTGCCTGCAACAGTTCAAGCCAGGTCCCCACCTGCAGATTGAAACCAATCCCCGCCTCAGCGATGCGCCGGCGATAAGCGCGTGCTTCGGCACGATCCCGGCACAGGATAAAAATTCTGCAATCTGGAAGTAAAGTACCCATACCAAGCCTTGTTAATAGAAGTCAGCCACATGGAGCAGGATGCACCAGACGCTTCAAGCGCTATATCTCTGAAATGCCTCTTTCCTTCATTTCATCGATTGTCAGCAACTCTTCCGATTCCACAGATCCTGCGTTGACGAAAAGATGGAGATAGTGAGTGAAATAATTTCTGTGCAGTCCCGAAGGGTAGCCAATGACTTTTCCAGCAGGACACACCAGTGAACCTGTGTACCAACCTGCAAACACCGGGCTTTGGTCATCAGGAAATAAAATATTTAACAGGCAATCTGGTCTTGATATCTTTCTGTCGGGATACTTTTGCGCCACATATTCTCTGGCTATCTCCAGGTTTATTTCTTTGGTGACAATGTCCATCAAATAAAGGCGCCCCTCAACAATTTCCCACGATGCTATGTAGCCTCGATAACAACCAGTATGCATATGGCGCAGGCGCAATTTCCGGTAGTTTTTATTCAAAAAACTAGAGAGGGGCTCATTATGGAGTTGATGTTCTGTTCCTTGATACAAGAGTTTTTCACTGAGCTGCCTGGTCATAAGAACTCCGAAACCACATTAGGGTGATTGTTGTTGCCAACGAATGATTGGAGTAAGACTAGCTCTTGCACACGACAAATGGTGTCGCTTACAAAGTCCTTGCCGATACAGGAAAAAATTGCCCGTAAAATCTCAGTAAAGAGCCTGGCGTCCCTAGCAACAAAAACCCGCCATTTCGGAGAGACCGAACAACATGGCGGGATATATTTTTTTTCTCAATTTTTATAATCATAACAACCCCACTGACCCTTTAGGTCTGGTAGCTTTGCGTCGCCAGATTACTCTGGTTTTGCCTTTTTATGATTTTTGCTGAACTGCTGCGCTGCGTGCTTGACGCTATTCTACATACGATTTCTGACAAATATCTGAATGGGAAAACATGATGACCATTTTTTTAACTTTTTTTTCGGAAGAGGGTGACGGAAGTTAGTCAGGTCGATTGTCCGATAAGTTATCTTACAGCATTTTTGCTGATCAAGGTTCTCAATTTTGAAATGTCCTGCAAACCCTGACTTGTTGGACATTCATGTTGCCCCTGCTGCGCAATTATCACTTATGTGCAATAACAGCTGCTTGACTATGACAAATCAATGTATTAACATTGTGGCTACATAGTCATTACTAGACAGGGAGGTGCGGACTCATGATCAAAACGTTGACCAAGCATGGAAACAGTATGGCACTGGTGATTGAAAAGCCTGTTTTGGAATTGTTAGGGGTCAATGCGGAAACACCCTTCGATATTTCCACCGATGGACAGGTTCTCATTCTTGCGCCAGTCAGGGATATCAACCGTCAAGATTCATTCAGGGCAGCTTTAGATAAAGTCAATGCCCGGTATCCAAAAGCGCTGAAGAAATTGTCGGAGTAGGGCATTGGACCCAAATTTTCTTACATTGCCGGAAGTTTTGGAGATTCACCAAAACCAGACAAATCTATATGGAGGTGATCCGGGGATCAGAGATATGGGTTTGCTAAAATCCGCTATCGGGATGTCTTCCGCTACGTATGGTGGAGAATTCCTGCATACCGATATCTTTGAAATGGCGGCGGCATATCTATTTCACCTCGTCAAAAATCACCCATTTGTAGATGGCAACAAACGTGTCGGAGCTGTATCCGCTCTCGTTTTTCTCGTCCTGAACGGTTTTGAACTTGATGCACCTGAAGACGACTTTGCCGATCTTGTCTTGGGTGTTGCACAAGGAAAAATCGACAAGGCTCAGGTGGCTGTCTTTTTGAAGCCATACTCAAAGGAAATTTGAATCACAACTACCTCCCGTGCCAAGACAGACCCACTGCTGTCCGACAAACGGGAAATCGATTCCCTCCATGGTCGCATTGCCATCGGTTTTCTGATTGTTCAGGATATCGCCGTCATCCTCGCCATGATCGGCCTCACTGCTCTGGGGGCCGAACAGGACTCCGGCCACCTGCTTAAAGATGGCCTGATCGTTCTAGGCAAGGGGGTTGCCCTGCTGGCAGGGGTTGCCCTGCTGATGCGATTTATTCTGCCGAAGCTGCTGCCAGCCATGGCACGCACCCAGGAACTGCTGGTGCTTTTTTCCATCGCCTGGGCGGTACTCTTTGCCGCCGGTGGCGACATGCTCGGTTTCAGCAAAGAGGTAGGTGCTTTCCTGGCCGGGGTGTCTCTGGCGTCGACCCATTTTCGCGAGATGATCGCCGTGCGCCTGACCAGCCTGCGCGACTTTCTGCTGCTGTTTTTCTTTATCGGTCTCGGCGCGCAACTCGACCTGTCGTTACTTGGGGCGCAGATCTTTCCGGCGCTGATTTTTTCCGTGTTTGTTCTGGTTGGCAACCCGATTATTGTCATGATCATCATGGGGTACAGACCGTCTGCTCACTCTTTGACACATTTTAGTCAGCATCTGGAAATGCTTGATTTAAACGGAGTTAACTGGCAACCACTGGTGAACAGTGGCAAGCCCTTTGTTGAAATCATTAAAACATCCCGCGACATAGGTGCTGACCTGATTCTGATCGGTGCCCACGGCAGTGATTTTTTCGAGGAGCTTTTCGTCGGCACAACGGCAGAGCGTGTCGCACGGAAAAGTGAACTTCCGGTATTGATTGTCAAACAGCCTCCTTCGACCCCATTGTGCCGGCGCATTCTGGTTCCTACAGACTTTTCCACTGCAGCTACGGAGGCCGCGCTATACGCCCAAGTTATCGCCCCGGAAGCAAAATTTGATTATGTGCATATTTATTCTTTGTGGGGTGACGGAAAACTAACCCCTACCACTGCCATGGATGAACAGCATCAGCTGATGCACGACAATATTCGAGCAAAGGCTGAAAATCAGATGCGGGAATGGCTTGACGCCGGCGTCGGACGCGACCATAACTACCGCTATCATCTTCGCCCGGGCCGCCCTGGAACTATCATTCCAAAGCTCGCCGAGGAATTGAACAATGACCTGATCATCATGAGCACCAGAGGACAGTCTTCACTAGCCTACGCTCTTCTCGGCAACGTTACCGAGCACACCCTAAAACAAAGCAGGTGCGATCTGCTCACCTTACGCCCGACAAATTTTCATTTCGAGTTGATCTGAGACAAACCCCTCTGGAGAAAGTGTATTAATCCGTCTATCATTCTTCGACATGGTTTGGGTTGCAACCGAACGGTCTCAACATAACCGCCCTCACCCCAATCATCAACGTGATGAAATTCTCTCCGGGGCGGGCGGCGCGTCCAGCGGATTCACCAACAAGGAAGCATGGCGTGAGAAAAAAAGGGGTGTAAAAATATTTTTCCGCGATCAGATTGTGCCGTTGGTGCTGGCGGTTCTGACCGGTATTCTCTATACCATCTCGTTGCGCTATTTCGTTTTTCCGGCAAAAGGCATCCTTACCGGAACGGAAGGAATCGCTGCAGCAACCGCCTATTTAGGTTGTCCTCCTCGGGTCATTTTTTTATGGTCGTCTGTCCCTACCAGTCAATAGCCGTCCTGTTTGTCGGTACCAACGATTTATCGTGCGCTAGGTACTAAGATCGTATATACTATGTTAGTACCTTTGCAAGGGAGCGCATTATGTCAAAAGAAGCTGTTTTCACGATGAAGCTGGAGCCGGAACTGCGCGCAGAATTCATGGCCGAGGCGGCCGGTGAAGATCGACCAGCATCTCAGGTCATGCGCGAGTTGATGCGCGACTATATCGAACAACGCCGTTTGGCACGCGAATATGACGACTATCTCCATCGCAAGGTCGAAGCCGGTCGTGCCTCGATGCGCGACAATCGTGGTCGATCAAATGATGAAGTTGAGGCTGTGTTCGCTGCCAGGCGTAACCAGGTAGCGGCAGATCAGGCATGATCGTTGTCTGGACGCCAGAAGCAGAACAAGACCGCGCTGATATTTGGGACTACATCGTGGTCGACAACCCCGGAGCGGCTGTCCATATGGATGAGCTTTTTAGCGGTGCTGCTGAGCGACTAACACTAGCCGCGCATCCTAAGATGGGCAAAGCAGGAAGGGTTCCAGGCACCCGTGAACTGATACCGCATGAAAACTATTGTTTGGTATACGAGATTGACGGACACACGGTGTGGGTGTTGGCTTTGGTGCATACCGCCCGGCAATGGCCACAAGCGCGGGAACAAAAGCGGGTCGCTAGTCTTTCGGCCTCACTGCTCCATTACGCTGACCCTTGACAATAAGTTTCGGATTCTTTCCTGTCAAAGCATGGAAACATCGGTCCAACCGAGCAAGGTATGTTGAATTTTAAGCTAAGGGTGTGATTCAACGCGCTAGAGGGTATAAAAAGGGCGCAATAAATTGCGCCCCAACAGATCGTCTATTTCAACAAAGTCTTTGGATCAAAACCGATTCTCACCGCTCCCCAATGTTTGCTGTTGATCTGCACTGGGAGGGACAGGTCGCTCAGAATTTCCCCGGTGTCGCGCATATAGGTCTGGAGTAGAAAGTTTTCACTGTTACGGGCGCTGCGTAAGCCAGTTTTATCGTTAAATAATCGCTTGTCGCGGCTATTTAAGGTGTCCACATCGGGGTCCCCGCTCAGCGGCCTGGTGTACTGGCTGTTATGGGTAGGGGCATAACCGTTGGTGTCAACACAGATGGCATAGATGCCGGAGGCAACCTGTTTCAATACCTGGTCGCACAGGGGTTGCAGGCGCTGGGCAAAGATTTGGTCGTAGCTGGTGCGATATTTGGTCGGTTGGGTGCCGGGAAGCTGCTGGTAGGAGGTATCGAATACATTGCTGCCGGATTTCACCAGGGTCGTGATTTGTTCGGCGGCTTGATCACGGAATTGCCGCCCGGCGCTTAGAATCTGTTCAAAAGGTCCTTCGCCGGTAATAAAGCGGGATACCAGCTCCTGCAAATCTTCGCTGGTTTTTTGCAAATCGGTAGCGACTTCTTCTGATGAATCGGTTTTTTCCGCAACGATCATGCTTAATTCATTGATGTTCTCGACCTGCTCATGGGTCTGCATGGTGGCCGCCGAGATCTCTTCAACCGAAGCGGTGATATGGGTCAGCAGGTTGTGGTTTGCTTCAAAGTCCCTGATCATCCCTTCGTAGCTGTCATAGGCGGTTTGTGAAGCGTTCATGGTGTTGCCGGCAGCCTCATTAATTGCTTTGGACTCACTTAGGGCGCGGTCAATACTGGCCAACATATCAGTGATTTGACCGGCAATCTGTTCACTGGCCTGGTTGGCCTGTTCGGCCAGTTTTTTTACCTCACTGGCAACTACAGAAAAGCCCTTGCCCGCCTGGCCGGCGCGGGCCGCTTCTACCGCTGCATTAAGGGAGAGCAACCCGGTCTGGAACGATATCCCCTGAATGGTGGAGATGATCTTGCGAATGTCGCGGGATTTGACCCCCATCTCTTTAATCGACAGGTCATGCTGGTGGATCTGTGCCAACATGGTTCCCATGTTCTGGTTAACCGCCTTCAGTTCGTTCATCGATTGGCGCGCGGAATCGAGATTGTCTGAGGTAGAGGAAGCAATCTTCTGGGTGCTATCGGAAATCGTATTCAGGGTTTGGGTGGCAACCTGACTGTTACCGAATACCAGGCGCGACAGCTCGCCCTGTTCACAGGCCCTGGTTGATGCCTCCCGGGCCTGGGTCACCACGGTGGCAGCACCCACCGCCGTATTGATGCCCATCCGTCGCAACGTCAGAACCGTCTGTTTAAGGCGGATTACAAAATCGTTGTAGTTTTTAGCCAGGTCACGAAATTCATCGTGGGTTTCGACCGTAAGCTGACCCGTAAGATTCATGTCACCGGAAGTCATCGCTGCCAGTTGCTGATTCAGTTTATGGACCGGGTGCACGATCAGATAGATCATAAATAATAATGAACCGATCATCGCTGCTACCGAGATACCGATAATCACGACCGCTTGCCAGAGAGTGCGGTCGGCAAGCGCTGCAATCTGATCGGGATTCGTCATGCCGGTACTGCCCGCCAGTTCGCGCAGTCCGTTGATATTGAAGAAAAGAATCCCCAGTAGAAGTAGTTGCAGTATCAGCAACAGTCCGATGTTGCCGGAAAGCTTAAGGGTCAGATTGAAAAAGAAGCGTTTTTCCAGCCAGGCGTAAAGATTACGAAAAAAACTCATGGAGAAACCTCATTTATGTATGGTTCGAGGCGTAAAGGCCATCGGCTTATTGATCCTTTTCAGGATCATTCTGTGCTACCTTTAGAGACTGTTTTTCAATAATTCATGGTTTATCAGGACGTGCATCGAAAAAATAGAACGAAGTTATGTTTTCTCTTCGGATGCCCAGATTCTTACAGAAACAGAAGAAAGTCAACATAAAAATAAATACTTACTCATTGTCCCAGGACAATAATAAAGGGTTAATTTGTTCTTTAGCAGGGAACTCGTGGGTCACAATGTGGCAAACGACAAACACCAACAGTTGAGGATATTCGCCTATGGAAGCGATCAACGTATTAGGGATCAGTGGCAGCCTGCGCAAAGCCTCGACCAACCGGGGACTACTGCGCTGGGCTCAGAATTGCGCCCCGGAGGGAATGCAGATAGAAACAGCGGATCTGAGTGAAATCCCTTTTTTTAATGCCGATCATCAGCACGATCAAGCTGAAGCGGTGTTGACCTTGATGCACCAGGCTGAAGGGGCCGATGCTCTGTTGCTGGCCTGTCCGGAATACAATTATTCCCTGGCCCCGGCGCTTAAAAATGCTCTCGACTGGTTGTCGCGGGCTCCGGACAATCATCTGTTGGCGGGCAAGCCAGTGGCGATCATGAGTTCAGGTGGTGGCCAGGGGGGTGCCAGGGCCCAGTATCACCTGCGCCAGGTTTGCGTTTACCTCAATCTGCATCCCCTTAACAAGCCGGAAATCTTCTGCCATGCTTTCGGGAGCAGCTTTGACCCGCAGGGGAATCTGGTTGATGACAAGATACAGAAGCAGATACGCGAGCTGCTCGCGGCGCTTGCTGATTGGCACGGCAGGATCAGGCGTTGATGAGGGCTATTTTGCGTTTGTTGTTGATTGCTTGTGTTGTTTTGCTGTCAGTAACAGGCTGTCAGCAGCAGCCGGCAACGGACCCCTATTTGCAGTTGTCAGGGCAGACCATGGGCACGACCTGGTCCGTTGCATTGCGTTCTACCAACACCTCAGATTTAGCCGGGATCAAGGCTGGATTGCATCAGCGCCTTGACGGCCTCAACGCGCTGATGTCGACGTATGATTCTTCATCAGAGATTTCCCGTTTTAATCAGGACTCCGGCAACGACTGGTTTCCAGTCAGTGAAGATACCGCTCGGGTGGTTGCGTTGGCGCTGGAGATCAGCCGCCTGACGGATGGGGCCTTTGATGTCAGTGTTGGGCCCCTGGTTGAACTCTGGGGCTTCGGTGCACGACCGCGGCAATCTTCACCCCCTACCTCTGAACAGATAGCGGCGGTTCTCGCTGCCGTCGGTTACGAAAATCTGGAGCTGCGCCGCGATCCTGCGGCGATCCGTAAAAAAATTCCGCAGCTGCGGATCGATTTCGCAGCTATAGCCAAAGGATACGCCGTTGATCTGCTGGCCCACTACCTTGACCAGCAGCAGATCGAACATTACCTGGTAGAAATTGGTGGTGAGCTGAAAATGAGGGGGGTGCGCAACGATGGCAGTCCCTGGCGCGTTGCCATTGAGCAGCCGTTGGACAGCAGCCGCAAGGTAGCAGCAATTTTTCCCTTGACCGATATCGCATTGGCAACCTCAGGGAATTATCGAAATTATTACGAGGAAAACGGCCGCCGCTATGTTCATACCATCGATCCGGTCAGCGGCAAGCCAATCCAACATCAACTTGCCTCAGCAACGGTTCTTGACCCTCTTGCTGCCCGGGCGGATGCTCTGGCGACGGCATTGATGGTGATGGGAGAGCATCGCGGCAGGCAGTTCTGCGAAGAACACCAGATTGCCGCGTACTTTATTATTCACCACAACACGGAGATGACCAGCTATTCCAGCCCGGCTTTGCAAGGGTTGCTGGAGCAGAGATAAGCGCCATGAGACTTGAGACCATCTATTTTGCCGGTGGCTGTTTGTGGGGCGTTCAGGCCTTTGTTAAAACCCTGCCAGGGGTAATCCTGACCGAGGCCGGGCGGGCCAATGGCAGGACCAATTCCCTTGATGGTGAGTACGATGGTTACGCCGAGTGCGTGAAAACCCTCTTTGACGCTGATCGCACGACGCTGGAGCACCTGTTGAGATGTTTTTTTGAAATTATTGATCCCTATAGTGTCAACCGACAGGGAGAAGATGTGGGGTTGAAATACCGAACAGGGATCTACAGTAGGGCTCCGCAACACTTAGAAATAGCTCGGCGGTTTATTGATACCAGAGCCGATGCGGAAAACATTGTTGTTGAAGTGCTTCCCCTTGCTCACTATGTAAAAAGTGCAGAGGAGCATCAGGATCGTCTGGCGCGATGCCCTTCTGATTACTGTCACATCCCGCTGGAAATGTTGAATAAATATAAACATCGAAGGGAACAGTAGTTCAGAGGTTATGTTAACCCGAAAGCGGCAGGAAATCTGAGCGCTATCTGCGGTCCCAGGTCTGCTCCCTTATAGCCGTTGATAAACCCATGCGGGTTGGCCGTCCGCCAGGGTTAATTGGAGGCGATGGTAGCGTTCTCCCAGCCGTTCATAGCGATCGAGACGTCGCAGCCCTTGTGGGGTTACGCTAAAGACCACTCCTTTGGTTTTCGCCGATCCAACTTCAGTAATATCAAGTCCCAGTTTGCGGTAACCGGGCAGATGTGCCGGGGTTGAGTCCGTCAGTTCGCGGGTAATGAGCAGGCGCACCAGCGGATTACGCAGGGTACCGTAGGCAAAAACTCGCTGTTCACCGGCGTCTATTTCAACAACAGTGGAGTTGGGCGGAGAATAATTGAACGGGCTGACGAAGGTCCACCACCCCCAGGTGCCGATGGCCAGGAGCAGGAGCAGGAGTATCATGCCAAGGCGCGTCAGCAATCTGCGCCGGCTCGATGAGCGAGGAGCGGTTCTACTTAGGGGGCCAGCCATTTATTTTCCAATTCGCTGCGCCAATCGCCGAACCAGCGCCGTAATGGATTGCGTTGTAACTGTTGAAAGCGTTCACAGCAGGCAGTGAGTCGCTGTGTATCCGCTGCTAATTCTTCTATTCTGACCCAGTCGTTCCAGGAAAGATGAAGGCCCCAGTCAGCTTTATGGATATCGCAATTGGGCAGGCGATAGTGAAAGGTCGGCCGTGGTTTGATCAGCTCATCAGCGGTGACATGACGCACCCGTTGTTCATCAAGATGGAGAAACAGGGGAAGCATGTCCAGAGCGCGATTGCGGGTCGGATTATGATGCAGGTAGTCGTCGATCAGGGTGTCCATGTCAGGCTGGTACATAGGATCGACCACTTTGAGAATGTATTGGTTGGGAAAAGGGTCAACGTAGCTGGTGATGCGGCGGGTGAGGTCAACGGCAACCCGCTCGACAATCCAGTCGTAACAGCAGAGAAAGGCTTTGAAAATCGCTCCGATGATCGCTGGATCAGCGGCAGGTATCTCCGGGTTTAACTGCATGCCGAAGGCATTAACAATATGATCGGAGGTGCCCTTGGCTCCTGTCGCGCGCAGTTCAGCAATGAGATCTTCTACCTGCGGTAGCCGGTCAAAGGGCAGCGGTGGGGAAACAATTTCCATCGGTACAATGCTCTCGGCGGCCCAGGCAATGGCCTCTTCAACCGATTTTTCAAGGCCTCCTTCCAGGGTGCTGGAATCGCGGGTTTCACGCCCCATTTTTTTGAGCAGATTAAAATCAAGTTCAACCACCCAGTCGCCGGCAGCGTCACCACGCAGGATGCGAGCATAGCGGCCATCAGTTTCGATCTCCAGGTGTAAAAAGTCGGCGACCGTTGTCGCCAACTGCTCGAGGGTGAGACCACTCATCTCCAGCTCGATGCCCACCCGGCGCGGTTTGCCCTCAGGATTTTTATGCCATGGGGGCATTCTTAGAACCTGTGGATACTCCATTTTTGGCTTCTCCAGCGATGACAAGCTTTGTTACTTCAGAGTGAGATTGATGGCATTCAAGGGGCACTGATCGATGCAGCCCCCGCAATTGCAGCAGAGACAGGGGTCTACAACAGCTCGTTTTTTACCCCGTCCCCGGGGCTGGTCGGTAAGCAGGGTCAGGGCAGCAAAAGGGCACGCGCTAACGCACGCACCGCAGCCGCTGCAGCGCTCACTGATGATAACGGCCATGGCAAGGGCTCCTGTTACGGCACTCCTTCTGCGAGACATTATGCAGAAAAGCCGGCCAAAGGAAAAGGGGGAGGTCGGGGAGATTGCAGGGGCAATGTCCCTCTGAGAACCCTTAGCGCATCAGCGCTGAACCGATGACCAGGCGGTGGATTTCATTGGTGCCTTCGTAGATCTGGGTGATTTTGGCGTCGCGCATCATCCGTTCTAGCGGAAAGTCCCGGGTATAGCCGTAGCCACCAAGCACCTGAACCGCTTCGGTCGTGACGCGCATGGCGACATCGGCGGCAAACATCTTGGCCATCGCTGCCTGTTGCCCATAGGCCAGGCCACTGCCGGCGCGCCAGGCGGCTTGATAGACCAGTAGCCGCGCCGCTTCAATCTCCGTTGCCATGTCAGCAAGCTTGAATAAAACCCCCTGAAAATGATGGATGGCCTGATCGAATTGCTTGCGCTCTTTGGCGTAGCTGGTCGCTGCTTCGAAGGCTCCCTGGGCAATGCCCAATGCCTGGGCGGCGATGCCGATTCGCCCGCCGTCGAGGGTCTTCATCGCAATCTTGAACCCTTGTCCTTCTTCGCCCAGCAGGTTGCCGGTCGGAATCCGGCAGCTGTCAAATACCAGTTCCATGGTGGGGGAAGAACAAATCCCCATTTTTCTTTCTTTTTTGCCGAAGGAAAACCCGGGGGTATTTTTCTCGACGATAAAGGCGCTGATTCCCCGATGTTTCTCGGCGGTTTTATCGCTGCGCGCCAGAACAATGTAGGTCTCGGCGTCACCACCATTGGTAATGAAGTTCTTGCTGCCGTTCAGTACCCAGGTATCGCCGTCTTTGACAGCGGTGGTTTTGGTGCCTCCGGCATCAGAGCCGGCACCGCTCTCGGTCAGACCAAAAGCACCGAGGGTGCGCCCTTCGGCCAGGGGTTTGAGAAAGCACTGTTTCTGCTCTTCGGTGCCGAACAGAAAGAGGGGATTGGCGCCGAGGGAAAGGTGCGCTGACAAGGTGACGCCGGTTGACGCGCAGACCCGCGACAGTTCCTCCACCGCAATGGCGTAGCTGATGTAGTCGGCACCAGCCCCACCATACTCTTCCGGAAAAATAATCCCGGTCAAACCAAGCTCGGCCAATCGATTAAACATCAACGCCCGATCAAAGCGCTCCTGTTCATCCCGCTCAGCGGCAGAAGGAGCCAGTTCCGCTTCGGAGAAGTCCCGTACCATCTGGCGCATCAATTTATGTTCGTCGGTCAGCTCAAAGATCATGGTCGTCTCCTGTCGTTATTCGCATGGATATTTATGAGAATTGCGAAAAATCCGCCTTACGCCTCTGGAGAAAGGCGCTGATGGCTTCCTGTGCTTCCGGTTTGGCGAGCTGCTGCAGAAACAGCGCTCCTTCTTTGCGCATGACGTTGGCAATCGGTTCCTGCTGCTGCTCCTTGAGCAAGGATTTAGTCAGTCGCACAGCCTCTGGAGGCTGGGCTGCCAGCCGTGTTGCTTTGGCGAGAACCTGATCTTCCAGGGTCGCAGAGTCGAAGAGCTGATTGATCAAGCCGTATTCCAGGGCTGTTGCTGCATCGACCATTTCACCCAGCAGCAACATGTCTGCCGCCCGCTGCGGGCCGATCCGGCGTGGCAGCAGATAGCTGGAAGCCGCCTCCGGGCACAGGCCCAGGTTGACGAAGGGTAATTGAAAGCGCGCCGTCTCGTCGGCGTAAACCAGATCACAATGCAGCAGCATGGTGGTGCCGATGCCGACCGCTGGACCACTGACCATGGCCAGCAAGGGTTTGGTTGTCTGGCTGATCGTCCGCAGGAAACGAAACACCGGACTGTTTTCCCCCTGCGGCGGGTGTTTAGCAAAATCAGACAGGTCATTGCCGCTGGTGAAGCAACTGGCCGTGCCGTGCAGCAGAATGACCCGTACCTGTCGATCCTGTTCGGTGGCCTCCAGCGCAGTACTCATGGCGTCATACATTGCCATAGTCAGGGCGTTACGTTTCTCCGGGCGCGCAATCCCGATCCGCAGAATTTTATCACTGACTTCGGTGGTGATAAGAGAACTGTCGTTTGTCATGGGTCATCCGTTCCGATAAAAATTCAAGTAAGCTTCTGATTTGAAAGGCAGCTACGTGATACTGCGGCCGCCACCGACAACCAGGACCTGCTGCGGTTTTTTAACGTCAGGGTGCCAGTGCCGCGTGGTAGAGATCCGAAACCGTCGAAAACAGACCGATGGTCTCCAGTGCCCGGCGCAGCGCATCGGGTTGAGCAAGAAAGTCACGGATAAAAACCAGCTCCGAGGCTTTCAGGTAAACGGCGAATGGTGGACATGGTTTGCCGGCAAGGAGTTCCTGAGCGACTTCGGCGACGGAACGCGCCGGGTCGATCTGCTTGACCTTCGCGCCGCGCTCCAGCAGTTTGGTAACGTAAAAAATGATATTGGTATCGACACTTTCGATGGAATAACGATGGCCAGGCAGAATGGTCTTGTCGCGCAGTCCGGCCAGTTTAAGCAAGGTGGCACAATAGGCGTCGTAATTGCGGAAACGTTCACCGCTGAGCAGATCGACATCGAGCAGTGGTGACTGAAATATTCCGCGCAGCAGCACATCACCGGTGACGGCCCAGGTGGCGCCGGCCAGAACCAGATCGCTCTGGGAATGCCCCGGACAGGAGGTCACCTCAATGCCAAGATGGGGGGGCAGGTCGTCCTCAATGATGCGGTAGCGGGTCGGCAGAGTGGGAAATACCGAACCGTCTTCCATGCTGGCCGCAAAACGGCTGAGGAATTCGTTGCTGAAGCCAAAAAACTGCAGCAGCTCGTACATTAATTGCAGTCGTTGTTCGTGCCGCTCGATTTTCAGGCTGTCACGAAACGGCAGATAGATGGTTGCATCGGTCTTCTGCTCCAGCCAGTGGGCCAGCCCGTAATGATCAATATGACAGTGGCTGATAATGACATGGCGCAGGTGCTTCAGATCGAGGTGCCGCTGCAGATAGTTCCGGGCTTCCGGTGTTGGCGGCCCGGTATCAAACAGCACCGGATCATCTCCGATGGTTGCTGTATAACAATGAACCGGGCCAACCAGATAGGGGGTTTTCAGGGTATGCTGTTGCGGCACCATCTGCTGACTCAAAACAGATATTTTTCAGCGTCAATAGCGGCCTTTGCAAGAGTCCGTTTGGCACTGAGCAGGCCACCGGCATCGTATTTGGTAAAACGCCGCACGCCGGACAGGATCATGGTCAGGGTGTCCCCCTCTTCGACAAAATAGGCCGCTTTACGGGCGGCGCTGGCCGCCTCCTCAGTGGCATTGAAGGTGAAAACTTTAACCGCTGCAGCCAGCTGTTCCCGGCGTGCTTGACTTAAGCCCGCGCTGATCTTTTCGGCACGCAGAACGGCACTTTCGATGGCAAAAATCTGAATGATGATATCCGCGGCCGCGATCAGGATTTCCTGTTCATCGGAAATTTTTTCCATAAATTTCTGAACGGCGGCACCTGCTAAAATAAGGAATAAAGTCTTCAGATTCTGGATGGTGACTTTTTCTGTGGCGAAGGGAATGCTGGTGTCGATCTCTTCGAAGGAGGGTGTCATCAGTGCTTCGAAGGCTTTCATTGCTTCACTCTGCAGGGGCAATTCCCCTTTCATGGAGCGGCGCAGAATCATCCCGGTAATCAGCAGACGATTGATCTCGTTGGTGCCTTCAAAAATCCGGTTGATCCGCTCATCGCGGTAGTAGCGCTCGGCTGGATACTCGCTGCAGAAACCGTAACCGCCATGGATCTGCACCACTTCATCGACAGTTTTAGCCAGAACATCGCTGCAGAACACCTTCGAAATACCACACTCGGCGGCGTATTCTTCGATGGCTTTCTGATACTGTTCGTAATAATCGGGAATCCCTTTTTCGATGGTGGCCAGCTTGTCGTCAAGCAATCCGGCCAGACGGTAAACCAGTGACTCGGAGGCATAGATGGCTGCACTGAGATCGGCAATCTTCTCCTGAATAGCACCAAAGGCGGAAATCGGCCGGCCGAACTGCTTGCGTTCGTTGGCATAGCGGAGTCCTTCTCCAAGGGCCATTTTGGCCGCACCAGTCACACAGGCGCCGAGCTTGAAGCGGCCGACATTCAGGACGTTGAAGGCAATTTTATGGCCTTTGCCGATGTCACCCAGGACGTTCTCCACCGGCACCCGGCAGTTGTCGAGAATGATCTGGGTGGTTGAGCTGCCCTTGATCCCCATTTTTTTCTCTTCATTGCCGACGATCAGACCGGGGAAGCTTTTTTCCACCAGAAAAGCGGTAAAATGCTCTTTGTCGATTTTTGCAAAGACGGTGAACAGTTCGGCAAACCCCCCATTGGTGATGTATTGCTTGGTGCCGTTGAGCAGGTAATGGCTGCCGTCTGCGCTTAAGGTGGCGCTGGTCTGGGCGCTCAAGGCATCGCTGCCGGACCCGGGTTCGGTCAGGCAATAGGCAGAACACCATTCTCCGCTGATGATCTTTTCCAGGTATTTCTCTTTTTGCTGGGCCGTACCGTAATAGATTAACGGCAGAGTGCCGATGCCGGTGTGGGCAGCAAAAGCGACGGAGAAGGAACCGCTGGTGGAGATCTTTTCACCGACCAGCATACTTGACGCTTTGTCCAGTTCCAGGCCGCCATCCTCCTCGGCGGCATCCATCATCAGCAGACCGAGTTCACCACACTTGCGCATGCCCGCGACAACATGGGAAAAATCCTGATTTTCAATCTCTTCATGGTGAGGCAGAATTTCCTCGGTGACAAACTTCTCCGTCGTTTCCGCGAAAGCGCGTTGCTCGTCACTAAAATCCTCCGGGGTAAAAACATCCTGGCATATTGTCTCCTCAATGAGAAAATCTCCGCCCTTCCTGATCTTTCCAGCCATCATAAGTACCTCGCAAATATAATTATAAAGTGATGTTGATTAACCTTAAGTTTCCGGAGGTTCCGGCCGGACGCAAACTTAGCAGCAGAATCTAGATTTTCTCGAAGATTCCTGCCGCCCCCATGCCGCCCCCGATGCACATGGAGACCATGCCATAATGGCTGTCGCGGCGTTGCATCTCATGCAGCAAGGTGGCGGTCAGTTTGGCGCCGGTGCAACCTAAGGGGTGTCCCAGAGCGATGGCGCCGCCATTGACGTTGATCAGCGCCGGATTCAGATCGAGTTCCTGGATGACGGCCAGGGACTGGGCGGCGAAGGCCTCGTTGAGTTCGATCAGACCAATGTCGCTGTGTTTCAGCCCGGCCATCTTGAGTGCGGCCGGGATCGCCTCGACCGGACCGATCCCCATGATCTCCGGGGGGACCCCTTTGACCGCAAAGCTGACAAAGCGTGCCAGTGGCTTGGCGCTGATACTGTGAAGGAATTCTTCCGACACAACCAGCACCGCCGCCGCGCCATCGGTCATCTGTGAGCTGTTTCCGGCAGTGACCGTGCCATTCAGTTTGAAGGCGGGGGTCAGTTTGGCAAGGCCCTCAAGGCTGGTGTCGGCGCGCACACCATCATCAATGCTGATCAGTTTTCGATGTTTCTGGAGGTTGTTGTTGATAATAAGGGTTTCTTCCACTTCGACCGGGATGATTTCATCCTTGAATCGGTCGGCAGCAATTGCTGCAGCCGCTTTCTGGTGGCTGCCGACGGCAAAAAGATCCTGTTGCTCACGGTTGATGGCATATTTGTCGGCCACCAGTTCGGCGGTGATCCCCATGGAGGCGTAGCTTTCCGGCCAGGTGGCAGCCAGTCCGGGGTTGGCACTGTATTTATTGCCCCCCATCGGAACTACGGTCATCGATTCGGCGCCGCCGGCAACAATGCAGTCAGCAAAACCGGCGATAATCCGTTCGGCCGCAGTGGCGATGGTCTGCAGTCCGGAGGAACAGAAGCGGTTGATGGTCTGGGCCGGCACCTGGTAGGGGAGACCGGCTTTCAACGCTGCGATGCGGGCAAAGTTCATCCCCTGTTCCGCTTCCGGGAAGGCGCAACCGATCAGGACATCGTCAATGCTCATGGGGTCGATCCCGGTGTGTTCGATCAGCCCCTTGATGGCGGCGGCGGCCAGATCGTCCGGGCGCATATCCTTGAAACCACCCTTTTTCGCCCGGCAGCCTGGAGTCCGGTAGGCAGCGAGTATATATGCTGTTTTCATGATGATTTTCCTCCATATAGATCCGTAAGGGCGTGGTGTATCGTGCCCCTGCCAGCGGGTTCTGATTAATTACGCAGCGGCTTCCCTTTTTTCAGCATGTGCTGTATCCGCTCGGCGGTTTTCTTGTTGCCGCAGAGTTTGAGGAACGCCTGACGTTCCAGTTGCAGCAGGTAGTCCTCGGAAATCAAGGTGCCGGCGGCAACATCACCGCCACAGATGACATCTGCGATGATGCCGCCGATCTCTTTTTCGTAGGGGGTGACATAGCCTCCCTGTTCCATATTCCAGAGGCTGGTTTTGATGCTGGCCGCGATATTGCGCCCCGGTGCCGGAATATTTTCCAGCGACTTCTGTGGCCGGTAGTTAACGGCCAGGCCGAGCACCTTCTGTTTGGCATCAGTAATCAGGCGGTCGATATCCATGCTGATGCTGTCACCCCGGCGCATGTAGTTCAGTCCATACATTTCAGCCGCGCCCATTGATACGGTGGCCATGCCGATCTGCTTGAAGTGCTTGAAGATAAAGGGGGTCGGGTCAATCTCGTAGGCTTGCGCCAGCTCAACCGCACGCAGGCACATTTCCTTGGTCCCGCCCCCCGCCGGGATCAGACCAACGCCGATCTCCACTAGTCCCATGTAGGTTTCCGCATAGGCATTGATGGCATCGGCGTGGAGGCTGAATTCACAACCGCCGCCGAGGGTCATACCGAAAGGTGCGGCGACCACCGGCACCTCGGAATATTTGACCGCCATGGTGGCCTTCTGGAAGGCGCGAATCATCATGTCGATGTCCTCATAGGCGCCTTCCGCCATCGCCACGGCCAGCAGCATCAGGTTGGCGCCGACAGAAAAGTTGGCCCCCTGATTGCCGATGACCAGCCCGATACCCTCTGTTTCTGCGCGCTTGATCGCTTTGTGGGTCATCGCCAGGATATCGCCGCTGATGGCGTTCATCTTGGAGTGAAATTCAAACCCGAAGACCCCGTCGCCCAGGTCGAGCAACGAGCAATTGGCATTTTTCTCAACCACACCACTGCTTTTTTTCAGAATCTGCAGGTTGATCTCGCCCGGTTTTAAGGGGACGGGGCGATATTCTCCGCTGGTCAGATCAAAATACTCTTTCTGCCCTGCGTCGTTGAACCGGTAAAAGGAGGCAACGTTCTTCAACACTGCGGGCACCGCCATGCCTTCCTGCTCAGCCCGCTTGACAAACGCGGCAACGCCAATGGCGTCAAGCATTTCAAAGGGGCCGATCTCCCAGTTGAAGCCCCATTTCATGGCGTTATCGATGTTGAGTACGTCGTCAGCAATTTCCGGAATCCGGTTGACCGTGTAGATCAGGGTGTCGCGCAGGGTCTTCCAGGCGTATTCGGCCGCCTTGTCCTGTCCGGTCACCACCATCTTGATCTTCTGCGCCGGATCATCGACCATGTTGACCGCTGTAATCGAAGCAAATTTCGGTTTCTGCGCCGGCTTGAATTCACCACTGGTGTAGTCGTAGTAGAGGATCTGACGCTGTCCTTCGACCTGCTGTTTTTTGTAGAATCCCGCCTTGCTCTTGTTGCCGAGCAGGCCCTTGTCGATCATCTGCTGCATGAACTCAGGGACAACGAAGGTGTCCCGCTGTTCGTCGTCTTTGAGCAGTTCGTAGGAGTTTTTACAGATGTGCGCCAGGGTGTCGATGCCGACCAGGTCAACGGTCCGAAAAGCAGCGGACTTAGGGCGCGCTGTAGCCGGTCCGGCAATGGCATCAACCTCTTCGACGGTCATCCCCATGGCCAACATGTGCTCGATTCCTTTGAAGATGGCGTACACACCGATCCGGTTGGCAATAAAGTTGGGTGTGTCTTTGGCGTAGACGATCCCTTTACCGAGGCGGCGGCTGATGAAGTCTGCCATGCCGGCCACGACCGCGGGGTCGGTTTCCCGGCAGGGGACAATTTCCAGCAGGCGCATGTAACGGGGCGGGTTGAAAAAATGGGTAATCAGAAAGTTTTTACGGACCTCGGGGGGCAACACCTGCGCCATCTCGTTGATCGACAAGCCGCTGGTGTTGGAGGAGAGGATCGCTCCCGGTGCCAGATGCGGGATCAGTTTTTCGAACAACTGTTTTTTGATCGGCAGATGCTCGATGACAACCTCAATCACCCAATCGCAATGGTTGAGCTGTGACAGATCATCCTCCAGATTACCAATGCTGATCCGGTCGGCGTAGGTCGACAGGTAGAAGGGGGCCGGTTTCATTTTCGTTAATCCCGCCAGGCCGTCACGGGTGATCCGGTTGCGCACCTGTGGACTTTCCAGAGTCAGGCCCTGGGCCTGTTCATCAGCATTCGGTTCTTTGGGAATGATGTCAAGGAGCAGCACATCGAGTCCGGCGTTGGCCAGATGCGCAGCAATGGTGGCTCCCATGACTCCGGCGCCTAACACGGCGACGCGTTTGATCTGTCTCATTTTTCACCTCCGTTGGTCAGATAGAGTTGGTCTATCTGATCTTTGTGTATGGCGTAGATTTCCTTACGTTTCTGTTTCATGGTCGGGGTCAGCTCGCCGCCTTCAATGGAAAACTCCCGCGGTAGCAGGGCAAATTTTTTAATCGTTTGATAGGAGGGTTGGGACTGGTTGAACAGCTCAACCCGCTCCTTGAACAGTTCCAGAACCCGTCGGTTGGTGACCAGTTCGTCAACGGCCAGATAGTCAAGTTTCTCCCGCTGTGCCAGTTCGATCAGCCGCTCCAGGCTCGGTGTCAGCAGTGCCACCAGATAAGGCTTGGCGTCGCCGTAAACAAAAGCCTGGGAAATATATTTATCCAACTTCAGGGCATTTTCCAGCGGCTGAGGAGGGATGTTCTTGCCGGCAGCGGTTATGATGATCTCTTTTTTTCGGTCGACGATGGTGACGAACCCCTGTTCATCAATGGTGGCAATATCACCACTTTTAAACCAGCCGTCATCCATGGCTGCAGCCGTCGTCTTGTCATCTTTATAGTAGCCCTGCATCACCTGTGGCCCCTTGATCAGCAGCTCGCCATCCTCAGCCAGTTTCAGCTGTGTCCCTTCCAACGGGATTCCGACCGAACCGAAGCGCAGATGCCGGCGATTATTCAGGGTGACCGCCGGACTGGTTTCGGTCAACCCGTAGCCCTCAAAGACCGGCAGGCCGATAACCCACATAAATTCATTAACGGTTTTGTCCAGAGGTGCGCCGCCGCAGATGAACGAGCGCAGGTTCCCGCCGAATTTTGCGCGGATTTTGCTGAACACCAGTTTGTCATAGATCCGGTACTTCAGCCCCAGCAGCCCCACCGGCTGATTGTCAAGGTAGCGTCTGCGTACATATTCGCGCCCGATGTCAACGGCGCGGTGGAATAACTGTCGTTTTAGAGATGAACTCTGATGGACGCTTTCGTAGATCCGTGAATGAATCTTTTCAAATAAGCGCGGCACGCTGACGATGAAGGTTGGTTTGATTTCAATGATATTTTCAAGGACGGTGTTGACGCTCTCGGCAAAGGCGATGTGGCTACCGAGCAGCAAGGCGCTGTGGTAGCCGGCTGTACGCTCAAGAACATGACTTAAGGGGAGGAAACTGAGAAAGATATCGTCCGGGTTGATTCCACCAAGATGCTCATGACCGATGGTGGCATTGATGAGCAAATTATACTGACTCAGCATCACCCCTTTGGGTTCGCCGGTGGTGCCCGACGTGTAGATTACTGTGGCCAGATGATCGGGAGCAATCGATTCTATATTTTTTTCGATCTGTGCTTTCTCGTCAGAGGTCAGGGGGTGGGAAACTTCGGAAAGTTGATTGAGGGTATAGACCGGCAGTTTGAGATCACCGAGAAAACGTTCGAAAGAAACAACCAGTTCGACCTGGGGCAGTTGATCGCGGACACCCAGCAGCTTTTCGTACTGCTGGCGTCCTGAGACAAAGACGATTTTTGCGGCGCAGTGGTTAATGATGTAAGCAGCTTGGGCGCCGGTATTGGTGGCGTAGATCGGCACGCTGGCGCCCCCGGCGGTTTGAATACCGAAATCGGCGATGGCCCAACCAATGCGATTTTCGGAGAAAATTACGACATTGTCGCCCAACTGCATCCCGGCTTTGCGCAGTCCGCGAGCTGTCATCAGCACCCTGAGGTAGAATTGCTGGTAGTTCAGCGTGATATAGCTGCCGCTACGTTTATAGCTGAGGGCCGGTCGGTCGGCGTGTTGCTCAGCGGTTCGGCGCAACATCTGCGGCAACGATTGATAGGGACAGTTCGGATGTGGTGTGCTGGGCATGATCTGAGCTTCTCCCTGGCGCTGTACCGCTGCGCAGATACCAATCAGTTAGTGTCGTATGACTCAGTTATATCTAACCTTAACGTTCACGTCAAATTAAAAATAAAACGATTTTCTATCGTTATCTATTAGTCGTTGTGGTCCTGTCGTCAGGGTTGCGGTTGTTCGGGTTTGTTTTTGGGTAGCAGCAAGCAGGCTAGTGCCGGCAGCAGTAGAATCGCGCCAAGCATATTGACCAGGAACATGAAGGTCAAAAGAATGCCCATGTCAGCCTGAAATTTAAGAGGCGAAAAGATCCAGGTGGCGACGCCGATAGCGAGAGTGGCACCAGTAAATACAACACCGTTTCCGGTCACTGCCAGGGTGTGCAGATACGCCTGTTGCAGGGGCATTCCCTTGCTTAAGTTGCTGCGCAGTCGACTGAAAATGTAGATACCGTAATCCACGCCGACGCCGACCCCTAAGGCCACCACCGGCAAGGTAGAAACCTTCAGGCCGATTTCGAGGAGACTCATCAGGGCGTAAGCGAGCAGTGAGACCAGCCCGAGGGGCAGGACAATACAGAGAACCGCTCTGATCGAGCGGAACTGGATATAGCAAAGGAGGATGACGGCACCAAAGACATAGAGCAGAATGGGAAACTGGGCAGCTGAGACCTCTTCATTGGTCGCTGCCATGACGCCGACATTGCCGGTGGCCAGACGAAATGAGATGTTTTCGTAAGGGTGCTGGTTGCGGTAGCTTTTAACCTCTGCGACGATCCGGTCAATGGTTTCGGCCTTATGGTCTTCAGTGAAGATCATGATCGGCATCACGCTGCAATCAGAGTTAAGCAGGCGGCTGCTGGTCGGCACATAACCCACCGCCTGCACCATGCTCGACTGATTGCGGGGCAGCACCCGCCATTTCAGGCTGCCTTCGTTCCAGCCGGAATAGATGGTTTTGGCGATTCCCGGCAGCCCGACCACCGACTGCACTCCGGGAACATTGTTCATGTGCCAGGCAAAACGGTCGACGGCGGACATAATGTCATAGTCGATGCAGCCGTCCGCCTCGGTTTCGACAATCACCGACAGCAGATCAACGCCGATGGAAAAATGGGTGGTGATAACGTCACTGTCCATATTATAGCGCGAATCGGTACGCAGCTCAGGCACCCCGCGATGCATATCTCCGATCTTGACATCAGCGCCCTTCCAGGCTCCGAAAGCGAAAAGAACCAGCGCTACGCCAATGATGATGCGCGCCGGGCGCGGTTCAGCGGCTTGCTCAAAAAATCGCCATACCGGCTTGAGAACCTGGACCTGCTGATTGACCCGGCGGTGATAGCGATTACCGGTTCGGACATAGGAAAGCAGGATCGGCAGCAGGACCAGATTGGTCAGAATAATGGCAGCAACGCCCAGGCTGGCGGTGACTGCCATCTCCTGGATCACCTGGATTTCGATCAGACGGATAGTGATAAAGCCGATGGTGTCGCTGGCCAGGGCAACAAAACCGGGCAGCAGCAGTTGTCGAAAGCTGGCTTTGGCGGCATCGATCCGCTGGGCTCCGGCCCGAACTTCGGCGGTGTTGGCGGTAATCATCTGCACCGCATGGCTGACCCCGATGGCAAAAATCAGGAATGGGACCAGCAGCCCCATCGGGTCGATACCGTAGCCGAGAACCGGCAGCATGCCAAGTTGCCAGATCACTGCGGTTAGGGAGCAGGCCAGAGGAATCAGGGTGAGGATCACTGAACGGGTATAGAGAAACACCAGAACCGTGGTGATGATAAAGGCGATCAGAAAAAACAGGACGACCCGTTGAGCGCCATCAGCAATATCGCCGACTACTTTGGCAAAGCCGATGATGTGGACATCGATCCGGTCGCTCTGGTATGTCTCGCGGATCTTCTCTTCGAGCAGGGCAGAGGCGTGGATAAAGTCAAGCCGTTCGCCGCTGCCGGGATCAATTTCCAGCAGTTCAGCGCTGATCATGGCGCCGCTGAAATCATTGGCGACCAGGCGACCGACGATGCCGGCTTTCAGAATGTTTTCTCGAACCCGTTCCAACCCTTCCGCTGTCGGGGTAAAGTCAGCAGGAACCACATTGCCACCGGCAATGCCGTCTTCAACCACTTCGGTATAGCGGACGTTGGGGGTAAACAGGGAGCTGACCTGGGAACGGTCGACGCCGGGAATGAAAAAAACGTCATCAGTAGCCTGCTCAAGGGTTTCAAAAAAGTCGGCGGTAAAGATATCCCCTTCTTTAGCCATCAGGGCGATCATGACCCGGTTGGCACCGCCAAATTCCTGACCATGCTCAATGTAGGTCTGCATGTACTCATGTTCAAGGGGGAGCAGTTTGGCAAATCCGGCATCAATGCGTAGTTGGCTTAAGGATATCCCCATCAGGATGGTCATAATGAGGAAGAAGCCCAGGAGCAGAGGGCGATTGCCGAAAATCAAACCTTCCAGCAGGTTGGTGATCCGATCGCGTTTCATGATTTTCTCTCGTCGTAGCGACAGTTAGCGGAGCAGGGATTGTGGCAGCAGGGTCACACCAAAGTCGCCAACAGCAAGAACCCCGCCATCAGCTGTTTCCAGCAGTTTGCTGAATCCTTTGCGATCCGGATCCTGACGTACACTGTAGCTTTGCCCATGATCCTTACTGACCAGCAGCGTTCCGCTTAATCCTGCAATCAGTGAGGTGCCGTCCTTAAGCTGCAGCCCGGTGGTCAGACCCGCTTCGGTGTCGGTCGGCAGCTGCCGCCAGTTTTCGCCAAGGTTGTCAGAACGGAACAGATGGCCGCGCAGACCAAACAGCAGGAGGCTGGTATCCTTTAAAGGAAGGATGCCGAAAAATGAACCTGAATAGTCCGGGGTCAGTTCAATAAAGGTTTCACCCTGATCGTCAGAGCGATAGACGATGCCTGCTTCAGCTGCGATGAAAAGATGGTCCCCCACAGCGGCTATAGCATTAAGATGAAAATCATCCTCGCTGATCCAGCGTTGCTCCCAGGTCCTCCCACCATCATCAGTCTCAAGAAAAGTGCCGTAGGCGCCCAGGGCAAAGCCTCTGTTGATGTCGAGAAAAAACACCGACAGCAGTGGTGGTTGTTCATCGATGTCCTGATGTACCAGGTGCCAGTTCTGGCCACCATCAGTGGTTTTCAAAATAGTCAGGTCGTGACCGACTGCCCAGCCATGCTGTGGATCAATGAAGGTGATTGCGGTCAGGGTGGCTTGAGTCGGGACGATTATTTGCTGCCAGCTCTTGCCAAGGTCGGTACTGCGTAACAGGTGGCCGCGCTCACCAACAACGATCAGATCCTCACCCGCTCTTGCCGCACCCAGCAGCAGGGCTTCCGGTGCCAGGCGGGCAGCGACGGAATTATTGTCGGCACCGGCAGTGATCGGCACCATGATAAGGATCAGCAGACAAGTCAGGGCGACAATGTGATGTGATGTTTTGCTGCGGGGACACATAAGATACCTGCTATGTCGAGGACGATGGGAGATTACATGAATTGCCCGAAGGTGGGCCATAGGGGCGGGGTCGCCCCGCCCTGGTGTTGCCGTGACAGGGGCGACGCTCGCGTCGCCCCTGTCACGCTAATGATCAACGCCGTCCGGCGCGGCGCAAGGCCCCCTGAGAAAAGTCCTGCTCGCTCAAGGTCACGTCAAAGTTATAGGTCGTCGACTCATTGTCCATGCCGATGGCGAGGTAGCGCCCCGACTGCAGATCATAGTGAGCTTCCACCGTGGTCCAGTAGGTGGGGACATCATAATAGTTGATGCCGTGTCCTTCCGATACCCGCCAGAGTTGGTCGCGGTTGTCGTAGAGGTCGGCGGCGACAATCTGCCAGGAATCTTCATCAATATAGAAGGTACGTTGTTTATACAGATGACGCGACCCTTCACGCAGGGTTGCTTCAATCACCCAGACCCGATGCAGTTCGTAGCGCAGATGTTCCGGGTTCAGGTGCAGCGGGGTCAGCACGTCGGCATATTTAAGTTGATTGCTGTGAAGCTTATAGCTGTTGTAGGGAACGTACAGCTCTTTTTTGCCGACAAGTTTCCAGTCGTAGCGGTCGGGGGCGCCGTTGAACATGTCGAACTGGTCGGTGGTGCGCAGGCTGTCGGAGGCGGTGCCGGGGTTGTCGTAGGCGACATTGGGGGCGCGGCGGACGCGACGCTGACCGGGGTTGTAGACCCAGGCACTGCGTGGTTCGGCCACCTGGTCGAGGGTTTCATGAACCAGCAGCACCTCACCGGCCAGGCGGGCCGGAGCAGTGACCTCCTGGCGGAACATGAGGATGCGGTTGTTCATTTTTTCTTCGGTCATCCCTTCCTGGGAATAGACCAGGCTGAACATGTCCTCAAACTGGACCAGGGTGTAGGCACCGCCGCGGGTCATGGCCGCTTGCGCGATACTGCGGGTGGCAAAGTCCCCACGGTAGCGCAGCATGTGGTTCCACAACACTTCAATGCCGCTGGTGGGAAGCGGGAAAGGAATGCCGATGACGGTACCCTTGACGCCGTCGCCATTGTTGACCAGCTCGGCGGTCCGGGCAACCTGTTTGGTGGCATCATAGATGCGCTGCGGCACCGAAGCGCTACGGCGGGTCGGATACACATTCATCTTGAAGGTATCGTAGTTTTCCAGCAGCGCCTGATGGCCGACAGTCAGCTTGTCGCGATACTGATCAATATTGGCGGCGGTGATGGTAAATTGAATCTGGTCGTTGGCAAAGGGGTCAATATGGTGTTGGCCTTTGACATAACCGGCAGGTGGCGTAGTGATTCCCCCTTCCCAGGCGGGAATGGTACCGTCGGCGTTGCCGGCGCGTTCAGCGCCTAAGGGGGTCAGATCCTGCCCGAGGCGGGCGGCCTGTTCAGCAGTGATGGCGGCAAGGGAAAGTCCGGCGGTCGCTGTGACCAGCAGCACGGCGGCTATCAAGACGAATGCTTTTTTCAGCATGATGGTTGCTCCTTCAAATTAAGTTGTTTTGACTGGGGTGATCACAGATCCCATGTCAAGGGACGCTTTTCGTCGTCCATGACCGCTTGCTGTCGCCGTCCATGACGACAAACACCCTTGTCATGGGACCTGCGATCCCCCGATTACCCTGCTCGTTATCAGAAAAAGTACTTGATCTCAGCGGCCAGAAAGTCACGGTCGTTGATCAGATTGTAGCGCCCGGCGCCAAAAAAGTCGGTGTAGCTGATATCCGCAGACCACTTGTTCTGGTAGTTGGCACCGAGACCCAGGGTGATGGCTTTACGTCCCTCAACAAAGTTACCGCCAGGGCCGGGGGTGGTGCCGTTGACATCATGGGCCCAGGCGACTCGGGGCGACAGGGTGACGGCACCGATGGCGTTGTTGAAATCGAGCTTGGCCACCATGCGGTAGCCCCAGGAGGTGGCGTCGGCGAAGGCGGAGGAGGGTTCGGCGTCTTTCGGTTCTGGATTTGTTGCTGTCGGTCCGTGTGCTCCACCCGGCAGTGCTTGATCGGGGTTGCCGGAAACCGGGGTGCCGGGGCCATCGAAACGCAATGTGCTCTTGCTCGGCATGCCGTGGACATGGGTGAGGCCCACCTCACCCACCAGCGTGAACTGGCTGGCGCCGAGGGTTGGACCGAACAACTGGGTTGCGGTCATTTGGATTTGGCTGACGTCGAGGCGCTTGTAGCCATGGATAATGGTGTCTGTGCCGAACGTTCCAACTTGATTGTTGGCGTATGGTAGTCCAGGGTTGACCGCCTGAAGAGGTGAAAGAGCTGCCAATATCAACTCAATATCATCCATCTGGAGAGGGACGTCCTGGCGATAGGAATATTCACCCTGAAGGGCTGTACCGGTCGAATTTACTAGGGTGTTGAAACTAATACCGTACAGTTTGATGTCTTCCGGATACTCAATAAAGTAATTTGCTGTTTTGGCGTATTGGTGAATAGCAAGTGGAAGTGCTGAGCTAAAGGGCACACTATTTCCTACGAGCGTATCCAGCGTATTACCTGCGTCAACAATTCCTGCAGTGGTGCCGGTTTTAGCGCTGATTACCGGTAGCCGACTATGGTAGTTTATATAATAAAAACCAAACTCTGTATCGTTCAATTCCGGTGCAAAAAGACGCATGGCAAGCCCATACTGACCATCGTCTTTTGGTTTGTTGTCACGCATACGGGGGACAGATAAAAAATCGGGTTCGAATGAGTTTAAGCCCACTGCACCCAGTAATGCTGGTGGAAGGGGTAAGGTTGTTCCAAGATCCGAAATATCCCCCCACCCCAACATAACTTTATTGCCCCCCTCACCGGCAAAATCATTAGTGCTCCAGTAGCTGCCGGTGGGATCGATCTTGGTTTCTTCCCACTGGTACTGATAGAAACCCTCGAAGCTGATATTTTGTGTGGGGCTGATGGAGCCGGAAATCATGCCGACGGGAACCAGGCCCTCACGCAGTTCAGCCCCGGCGACCCGCAGTTTACTGACGTCGACGGGGTTGATGATGTTGATGCCGTTCTGAATGAAGGTGCTCTCCCCCCAACTTAACACCTGCTGACCGACGCGCAGCTGGGCCGGAGCGCTGGCGATATCGAAATCCCAGTTGAGGTAGGCGTCCAGCAGGGTGGCGTCCTTGCCGACCATATCCTTGGCGTCACTGCTCAATTCCGTGCGTTGGCGGCTGCCGTCGTTGTTTTCAAAGTCGTAAAAGGCGGTGCCGCGCACAAACAGGCCGAAATTACGCCAGTTCAGGGCCAGCTCACTGGTGATTTTGGCGGTATGGTTGATCAGGTCACCTTTGTCGTAGTTGAGGTTGCCGTCATCGAAGTTGACCGAATAGGCATTACCTTTGCCGGAGTTATACTGCCGATTAGCAACACCGATCAGGTCGGAATCGCGATCCTTCATGCGCCAGGCGGCGCCGTAGGAGAGGGTGGTGTCGAGGTTGCCGCTGACTTCATCGCCGAGGCTGAACTGGAAGGCGGCGGCGGGAGTGGCCATGCTGATCGGCAGCGCCAGCAGGGCGCAGACCAGTAGGACTTTGATGCGGTGAGCCAGAGGGGACTTGGACGCAGGTCGGCTGTTCATTCGGTTCCTCCTTGAATCGATAGTGCGTGGCAGGGGCGCATGAAAAACCCTTGAGAAGTTCCCATCTCTGACCCCATCCAGCAGATGGTGTCAGGACGAGCACTTTGATCGGGCTCATATAAATAAAGCCGAATTTTAGCCTTGACGATCTAGCGGTGCAAGGATAAAAACCCGTTACATTCATGGATCAGATTTCTTTTTGCCGGGAGTAAGCAATCCTCTGGTGAATAAAGGAATAACGTCTGACGTGTGGTGATAAGGCTGGTTCCTCAGGTTGTACTTTCATTTTACGTTAAGGTCAATACAAAAAATAACACCGTTCTGTTCTGCTTATGGGGCTTGTCGTTCCCGGAGGGCTTGTCGGTGGAGGATATTTCCCTTGGCGCTCAGATAACTAGCCTCTATAATGCCCTGTTGAAAGATATAAGCAGCTTGTTCTATCGAAATCGAAATCGAAATCGAAATCGAAATCGAAATCGAAATCGGGATCGGGATCGAAATCGATCTTCTCTTCGCTTTAAACCCTGTACACAGGCAACAAATTCGATGGCCGGACGACAGTGGACAGGGTACTCGTGATCGGGGGCTGTTTTTTTCGATCCCGATGTCGATTTCGATAGCGATTTCGACAAAAATTTGGACAAAGAATGTTCCCGGTGATAGGTTGCGCCTAGCGTTATCGGAGCCGGTTAGATAACGAAGAAAAATCTTTTTACCCTGTCTTTATCGAAGGAGCTAGTTGTTCATGCGCTATCAAAAATCTCAAGAACTTTTCGCCCAGGCCCAAAAAATCATTCCCGGTGGCGTCAACAGCCCGGTACGGGCATTTAAGTCGGTGGGCACCCAGCCGATTTTTATCGAGCGGGCAGCCGGCAGCAAAATCTATGACGTTGACGGCAACGAATACATCGACTATGTCGGTTCCTGGGGCCCGATGATCCTGGGGCATTGCCATCCTAAGGTGGTCGAAGCGATTCAGCAGGCTGCAACCAAAGGAGCTTCCTTCGGCGCGCCGACAGCGCTGGAGACGGAACTGGCCGAGCTGGTCAATCAGGCCTACCCCAATATTGAAAAGGTCCGGATGGTTTCTTCCGGTACCGAAGCGACCATGAGCGCTATCCGTCTGGCGCGCGGTTTTACCGGGCGCGACAAGATTCTCAAGTTCGACGGCTGCTACCACGGCCATGCCGATTCCCTGCTGGTCAAGGCCGGTAGCGGTGCGGCGACCTTTGGCGTGCCGACTTCTCCGGGCGTTCCGGCAGATTTTGCCAAATACACCCTGACCGCTACCTATAACGATCTGGCTGAAGTCCAGCAGATGGTGGCGGCCAATAAGGAGGAGATCGCTTGCATTATTCTCGAGCCGATTGCCGGCAATATGGGATGTGTTCCTCCCCGTCCCGGCTTCCTTGAAGGGCTGCGCAAGCTCTGTGATGCTGAAGGCATTCTGCTGATCATGGACGAAGTCATGACCGGTTTCCGCGTCGCTTTTGGTGGTGCGCAGGAGCGTTACGGTGTGCGCGGTGATCTGGTCTGTCTTGGCAAGATCATCGGTGGCGGTCTGCCGGTCGGCGCGTTCGGCGGTCGGCGTGACATTATGGATGTTCTTTCGCCGCTGGGTGGGGTATACCAGGCTGGCACCTTGTCGGGGAACCCGCTGGCCATGAGTGCCGGCATCGCCACCCTCAAGCTGTTACAGGCAGAGGGTTTTTATCAGCAGATTGAAGAAAAGAGTGCTTATCTTGAAAAGGGATTACAGCAGGTGTGCGCCACTCAGCCGGTAGCAACCCGCTGGCAACGGGTCGGTGGCATGTTCTGTACCTATTTTACCGACCGGGAGGTTTTCTCCTTTGCCGATGCAGCCACCAGCGACACTGAAGCCTTCGGTCGTTTTTTCCGCAGCATGCTGGATGAGGGAATCAACCTGGCCCCCTCGCAGTTCGAGGCGGGCTTCATGAGCGTCGCTCATTCGCGTGAAGATCTGGATAAAACCATCGCCGCGGCCGATAAGTCCTTTGCTTCCCTGAAGGGCTGAGCCGACCTGAGCGAGGGCAGAAAAGCGGTTGACTTGAAAGGGGCACTGTGCTAGTTAAGGGTCGCTTTAGAGGCCACTTTGCGGCTGGAAAAACCTGACATGAACGAACAGGAACGCGAACAGAAGCGCCGGTTGTACCGCAGTCTCGGGTTTTTGTCGTCCATCGGGATTTCGATGGTAGCGGCGACGCTGCTGGGGTTGGCGATTGGTTACTATCTTGATCAATGGCTCGATACGCGCCCGATTTTTACCATTATCATGCTGATGTTCGGTATCGCAGCCGGTTTCCGTAACGTGTATGTCCTGACCTCATGGGAACTGCGCCGGCAACAGAAAGATCAGGACGAGAATCCCCAATGACTGATCAGGATGCCGGTCTGGCGAAAGCCCTGGCACGGCGTAACTGGGTGATCCTGGCGCTGATGGTTGTTGTCAGTCTGTGGTGGCGTTCCGCTCCGATAACCCTTGGCGTTCTTGGTGGCGGGCTGGTTATCGCCCTCAATTATCACTGGATGGGACGCTCACTGACTAAGCTGCTGGCTGACCCACAACGGGCGCCACGGCGTAAAATCTTCACCGGGATCAACTATCTGTTGCGTCTGGTGGTGATGGGTCTGGTGATTTACCTGCTACTGGTTCAGGTCAAGGTTCATCCAATTGGCCTGGCTGTCGGTTTATCGCTGTACGTTGTCAACCTGATGTACAGCACGATCAGGCGCATTTATTAGTCAGTAATTAGCTGTAATATATGTAACAAAACAGGAGAGAGAGCTTATGGTTCATCCTTTTATGTTTCTCGAATGGTTCGCCGATCTGATCAGTCTGCATGTCGGCCCGCACGTTCTCTATACCTGGCTGGCAATGGCCATTTTATTGTCCGGAGCCTGGTTGGCAAGCCGTGCCATCAGTCTGGTGCCGGGCAAAATGCAGAACTTTATGGAAGCGGTGATGACCGGCTTTGACAGCCTGATCGAAAATGTCATGGGCAAGGACGGCAAGCCGTATTTTCCGTTGATCGCCACCATCGGCATGTTTGTCCTGGTGGGGAACCTGCTCGGTCTGGTGCCTTCCTGCTTTCCGCCCACCGCCAGCCTCAATACCAATGCTGCCCTGGCGCTGACGGTCTTTTTCATGACCCACTATATCGGTATCAAAAAGCACGGCTTTCATTACATTCAACACTTCATGGGGCCGATCATCTGGCTGGCACCACTGATGATTATCATCGAGATCCTCAGCCACCTGGTTCGTCCCATCTCCCTGTCGTTACGTCTGTTTGGCAACATGTATGGCAAGGAAATCGTGCTGATGATCTTTTTTGCCCTGGTGCCGCTGTTCCTGCCGATCCCGATTATGTTCCTCGGGGTGCTGATCAGTATGATTCAGGCGTTTGTTTTTGTCCTTCTGTCGATGATTTATATTGCCGGTTCCCTTGAGGAAGCCCACTAAATAAAATTTATCCGTGCGTTCACAGGGGTGAAAGCACAAGTCCTATACATTTAGGAACAATCAGACATTCATAACCGCACAACAAAGGAGTAGTACCATGGATTTTTTCACCTGGAGCATCATCGCAGCAGCATTTGGCATGGGTATCGGTTCTATCGGTACCGGTATTGGTATGGGTATCGCGATCAGCAAGGCTTGTGAAGGCGTTGCCCGCAATCCCGGCGCATCCGGTAAAATTCTGACCAACATGATGGTCGGTCTGGCCCTGATCGAGTCCCTCGCAATTTACGTTTTCGTTATCTGTATTATTGCTCTGTATGCCAACCCCTTTACCGACACCGTGGTTGAACTGATCCGTGCCGGCATGGGTGCATAAAAAGCGAAACTATCCACTACTGGATCAAAAAAGGCGTGCCCTTCAGGGGGAGCGCCTTTTTTTTGTATATTGTATACAAGTCGGCTCGACATGATTCAGAAATTTCCCTAATACTTTCAATGTGCTTGTAGGTTTGCTGCTGGACTTGGTGGGTTTTTTGTTGTCTTTTTTATGGGTTCAGGATAGCCTCTGCACCGTATGTTAAAAATATACATCCCAGATGTGTATTGCTAAGGATAAAAATGCCACCGGGGGTCGCAAAAGGATAGTTCCTTTTCCCCTGTTTTTCCTTAGATTCATTATTGATGTCTTGACTTTGGTTTGGGTAATTTTTTCAAGGAGGTTACCGATGCGTAAACTTGTATTTTTTCCAGTATTGCTGCTGATCACGTTGTGTAGTTCTCACGTGCTGGCGGAAATCCATGAAACTCACCTGGTGGCTTCACCTGAAAGCTGTCTGATGTGTCATGAGGATGTTGTTACTGCTGAAGGTTTTGCAGGATCCGTCCATGGCCCCAATGGTTGTGTCGCTTGCCACGTTGATCTGGTTGATGTTGAAAGGCACATGAGCGGAGATTTGATGCCACAACCGCCCATGTGCGTGCGCTGTCATAAGGTCGAGACAGCGGAGCACTATGCCAGTGTCCATATGCTGTCAGGAATCGATTGCTCAAGCTGCCATTGGGATATTCACACCCACCAACCGTGGGCGGGTGACAAAAATATCGCTTCGGCCAAGTGTGCTGAATGTCACTTTGATACCAATGAGGTATGGCAGGAATCGAGCCACGGTCAGGCAGTCATGGCCGGAAACATGGACTCAGCCGCTTGTCTCGATTGTCACAACCTGCATGCGATCAACGAAGTTGGGCAGCCGGGGGATCCGGGCCACTGGGAGTTTCACACCGAAGCCTGCATGAAGTGCCACGCAGATCGCCAGATGATGAAGCGCAACAACGTCATGACCGTTGCGGTAAGCTCCTATTTAAGCAGTTATCACGGCAAGAATTATCGTCTTGGTTATCCTGATGAGGTCGCCGGTTGTGCCGACTGCCATACCTCTCATGCCATCTTTCCCAGTAATGATCCGCGTTCCACCCTGTATCCTGAGAATCTGATTGGTACCTGCGGCGCATGCCACTCCAACTCATCAGCGCAGTTCGTTAAATTTTATTCTCACGGCGATATGACGGATCGCGAAAGCTATCCGATTTTGTGGTGGACTTTTGTCAGCATGACCACCCTGCTGGTATCCACTTTTGCGGTGTTCTGGGTGCACTCTTTGTTCTGGTTGTTCCGTGGATTTGTTGATAACCGCCAGAAACATCGTGCCATGATAGCGGGTCACCATCATGTGATCCCGGATGCCCATAAGATTTATCGGCGATTCACCAAAACCCATATTTTCTTGCATTTGTTGGTTATTATCAGTTTTCTGCTGTTGTCCATGACGGGGATCCCCCTGAAGTTTGCCGACCAGGAATGGGCCAAGGTGTTGATGGGCCTGCTGGGTGGTGCGCCGATGGCCGCTGACTTACATCGTCTCGGTGCGGTGATTACCTTTGTCTACTTTGGTGCCGCTCTCTTTATGAGTGCCAAGTTCCTGTTCTACAAACTGGAATATCCGGCTGAATTTTTCCAGCGTCTGTTCGGCCCCGAATCCCTGTGCCCCAACCTGCGGGATATTCGTGACGTCACGGCGATGGTGCGCTGGTTTCTTTTTCTGGGTCCCAAGCCGACCTTTGAGCGCTGGACCTACTGGGAGAAATTCGATTTTATTGCGGTTTTCTGGGGGATGTTTGCCATCGGTGGTTCCGGTTTGATGCTCTGGTTCCCGGAGTTCTTTGCCGCCTTCCTGCCCGGTTGGTCGCTCAATGTGGCCACTATCATCCATTCAGATGAGGCGTTGCTGGCAACGGGCTTCATCTTTACCGTCCACTTCTTCAACACTCATGGACGTCCGGAGAAGTTCCCCATGGACTTCGTTATCTTTAACGGCGAGTTGAGTAAAGAAGAGTTCATCGAGGAACGTGCTGACCAGTGGAAGCGTTATGAAGAAGCAGGTATTCTCGATCAGTACATTAAAGAAAAACCTAGTGGTATCACTTATGATTTCATCATTAAAACCTTTGGTTTTCTCGCCTTGTTTATTGGTCTTGGGTTGCTGGTATTGATGATCTATGCCTTCCTCCTGGGTGGCCATACACATTAAATGGCGGGTGTTTTTGGCTGAATATTCGGGGCTGCCGGCTGGTGGCCCCGAATTGTTTGTAGAGATCATTAACAATGAACAATATGCAGAAAGACTTAATTCTGTCGATTTTCTCTCTCGGTGTTTACATCGTTGGCGGTTTGACGACCTTTGCCGGCGTCGGGATTGTGATTCTGATGAAGGGGAAGGATCTCTGGGGCTGGGGTGATGCCTACGGCATCGGCTACCTGATGATCTGTGTCGGTTTGGTAATGACAATCCTGGGGGTGTTGGTGATGCGGGTTGTGAGAAACCGTTTCAAGATCTAGCATGTGTTAGGCGCCTTGATACCCTGGTCGATAAAATTAGAAACATTTATTCCTGTGGGCTCATTTCTAAATTTTTCCAGCAGGTTGCAGGTTGTTTCTTATGAATCAGGCCCGTCGTGGGCATTGACAAATAACACGCAAAGTGCTAGTGAATCGGCACTTTTTTGATCATATCCTGGTAGAAGAGCAAATTCACTATCTCAACGTGCCGTTCGAGCAGCAAAAGTGTTCGACCAATAATGTCCCAACCGCAGGAGGAAAAGGATGGAAGAAAATCAGAAGAATAATGACACGGATGTCACGTCAACCAGCTTGGCAGATATCCCCAAAACTTTTTTCAAAGGAATTGCAAAAAGTAGAATATCACTGCTAGGCGCAATGGCGGTAACGGTTATCTTTCCGTTTCTGGTCGGCGCGGTTCTTTATGACCTGGCCTTCGGGATCCCCAATACTTATTTTGCCGGCCTCGTTTATATGGTTCTTGGCCCGGGCTTCATTGGTGGCTTGGTACTGATTATTGTCGGTCTGTTTTTTTCCAAGGGCAAAGAGGAGGTTCGTCTTTTTACCCTGGCTTATTTCAGAGATAAACTTGCTGACGATTCAGGCTTCGATCGGTTACGCAAGATGATTTTTATCGGGGTCTTTTTGACCTGTATTAATATATTTGTCATTGGTGTCCTTGCTTATAGTGGCTATCACTATATGGAATCCAATGCCTTCTGTGGTGAGTTCTGTCATGTGCCCATGACGCCCGAATATACGGCTTATCAGAATTCAGCTCATTCCCGTGTTGCCTGTGTCGATTGTCACATCGGCAGCGGCGCCAAGTGGGTTGCTAAATCGAAGATCTCCGGCGCGCGCCAGCTCTATGCTGTGGTTGCCGATACCTTTGCCCGTCCCATCGCAACTCCGGTTCACGGATTGCGTCCGGCCAGTGGTACCTGTATGCAATGTCATCGTCCGGAGATGTTCCATGGCGACCGACTGCGCATCAAGGACAAGTTTTTGGAGGATGAAGACAATACCCATGTCCAGACCGTGTTGCTGATGAAGATTGGCAGTGCCGGTGACCAGGCTGCTGAATCCCATGGAATTCACTGGCATGTGGATCCGGGCAACGAAATTACTTATGTGGCTGCAGATTGGGAACGCAGTATCATACCGGAAGTCATGCAAAGGACAGCAGACAGCGGCGTGCTTGTTTATCGCGACAGCGATGCTGAAGAACAGATCGCCAATGCGTCTCATCTGCAGGAACGGGTCATGGATTGTATCGATTGTCACAACCGGCCAAGCCATGTGTATCTTGATGTTGATGAAGCTCTTGACAAAAAGATTATCGCGCGCCAGATTCCCCAGGAGCTTCCCTATGTTAAGCGTCAAGCCAAGGCAGTTGTTACCGAAGAGTATCCATCTCAAGATGCCGCACGAACTGCCATTGCCAGTGAACTGCGTACCTTTTACCGGAATAACTATCCGGAGATTTACCGCGAGAAACAATATTTAGTTGATCAGGCAATTGCCGGAACACAGGCCGCCTTTGTCGAAAACGTATTCCCCGAGATGCAGATCCAGTGGAGCACCTATGAGAACTGGTTGAGCCATGATGGTTGTTTCCGTTGCCATAATTATCAACATGAGGCTGAAACCGGTGAGCTGATCTCCATGGACTGTGACACATGTCATACCGTGCTGGCCGAAGAGGAGCATAAGCCTGCGATCCTTAAACAACTGCTTGGAGTCAACTGAACAGCCGGTTTGAAAAGTCCCTTGAATAGATAAGAAGTCACGCTCCAAACAAAAAGCCCCGCAACGCTGCGGGGCTTTTTGTTTAGAGTTGCTGACGAATCAGCTAACACCACAGAGCTAGACTGGTTCCGTCGCATTGTCCGGCTCTTTGCGGTCTTTCCAGCGGGCAAGAATCAAGGACTGCAGGGCCGCAGCAATGCCAAAAGCAAGCAGCCCGATAACCAACCAGGGGCCACTGATCTGCAGCATGTCATAGACGAAAACCTTGACCCCACCCATGATCATGATGAAGCAAGACAGGTTGCGAAGTTCACGGTTATTACGGTGGGCAGCAACGGACATAAGCAGAATCGCGGCTCCATTAATCAGTAGAGAGACCAGTCCGGTAAAGGCAACGTTGAGTTCTCCACTATAGTTACGACTCAAAATGAAAAAACCAAACGCCGATGCGGCGATCAGTGCGGTGGTCAGGCCGCAAAGCAGCGGCAAAGTGGCACTGCGGTCGTGGGTATCGTAGCGTGAAAAGGCGATAGATTCAGGCGGTGGCGGATTCTGGCGGCAATAGCTGTAGTGATGGATAGCCAGGTAAGAGCTGATCAGCGCAATAATCATAAGGGGTACCGGCGCAGCGGTGAGGCTGGCAACCGCCTCCATGGCGATGATCGCAAGGATATAACCCTGTAAAACATAGGACGTAATGCGCATGCCACCACTGCTCCAGATGTTAGAGCAGATGCAGATGGCGAGGGCGAGGAGCGACAAAAACGGCAGAGGTAACAACATCCCTCCCATCAGCGCCGGCAGGGACAGCCCCGCCAGAATCACCCCCCCGGCGGTAAAGGTATTGGTGCCGGGCGCATTGACGCGCTTGCGCTGGGCCAGCCAAAACACCAGAGCGAAGTGAAACCCGGCGGCAATGGCAGCGGGCACTCCAAACAACTCTGGACTCTTCAGAGCATAGATTCCGGCGACGTAACACCAGGCGGCATTGATGGCAGGCAGACTGAAGTCGAATGTGGAGATTTTCTCGTCACCACTGCGTATAATGCCAAACAGGGAAATCAGCACAAACGTGAAACCAATCAGGGTGACAATGGGAATAAACCAGCCTTCGTTGATATGTTGCTGCGTTGCTGTGCCTCTGAGTACACCACTGATTTTGAGTCCCCAAATCTGGAGCATGAAATGGGTGGTAAGCATGAGCAGCCAGCGTAACCAGGAGCAGCGCTTGATGCGGGAAGCAAAAAAACCAAGGATGTTGGACAGCCACAGCATCAGTCCCAGATAGGGGAAAATCGGGTTAGGATAATCAATGGCCACCGCAGTCAGGCACATCCCAAGGGTACCGATAATGATGGGTAGAGCGACTTTGTAGTAGCGGCTGACCATGGCCAGGGCAATGCCGGTGACGGCCAGCATCAGGTAAACAGCCTCTATCGGCAAGGTAGAGAAGCGGGTGTGGGTTTCCAGCAGGATGCTGAACATTAAAAGGGCACCAATGACGGTGAACAGGGGCGCCATGGTATTTTTTTGGTGATAAAAGATAGAGCCGCAGGCAATGAGTGCGGCAGCATAACCCAGGCCCAGGATGGTGCCCGCCAATTGACCAAACATGCCGCCGTCGGCCAGGGTCCGCAGGCCAAGACCAATGACCAGCAGAAATGAGGCCGCTGAAATATGTTTGAGCAGCGAACTGCCACTGACTAGCAGCGATCTTTCTTCATTTAGCTTGGGCCGTTCTGCTTGTTTGGCTGGTTTTGTGATAGGGTCCGTAGGGCGTTGGATCGGCTTTTCATATGACTGGGTCTGATGTTCCAACCGGTCGACTCGGTCGGTAAGAAGAGTCACCTGGCGGATCAGTTCTTCTACACGTTCATTAAGACTGGCTTGATTGTGGGCCATAACTGAATCCTTGCATCAATATGGAGGTACTTACCGAACGGAGGCACTTTTTGTAACTATTCAGCACGATCCTTGCCACAGGACCCCCGACCCGGTGCTGAACAGATACGATTTTTTCGCTAATATTTGCGTCAATCCGCGTTGTTGCAGATGTGGTGCTCTGTGCTGATTTTCTGTTCAACCTATTGAAATTTATTGCTCATCGCACGTTTTCCAACGGCTGTAGGCGCTTCCGGATAATATTGAAATGGGACCAGATACGTAAAAATAGAACATTGTTATTTATAGATGAATTTTTTGCCGATATCCATAATTATTTTTAATTGAAAAAGCTTCTCAAAAAGAAAAAGAAATAGGAAAAAACGAGTGTCGTTTTGATAGTGCAAAACAAGAGTATTTAACCGAATTTATGAGGACAATGTTTTTAAAAAAAAGAAAATCTTGACAAAAAAAAGCAAGGAGTTAATATTGCAAAATGCTGTTTTATCTTGTCGTAGATCAGGAGGATTGTTGTGAAAAACCATATCTGGAGGCCACTTTACGTTGTGGCGGCCATTGTTGTTCTGATTCTCGTGTTTCGGATATTTTACGTGCCGGAAGATTTTGGGATTCAGGAGCGTGGGTACACTTTCGGTTTTCATCGATTGGGCAATGAGCAGGAATGGAAGGAATTTCCGGCCAAATACCGCGATAGCAGTTACTGCCAGGATTGCCATTATGATGTGACCGAGGTTTTTACGGTGTCTCAGCATGCGATGATTCAGTGCGAGAGTTGTCATGGCGCCGCCTTTGATCACCCTGAAAATCCTGAGAAACTGCCTATAGATCGTTCCCGCGAACTGTGTCTGCGTTGTCACAGCCAACTCTATACGCCTTCAAGCGGACGTAGCAATATTCCTGGTATCAACCCGTCAGAGCACAATGTCGGAATTGAATGCAGTGCCTGTCATAACCCCCACAATCCCAGCCTCGAGGAGATGTGATGATGAAGAGGCGTGACTTTATCAAACAGACCGCAGTGTTCGTCACCGGAGCAGCCCTGTCGTCATCGGCGCTAGTGATGCTCGATCCAAAAGAGCTGCTGGCTCAACGCCCGGAATTGCGCTGGGGTTTTCTCGTTGATACGCACAAATGTGTCGGCTGCGGGTTCTGTGTCAAAGCCTGCAAAATAGAAAACGATATTCCAATTGAAGCCAATGTGACCCGAACCTGGGTCGAACGTTATGTGCTCAAAAAAAATGGCGAGGTACTGGCCGATTCCCCAAAAGCGGCGCTGAACGGGTTTACCAGTGAACTGATCGATCAGAATGCTTCAGGTTTAAAAGAGGTTGACGCAGATGAAATCGCTCAGGCGTTTTTTGTTCCTAAACTCTGCAATCAGTGCGAAACCCCAGCCTGTGTTCAGGTTTGCCCGGTCGGAGCAACCTATCAGACTGCTGACGGGATTGTTTTAATTGATCGAAAATGGTGTATCGGTTGTGGCTACTGTGTCATGGGATGTCCTTACGGCGTTCGCTTTTTTCATCCTGTGGAGCATGTTGCGGACAAATGCAACTTCTGTTATCACCGAATCTCCCAGGGTGGTAACACTGCCTGCGCTCAGGCATGCCCCTTCGGTGCGCGCAAAATAGGCAATCTGCGTGATCCCAACGATCCGGTAGCAAAGACTGTGTTACGTGATCGGGTTGGGGTGCTGCGCGATGAATATGGAACCAAGCCACAGGTGTTTTACCTCGGGCTGAGCAAGGAGGTACACTAGTCATGGTTGAGCAGATAGCGGCGATGGTTGTCCATGGCGAAGCCTGGACCGTAAAAGATCTTTTTGTTCTGCCCAATGAGTATGTTTACTGGTCGATCCAAATTGTCATGTATCCCTACATGACCGGTCTGGTTGCCGGCGCCTTTGTTCTGTCTTCGCTGTATCATGTTTTCGGGGTAGAGAAACTGAAGCAGATTGCCCGTTTTGCGCTGGTTTTTTCTTTCGCATTGTTACCGGTTGCCATGCTGCCGTTGTTGTTGCATCTGACCCAGCCGTTACGGGGTATCCATGTACTGATGACGCCACATTTTACCTCGGCCATTTCTGCCTTCGGCATTGTTTTCATGACCTATGCCTGTATTGTCGCCGCCGAGATCTGGTTTGTCTATCGCACGTTCATCGTAGCTTCGGTTGTTCGCCTTTCAGCAAAAGACAATCGAACGGTGTATCAACGTCTTTTATTGCAAATCTATCGAGTTATTTCACTCGGTGCGATGGATGTCTCCAAGGAAGCGGTTGAATCCGATCACAAGGCAGTCAAGTTTCTTGCCGGACTGGGAATCCCGGTCGCGTGCTTTCTGCACGGTTATGCCGGTTTTATCTTCGGTTCGGTCAAGGCCAACGCTCTCTGGATGACGCCGCTGATGCCGGTGATTTTCATCTTCTCCGCCGTGGTTTCGGGGATAGCTCTTTGTATCGTGAGCTATTACGTTTTTATGGAAATACGGAAACGGGCGGCCAAAGGCGGATGGAACTTCTTTTTGCCTGAAACCATTGGTCATGACCGCGCTGAATTTAGCTATGAGGAACTGAACAGCATGCAGGATCATGAAGTTAAAATGACTTCTAAATACCTGCTTATTTTTATGACGCTGGCACTGACTCTTGAAGTGCTTGATATGATCTTCCGCGGATACACCGCGGTAAAATCCTGGGATGCTTTGCGTCAGGTCATTTACGTCCATGATTTTACACAGATTTTTATTATGCAGGGGCTGCTTGGAAATGTTATTCCTTTCATCCTGCTGCTCTTGCCGCGCATTACCGTTCGTCGTGCCGTTAGCGCATCTTTGTTGGTCTTGTTAGGGGTGTTCATGATGCGGTGGAATGTCGTGATCGGTGGTCAGGCGTTTTCACTCACCTTTAATGGGTTCATGCATTATAGTCTGCCGATTATTCCCAACAGTATTGAAACCTTCAAGGAAGGGCTCATGGGGGCACTTTTGGTGGTTATTTCTCCCTTTGTCATTTTTTATTTTCTTAACATGGTTTTTCCGGCGTTTATGGAGGATAAATCTGCAACCCACTAAAAAGGGAATATGTTTGCGGTTGATTTTTTAGCGCCAAGAGGCTCAGGGTAAAAGGCATAACTTTTATCCTTGCTAGCAATTCAACATCGCCCGGGGAATACATTTCTCCGGGCGATGTTATGTTGAATGCCGCAAAAAAGTAGTGCTTAACCGAGGTTTCAGGGTATTGTGAAAATTTGTTTGTCAGTGAACTTTTGCAAAGGAGGAGCACATGTCGGAGATTAAGAAGAAGTATTGGTTGGAAGCTTCTCAGGCGGCACTATTGGTTGTTGATGTTCAGGACAAATTGGTAGGGGCCATGGATCAGCAACTTTATCAGCAGTTGCTACAGAATGTACCATTGCTGATAGCGGGCTTTAAGGCCCTTGGCTTGCCGATGATCGCTACCGAGCAGTATTCAAAAGGACTCGGGCACACGATTGCTGAGTTGCAAAGTGCCACCGAGCAATGCTGTATTGAAAAACTGACCTTTAGCTGTTGTGGTGATGATGGTTTTGCTGACGCCCTGAAGAAAACCCAAGCTCGTCAGATTGTCGTGGTCGGGATGGAAACCCATGTCTGTGTGTTGCAGACAGTGATCGACCTGCTTGATCAGGGGTATGGTGTCCACCTGGTACGCGATGCTGTCAGTTCCCGTTTTGCCGGCGATTATGCCAATGCGATAGCGCTTGCGGCCGCCGCCGGGGCGGTTATAACAACAACAGAAACAGCGCTTTTTCAGCTGGTTAAGGTGGCTGGTAATGATGATTTCAAGGCCATTTCCAAGCTGGTTCGGCAGCGGACACAGTAATGGAGCTTAGCGACGCAGAACAGCAGCAGCTTGGCAAAAAACTGCTGCTGTTGAAGGCGGAAATCGAGCAGCTGCTAGGTGATTCCGTCGAGAGTAGCCGCCCGGTTGACCTCGGACTATCGATTGGACGACTGTCTCGGGTCGATGCGCTGCAGCAGCAGGCCATGGCGAAGGCCAACCGCGAAGCTCACCAGCGCCGTCTGGTGCTGATTGATGCGGCTCTGCGAACCCTGAAAAGTGGGCGTTACGGACTGTGCCGCAGCTGTGATGAGCCGATCAGCCTGAAGCGGCTCGAGGCCCGCCCGGAGACCCCTTTCTGTATTGAATGCCAGACTGAGCGCGAAGGTAACTGAATGTCGAACCTGGTATTGATGATATTGATTGCCTGTGGCGGCATTGCTGTTGCGATTCAGCCTTCGATTAATGCCAGGCTGGCCCAAAAAACCGGCTTTCTCGAAGCGGCCACTATCTCGTTTGCCGTCGGCACCCTGGCGTTGCTGCTGATTTCACTATTGTCCGGTCAGGGCAGTTTCCGGCGGATTATTGAGGTCCCCTGGTGGCAGTTAAGCGGCGGTTTATTTGGCGCTTTTTTTGTGACCATGACGATTATCGGGGTGCCGCGCATCGGCACCACGGCGGTGCTGGCTCTGACCATAGCCTCGCAACTAATGGCTGGTATGGTGATGGATCACTATGGGGTTTTTGGCATGCGCGGTATCCCGATTGACGGCAAACGCATACTAGGGATTGCGCTGCTGTTGATTGGGGTCTTCCTGGTGTGCAAGAGGTAGATGGGAAGTGGGAAGTGGGGAAATAGGCAATTTAGTCGTGCCGGAAGAAGCGTAATGGATCCTGGTTGATGGCGGTCAGCAATTTGTCCAGCTCCAGGGTCGGACCGACGCCCAGATAGAGCTGCCAGTGTGAACCGTTCTGGTGGTGCAGGCTCCACTGGTTCAGCTCCGGGTTGAAACGCAGTTGGGCCATAGGCCGTTCGTGGGTTGTTGTCGTCTTGCCTGTTCCCATTCTGACTTCAAATAGATGAACCTGTAAACCGGCAATACGATAATCCAGTCGGCGCGGATTTATCGGGCGTTGGCCTGCACTTCGGCAAAAATCATCAAGTTTGCGCAGCGCACTTTTATGTAAAAATTCCGGCAGTTCGCTCATAGTAGACCCTTTGTCAAATAATGCCATGAAGTGGTCCCCCCGCAGCTCCAAGTTCGTCGACCTGCTTTTCGATATCAGGATCATCAATCAAGGGCGGCGCATGGTGGGGTTTGATGCGCGCATCGATTACCACAGAGCCATCACAGCCCCAGTGCTTGTTGCGATTCCAGGCCGCAATACCGTACAGATCGGTAGCCGGATTGGAGCGGGTAAAGGTCACCCACAGCCAGTTGTTCAGGGTTGCAGCGCAGAAATCACTGTCGTTGACAACGACAATCAAAGGAAACCTGTTGATCGGATGATCGCTGCTGTAATAGCTGCACAGACGCAGTAGATCAGGGTCTCCTTCACTGCATGGCGTATTGCAGGCGGGCCCTTTGATCAGCAGAATGCCGGCACCGGCCAGGCGCGGCGCGCTAAAACCGACCGGCAGATCAATATTTTCGGGAATCCGCGTGGGTAGATCACGGCGTTTTTCCCCCGTCGCGGCCATCACCACTTTTGACCCCTGATTCAGGCCGTGGCCGCTGTAGTCGAGGGTGTCGATGGTTGTTGCGGTATGGAAGTGCAGGTCGCGGCGCCAGTCGATGCGCTCGAGCATATGCTGGAGGAAGGCTGGAATGTCGTGAATATCGAGGTTGGGATTGTCATTTTCGGCGGTTATCAATAAATACTTGGCCAGAGACAGTTGCCCCTGTCCGAGGATGGCGCAGGCCTGGGTCAGCAGTTCCTGGGGGCGATCGGTCTGGTCGAAGGGGGTGTAACGCTCGCTGCCAATGGCCAGCAGCAACGGATGAACCCCGGCAGCGTCAACCGCATGGACTGCTTTAATGCCGGGAAGCACATCAGGAATCAGCGCACCGGTCAGTTCATGGATAAAGGCACCAAAACTGGTATCTTCCTGCGGTGGTCGGCCGACGGTGGTGAATGGCCAGATCGCATCAGGACGATGATAGACCCGCTCTACCTTCAAGACCGGAAAATCGTGGGCAAGGCTGTAGTAACCCAGGTGGTCACCAAAAGGTCCTTCCGGTTTGAGTTGAGCGGGATCTACTATGCCGCAGATGACGAAGTCAGCTTCCGCCGGCATGGGCAGAAACCCTTGCGGTTGGACCATGGTGAGGCGATGACCACCGAGCAGTCCGGCGAAGGAAAGCTCCGGCATCCCTTCGGGTAATGGCATAACCGCAGCGACCGTCAGACTCGGCGGGCCACCGACAAAGACATTTACCTTGAAGGGGACCCCTTTGTCTATCGCTTCACGCTGATGAACACCAATACCGCGATGAAGCTGATAGTGAAGACCGGCTTCGCCATCCGCCTCATAGTCATTGCCGGAAATCTGGACTCGATACATCCCCAGGTTGGCACGTCGCAGTCCGGGATTGTTGGCACTTTCACTGTAAACCTGGGGCAAGGTGATAAAGGCCCCCCCATCATCCGGCCAGCTTTTGATCTGGGGCAGGGCGCTCAAGGTAGTTTGCCCGGTGAGAATGGGTCCGTTGCTGACGTTGCGCGGTAGCAGATGGAAGGCTCCACGCGGTGCGTTGAACAGAGCTGCAGGAGAACGGAGCAGATGTTTTGGATCGAGCTTGAGCTTGACCAGGGTATCGATCCGCCGCAGGGTGTCGCGAAACAAAAAGCGGGTGCGCTCCAGGGTGCCGAACAGATTGGCAACCGCCGGAAAACGACAGCCGCTCAGGTTGGTGAACAGCAACGCCGGCCCCTGATGCTGGTAGACCCGGCGCTGGATGGACCCGGCAAGAAGATCGGGATCAATGGGGCGATTGATGCGGATCAGTTGGCCACTGGATTCCAGGTCATTAACAGCTTGGCGTAAGGTTTTGTATCCCAAAAGACAATCCTTAAGAGGGGTTGAACGTATCGCTGGATATATACTGCAGATGATGACAAAAGGCAATTCTCTCGGCAACTGAAGCAGTCATGTTCTACGATAATTAGGTGGCGTTTTTCGTTGACACATGGGATAAATTATCATAATGTTCCGACATGTCACACACTGTATACTCTTTATAAAGGCTACAGATAGCTCCGGCAGAACCACTGAAATGTGGCTGTCTGGATGTAGGCGGTTGATGCTTGGCCAATGGTTATAAGTGTCAACCTTGATGAACGAACATTCTATCAACCACGGAAGGAGTAGTAAAATGAAGAAAATTGTTGTTCTGATCGCCTGTCTTGCTCTGATGGCTCCAGGCATGGCCTTTTCTTTTGATATCAGCGGTTGGGAAAGCGCCAATAAGGATCGTGGTCAGTGGGCCTGGTTTACCGGACAAGCACAAAAATGTGATCAAACGATTCCTGTCCCAGGCTCAAAAACCCGTGCTGAGTGGGAACAAATGTTGACCTCCGGTAGTGGTCTTCCTTGTGACGGTGCCGGCCTGAGTCAGCGCACGATCAAGCATATTTACCTGTTTCTTGACTCCCATGCCTCTGATTCAGATGATCCGATGAACCAGAAGCCCGAGTCCTGCGGTTAATCACTGAAAGTGATATCTGAGGATAAAAAAGAGGTTGCAGAGCGGCTAAAGGAATTGGTTGCTTTGCTGGAATACCCGACGCCCGAGGTCGCAGAGCGCTGTGACCTCGAGCTGGAAGACCTCGAGAGCCGTTATGTTCGTCTGTTTGTCAATGACCTGGGTGGGGTAGCCGCTCCGCCTTATGCCGGTTGTTACCTAGTTGGTAGCGATCGGTTGAAGTTCATGTCTGAATTCAGTGGATTTTGTCTCAAGCACGGCCTTGCGTTGGATCCTGCTCAGCCTCCAGACTATATACCGATGATGGTGGAAGTGCTCGCTATGCTTCTGAGTGGTAATGATAGGCCAGAGATCCCTCAACTGTTGATTACGAGCTATTATCAACAGTGGCCCGAAGCCTTTGCCGCTACACTCAAGCAAAGTGACGACATCGGAATATACGTAACCGTTGCTGAAGAGTTTTGTCGTCTTCTGCAAGAAGTTGCAGAAAAATAGACCACGACCAATTCGCTAGCGTAGCTAAGCGTAATGACGTGATGGCTGAAACAGTAACTTAGAGTCCATCCGTAAACTAAATAGGCGGAGAAGATTATTATGAGTATCACTCGCAGGAACTTTCTCAAGGGCACGGCTGCCGGGCTTGGATGTCTGGGCATGTCGTCCATAGCTGGATTTCGCTATGTGAGCAAGGCCCACGCAAAGGAGCTGGCAGAACAGCAGGTCAAATATGTTGCGTCAAGCTGCGCCATTTGTACTAACAAATGTGTATTTCGTGGTCAGGTGGTTAATGGCGTGATCAGACGTCTGGAGCCGCATCCGGAGTTTGCTAAAAGTCGTGGCATGATGTGCGCTCGTGGCAATGCCGGGGCATGGACCCCTTACGACCCCAATCGCGTTAAATATCCGATGATCCGTACCGGGAAGCGCGGCGAAGGCAAGTGGAAAAAGGCTTCTTGGGATGAGGCTTACGCCTACATTGCCGAAAAAACCAACAAAGTGGTTGAGGAAGAAGGCGGCCACCGTTCCTGTATCGGTTTTGCTTCTTCGGAAGGGACCTATCACGAGCATTACTGGAACCAGTTCCGCGAAGTGTTTGGCTCACCTAACTCAGTTCGCCATACGACCTTGTGCTTAAGCTCGAATATCCGCGGATTTATGGCGGTGGTCGGAACTTACCCCAATGCCGATGTCATTAATTCACCCTTTATTATTCTTGCCGGTGCCAATCGGGCGGAGTCGTTTTATACCCCCGACACCATGGATATATTCAGTGATCCCACTAAGAAGGTCATCTGCCTCGATCCGCGTTTTACCAAAACGGCAGCCAAGGCAACCAAATGGTATCCGATCAAGCCGGGCACCGATATGGCCTTCGCCCTCGCGATGATGAACGTGATTATCGGCGAAGGACTTCACGATAAAGCTTATGTTGATAAATATGCCTATGGTTTTAACCAGTTGGCGCAGCATGTCAAGCAGTACACCCCCGAATGGGCGGAAAAAGAAACAGATATCCCGGCCCAGGGTATTCGTGACATCGCACGTGAGTTCGCCAGGACTCCGGGTGCCGTATTTTATCCGGGACGGCGCTCCTCCTTTCAAGGGGACGATGTGGAGACCCGTCGTGCCATTGCTATGGTCAACGTCATTGTCGGTAGTTTTGATCGCAAAGGTGGTCTGATTCCGAACGTGACGATTCCTTTGGCCAAATATTTCTACGAGCCGGCCTGGTACTCCAAGACTCGTCCGCGTCTTGAAGAGGCCGACGTGACCTTCCTCAGTCCGCGTGACGGTTCATGGGTGGCCTGGCGTGACCGCGCCATCAAAGGTGACCCCTATGCCATCCGCGGGTTGTACATCTATAAACAAAATGTTGTTGCCTCTGTCCCGGATCGCAATAAGACCATGGAGTTGTTTGACAAGCTGGACATTATCGTCTGTGTCGACACCTTCATGAGTGATACCGCCTGGTATGCGGATGTGGTGTTGCCTGAAAGCAACTATCTTGAACGACTGGATCCACCCAACACCTATGGTCTTAACTGCGTCGAACTGCCGACTGTGACCATTCGTCAGCCGTTAATCCAGCCCATGTACGATACCCGCTCAGGGTTTGATATTGTCGTTGGGTTGGCCAAGTATTTTGAAGATGATGACGGCGCCACTCTCGATGAATATTTTGAGGGTGATGTTGAGTCCCATACCAGGGACGCTGTTGCAGAGTTTCCCGGCGCATTTGAGACGCTGAAGGAAAAAGCCTTTTTTTCTGAAGGCAAAGCATCGCCAATTGGTGACTATCTAAACGGTAAAAAGGCCATCAATACGCCGACGAAGAAGCTCGAACTTTACAGTGACGATTTCGAGAGTCGTGGTCTTGATCCGATGCCGACCTATAAACGGCCGGCAGACATCGGAGCCGACAAGTTCCGCTTTGTTGTCGGTCGCCACGCTATCCATACCCAGTCAATGACGGCCAATTTTCCGGAACTCAACTGGCATATGCCGGAAAACACGGTCTGGATCAACAGCGCCAAAGCCAAGACAATGGGAATCAAGTCAGGGGATATGGTGCAACTGAAAAACCGTACCGGGGGTGAGGTGCAGATCAAGGCACAGGTTACTGAAGGGATTCGTCCCGACTGTGTGTATTATGCCAACGGTTACGGGAGTCTGTCCAAGGGACAGCCGCTGGTCTATGGCAAGGGCGCATCCCAGTCTCAGATACTGGAATCACACTTTGAACCGATCTCCGGCAACGCGTTGATGCATGAAACGATTGTAGAAATAAGGAGGGTTTAATTTATGGCCAACGTGAAAAATAAACATTGGGCGATGGTGATCGACTCAGCAAAATGCATCGACTGTAAGGCTTGTGATGTTGCTTGTAAGCATGAGAATGGTATCGAAGCCAACGGGAGTCGCGAAGTCTACCGTAACTGGATTACGTCAAAAGGGGTTGAGGGGACGTACCCGAATCTTAAGCAGCGCTTTGAGCCAAGTCAGTGTCACCATTGTGCTAATACCCCATGTTATAAAGTCTGTCCGACCAGTGCGACCTATAAAAATGAGGATGGACTGATCATGATGGACTACAAGCGCTGTATCGTTTGCTCAACCTGTATTGCCGCTTGTCCCTATGATGCTCGTTATGTATCCAAGCAGAAAAAGGCCATAGATAAGTGCACGTTCTGTGCACATCGTATCTATATCGGCAAATTGCCTGCCTGTGTTGATACCTGTCCGACGAAGGTCAGAGTGTTTGGCGATTTGAATGATCCCGAGAGCGAAGTTTCAAAGCTTCTGGCAAGTCGACACTATTTTGTGATCAAGCCGGAAGCCGGAACCAAACCAAATCTCTACTACCTGACGTGAGGTGACAGACATGAGTACACTTATTGGCAGTGCGATACAGAACGCGAAAAGTTCTTTTTCCCCCCGCGGCGCGGCCTGGGCATTGTGGGCAGGGGTTCTTGTTATTATTGGTCTGGCTGCGTTGGTAAATTATCTTATCAATGGTCATGATGCCTACGGCACGTCGCGTCAGGTACCATGGGGTATTTTGATCTCGACCTATGTCTTTTTTGTGGTGTCCAGTACCGGGCTGTGTCTGGTCTCATCCTTGGGCCACGTTTTTGGTTTCAAGCAATTTGAGGTGATCGGTAAGCGCGCCATTGTCATGGCAATTGCCACCATTCTTGCCGGTTTTGCGGTTATTGCAACAGAAATCGGCTATCCTTTCCGCATGCTGATCTATAATTTTATTTCACCAAATTTTACGGCAGCAATCTGGTGGATGGGGACGCTGTATGGCCTGTATCTGTTGTTTATCCTGCTGGAATTCGGATTTATGATGAAGGTCAACCACAAATATGCCGGCTATGCCGGGTTGGCGGCCTTTGTCGCAGGGATTGCCGCACACTCTAATCTCGGTGCCGTTTTCGGACTGCTTGACGCGCGGAAGTGGTGGAGTGGTCCCTTTTTGCCGATCTATTTTATCCTTTCGGCAGCAGTTACCGGCTGTGCCATTGTCCTGCTGCTATTTGCCGTACGTTATATGAAGGAGAAGATGCCCGATAATGTGCGTGACACCATGTTAACCATCAGCAAGCTTTTTTGTTTCCTTCTCGGCGTGCTTATTTTCTTCGGTATCTGGAAGTTGTTCTCTTCACTTTATGCCGGAGCTCCAGGAAAATACGAGGCAATGATGGCCCTGATCAATGGACCGCTTTGGATCAGCTACTGGGGTTTCGAAGTGTTTCTGGGGATGGTGTTACCCTTTGTGTTGATTTTGGCAACTAAAGGTAAACATTTGGGTGTTGCGGTCTTTGCCGCTGCCAGCAGTATGATCGGGATTTTCTTCATGCGTTATAACCTTGTTGTTGCCGGTCAGCTCAAGCCGATGCGCTACGACCCGGAGGTTGTTAATGCCAGTGGCTTGGTCAGTTATGCACCGTCAATGACCGAGATTGGAATTGTTTTGGGAGGCATCGGCCTGTGTCTGCTGATGTATATTGCGGCCAATATGATTTTTAATCTGGACGCTGACAAGCATCATTAACGGCAGGTTACAGCACTAGTCGTTGCCCGCTTTAATGATCACAGGATCTAGGGAACGGATTATCCTAATGCGCTGATTTCATAAAGAAATTAGCTGCATTGTATGTCATAACCCCGTAACGAGAAAGAAAGGAGTCAAGGATGCGATTTTTGCGAGTCAAATTGCTGCCACTTGTTGCATTGCTGCTGTTTGCCGCGGGTTGCGCGACAACAGCACCGACAGCGGCGGTAACGCCGTCGGCGCAGGGGCACACCCAACTGGTGGAGCAGGATCCCACAATTGCCATCACCACCAGTGAGGTTAAGGCCCTGTTCAATGAAGTATACGGCGATGCACCGCTAATCCAGGAAACCCTGGACAAGAACGACAAGTTTGTACTGGTGGATACCCGTCCAATCACCCGTTTCTCGGCTGATACGGTTCCGGGCTCCATCCATATTCCGACTCCGAAGTTTGAGAGTGACATTCCCAAGTTGTCCAGGGATAAGGCCATTATCTTCTATTGTGGAGGATTGGCCTGACCTTTCACCTCTCAAGCGGCGGTCGTCGCTCAAAAAAATGGTTTAACCAACATCAAAGCCTGGTACGAAGGTGAGCCTGGCTGGACGGCAGCAGGAAATTACACCATTATCCAAACTGGTCCGGTAAAAGCGCTGGTCGATGACAGCACCAAGGGTGGATTTGCTCTGATCGATTCACGTCCTCATCTGGTCAGCCAGAAAGAGCATATCCCCGGTTCCATCTCTATCCCCTGGGTTCTGTGGGAGCAGAAAAAAGGCCTGTTGCCGGCGGATAAAGATACCCTGTTGATCTTCTACTGCGGCGGTCATCACTGTGACTTGAGTCATAAGAGTGCCAATGCCGCATTGGCTATGGGCTATAAAAAAGTTCGTGTTTACGCCGAAGGTATCCCGGCCTGGAAAAAAGCCGGCCATGGTACCTGGGGTAATGATGCCAGCGGCATCGTCGAAGCACCTAAAGGCCCCTCCCCCACCATTAGTGCAGAAGATCTGCTCAAAGGCATCGCCGACGGCAGCCTGTTCATCGTCGATGTGCGCAGCGAGCGTGAGTTCAATGCCGGTCATATACCCGGTGCCGTGCTGATTCCCGATGGCGAATTCTATAACAACATGGAAGGCGTGCTCAAGCAGCTGCCGACCGATAAGAAGGTTGTTTTTGTTTGTGCAACCGGTGCCCGTTCCGGTGGTGCTTTCTTCGCATTGCAGGAAGAGATCGAAGATGGCAACTACAAAAACGAAAAAGGTGTTGTCTATCTGCCTTACAACGTGGATTGCAAGGCCGACGGAACCTTTGAAATCAAATAAATAGAGCCGTATTCAGATAGTGAACAATGATAAAAAGGCAGCTCCCTCTTGTGGGCTGCCTTTTTTAATGGCAATAGGAGAATCAATGAAGCAAGAGTTTCTATTGCAGTTGCATAAGGTTGTGACGACCGTTATAGTCGCACCATGAATGCACTCGAAATAACAGATCTATATAAAGAGTTCGCCGGCGTGCCTGCGGTCAAGGGGTTAAGTTTTGCCATCCCTGAGGGGGAAATCTTCGGTCTGCTTGGTCCCAACGGTGCCGGTAAGAGTACGACCATCAATATGGTTGCCGGTGTGGTCAAGATCGGTCAGGGGCAGGTGCAGGCTTTTGGCTATGACAACCAGAAAGACTATCGCCATACCCGGCGCTTGCTCGGGGTTGTTCATCAGGAAATTGTCATCGATAACTTTTTCACCATTGAGCAGGCGCTTGAAATTCACTCAGGTTACTACGGGGTCAAGGATGATCCGGCCTGGCGTAATCTGCTCATTGATCGACTGGGCTTGCGGCCTCATCTGGGCAAGATCATGATCAAGCTCTCCGGTGGCATGAAGCGGCGTTTTATGATTGCCAAAGCATTGATCCATCGTCCGCGTTTGCTCATATTGGATGAGCCGACCGCCGGGGTCGATGTTGAGCTGCGTCATGGTTTATGGGATTTTGTCAGAGAGATGAATAAAAAGGGTACGACGATTTTGCTGACCACCCATTATCTTGAAGAAGCTGAACAGATGTGTGATCGGATCGGTATCATGCATCATGGGGAAATGATCGCCCTTGAGCCGACCCATGATCTGGTACGCAAGCTCTCTAATCGACGCCTCAAGTTATGGCTTGAAGAGCCGCTGGCTGGCCTACCGCCAGGGTTGGAAGAGTATGCCCCTAGCGTTGAACATGGTGGGACAGTGCTGGTGCTGAACCTCCCTGTCGGGGGCAGTGCCGGCATTATGCTTAAACACTTGTGCCGGTCAGGGCTGAATATCCGCGATTTTGAAACCGATCAGAGCGGACTGGAAGAGGTTTTTATTCAATTAACCGGCATGGGCGGAGGCAAAAATGGTACCACAGCCTGATAATCGTTTTTATGCCTGGCTGCCCTTCGTCACCCTGCTGCGTAAAGAAATTCTACGTTTTCGGCGGGTTTCGACCCAGACCCTGTTGGCGCCAATTGTTACCGCTTCCTTGTATTTGTTTGTCTTCGGCGCCACCCTGGGTAATCGCTTAACGGTGCTGGAGGGGTTCAGCTATGCCCAATTTGTTATTCCGGGTCTGATTATCATGGGGGTGATTAACAACTCCTTTGCCAATACCTCTTCATCCCTGTTTATGTCGCGCTATCTTGGCGGGATTGTCGATCTGCTGGTAACACCGGTCACGCCACCGCAATTCATCATGGCTTATACCCTGGCGGCGATGCTGCGCGGCCTGTTGGTTGGCTCGGTGGTGTTGCTGATCTCCTTTTTGTTCGCCACCCTGCCGTGGGAATACCCATTACTGGCAGCCCTGATGGCGATGATCGCCAGTTTTCTGTTTGCCCAGTTTGGCCTGATCGCGGCAATCTATGCCCATAATTTTGATACTCTGTCGGTCTACACCAATTTCATGATTCTGCCCCTGATCTATCTGGGGGGGGTGTTTTATCCTATTTCCATTCTGCCGGCCCCTTGGTCTTCGCTCTCCTATTTAAATCCTCTGTTTTATCTGATTGATGGTTTTCGACATGCGATCATTGGAGTCGGTGACACCAGCTTTGCCATTGCTTTTGGTGTCAGTGCGACGATAGCTGCCATCCTTTTTGCCTGGGCCGCGTGGTTGATCGGTAAGGGCTATCGACTGCGTTCATAATCCTGTCAGGTTTGATTCCAGTGCCGCGCTACAGCAAAAATCAAATGTACTAAAAACAAGGAAATAGCTGATGAAGGAAGCGAGTGAGCCCATGGCACCGTCGCAAGATATCCTGTGGCGGGTTGTCAGTGCGGATAAGTGTTTTCGCGGATTGGTAGCGGTCACCACGCAGACGGTGCGTGAAATCTGTGCCAAACAGCAGACCGATCTGACCGCCACGGTTGCCTTGGGGCGCCTGATCGCCGGTGGTGCGCTGATGGCGGGACTATTGAAGGGGCGTCAACGCTTGTCCCTGGCGGTTGAAGGTAATGGCCCGATTGGACGAATGGCGGTTGAAGCTGATGCCCAGGGGCGTTTGCGTGGCACCATCCGCAATCCACTGCCTGGTTTGCCCCCTCGCGCCGACAAATTTGATGTGGCGGGTGCCATAGGCCGGGCCGGTTTTTTGACGGTAATTAAAGATCTGGGGCTGAAAAAACCCTATCAAAGCATGGTGCAATTACAGACCAGCGAGATTGGCGAGGATCTGGCTTGGTACCTGAGCAGTTCGGAGCAGGTTCCGTCCAGCCTGGGCCTTGGGGTTGAATTTAACAGCACTGGTGCGGTTGCCGCCGCCGGGGGTTTTCTGATTCAAACCCTGCCGCCGGAGCTGCCGGAAAAAATTGATACACTGGTTGGTCGCATTACAGATTTGCCGCCGCTCACCAGTATGCTGCGGGATAAAATGCACCCGAAAGAGATTCTGGCACGAATCTTCGGAGACGACAGCTTCGCTATCAGTGAAACGATTCCTTTGAGTTTTTTCTGCCCCTGCAGTCGCGAGCAGACAGAGCAGATGCTTATTGGCCTTGGCCCGGAGGAATTATTGAGTACGGCACAACAGCAATCAACAACCTGTGTTCGTTGTGAATACTGTTGTGCAGAATATCTGTTTAGCGCAGCTGATCTGAAAAGAATGGGGGAGCAATAACCAGAGCAAATTCTGACCAAATCGCTTGTCCGGGCAACAATAAAACATGATTAAATGTGTCGAGAAATGAAAGTTGTTGAGGAGACGCCGAAATCTGTTCGCTTTAAAACTTATGGATTCCAAGACACCGGCAAGCGACCAGCCATGAGAGTCGTTGTAAAACACCATAATTTTTGTTAAAAAGCAAAAACTATTGTAATTTCAAGATAAAAAAAGCGGCACAGGTCAGACCAATTGCATACAGTATACTGTATTTTTTGCTTGACAGGGCCGCATCAACTGTCTTAATTTTCGTCACACTGTGGCGTTAAAACGTGTTTTGACGAAAAACACAACACGTCTTCAATGTCTTCTGAGGAAGGAGCGTTTCCTATGTTGGATCTTTATTTGCCGATAATTGTTGTCATCGGCATCGCGTTCGCTTTTGCCATCGGTTCGGTTGTCTTTTCGCGACTCGTTGGCGTTAAGCGCTACAGCGAACTGAAAATGTCTCCGTATGAGTGTGGTGTTCCGCCGATCGGCAATGCCAATGAGCGCTTTTCCGTCAAGTTCTATCTGGTTGCCGTAGCGTTCATCGTTTTTGACGTTGAGGTCGCCTTTCTCTACCCCTGGGCCATTATGTTCAAGCAACTGGGCTGGTATGGTGCCATCACTATGGGGATTTTCATTTTCGTGCTGGTTATCGGTTTTATCTATGACTGGAAAAAAGGAGCTCTGGAATGGGAGTAGGGCAGCCCACAACATTAGGTAGCGGCTTCATCACAACGAGCCTTGACAAACTGGTTAACTGGTCACGTGCAAGTTCCATGTGGCCCATGACCTTCGGTCTTGCCTGTTGCGCCATAGAGATGATGGCCACCGGTGCCGCGCGTTTTGACCTTGACCGCATGGGTATCCTGTTTCGTGCTTCGCCACGTCAGGCCGATGTGTTGATTGTCGCAGGCACCGTGACCAAGAAAATGCTCCCGGTCATCAAGACGGTTTATGAGCAGATGCCTGAACCACGCTACGTTATTGCTATGGGGGCCTGTGCATCGTCCGGTGGTATTTTCGATACTTACAGCACGGTTCAGGGGATCGACGAGCATATCCCGGTTGATGTTTACATCCCCGGGTGTCCGCCCCGCCCCGAGGGATTGCTCTATGGGTTGATGAAACTGCAGGAAAAAATCCGCGCGGAGCGTAATACCTTCGGTGCGGCTATCGGCATTGGTGAAGTAATTCGCAGTTAGGCTTGACGGCCGACTGTTCATGATAGGAATAAATCGATGAGCGATCTAGCAATTGTAGAAAAACTCAAGGCGAAATTTTCTTCCGAAATCCTTGATGTCGTTGAGTTTCGCGGAGAAACGACGGTTACCGTCAACAAGGAAAACATTGTCGATATCTGCACCTTTATGCGAGATAGCGGCGGCTACAACCTTCTTTGTGATCTGTGCAGCGTTGACTATCTTGGTCAGGCTCCTCGTTATATGGTCGTTTACAACCTCTATAACATTACCACCAAGGAACGTATTCGCCTCAAGGCACCGGTTGAAGAGCAGGACGCACAGATTGCTACGGTGAGTACTGTCTGGGGTACCGCCAACTGGATGGAGCGGGAATGCTGGGATCTGATGGGGATCACTTTTGTTGGTCACCCTGACCCGCGCCGGATTCTGATGCCTGCAGACTGGGTCGGTCATCCGCTGCGTAAGGATTATCCTGTTCAGGGTCCGGATCGTGAACCCTATCAGGGACGGCTTTCTTAATCTGCAGGTGACAGGCATAACCACAACTGGGCGAGGCATACAATGGCAGTGAAAAGCAACGAACTAATGACCATCAATATGGGACCTCAGCACCCGTCAACCCACGGGGTGTTGCAGTTGATTCTGGAACTTGATGGTGAAATTGTCCGCAAGGCAACTCCGCACATCGGTTATCTGCACCGCGGTGTTGAGAAGCTCTCCGAGCATCGCACCTACCACCAGGTTATTCCGTTGACCGACCGGCTCGATTATCTGGCCCCCATGAGCAACAATCTGGGCTATGTCCTGGCGGTTGAGAAGTTGCTTGGCATCACGGATCAGATTCCTGAGCGGGCCAAGGTTGTCAGGGTATTGCTGACCGAGTTGACACGGCTTAAAAGCCACCTGGTCTGGCTGGCGACCCACGCCCTGGATATTGGTGCGATGACCGTCTTCCTCTACTGCTTTCGTGAGCGCGAGGTGATTACCGACCTGTACGAAAAGATTTCCGGCGCCCGGATGACCTCTAACTACTTCCGGGTAGGAGGTCTCTCTGCTGACCTTCCCGCCGGTGTTGAGCAGGAAATGCGTGAGTATGCGGAAGGGATGCCTGCTCATATTGATGAATATGAAGGGCTGCTCACCGGCAACCGGATCTGGCAGAAGCGAACTATCGGCGTCGGCACCATCACCGCCGAGGCAGCCATCGATATCGGGATTACCGGGCCGGGCCTGCGCGCTTCCGGCGTTGACTGGGATCTGCGTCGTGATAACCCTTACAGTGGCTATGAAGACTATCAATTTGAGGTTCCCGTTCGTCAGGAAGGAGATACCTTCGCCCGTTACAAGGTGCGCCTCGATGAGATGCGTCAATCCAGTCTGATCATTCTCCAGGCCCTAGATAAGCTCAAGCCGGGCCCAATCCTGGCCGATTGTCCGAAAGTTGTGCTGCCGCCAAAGCAGGATGTGGTGAATACCATCGAAGGTTTGATTCATCACTTCAAAATCATCACTGAAGGGTTCAAGCCGGAAGCTGGGGAGGTTTATCAGGGGATCGAAGCGCCGAAGGGCGAGCTGGGCTTCTACCTGGTATCTGATGGCAGTGCCCATCCTTATCGCATGAAGGTGCGACCACCGTCCTTTATCAATCTTCAGGGATTGCCTCAAATGGTGGAGGGCCGCCTGCTGGCGGATGTTATTGCCGTTATTGGAACCCTTGACATCGTTCTTGGTGAAATCGACCGTTAATCTACCCGCTTGTACTATGAGGATGCTATGACAGAAAACGTGCAGCAAGCTGAGGAACAGGTCGAAGAACTGGAAGAAATTGATCTGACCGCAGCAAATGAGGTGATCGACAAGTATATCGATATTCATGGCAATCTGATGCCGGTCTTGCAGGGGATCCAGGAAGCTTATGGTTATATCCCGGAAGCAACGGTTCATCTGGCTGCCGAGAGGCTCAATGTCTATGCCAGTCAGATCTACGGAGTATTGACCTTTTATGCCCAGTTTCATCTCAAGCCGCGGGGTAAGTACATTATTCGTGTCTGCATGGGGACTGCCTGCCACGTTAAGGGGGCCGGTCGTATCGGCGACGCGATTGTTGAGAGGCTGGGAATCAGTCACGCGGAAACCACTGAGGATCTGAAATTTACAGCGGAGTATGTCGCCTGTATCGGCGCTTGTGGAATGGCCCCCGTCATTATGGTCAATGATGCGACCTACGGAAGCATTACTGTCCAGAAAACTGCCGAAGTTATTGAAAAATACAAGGCAATGGACTGACTCAAAAAAGACACCGCTTTTGGTATCGAGGAAAGATTCTATGTCCGAAACTGCTGAAAATCTGAAGGTCCTTATTTGTACAGGAACAGGTGGGCTAGCCTCCGGCGCTGCATCTGTCGTCGCAGCCTTTGAGGCGGAGTTTGAAAAAAAGGGTGTTGCCGCCAAGATCGGCAGTGCCTGTGATGTCAACTCCACCGGCTGTCGCGGCCTCTGTGCTAATGATGTTCTGGTTGACATCTGCAAGCCGGGGGAAGAGCCGGTCACCTACGATTTTGTGACCCCTGACCTGGTTCCCCAGATCGTTGACGAACATGTCCTGGGTGGCAACCCGGTCGAAAAAAAGGTGGCAGGCCCTTATTACCACCAATTCCTCGAAAAGCAGCAACGCATTATCTTCTCCCGCTGCGGCACTATCGACGCTGAAAGTCTTGATGATTTTCTTGCTCATCGCGGATTTACCGGAATCCAAAAAGCCGTCACCATGAGCCAGGACGAGGTCATTAACGAGGTTAAGAAATCCGGTCTGCGTGGCCGTGGCGGTGGTGGCTTCCCGACCGGTCTGAAATGGTCCTTTGCCAAAGGATCTCCGGGCGATACCAAGTATCTGATCTGTAATGCGGACGAGGGTGATCCCGGGGCCTTTATGGACCGTTCAGTGCTTGAAGGCGACCCCTATGGTCTGATCGAGGGTTTGATGATCGGCGCCTATGCTATCGGCTGTAAATTTGCCTATGTCTATGTGCGAGCGGAGTATCCCTTGGCGATCAAGCGCTTGCAGCTTGCCATTGATACCTGTTACGAAAAAGGATTTCTTGGTAAGAACTGTATGGGCTTAGGTTTTGATCTTGATATGCGCATCAAGGCCGGTGCCGGAGCTTTTGTCTGTGGCGAAGAAACGGCGTTGATGGCATCGATCGAGGGACAGCGCGGTATGTCCCGTCCCCGTCCACCATTTCCAGCGGTGCGCGGCTTGTGGGGCTATCCGACCAACATCAATAATGTTGAGACCTTCGCCAACGTCGCTTACATCTTCTATAACGGCGCTGATTGGTTTTCGTCTATCGGTACCGAAGGCACCAAGGGAACCAAGATTTTTGCTTTGACCGGCAAAGTAAAGCACACCGGTCTGGTTGAGGTTCCGGCTGGAACCACCATGAAAGAGGTTATCTACGACGTTTGTGGCGGTATTCTCAATAATCGTAAATTCAAGGCAGTACAGGCTGGCGGTCCTTCCGGTGGTTGTCTGCCGGCCGAAGCCCTGGATGCCGAGGTTGATTACGATTCGCTGATCAAAGCCGGTGCCATGATGGGTTCCGGTGGTCTGGTGGTGATGGACGAGACCACCTGTATGGTTGATATTGCACGCTTCTTCCTCAATTTCACCCGGGTTGAGTCATGCGGTAAATGTATCCCCTGTCGCATTGGCCTGAAGATTATGCTTGAAATTCTCGAGCGGATTACCCAGGGCAAAGGACAGGAGGGCGATATCGAAATGCTTGAGGATATGGCCTACGATATCAAGAAGAGCTCGCTCTGTGGTCTGGGCCAGACCGCTCCGAATCCAGTTTTATCAACCATTCGTTATTTCCGGAACGAGTATGAGACCCATATCAAGGATAAGGAGTGCCCATCTCACAGCTGTAAGGAACTGTTGCACTTCCGCGTAATCGAAGACAAATGCAAGAAGTGTGGTATTTGCCCCCGCGTATGTCCGGTGGATGCAATTGAGTGGGAAAAGGGCAAAGTCGCCTATATCAACCTGGATAAATGTACCCGGTGTACCTCCTGTTACGATGCTTGCCGTTTCATGGCGATTGATTGATCGCGTTCACAGCTTGAAATATAAGAGGTCAAGATGGTTAATCTAACGATTGACGGAAAACAGATCACAACCGCCAAAACGTCGACAATCTACGAGGCGGCCAAAGAGAACGGTATCTATATACCGGTGCTCTGTTATGCCAAAAAACTTCTTCCTTATGGCGCCTGTCGTATCTGTTTGGTCGAAGTCGAGCAGATGAAGGGGCGGCTGATTCCCTCCTGTACTACCCCGGTCACCGAGGGAATGGTCGTTACGACCACGTCTGATGAGATTAACAAGGTTCGCAAAACCGTTCTTGAGTTTCTTCTAGTCAATCATGTTGTTGATTGCCCGGTGTGCGACAAGGGTGGCGAATGTGATCTGCAGGATCTGACCTACGAATATGAAGTAGTTACCAACCGCTTTCAGGGGGAAAAGTTTGATCTGCCCACCGATGAGGTCAATCCCCTGATTGAGCGCAACATGAACCGCTGTGTACTGTGCGGTAAATGTGTGCGGGTCTGTGACGAAGTGGTTGGCTACGGCTCTTACTCTTTCATCAACCGTGGTTTTGAAACCAAGATTGCCACCGCTTTTGATCGCGGCTTGAACTGCGAGTTCTGCGGACAGTGTGTGTCCATGTGCCCCGTCGGCGCGATTTTGCCGCGCCCCTTCAAATTTAAAGCCCGCCCTTGGCAGCTTAAAGATGTCGATACGGTGTGTGGCTATTGTGGCAACGGTTGTACTGTGACGCTGGGCGTCAAGGACAATCAGGTTCAAACCATCCGCTTCAACGAAGATACCGGCGTTAATCATGGCAACCTGTGTGTCCGCGGTCGTTTTGGTTATTCCTACGTTAATGACGCCACACGCCTCACTAAGCCGTTGATTCGCAAGGGCGGTGAACTGAGAGAGGCGAGTTGGGATGAAGCCCTGGTCACTATCGCTGAAAAGTTCAAAGCGGCCGGCAAGGACCTCGGTATTATCAGTGGTGCACGCCTGACCAACGAAGAACTGCTGTTGCTCAAACGGATCAGTTCAGCGCTTGGTACCCATCACCTTGATCACTCCGGGGGCGAGTGCTACCAGGGGCTCACAGCCGGTTTGAATGAGACCATGGGCATCAGCGCTTCAACCGGCACCTTCCCACAGGTTGAAAAGTGTAACGCCATTCTGGCTATCCGTTCTGATTTTTACGAGACCCATCCGGTATTCGGTATGGTCATAAATCAGGCCATTCGCCTGAATGATGCACAATTGTCAGTGATTGCTGACAAACGTGGCAAGTTAAGCAAACTCCCCAATGCCCGCACCCTGATGCATAAGCCGGGCTGCGAAATCAATATGATCAATGCCCTGTGCCAGGTCATCATTGCGGAAGGGTTGGCAAAAACAGATGATCTGCAAGGATTGGCTGAACTGACCAAGGCGCTGGCGGACTATACTCCTGAAACTGTTGCCAAGATGGTCGGTGCGGACGCCGAAGCGATCAAAAAAACCGCACGCGAACTGGCCGGCGCTAAAAATGCGGCGATCGTTGTTGCGTATGGCTTGCCCTATACCGCACACAGCAAGGAAATCGCCATTGCAGCTTCAAACCTGGCCCTGCTGACTGGCATAGCTGGACGCGAGGGCTCAGGATTATACCTGTGTGGTGAAAAGGCTAACAGCCAGGGAGCTATAGATCTGCAGATTACCCCAGGGCCTGCGGGACTGGGTGCACAGCAAATGCTCAACAGTGCAGCTGAAGGGAGGCTGCCGGTGCTTTATCTGGTTGGTGAAGATCCCGTTGTTACCTACCCTGATCAGGGACTGGTCAAAAAGGCCCTGGAGAAATCGTTCCTGGTGGTACAGGATCTGTTCCTGACCGATTCAGCCAAATATGCTGATGTCGTCCTGCCGGCTGCTTCCTTTACCGAAAAAGATGGTACCTTTACCAACGCTGAACGGCGCATTCAACGACTGAGAGCCGGTATAAAATCACCAGGCGAAGCTAAATCTGACTTTGTTGTATTTCAATCCCTGCTCAATAAGTTGCAAAAAACCGCTCCAGCAGCCCCGGCTGCAGCCTTTGGTGAACTGACTGGAGAGGTTGCCGGCTATGCCGGTATCGTCTATGAACAGATCGGTCCTCAAGGTGAGGTCTGGGGTGGAGAGACCCTGGCTCCGCTCAAAAAAGTTCTTATCCCGGTTGCCGGCAATGAACCTCTGCAGGCTGAGTATCAATTGCTCGTTGGCAGCGCGCTGTACCACAGCGGTTCGGTTTCGACGCGCTCAAAGGGTCCCATGTCCGTTTGTCCGGAACCTTACATTGAGCTAGGCCGAGACGACGCAGTAACATTGAATGTAAAAACCGGCGACATGATTCAACTCAAAGCTGCCGGCGTGACTATTCAGTCCAAGGCCAAGGTTGATAACCGCTTACCAAAAGGTGTCATTTTCGCTCCCTACCACTTTGCTGGTCTGGGTTTGAACAGGATCTACACTGGTCAGTCTGTGATCGCAGTTGAGCCATCAAAGCTCTGAACAGAGAAAATACAACATTGTACCGTTGATAGCTTCTATCGACTTAAAATCGGCAGCAATGCCATAGCTGAAGAAGGAAGAGGATGGTCATGACGCCAGAAGTTCTGACACTCTCGAACACACCGGTTCTATTTACCGTTGCGATGCTGCTTAAAATCGCGGTGGCCTTTGTGGTCATGATTTTAATTGTTGCTTATGCGACCTACGCCGAGCGTAAAATCATCGGACGTATGCAAACCCGCATGGGACCGACAATGACCGGGCCGAAAGGTTTGCTGCAACCGATTGCCGACGGGTTGAAACTCTTTTTTAAAGAGGACATGATCCCTTCTCAGGCGCATCCTTTTGCCTTTTCCCTGGCACCGATGATGCTTCTGGCCCCGTCTTTCGTCGCAATTGCTGTTATTCCTTTCGGCAGCGATCTCCACTTTACCTACGATGGTATCCAGTATGTTGTGCCGATGCAGATCACCGATCTGAACTTTGGTGTGCTGTTTATCCTTGCGATGGCCGGCTTGGGGGTCTACGGAATCGTTCTGGCAGGTCTGGCATCCAATAGTAAGTATGCCTTGCTGGGCGGCATTCGTTCGACCGCCCAGATGATTTCCTACGAACTGGCGGCCGGACTTTCCATTGTCGCCGTCTTCATGCTGTCGGAAACCTTGAGCCTGCGCGGCATCGTGCTGGCGCAGCAGGGACCTCTCTGGGGTATAGAAGCCCTGAAGTATATTCCCAACTGGTATATTTTTAGCCAGCCACTGGCTTTCGGTCTGTTTCTTGTTGCCTCGATGGCAGAGATCAACCGGACCCCATTTGACCTTCCCGAAGCAGAGACTGAGCTGGTTTCCGGGTTCTGTACGGAATATTCGTCGATGAAGTATGCCCTGTTTTTCATGGCCGAGTATGCCAACATGATTACTATTTCAGCCATCACCGCAACCCTGTTCCTCGGTGGCTGGAGCGGACCCTTCTATGGTTGGATGAACTTCCTGATCAAGGTCTTTGCGTTCATGTTCTTCTTTATCTGGATTCGGGCGACCTTCCCACGTCTGCGTTATGATCAACTGATGCATATGGGTTGGAAAGTTATGCTCCCCCTGGCGCTTGCAAATATCGTAATTACCGGTATTGCAGTACTGCTCTGGCAATAACCACAAGTTGCGTAGAGGATAGATATGTTTAAAGAGTTTGCCAAAGGCCTGAGTATCACGCTGAAGCATCTGCTGCCCGGGCATTCCACGACCGTGGAATATCCCAAGCAGAGACTGGAGATCGCCCCGCGCTTTCGTGGCCTGCATCGTCTGGTGCCTGCTCAGGACCGTGAAAAATGTGTCGCCTGTTATCTGTGTCCCACTGTCTGCCCGGCTAAATGCATTACGGTGGAATCGGAAGAGAACGAAAAGGGCGAAAAATATCCAAGAGTCTACGAAATCGATCTGCTGCGGTGCATTTTCTGTGGCTACTGCGTAGAGGCTTGTCCGGTTGAAGCTATCGAAATGACGAGCGCTTATGAACTGGCCAACTTCAAGCGTGGTGATTTTATGTATGACAAAGCACGTCTTCTCAAGTCGTAACAAGGAGCTGCGTACCCAATGGAAATTCTATTCTTTTATCTTGTTGCAGGGGTCGCGATTGTATCGGCATTTTTTGTTGTCAAATGCCGTAATCCGATTAACAGCGCTCTGAATCTGGTGACGACCTTTATTTGTCTGGCAGTTTTCTACGTTATGCTCGAGTCACCTTTTATGGCAGCTATTCAGATTATCGTTTACGCCGGTGCCATTATGGTGTTGATCATCTTCGTGATCATGCTGCTCAACTTCGGGCAAACGATCAAAGGGCGCTATACCCATGGTATCGCAGCGGGTGGACTGGTCTCTGTGCTGCTGATGTTGGTAGCCACCCAGCTGGTGCGTAGCGGTGATGCGACGGGAACCGGCGGACCGGTGACCAGTGCCATGATTGCTGAGGTTGGTCACACTGAGCTGATCGGACGGGCACTGTTCCTTGATTTTGTCCTGCCCTTTGAAATTGCCGGGGTATTGTTGCTGATCGCCATTGTCGGCGCGTTGATAATTGCCAAACAAAAAGTCTAACAGAGAACGACCTGGGAGATAAACCATGATTACTGTCACTCACTACCTAATGTTGAGCGCCATTCTGTTCGCAATAGGTACCCTTGGAGTCCTCACACGTAAAAATGCCATTGTCGTTTTTATGTGTATCGAGGTCATGCTCAACGCGGTAAACCTGACCTTTATCGCCCTGTCACGACATGTCGGCAACTTGGATGGTCAGATCTTCGTATTTTTTGTCATGACGGTTGCTGCTGCTGAAGCGGCTGTAGGTCTGGCGTTGCTTATTGCTTTTTACCGCAATAAAGAGACTCTCGACGTCGACGATTTTAATATGCTCAAGTGGTGATCCCTACCACATTTACGGGTGTTTCAGCTAATAGGAGAGTTTGATGTACGGTAATCTGTGGCTCATCCCATTCTTCCCGCTTCTTGGGGCGATAATTAATGGCCTGTTCGGCAAGAAGATCAAGAATGAAGCGGTCATTGGCGGTATCGGTACCCTGATGATCTTCCTTTCATTCCTGGTAGCGGTACAGAATTTCTTCAGACTGATCGGGGATACCGAAAAAGTCCATGAAATCGTCCTTGCTTCCTGGATGACGGTCGGCAACCTCCAGGTCAACTGGGAATTGTTGCTTGACCCTCTTTCTGCCGTGATGATTCTGGTGGTTACCGGGGTTGGTACCTTGATCCATCTGTACTCCATCGGCTATATGCATGGAGAGACCGGCTACTACAGATTCTTCAGTTATCTGAATCTATTCGCCTTCTCCATGCTGATGCTGGTTCTGGGCGGCAATGCTCTGGTCATGTTTATCGGCTGGGAGGGTGTTGGCCTCTGCTCCTATCTGCTGATCGGCTACTACTACGAGAAGAAAAGTGCCAGCGATGCCGCCAAAAAGGCTTTCGTTGTTAACCGTATTGGTGACTTCGGATTTCTCTGTGGACTGTTCATACTGTTCTGGGCCCTCGCCGGTCATGGTGTCTGGACCATCAACTTTGTAGAAATTGCTGCCAATGCTCATCTGCTTGAAGCCGGCGGGGCGCTGATCACTATTATCACCCTGGCATTCTTTCTCGGCGCTACCGGTAAATCCGCTCAGATCCCCCTCTTTACCTGGCTCCCGGATGCGATGGAAGGGCCAACTCCGGTTTCTGCTCTGATCCATGCAGCCACCATGGTTACCGCCGGTATCTATATGATCGGCCGGATGAACATCCTGTTCGCCATGGCTCCATCAACCATGATGACCATCGCTATTATCGGAGCAGCAACAGCATTTCTTGCCGCCTCTATCGGTTTCGCCCAGAACGATATCAAGCGCGTCCTGGCGTATTCAACGGTTTCTCAGTTGGGCTACATGTTCCTGGCTATGGGGGTTGGCGCCTTCTCGGCCGGTATCTTCCATCTGATGACCCACGCCTTCTTCAAGGCCTGTCTGTTCCTCGGTTCCGGTTCGGTGATTCATGCCATGCATCATGCTTACCACCACGCCCATCTCCATGATGATCCACAGGATATGCGCAACATGGGTGGTCTGCGCTCGAAAATGCCGATCACCTTCTGGACCTTCCTGTTGTCGACGATTGCTATTGCCGGTGTCCCACTCTTCTCCGGCTTCTTCTCCAAGGATGAGATTCTCTGGTGGTCCTTCGGTTCCACCGCCGGTCATCCGATCTTCTGGATTATCGCCGTCTGTGTCGCCGGTATGACTGCCTTCTACATGTTCCGTCTGGTGTTCATGACCTTCTTCGGTGCTCAGCGCACTGACCCCCGTGCTAAGGATCATATCCCTGAATCCCCCTGGACTATTACGGTCCCGTTGATGGTTTTGGCTTTCCTGGCGGTGGTTGGTGGTTATGTCGGGGTTCCGAAAATCCTCGGTGGTGGTAATCATTTTGGTAACTTCCTGGCACCGGTTTTTGGTCCCGCCCAGGAACTGCATAACCTGAATGCCCACGGTTCGCATGCCCTCGAATATACTCTGATCGCGCTGTCGGTCTGTATTGCCCTGTTCGGTATCTACATGGCCTGGTTGATGTACATGAAGAATCCAGCGCTTCCTGCCCAGTTTACTGCGAAGTTTGCCGGCGTCTATCGCTTTGTTTTCAATAAGTGGTACATCGACGAACTGTACGATTTTGTTTTTGTTAACCCCTGCAAGCGCTTTGGTACCTTCCTGTGGAAAATCTTTGATGTTCGTCTGGTCGACGGTATCGTCAATGGTTGTGCCTGGGTGGTTAAAGGAGTCGGGGCCGGTTTGCGTTACACCCAGACGGGTTACATGTATAACTACGCAGTGGCCATGGTGGTCGGCGTAGTCGTGATCGTCGGCTTTTATGTCTTTGGTTAATTGTTAATTCTGCCCGCGAATACGATAAAGCTACAAGGAGCGTTTCCACATGGCTGACAACCTTCTCAGTATTATGACTTTCTTCCCGTTGGTGGGTATGATTGCCCTCCTGTTTATCCCACGGGACAATGACGCAATGCTCAAGAGCTTTGCTTTGGCTGTATCTTTGATTACATTCTTAATCAGCCTTCCTCTGGCTTTTGACAATGTCTTCAAAACATCGGGCGGGATGCACTACCGTGAATTCTATGAGTGGATCCATGTTGGTGAATTTTTCCAGATGAATTACAACGTTGGGGTTGACGGCATCAGCCTGTGGCTGGTGATGTTGACGACCTTCATTATGCCGATTGCTATTCTGTCCACCTGGAATGCTGTCAAGAAAAATACCAAGGGCTTTATGGCGATGCTGCTGTTGCTGCAGACCGGAATGCTAGGCGCCTTTATCTCCCTTGATCTTTTCCTTTTCTACATTTTCTGGGAACTGATGCTGATTCCGATGTATTTCCTGATCGGGATCTGGGGTGGCTCTAACCGTATTTACGCGGCGGTAAAGTTTTTCATCTATACTGCTGTCGGTTCATTGCTGATGTTGGTCGGCATCATCTTTGTCTACTACTACGCTATCCAGTCAGGTTCACCGGTCAACGGCTTTGGGATTCAGGAATTCTACCAACTGGATATCCCTTATGGCGCACAATTCTGGTTGTTCCTGGCCTTTGGTTTCAGCTTTGCGATCAAAGTACCTATGTTTCCTCTGCATACCTGGTTGCCGGATGCCCATACCGAGGCACCGACTGCCGGTTCGGTTATTCTGGCCGCTGTACTATTGAAGATGGGTACTTACGGTTATGTCCGTTTTGCCATGCCCTTGTTCCCTGAGGCCCTGCAGACCTTCATTCCCTTTTTGGCCTTCCTCTCTGTTGTCGGTATTATCTATGGCTCATTAGTCGCTATGATGCAGGATGATGTGAAAAAGCTGGTTGCTTACTCGTCGGTTGCTCACCTGGGTTTCGTTATGCTCGGTCTGTTTGCCCTGAATATGCAGGGGATGGCCGGCGGTATGATTCAGATGATCAACCACGGTATCTCAACCGGCGCACTGTTCCTTATTGTCGGCTTTCTCTATGAGCGCCGCCATACCCGCCAGATCTCTGAGTTTGGTGGACTGGCCGGCAAGATGCCGATCTTTGCGACCATCTTTCTGATCATTACCTTCTCATCCATCGGTCTGCCCGGCACCAACGGTTTTGTTGGCGAGTTTCTGGCGCTGATGGGAGCTTTTGAGAGTGATCTGCGCTGGTACGCTGTTTTTGCTACCACCGGTGTTATTCTTGCCGCAGTCTACATGCTGTGGGTTTATCAGCGTATCATGTTCGGCAAAGTGACCAATCCGGCCAACGAGAATATCAAGGATCTTTCGGCGCGTGAAATTGTCATTATGGCACCGCTGTTACTGTTTGTTTTCTGGATCGGTATTTATCCCAATACCTTCTTTGACAAGATGAATCCCGCGCTTGAACAATTGCTCCAGCAGATAAACAACCAGCAGGTTGCCATCGTTGAAGTGGTGCAGCCTGTAGTTGCAAATGTAGTTGATACTAAATAATTGTTGATTGAATAAACACTGGTTCCGAGGAGCTGTTCGATGGAAAATCTGGTTCAAGAAGCCATCCAGAATGTGAACTTGCATGCCGTCATGCCATCCCTGATACTCTCAGTGGCAGGGATGGCACTACTTCTGGTTGCGGTCTTTTCTCCACGGGGTAAAACTGCACACATTGCCTGGTTGAGCATTGCTTCGTTGATTGTTGCGGGCATCGTTACCATCATGGGGTGGAATGACACCCAGTATGGATTTGCCGGATCGGTGCAGCTTGACAACTTTGCCGCCTTTTTCAGCATGATCTGTATTATCGCTGCCGGGCTAGCCATCCTGATGTCGGATGAATATCTCAAGCGCGAGAATTTCCCTGTCGGCGAATACTATCCGTTGATTCTGATCACCACGGCAGGTGCCATGTGGATGGTTTCAGGTACTGACCTGATCACCATCTTCCTTGGTCTTGAGGTTCTTTCAGTTTCACTTTACATCCTGGCCGGCTTCTTCCGTGATCAGGTCCGCTGTAACGAGGCAGGCTTGAAGTACTTCTTCCTCGGAGCCTTTTCTACCGGCTTCCTGCTCTATGGGATGGCCCTGCTTTACGGAGTCAGTGGAACAACCAAGGTTTATGATATCGCTGCCTATATTCAGGCTAACCCGGACACAACAACCAATGTCATGTTTGTTGCCGGCGGTCTGTTGATGCTGACCGGCTTTTTCTTCAAGATTGCCGCTGCACCATTCCATATGTGGACCCCCGATGTGTATCAGGGCGCACCCACACCGATCACTGCCTTTATGAGTGCAGGTCCAAAGGCCGCAGCCTTTGCCGCGCTGATTCGCGTCACGTTCATTTGTCTCGAAGGGATGCAGGATCATTTGACCACCGTGTTCTGGGTCCTGGCTGTTTTAACCATGACCGTCGGTAACCTGATTGCGTTGAATCAAAAAGATCTCAAGCGCATGCTCGCTTACTCTTCCATCGCCCACGCCGGTTACGCAATGGTCGGCCTGGTAGCCTGGAATGAGATCGGATCAGCCGGTATTCTCTTCTACATGCTTGTTTACACCTTCATGAATATGGGCGCCTTCGCGATCCTGATTCTTATCGGTCGCAGTGGTGAAGAAAATCTGACCCTGGATGGTGTCACCGGGCTGGGTTATAAAAAGCCGATGTTAGGTATTGCTTTCAGCATCTTCCTCTTTGCGCTGATGGGTCTTCCTCCAACTGCAGGATTTACCGGCAAGTTCTACATTTTTGCTGGAGCGATCAACTCCGGTTATATCTGGCTGGCGGTGCTGGGTGTGCTCAATTCGGCGGTATCCCTTTATTACTATCTGCGTATCATGATCTTTATGTACTTTAAAGAGCCGCAGGAAGACTACGCCTGGGTGAAAATTTACCCGGCCACTGCTGTGTCAATTGTGATTTCTGTCATCGGTGTTCTGTACCTCGGTATCGTCCCCGGTTCCATTATGCAGCTCGCGCGTATGGCAGGTTTCTGAGTAGTAGTATAAAATCCCAAAATGAAGCCCTTCAGTTCGCTGAGGGGCTTTTTTTTTGGTACACTGGATGATCTTTTTTACAATGGATGGTTTAAATGACGTTAAGATCATTTCTGCGCCAGCTGCTGATTGACAATCAAGTCAAAAGAATTACGACGGAGGTAAGCCCGGACCTTGAGCTTGCGGCGGTCTGCCGACGTGAATTCCTCTCTGCCTCAGGCGGTGATGCGCTGTTATTTGAGCAAGTCAAGGGGACTTCGGTTCAAATTGCAGCTAATCTGTTCGGTTCAAAAGCCCGATTGTTAAGCATGCTGGAGCTCAATGAAAAGGATTTGACACGTAAGATCAGGACCTTGATTGCAGCGGGGGAGCATGATGCGTTAACCAACCTGACCAATGCTTGTAATGCCTGCTCAATGGATTTTTCCGAGCCGCAATATCAGTACGAACAATTGACCTTGGGCGATATCCCGGCATTGCGTAGTTGGCCGGGAGAAAGAACCCGCTATTTGACCCTGGCCCTGACCCACAGCGTATCGCCGGTCACCGGGGTCAGCAACCTGGGGCTCTATCGTGCAGCGCTGGTAGCTGAAGGAAAAATCGCCCTGAATTTTGCTCCCTGCTCAGATATCGCTGAACATCTAAAGACTGCAGAACTTCGGAATGAGTCGCTGCCCGTGGCCCTGATTCTTGGGGCGGATCCGGCCCTGTTCTGGGCTGCAGCTGCCCCCTTGCCAACCGGCTGTAGCGAATATGGCTTCGCAGCAGTGTTAACCGGCCGATCATTCACCTTTTCGCCCTGTTTAACCCAACCGTTGGTGGCTCCGGCAAATGCGGAAATCGTCATAGAGGGCGAAATAAAACCAGGGGCAAGGGTCAAAGAAGGTCCTTTCGGCAACCATACCGGTCAGTATGTTGAGCGCGAAGATTGTCCGCTGATGGAGGTCACAGCGATTCGCCACCGACATCAGCCCATCCTCCCGGTCACCGTCGTTGGTCCTCCACCGAGCGAGAATGTTCAGTTGGCAAAACTCAACGAACTGCTGCTGCGCGAAATGTTATTGTTTGACGTTCCGCTGGTTGCTGATCTGGTTATGCCGAAAATGACAGCATTTCATGGCGTGGCGGTTGTTGCCGTCAGACCCTGTTCCGCTACGGCGGTTACGGACCTGATTCGCCGGTTGCGCACGGTGTCCAGCCTCAACCGATCCCGGCTGCTGATACTGGTGGATGATGATATCAATATTCACGACTTCAACCTGAGTTGGTGGCGTACCCTTAACATGCTGGCCCCGGAGCGTGTCATCACCACCGGTAAGGGGTTGATCATCAACGCAACAGGGATTGACCGCGATCAACTGGTGACGGAAGATCGGACGACGACTGCTTTGGTCGAAAATCGCCACTATCAGATCTCGAAGGAAGCGCCGGAGAATTTACAACCATGATAGATTCCCGTGATGATGAGCGTGCACTGGCATTGTCGACGCTGCAGCAGGTGTTCGGTTATCAAAATTTCCGAGCCCAACAGGAAGATGTCATTGTCAGTTTGATTGGGGGACGTGATGCCTTTATCCTGATGCCGACCGGCGGTGGCAAGTCGATTTGTTTCCAGATCCCGGCCCTGATCAGGTCGGGAGTGACGATCGTGGTTTCGCCCCTGATTGCTCTGATGAAAGATCAGGTCGACAACCTGGTTGCCTTGGGGGTGCGCGCTGCCTGCTATAATTCGAGCCTGACGGCGGGCGAAGGGCGAAACGTCCTGGATCAATTACATCAGGGCCGGCTTGATCTGCTCTATGTCGCCCCGGAGCGCTTGATGAGTGATGACTTTCTGAACCTTTTGAGAGGGTTAACTCCGGCTCTGTTTGCTATTGATGAGGCCCATTGTATCTCCCAGTGGGGTCATGATTTCCGCCCGGAATATATTCGGTTGGGCCAGTTACGTTCCCTCTTCCCCGCCGTGCCGATCGCGGCCCTGACGGCAACCGCTGAAAAACAGACGCGAGCAGATATCATCAACTGCCTGCAGCTGAAGGATCCATATCGGGTCGTTTGTGGATTTGATCGGCCCAATATCCATTATAGCCTGGTCGATAAAGTAAAGCCTTATCAGCAGCTCTGTGAGTTTCTCCTGCGCTATAGCGAGCAGTCCGGAATTATTTATTGTTTAAGTCGTAAGCGGGTCGAGGAGGTTGCCGATAAGTTAAGCCGGGACGGCTATCAGGCGGCTGCCTATCATGCCGGTCTGGCCCCCGAGGTACGGCGGTCGGTGCAGGAGGATTTTCTGCGCGATGATGTACAGATTATTGTCGCGACCGTGGCGTTCGGCATGGGCATCGACAAGCCTAATGTGCGCTTTGTCGTTCATTACGACCTGCCGAAAAATATCGAAGGCTACTATCAGGAAACCGGTCGTGCCGGCCGTGACGGCTTGCCGGCAGAGGCTCTGCTGCTGTTCGGTTACGCTGATATCGCATTGTTGCGTGGCTTCGTGGAAAAAAACAACGACCCGGAGAAGCTGCGCACCGAGTTGCATAAACTCAATGCTATGGTCGCTTTTGCCGAAGCGGGGATCTGCCGCCGGCGGGTCCTGCTCGGTTATTTTGGCGAGGTGATCGACGCGGACTGCGGTAACTGTGATAATTGTCTGAATCCACCCGAACAATATGACGCTACTGAATATGCGCGCAAGGCGCTATCCTGTGTCTACCGGGTTGGCCAGAATTTTGGCATGGGACATGTGGTCGATGTCTTGCGGGGGGCGGAAAATCAACGGATCAAAACCATAAAACATGATCGGCTCTCAACCTATGGCATAGGTCAGGATGTCAGCCGGGACGACTGGAATCACTTGCTGCGTCAATTGATTCAGCTGGGCTACCTGGAGCAGGATGTCGCCCGTTACTCGATCCTGAAGCTGACCGAGCAGGCACGCCCCTTGCTGCGCGGTGAAGAACGACTTAAGCTGTGCAAGCCGCGAACCAGGGTTCAGCGGGGCAAAAAGAAAGAACACAAGATAAAGGGGCAGAACTACGACCCGGCGTTATTTGAAGAGCTACGCAGGGTACGTAAACAGATAGCTGACCGTGACGGCGTTCCACCCTATGTGGTATTTGGAGATGCGAGTCTGGCGGAAATGGCAGTTGCATTGCCGACCAGTCAGAGCGAACTGATGGCGATCAATGGTGTTGGACAGGTGAAGCTACAACGTTACGGTAATGATTTTATCCAGGCGATCAACGGCTTTCTCTGCCGTTAACCTTAGCGTCCGGGAGGTATCTTGAAAATCATCTCATTTAACATCAATGGCTTACGGGCCCGTTACCATCAGTTACAGGCGCTGGTCGATAAGCATGATCCCGACATTATCGGTCTGCAGGAGACCAAGGTTCACGACAGCGAATTTCCTCACGAGCAGTTGGCGGCCATGGGTTATCATATTGTCCATCATGGGCAGAAGGCGCACTATGGGGTGGCAACCCTGTCACGCCGGCAGCCCCTGTCGGTGATGAAGGGATATCCCAATGAAGATCCGGAACATCAACGGCGAACCCTGATCACCGCCTATCAGCTGGCCGATGGCACCTGCGTAACAATCGTTAACGGCTACTTCCCGCAAGGGGAAAGTCGTCATCATCCGGTGAAGTTCCCCCATAAACATGACTACTACCAAAATCTGCATAAATGGTTGACCAATGAAGCTGACCCGGAAGATCAGTTGGTGGTTCTCGGGGATTTGAATGTGGCACCGACAGATGCGGATATCGGTATAGGAGAAGAGAATGTCAAGCGCTGGCTACGTACCGGAAAATGCAGCTTTCTGCCGGAAGAACGCAGCTGGTATGAAAAACTTTACCGTTGGGGTTTGCAGGATACCTGGCGGACACTGCACCCGGAGGTGAGCGATCAATTCAGTTGGTTCGATTATCGTTCCCGCGGCTTTGAAGCCGAGCCCAAGCGCGGCCTTAGGATCGATATGATCCTGGCGACCAGCAAGTTGCAGCAACGCTGTATCGCGGCTGGTATTGACTATGAACTCCGCAGTATGGAAAAACCGTCGGACCACTGCCCGATCTGGGCCGAATTTGCGTTGTCGACAGAAGTTGAATAGCACAAAGAATAAGTTTCTGTTCGGAAACGGCTCTTTTCCGTCATACCAATCTCCCTCCGTGTAACCATTATGTTCAGGTGAAATGTTCTGATTTATCGTCAAATTCGACGATAAAGAAACGAATACTCTAACTAGAGCCTGTCCCATTTAGCGCAAACGCCCTGTCCGTCTGCGATAGCAGGATAAAATAATCCACTATAGGAGGCATTTTTGCCTCCTATAGTGGAAACAGATGCCTTATAATTTTGTCACCACAACGAAACCAAAGGCGTCCTATGAAAACTATCGCATTTCAAACTGAACTTCGTCCAGAACTTCCTGTTGTTTTCGGTGCAAAAGATTATCGTGAGTTTCGCGAGACGATCGAAGAGGTCGATCATTTTCTTACGGCTACGGGCATCGAACATCGTCTGCTCGTCGCCCATTTGACCTCTGCAGAAGACGCTTACCCTGAAAAACAGCGCCGTGGCAGCTCCGAGGCTCGCATCAGCATTTTCAAAAACGCCTACCTTGGAACGCCTCTGAGAAGCAAAGGCTTCGCAAACCGCAAGACCCGCATTGAATGGCGCATCCTGGCGCACAACCTCTGGAAGTTGGCACACATCGCCGTACAAAACCGGCAAACAGCTACGGAACATAAAGAAGCCGCCTGACGGATCGACGTCCCGTCAAAATCGCAAAGGGAGATGTCCGTCTAAAATCGTAGGGCGTGCCCCCAAATCAACCCTCTTTTGCAGAGTGACGGTTTCTGCAGTCTACCAAAATCGCTACTCCACCTGTCCCTTAAAAATTCGACTAATTGGGACAGACCCTACCTACCAAAACACGCTATTAAAAACAAGCCTTTTATTGTAACAAAAAGGAGCAGAATGAATTCCTTCAAGTCAGCGGAATTGTCAAAGAACAGATCGATGGCCACCTCTTTGCGCTGCTTCCATCAAACGTACTTGAGGGAAGGGGGTGGCCGCCAAATATGACGGTTGCGTCAAGTTAGACGGATACCTCTGACGGAATTCCCTTCAAACACCTCTGCCACATTTCTTTTTGTCGCAAATAATCGAATAGTTACTCCAACAGAGCCGACCATGTAGCGGCGGCACGTCCATTGCGATATTAGTATGTTTACCGAGCAGAAAAAGTGCCGCACGCTGGGTAGCATCTTGGGTTGTTCGGTGAGGTGAAAAAAAGATGTTAACAACCATCGAAAAAGGAGCTGACATGGGTTTTGTAATAGGTGTTTTAGTCGTCGTGATTCTGGTTATTGTCGTAGCGAGAATAATTTAATCGGGCAGGATTGGACAGTCCTCGAGTTTGTGCTTAGAGAAAGATCTTTCCCGCCGTCTTGGAGTTTGTTGACGATCTCTCAGCTGTATTGCGGAGCTGAGAGGTCGCGCATTTATTCCAAACAGAAAGCATCAACAGGTGCGTATGGGTTTATGCAAATAGAAGTTGAGGAATTGACAAAACTCTATGATCTGAAAAGGGGGCTCCAGCCTACCAGCTTTTCCGTCAAAAAGGGAGAATTGATCGCCGTTGTCGGTCACAACGGCGCTGGCAAATCAACCCTGATGAAAATGCTGGCGGGATGGATTTTGCCCGACAACGGACAAGCAACGATTGACGGTATCGTCTTGAGAAATCGAATGGCGGTTGTTGAAAAGGTCGGATTTGTTCCAGAGATTCCTAATCTTTTTGATTTCTTCACCGTTGAATATAATCTTAAACTCTTCGCTTACCTCTTCCGAACACCCTTTTCGCGGGTTGATGAGGTTCTGAGGGAGTTTAATTTGCTGTCGTTTCGAAACAACAAAATACAGACCCTGTCAAAGGGCTTGAAACAAAGGGTCAATATTGGGCGGACCCTGTTGGCAAATCCTTCGGTACTGCTGTTTGACGAGCCGACATCGGGTCTCGATTTTGAAATGACGAAAGAGCTCTACCGGTTATTAAAGAATATCCATGATGATGGGAAAACCATATTTTTTACCTCCCATCGGCCTGAAGAAATTAAAACCCTGGCGACCCGCATCATGGTTTTGCACGATGGCAGTCTGATCTTCGACGGATCTCCGAAGGACTACTTTCAATCTGAAGTGTATGTAAATTTGTATGCGCTATGATCAGAAATATTCTCATTCTGACATTAAACGATTTAGCTATCGCCATCAAGAACAAGTCTATATACCTCATCATTTTCATTCCTTTCTTTGTTTTTGTTACTTTAAAACTCATAGACAGTCCCAGCATTGATGAAATTCCGGTAAAAATAGGTTTCATTCAAAATGAAAACTATGCGCCTGAAATTATGCTAACCGTTAAGGCTGCCGGACAGATCATTAAAGTAACCTGGGTTCAAGATCTGCAGGAGGGAGTTCAACTACTAAAAGAAAAAAAAATCGATGGGGTTTTGCTCCGAAATACAAATAAGCGCGACAGCCTAAAACTTCTGGTTCTAAAAAAGGAATCTTTTCATACCATTGTTATTGTAGAAAAATTTTTGGCTTTACAGAAAGCAGCGGAAGGTTATCGGGACGCCTGGATCTCCGACATTGAAGAACTTTACGACGGTGGCATCCAAAGGCAGGCGTTGCCAACCTGGATTTTGATGCTCGTCCTGCTCATCGGCTTTATTATTCTTCCCGCTCAAGTCGCTGAAGAAAAGGAAAAAAGGCTGATACTGGCGCTCCTTCAGACACCGATCCGCGAAGTTGAATGGCTGATAGCCAAAGTGCTGACGGGTATGCTGTTGACCCTGGTTGCAATCTTGCTCCTTCATATTTTAAGCGGTTTCGGGGTAGTACATGTGCCTTCTTATATGGCTTTCATCGCTGTCGGCGGGTTTTGCTTCAGCGCTTTTGGGGTTTTTCTGGGTTTTCTCTGCCGCAACCAGGCAAGTGCCAGAACCCTCGGTGTGGTCTTTTATCTACCACACCTGTTGCCTTCCGCTCTGTCCGATTTTTCGCAACAATTATCTGCTATTGCCCCCTTGCTGCCGTCCTATCAATTTTACGGCCCAGTTAAAACCATCCTGCTGGAAGAAGGCACAATAGCGAACCTGTCATTTGAATGGGGATATCTGTTACTGGTGGGAGCGCTTGCCTTTTACCTCTCCAGCATATTGCTGAAGAAGCGCTGGTTGATGAAATAATAGTTTTTGTTTGAGAAATCGTTTCGTCACATTTTACATTTCTGCTGAATATGCCGGATAAAGCTGATGGCTTGCCCCCTCTTGCTTCCATTCACTTATAGTTTTCTTAACTAAATCAGTCAGTTATAAATTCATCGTCTGTCGCCATGGTTGTTACCATAACGGCCTGCCTGAGCATGTTTGCGTAAACAAGCAACCCATAGAAAAGGCCCCGCCAACGCTTCCAGTGCCAACGGTTCACTGCGGAAGATCTTTTTGATCGAGGTGATGCCGTAGCGTTCTTCGGGGATACTACGGCCACAGTTGGGTGGGTTGATGAGCAGGATTCGCATAATTTTTTTTACCAGAAAAGCAAAAAAAGACAAACAGGAAAGATCTGTTAAAATTCAAGATAACATTTACATCACCTTTACATCGATATCGGTATGCTGATGATCAGGATTCCATCATCAGTAAAATGGACGCACAAATTCATGACAAGGAGGTGATGATTTCGTGCTGAGCTAAGGCGTCCCTTACTGCCACGTACTAAATGACCATTCTTCTAAAGAGAGGTAACGATGAAAAAACTTATCGCGTTAATGGCCATGCTGCTGCTGGCTGCCGGCTCAGTTGCTTTTGCCGAAGTTACTTATGAGGCGGTTCAGAAGGTTGATGTGAGCCATCAGAGCAGTCTCAAGTTCAAAAACCTGCCCCAGTACCAGTCTTACCAGAAAAATAACGAAGATACCCAGATGACCGAGTATGGTGGTTCTGTGCCCCATCGCAAACATGATGACTTCAGCCCGCTGCCAAAGGGCTACAGGCACGCTCAGCCTTACCTGAAAAACCTGTGGCTGGGCTACCCCTTCAGCTATCAGTATGACCGTGCCCGCGGCCATACCTATGCTATTGATGACGTCTTCAAGATTGACCGGATCAATCGTTACAGCGAAAAAGCCGGTCTGCCGGCGACCTGTATCAACTGTAAAACCAACACCATTCCCGACTATGTCAATGCTTTTGGGGATGCTTTCTGGTCCTCTGAATTCCACAACTATCGTCCAGCTCATGACGGCAAGATGAACTCCATTGGTTGTACCAACTGTCACGACCAGGAAAACAACTTCCGTCTGGCGATTACCAGCTTTCCGTTGGACGAAGCTCTCAAGCGCCAGGGCAAAGACTGGCGCGAAGCCTCCCGTGATGAAATGCGGTCCCTGGTTTGTGCCCAGTGCCATGTTGAATATTATTTTGAGACCGGCGTACACGGCGTTGCCGCCAAGCCCCATTTCCCTTGGGATAATGGCATGAACCCAGACGATATGTATGAATTTTACAGTAATGGCGAGCCCACCCCTGATGGTTTTAAGGGTGCCTTTGTTGACTGGACCCATGCTGTTTCCAAGACCCCGATGCTGAAAACCCAGCATCCCGAATATGAGATGTATTCGGATAGTATTCATGGCGCTAATGGTGTTTCTTGTGCCGACTGTCACATGCCGCGTATCAAATCCGGCCCGGCCACCATCTCATCACACCACTGGACCTCACCGCTTAAGGATGATGTCGGCATGAGCGCCTGCATGGGTTGCCACGGTGACAAGACCCCTGAGTTCATGAAGGGGCGCGTCGAATACCATCAGGAAAAAGTCTGGAAGCAGCTGAATATTGCTCAGGAAAAGTCGGTGCGTGCTCATGAGGCCGTACGTCTGGCGATGGAATATCCGAACCTGGCGCTGCCCAACGAGACCATCATCAATGAAGCGCGGGAGCTGGTACGTAAGGGGCAGTGGTTCTGGGATTATGTCTCGGCAGAAAACTCCGCCGGCTTCCATAATCCGAGTAAAGCGCTGGAAACTCTGGCGTTGTCACAGCAGTACAGTGATCAGGCAACCCAGCTGGCGATTCGCGCCACCGATTACGCTATTGCCAAGGATCTCGATAAGCCGATCAACGAGCTGGTGCCACCGATCAAGGAGCACAGCCGCAAGCTGCAGCAGAGCCAGGCACACCTGGATTCCCACCCCTGGTTGGGATATCTGCCCCTGTTGCCCGAAGCTGAGCTGATCTGGAACGGCTACGAGAGAGTGAAATAGGCCGCAACCAACGCCACATCGATTAACCAGTCGGGGCAGAGGCGGACACGCCTCTGCCCTGAAAGGGAGTTACTTATGAAACAAAAAAGCTCAATCGTCTGGATCGTGGTCGTGGTGGTTCTGGCAGTAGTGCTGCTGGCAACCTGGGGCTTGGCCGCGAAAACGTCAACGGATAATTTTTGTGTAACCTGCCATGCCTACGAGAAGGTTTCTTGGGATCATGGCCAGCACCCTGACATCGGCTGTATTGCCTGTCACAGCAAAGGAATCATCAAGGATAAAACCGCCGGTATGCGTAAAGTCTACCTGACCCTGACCGATCAGGTTGATCCGCACCGGGACAATCTGCCCAGTTACCTGGAAAAAACCCATGAGAACTGTGTTGCCTGTCATATGACGGAAGAAATCGTCGAGATGCTGCCACACTTCAAGGCGCGGCACGATGAGTACCTCAAGGCCACCCCGACCTGTATGGGATGCCATGATGCCGGTCACACCCTCAAGCTCAAGGATCTGCGTAAAGAAGGCAGTCGTTTGCGGATCTGATCTGTTTTACCATTAAATACAAGGTATCAACGCCCCCGTTTCCAGTTGAAACGGGGGCGTTGTGCTCTTTTCATGTCAGCCTTCGAAGCGGTAACCCTGCCCCAGTACGGTGACAATAAATTTCGGTGCGGCCGCATCATCTTCCAACTTCTGCCGCAGATGCTGGATATGAACATCAATGACCCGACTCCAGGAATAAATCGGCGAGTCTTTCCACAGGGTACGTCGGATTTCTTCCCGGGTTACCAGACGACCGCGATTCTCGACCAGAAAGGTGAGCAGCTGAAACTGCTTGGGGGTCAGGGCGACCGACTCGCCGCGCAGGGTGACCTGGTGATTACCGATGTCCACCAGCAGATCGCCTGCACAGATGGTACGCGCAGGTTCTGTCGCAGGAGTCTGTCGCAGGCGGGCGCGAATGCGGGCCAGCAGTTCACAGGTTTCAAAGGGTTTGACGACATAGTCATCGGCCCCGGTTTCCAGTCCGATGATCTTGTCCTGCAGCTTATCCCGTGCGGTCAACATGATGACCGGTATCTGCGGATGGATCGCCTTGACCTCCTCACAATAATCCAGGCCGTCACCGTCGGGCAGGGTCAGATCGAGGATAATCAAGGCGGGAACAGTGCTTTTAATAATATTGCGGGCTGCCGTCAGATCGGCGGCCGTGATGACATTGAAACCGTGCAATCCGAGGTTCGCTTTTAGAACGGTGCGAATATCGGCATCATCATCAACGGCCAGCAGGGTTGTTTTCTCGCTGTTGCTCACGAGGGCATCTACTCCTTATTGTGGGAATGAAGAGGCAGGGTGAAGTAGACACAAACACCGCTTCCTGCATCGGGGTCAGTAATGCCGATGGTGCCGCCATGGGCGCTGATAATGGCGCGACAGATGGCTAGCCCGAGGCCGCTTCCCCCCTTGTCGCCGGAGCGGTAGAATCGCTCAAAGACTTTTTCTCGTTGTTCCATCGGTATGCTTTTACCCAGATTGCACACTTTCACCTGAATGACATCCTCTTTTGCTCCGGCACAGACGGTGATGGCAGTACCTTCCCCGGCAAATTTGACGGCGTTACCGAGCAGGTTGGTCAGCACCTGGCGCAGCCGATCTTCGTCGGCTTCAATGTGGGGCAAATCAGGGGGAAGGGGACAAAGGTCAAGACGGTGATGTGCGGCATCATAGGTAAAAGACTGGATACTTTCGTTGATGATGTCAACCAGATTGACCTGGGTCAGGTTCAGGGCTCGCTCGGCTCCGGTTTCGATATATTCAATATCAAGCATGGTTTGCACCATGCGGATCAAGCGATCGGTATTTTTCTGGGCAATTTCAAAAAATTCCAGGAGATCGTCAGGGGGGGAGGCGGTGGTTGTTGTTTTTTGTTTCAAGCGCGCGGTGATATATTCCATCGCCCCCTTGATCGACGTCAGAGGAGTGCGCAGTTCGTGGGCGGCTCTGGCCAGAAACTCTGATTTGCGTTCACTGGCGGTGTAAATCTGCTGATTGAGATGCTGCAATTCTGCCGTGGCGTTACGGATCTTGTCTTCAAGACCCTGTTGATAATCGGACAGGCTGGCGGCCATTTCTTCAAAAGAGCGCGATAACTCTTCGAATTCATCACCGCTACGAACAATGGCTCCGGGTGGCGGTCCTTTTTCCGAAAAATGGCGGATCGAGGTGGTTAACTCATCCACCGGAATCAGTACCATGCGGCGCAAAAAAAACAGCAGAGTGCTGCTTAAAAAAATCACCAGCAGCAGCATAACACCAAACATCAGGTTGCGATTGGCTTTGGCTTCGGCAAAGATCTTGCCCAGGGGCAAGGTGACGCTGATGGCACCACGAACGCCGCCGACCTCATAACCGCTATGGCAGGAAAGGCACGCCTCCTCGACATAGAGCGGTGAGATATAGCGCAGGTAGGCAACCCTGTCCATTTCCTCCATGGCAATGATTTCCTGCAACGGTTCGTCTTCAAAGCGCAATAGTGCGGCACGTTCAAATTCGTCGGGAAAGTTCTCCGGATTGGTCAGTTGCAAACTGGTGATATGGAACCAGTAAAGCTCTTTTTCGCGGGCATAACTGACCAGTTCCTTGGTGACCATGGCCGGGGTTTTCCGGGCATAGCGCCGTGCCTCGGAGCTGACGCTTTCGGGCTGAGCCGGCGGTCCTTCCTGGGCCCAGGGAAGCTGTTCGACAAAAACGCCGCCATGATCGGCGATCCAGCGCCGCATGATGACAATCTGCTGGAAAATCGCCCGCGCCTCATTTTCCGCCTGACGGATGATCAATTGTTGCTGACGTTCATTAATGATGTAAAAAGTACTGCTCAAAGAAACCAGCAGAATCAGACTGCAGCCGATCACCAGTTTGTAGCTTAGACTCATGCGCATAGGCTTCATTCCGTATAGGCTTTGGTGATGGTTTTTTGATAGATGGAACAGTATTCTAGCAAAAAAGAGTGATTTTTGTCGTGAAACAGGGTGGCAACGGCCGGGGTGTAGAGTTTCATCATATCCTGCTAAAGAAGCAGCTCAGAACCGCGTAACGTCAACCAGGTCAGGCTGATGTAACGCAGCGCTTTGCCGGTAGTGACCAGAATAAAAAAACGGGATAGCGAGGTGCGTAACGTGCCGGCGACCAGGCACAAAGGGTCGCCAACCACCGGCAACCAGGATAGCAGCAGCGACAGACTGCCGTAGCGCGTAAACCAGCTTTCCGCCCGGTGTTGCTGCTCGGGGGTAATCCGCAGTACCTTACGGATCAGCCAGGTGCTGCCCCAGCGGCCGAGCAGGTAGTTGGTAGCACCACCGAGGGTGTTGCCGATCGTCGCAATGACAACCACCAAAAAAGGCGATTTGCCCCCCAGCAGCAGCGCCACCAGCAACCACTCGGAGCCTAACGGCAGCAGCGTGGCAGCGAGAAAACTGACGATCAACAGGGCAACATAGGTATGTTCGAAAGCAATATCGGGCATGGGCGGCATCATAGCAGAGCCGCCGGAGAAAAACATAGTGTGGAAAAGCCCTTGTGACTTACCTTCATGAACGTGTAGATTGTGTCAAGCCTTTTTGCCGCAACCGTTGCACCCTATGTGAGGGCCACATCATGACGATGACCAGAGAACAGGCGTTTGCCAAGATGAAAAGCCTGTTGGAGATGATCAAGTTCTCCCACACTGTCTTTGCTTTTCCTTTTGCCCTGATGGGTGTTGTTTTAGCGTCATTGGCCAGTGGCCGTGCGCCTGGAGTCGGACAGGTTTTTTGGATCTGTGTGGCGATGATTGGGGCGCGCAGCGCCGCCATGGGGCTGAATCGGCTGATTGATGCGCGGATTGATGCTGACAATCCCCGTACCGCCGAGCGGCACATCCCCAGCGGTCAGGTGTCGTATCTCGAGGCCTGGCTGTTTATTCTGGGGTCAACGACAATTTTTCTTTTAGCCGCCTGGATGCTCAATCCTCTGTGTTTCAAGCTGGCTCCGGTTGCCCTTGCCCTGTTTGTGCTTTACGCCTATTGCAAGCGTTTCACCCATTATGCCCATGTGGTGCTGGGGTTGTGTCTGGCCGCCGCGCCCATCGGCGCCTGGATCGCTCTGCGCGGCGATATTGGCTGGCCGGTCATTTCCCTGGGGCTGGCGGTTCTTTTCTGGGTCGCCGGTTTTGACATTTTCTACGCCTTGCAGGACTATGACTATGATGTCAAGGCCGGATTGCATTCGGTGCCGTCGCGCCTGGGTATTGAAAAATCCTTCACGCTGGTACGCATCTTCCACGCCTTGATGTTGTTGTTTCTGCTGCTGGTCATGCCCGGCAGTGGCCTGGGGTGGATCTATTTCGCCGGCGTGGTGGTGGTTGCTGGATTGCTGGTGTACGAGCACAGCCTGGTTAAACCGGATGATCTATCACGCCTGGATGCGGCATTTTTTAATATGAACGGCTATATCAGTGTGACGATTTTTGTGTTTACCCTCATCGACGCATTAGCATGATGGCCAAAAAATTAACACATAGGTGGAAAGAGAAGCGTTTTTTAACCTAGCTTTTTTCCTCTCTTGGAGAACTTCGTGCCTTGGTGGCAACTTTGTCTCAATCTGTTTAACTCAGCCACCAAGACTCTAAGTACTCCAAGAAAAGCTTTAGGGTAAAGGTCGCTGCAAAAGGAAGTTAAGGGTTTTTTGTAACTATTCAGCTCTATCCTTGCACCGGGCCTTTGAATCCTATGTCAAGGGACGCTTTTCGTCATCCCTGACCGCTTTTTGTCGCCGTCCATGGCGACAAAAACCCTTGCCACAGGATCCCCGACCCGGTGCTGAACAGATACAGGTTTTTTCTTATGAAAAAAATCGTTGTTGGTATCACTGGTGCTTCCGGCTCGATTTATGGTTTGCGTCTGATCGAGGAATTGTTGGCTGCTGATCATCAGGTCAGCGTACTGCTGACCAATGCCGGGCGGCAGGTGACTGCCTTCGAAACAGGGTTGAATCTGGCTGACGAAGCGGCGGATTGCCAGGCGCAGTTGCGGGAATATTTCAACTGTACAACGCGTTTGCAATACTTTGTCATCGACGATTTTTTTGCTCCAGTCGCCAGCGGCTCCAGCGCTCCAGATGCCGTGGTGATCTGCCCCTGTTCCATGGGAACGGTCGGGCGCATTGCCTCGGGGCTGTCGGATAATCTGCTTGAGCGCGCAGCCGATGTCGCTTTGAAAGAGCGCCGTCAACTGATCGTAGTGCCACGCGAAACCCCCTTTAATCAGATTCATCTGGAAAATTTGCTGCGCCTGGCCCAGGCGGGAGGAACGATTCTTCCCGCCATGCCGGGATTTTACCATCAACCGCAAACGCTGGAAGATCTGGTGACGTTTGTTGTTGGCAAGATACTGGATACCTTATGTGTTCCCCACCAGTTGTTTCAACCCTGGGGTACTGATGTGTAATTAAATGGATGGATGAGGAATGTAATGAAGCAAATCAGAGAGAAGGTCAAAAACGGACAACGCCTCAGTGATGAAGATGCCTTAAGGTTATTTGAGTCTTTTGAACTGCTTGAGATAGGTGAGCTGGCAGCTGAGGTAAACAGAAGAAAAAATAGTAATAAGGTTTATTTCAACGTCAATCGTCACATCAACTACACCAACCTCTGCGTTAATCAGTGCACCTTTTGCGCCTTTGCCCGCGAAGAGGGCGATGAACGTGGCTACACCCTTGATCTGGATCAGATTCGTGCCAAGGTACGCGAAGCGCTGGCCGCTGGAGCCACCGAGATCCATTCTGTTGGCGGCCTGCACCCGGATCTCTCATTCGATTTTTATCTGGAGATGCTGCGCGCCATCAAAGCGGAAGCACCGGCCTTGCACATCAAGGCCTTTACTGCCGTAGAAATCGATTATTTTACGCGCATCAGCGACAAGACCCTGATCGATGTGGTGCGTGATCTCAAGGAGGCGGGTCTTGGTTCCATGCCCGGTGGCGGCGCCGAGATCCTTGGACAACAGGTGCGCGATAAAATCTGTCCGGAAAAAATCAGCGGTGAACGCTGGTTGGAAATTACTGAGACGGTTCACAACTGCGGCTTGCGTACCAATGCCACCATGTTGTTTGGCCATCTGGAGACCTATTCCGACCGGGTTGAGCACTTGCGCCTGTTACGTGAACTGCAGGATCGTACCGGTGGTTTCCAGAGCTTTATCCCCCTGGCCTTTCAACCCGACAATACCCGGGTGCCGGGAGCCGTTGGCGTGAGCGGTGTCGATGCCTTGAAAACCCTTGCGATTAGCCGTCTTTATCTGGATAACTTCCAGCATATCAAAGCCTATTGGGTAATGCTCGGCCTCAAGATTGCCCAGGTCGCCCTGTGTTTTGGCGTTAATGACATCGATGGTACCGTGGTGGAAGAGAAAATCGGTCACGATGCCGGCGCTGATTCCCCCCAGGTATTAAGCCGTGAGCAACTGATTACCCTGATCCGCAACGCCGGCCGCCAGCCGGTGGAGCGCGATACCCTTTATCGGGAAATCCGGGAGTATTAACAACGTGAAAGATATGGATAAAAAACTTATTGAAAAGGGCTTTTTTCCTTATGTTGCATTTTTCCCTCGGGCACAAAAAGGTGGCGTTAAGGTCAAAATGGAACATAAATTTGGCAAGGTTAAAACGGGAGAATATCTGTTTGTTGAGTTTTATTGCGCGACAAAAGATTGTGACTGCCGGGAGGTGACTCTGGTTGTTTTGAATGAACAGCGCAAGCAATTAGCAGTGATCGTTTTCCCCCTCGATATTGATCTTTTTTCCGCACTACCCCGTCTTCACGAAGAAATTAAACAAACAGGTCCCGCAGAGGATCTGCTGGAAGTTTTTGTTAATACCCTTGTTGCGCAGCCACAATGGTTTCGGGCTATGTGTCAGAATTATCGTGCTGTGCGTAAGAAAGTGGACGAGAAACCCTATGTGGGAGAGAGATTTCCCAGTTCAAAATATCTTCAACTATTGGTTGAGCCCTTTGAAGATGAAGGTGACGTTGATGAAGAGAAATTTTTTGCGGGTTTGAAAGACCTTATTGCCGGATTGACTAAAGCAGATAAAAAGGGTCCCAAAAAACAACCAAAAACAAAAAATTCAACAACAGAACATAGTCAGGGCAACCTTTTCCCTGCGTCTAGGGAAGATGTGCAGCTTTCTGATCTCATTAGTACTTATTCAAACAGACTAAGTGCAGGGCTTGACCTGGGAGAAAAGTGTGATGCTCAACTGCGCACCCTGATGCGTCAGGATGATGCTCTTGAGGAACTGGTCTCTGCGCTGGTTGAAAGCTACCGCGCTGAAGACGATCTCCGTCTACAGGGGATTTCTCAGCTGCTGTATGATGTGCTGGACATATTGCGCACCGACATGGAGCGCAGACGTCCCGGTGCTGCTGCTACCATGAATCATCTGCAAACAACATTGGCACAACAGGTTTTCCAGGTGGACGTTGACCCCGGTCTTGGAGCGGAGGTGACTAAAGCTCTTCTTGCTGCACGGGTTGACATTCTGCCGCCATTATATGAAGCCAATAGCCGTAGAATGGCAGAACTTTCTCCTCCGGATGAATTGGCAGTAGCAGATCAAGAAGTAGCTCTTAATGGGTTACTCAGTGAGTTTGAAAAAATGGGGGTCTCTTCCGAGTTTGAAATGGCTGATATGTTGTTGCAGATGATGGCCATAGGTGAACCGGACGTCCAGATCAATCTCTACACACAGATGTTTTACTCAGTAAATGATATGGCCCGCGAAGCAGCTGTGCTGATGCTGTTTCATCCTGATGTCAGAGTCAGGCAGGAGGTCGCAGAGCTGCTTGTCGATGTCGGCGGTGGCGATTTCTCACCGGTTATGTTGCGTCGTTTGATTATTGCGCGCAATTGGTTCCCGGAAAATATGCGCAAAAAACTTGATCAGTCAATTAGTAATGCCCGACGGGCACGGGTTGAATGTGCACCTTTGGCTAATCCGGTCAAGGTGCAGGTGTACGCATCGATTATGGATGGCGCCAATGCGCAGTCATTTATGGTGGTCCTTCCACGAGCTAAGGGATTTTTAGGATGCTCCCTGTTACTGAAAAATCAGCACGGTGTCGCTGATGCCTTTATTGTGCCATTAGCAGATAAGGCTCATCTTCGTGAACTGAAGCAAGTGATGAATGCAGAAACGGGCAGTTTAGAAATTTCAAGGTCCTACCTCAATCAGCGTGTTTGTCACGCTCTAGCTGATGGTGCCGCAGCGGGTAAGGTGCCGAGCCACTGGTTGCTGGCCATTGCTGAGCAACTGGGAAGTGATCAATGGAAGGCTGTGGCCTTAGATTGCGAAAAAGAACTGCAGCAACTTACACGTGAAATGCAACAGAAAAAACGCCCTGCTGTTCTGGAAATGAACAAGCAGAAAGCACTGCAGCAGTCATCGCAGTGGTTGGCTCGTCAAGATTTTGCCGCGAGCTGGTTCGAGGATGATGTCGAAGTCGATGATTTGCTCAATAAGTATTTCAATAAAAATTTCGCAAAAAATCCTGAGTATGCCATTTCGCATGTTGTTGATAAGATATTGGAATCGCGGCGACTGAATTGGCAGGAGCGGTTGGTGGTTGCTACTCTTTGGCTTAGGGCCGCGCTAAAGTCGCCGATCTCCTGGGAGCAGATGTATTATGTTGCCGTTACTGTGGCCGACAGATCCGTGCCCTTGAAGCAGATTCCTTTAATGCGAGCCATTGCCGATAACAGTATCGGAGCTTTTTTTGGACGAAAGCGGGACAACTTATGATGTTCGACAGAGAACGCGGTAAAGAAATCACTCGCGAACAGGCCCTCTATTTGCTGACCGAGGCCGATCTGCTGGAAGTCGGGAAGTTGGCTGACGCCATCCGCAAGCGCAAACATCCTCACAACCGCGTGACCTTTGTCGTTGATCGCAATGTCAATTATTCCAATATCTGCGAGTCAAAGTGCCGTTTCTGCGCTTTTTACCGCAATGATGGTGATGCTGACGCCTATCTGCTTGATGACGAAACGATCTTTGCCAAGGTGCAGGAGCTGGTGGATCATGACGGCACCCAGCTGTTGATGCAGGGAGGATTGCACCCGACCCTGACCATCGACTGGTTTGAAGATCTGTTTCGCCGGCTACGGCAGCGTTTCCCCCAGGTGCAGATTCATTCCCTGTCGCCGGCGGAAGTAATCCATGTCGCTAAGCTGTCCGGCATCAGCATGGAAGACTGCCTGCGGCGGTTGCAGATAGCGGGGTTGGCGTCGGTGCCCGGTGGCGGTGCCGAGGTGCTGGTGGATGAGGTGCGTCAGGAGATTTCCCCCGACAAGATCGGCTGGCGCCAGTGGGCAAGCGTCATGGAAGAGGCCCATCGCTTAGGGATGCGAACAACCGCGACCATGATGTTCGGCAGCCGCGAAAAGCCCAAGGATATTGTCGAACATTTGTTCCGGGTGCGGGAGATCCAGGAGCGTACTGGTGGTTTTACCGCTTTTATCCCCTGGACCTTTCAGCCCGATAACACCGAATTGGGCGGCGAAAAGGCTGGTGGCGTCGAATATCTGAAGGTGCTGGCGCTGTCACGCATTGTTCTTGATAACATCGACAACATTCAGGCCAGTTGGGTCACTCAAGGGGCCGCAATGGCGCAGGTGGCGCTGTTTTTCGGTGCCAATGATCTGGGCGGCACCATGCTCGAAGAAAATGTCGTCGCCGCTGCCGGCGTGTCTTTTCGCATGTCGCAGCAGGAGATTATCGACCTGGCGCGCGGCGCCGGCTTTATCCCCGCCCGACGAACGACGGAATATCAGCTTCTGGAGGAATATTAAGCCTATGCTGCCATTACGTAAAAATATCGCCGAAATGGCCGGGTATGTCCCCGGATTCCAGCCGGATGGCGAGGGTTGGATCAAACTGAACACCAATGAAAACCCGTATCCGCCATCGCCGCAGGTGGTTGCGGCAATCTGGGAGGAGCTGGGTGATGATGGTGGCGCATTACGTAAATACCCGGATGCCGGCAGCAAGGAAGCGCGCAGGGTTGCGGCAGAGCTGTACGGGGTTGATCCGTCCTGGGTGATCATGGCCAACGGCTCGGATGAACTGCTCAATAACCTGATTCGCGCCTTTGCCGCTGAAGGGGAGGAGATCGCCTATATCCACCCATCCTATTCCTATTATGCCACCCTGGCAGAGATCCAGGGGGCAACCGTGCGGACCTTCAGCTTGAGCGATGAGGGCCGGATCGATTTTCCTGAACGTTATGACGGCAAACTGTTTTTTTTCACCAGTCCCAATGCCCCGTTGGGCTGCGCCTTTGACAATGACACCATCGCTGATCTGGCGCGGCGTTGCAGCGGGGTGCTGGTGGTCGATGAAGCTTATGGCGATTTTGCCGGCGAGTCAGCGCTGGAACTGGTCCAGCAATTTGAGAATCTGGTCGTTACCCGTACCTTCTCAAAGAGTTACGGCCTGGCGGGGATGCGTCTGGGGCTGGCGGTGGCGCGCCCTGAAGTGGTGGCGGCGCTGGACAAGATTCGTGATCACTATCACCTTGACCGCCTGGCCCTGGTGGCGGCAAGCGCAGCCTTGCAGGATCAGGACTACCTGCGCACCACGGTGGCAAGGATTTGCCGGAACCGTGATGAGATGCGCGATAAACTGATCAGCTGTGGTTATCAGGTGATCCCGTCGCAGGCCAACTATTTGTTTGTCAGTCCCTCTGATGGCAACGGCAAGCGTATTTATGATGCCCTTTATGCCGAAAAAATCCTGGTGCGTTATTTCTCCGATCCGCGCTTAAGTCATGGCGTGCGCATCTCTATCGGAACCGAGGAAGAGATGGCGGCAACCCTGAAGGTGCTGGCCACCCTTGTCTGACCTCCCCTTCAATCCGGCTGACTTTGCCCGTACCCTGCTCGGCTGGTATCAGCAGCAGGGGCGGGATCTGCCCTGGCGCAACATCCGTGATCCCTACCGCATCTGGGTTTCCGAAATCATGCTGCAACAGACCACGGTGGCCACAGTGCTCGGGCGTTATGATCTGTTTCTTCAGCAATTTCCTGCCTTGGCTGATCTGGCAACGGCACCAGTGGAACAGGTAATCGATGCCTGGGCGGGGCTTGGTTACTACTCGCGGGCGCGTAACCTGCATGCTACCGCCGGTCGGATTCAAACGGACTATGGCGGCATTTTCCCGGCAGATCCTGATGTCCTGCAGCAACTTCCCGGTATCGGCCGTTCTACTGCCGGGGCGATCGTTGCTATTGCTTATGATCGTCCCGCGCCGATTCTCGATGCCAATGTGCGCCGGGTTCTCTGTCGTCTGTTTGCCCTGCAGCAGCCACCGCGTTCTGCCGCGGCAGAAAAACAGTTGTGGACCTGGGCAGAGCTGCTGACACCGGAACAAGAGGTTCACGATTATACGCAAGCAATGATGGATCTGGGGGCCATGATCTGCCTGCCGACCAAGCCACAGTGCAAGGATTGTCCGGTACCTTCTTTTTGTCTGGCGTACAAGCAGGGATTGCAACAGGATATTCCACTCAAAACAAAGAAAAGCTCACTACCTATCCGCTATCAGGCGGTTGTGGTGCTGCAGCGGCAGGGGCGGTTGCAGGTCGGTCGGCGACCGGTTGCAGGTTTTCTCGGTGGATTGTGGGAGTTTCCAACCATTGATCTGGAGCAGGGGACAGCTGCTGAAGTTATGGTGCATCGCTTTTTGTCCCAGATGGGATTGACCGGTGATCCGGTCCCGGTGGGAATCAGTTACCATAGGTACAGTCATTTCAAGCTTGAATCCCTGGTGTATCTGGTGGATTTAGCCGATAATTTGCTGGTTGCGGAAACCCAAAATCAGTGGAAAACCCGAGAGGAACTGGATCTGTTGGCGCTGCATGGCGCGCACAAGAAGGTGTTTGAAAAGGTGAGAAATGCCCCTCATGTGACTGCAGATCATAAACAATAAGGATAACAAGAATGTCATTACCCACAATTTTAACAACCGCCGTAGAAGTCGCCGATTTTGCCGTCGAGCTTGCCGGGCATGAAACTATCGCCGTCGATCTCGAGGCGGACTCCATGCACAATTATCAGGAAAAGGTCTGCCTGCTGCAATTTACCACCCCCCAGCGCACCGTATTGATCGATCCTTTGGCGATTCCTGATTTAGATTCACTCAAATCGATGTTTGCCAACCCCGACCAGCGCAAGATTTTTCACGCCGCCGATTATGATATCCGCTCTTTGGGGCGTGACTTTGAGATTAGCGTCAGGGGTCTGTTCGATACCATGATCAGTTGCCAGTTCCTTGGCGAGGAGCGTTTTGGCCTGGCCGATGTGTTAAAAAAATATTATGGTGTGGAACTAAATAAACGTTTCCAGCGAGCCGACTGGTCGTTGCGACCCCTGTCAGACGACATGATCCGCTATGCCGCTGAAGATACCAGCCATCTCCATGATCTGGCCCGTTTACTTGAAGATAAGCTGGTGGAAAAGGGCAGATTGGCGTGGGTAAAAGAGGAATGTGAGCTGCTTGAGCAGGTACGCTTTTCTCCTCAGAACGGGCCCTTGTTTTTGCGTTTCAAAGGTGCCGGTTCCCTTAAGCCGCGCCAGCTGGCGGCGCTGGAACATATGCTGGTCTGGCGCGATGATGAAGCACGGCGGCGCAACACGCCCCACTACAAGGTGCTGGGCAACAAGCCGCTGCTCGAACTGGCGAGGTTGCTGCCCGAGGGGCGCAACCAGCTGGAAGGGATTGACGGCCTGCCACCGCGTATGGCGGGGCGCTATGGAGGTACTATTCTACAGCAGATTGGTGCCGCTCTGGAGCTGACCGAAGAGCAATTGCCAACCTATCCGCGTAGCGTCAGAAAAGAGGTCGATCCGGCGGTGGAAGGTCGTTTTAACGCCCTGAAAAAGTGGCGGACCAAAATCGCAGCAGAGTTACAGCTTGATCCCGGCGTATTGATCAATAATGCCCTGCTGGAAGAATTGGCGCTGCGTAACCCCCGCAGCTTTGAAGATCCGGCTATTGCTGAACTGTTGAAACGCTGGCAGCAACAGGTGTTGGCGAAGGGGATTATCGCGACCTTGCAGCGGACTTAATCGCTGGGACAGTAATCCGTAATCCGTAATCCGTAATCCGTGAGCCGTGAGCCGTGAGCCGTGATCCGTGATCCGTGATCCGTGATCCGTGATCCGTGATCCGTGATCCGTGATCCGTGATCCTGCGGTCGTGGTTTTTATGCCGTCGGTTTGGTCATGCCGGCCGGATCAAGCAGGCGATCCAGAACCTCTTCATCCACCCCATCCTCCAGAGCCAGTTCACGCAATGTCCGCCCGGTTTTGTGTGCCTCTTTAGCCAGTTCGGCGGAACGGTCGTAACCGATTTCCGGCACCAGCGCGGTGACCAGGGCAAGACTCTGTTCGAGCAGATCGCCACAGCGTTGCTCATCGGCCTGTAGCCCCTGCAGGCATTTTTCGTCGAAGGCACGAATGGCATTGCTGAGCAGTTCGATGCTCTGCAGCACATTCCACCCCATCACCGGCATCATCACGTTCAATTCAAAATTCCCCGACAACCCTCCGAGCGACACCGTGGCGTCGTTACCGATCACCTGGGCACACACCTGGATCAGGCTTTCCGCCATCACCGGATTGATTTTTCCCGGCATGATCGAGCTGCCCGGTTGCACTGCCGGCAGAATCAGCTCACCGATGCCACAGCGCGGCCCGCTGGCAAGAAAACGGATATCGTTGGCGATCTTAAACAGACTGACAGCGCAATCTTTCAGGCTGCTGCTGGTCGCTACCAGGGCATCCTTGGCGCCTTGCGCTTCAAAATGATTCCCCGCTTCACGAAACGGCAGGCAGGTTTCGCGGGCAATGGCGGAGACGGTGGTGGCGGCAAACTGCGGATGGGTGTTGATGCCGGTGCCGACAGCGGTGCCTCCCAGCGCCAGTTCATAAAGGCCGCTGGAGCTCGCCGCCAGGCGTTCCTGGGCCAATTCAACCTGCCGGGCATAACCGGAAAAGACCTGCCCCAGGCGGATCGGTGTCGCATCCTGCAGGTGGGTGCGGCCGATCTTGAGAATGTCGTTGAACTTTTCCGCCTTGTCACTCAAGTGCTGAAAAAATTGATCGAGTACCGGCAACAAGTGACGATGGAGCTCTTCGGCGCAGGCGATGTGGATTGCGCTAGGGAAAACATCGTTGCTCGATTGCCCCATGTTGACCTGGTCGTTGGGGTGAACGGCTTTGCTCCCCATCGCTTTGCCCAGCAGTTGGGCGGCACGGTGGGCGATGACCTCATTAGCGTTCATGTTGCTGCTGGTGCCTGATCCGGTCTGGAAGATATCGACGGGAAATTGTTCAAGGTGGCCACCGGCGGCAATTTCGTGCGCGGCATCACGAATCGCCTCAGCAACCTCCTTTGGTAACAGCCCCAACCCATGATTGGTTGTTGCCGCATGTTTCTTGATCAACCCCAGGGCACGGATCAGGGACGCCGGGAGGGGTTGTCCGGAGATAGGAAAATTATCGATGGCACGCGCTGTTTGGGCGCCATATAGAGCCTCTTGTGGGACCTGCATCTCACCTAATGAATCCTGCTCAGTCCGGTATCTGGTCATGGCGTTATCCTTTCATCATGAAACATTTGATCAGCCCCCTCGCTGTTAAGAATAACCGACTTGTCGTCAGAGTCAAAGGCGCTTTTCTTCGCCTCGGGCATCGGCTATGATGCCGCCCATGGAAACCCTCGCTCTACTATTGATTCTGTTCTCCGCCCTGATGCATGCCCTGTGGAACCTGATGGTCAAGCAGAGTCATGACAAGACTATTTTCATCTGGTGGATGTTCCTCTGCTCGTGGCTGCTGATGAATCTGCTGATGATCAGCCTCGATCTGTTTCCGGTGTTGACGCCACGTTTGATTGCCCTGGCGGCGCTGGCCGCCTTCTGTTTTGTTTTATATCACTGGCTTGGTGGGTTCGCCTATCGCCAGGGGGATTTATCAGTCACCTACCCGCTGGCTCAGACCGCCATGTTCTATGTGCCGATCTGGGGGGTGTTGTTTCTCGGCGAACAACTGAGTTCGCTGGGGATTCTCGGGATAGGCTTGATTGCCCTGGGGGCCTACTGTATTCAGTTGCGGGGCTTACGGTTGCGGGATGTTATCTACCCCTTTACCCAACTCGGCAATCCATCGGTACAGGCTGCGCTGTTGGCTGGGCTGGTGTACTCCATCGGCGTGATTATTGATAAAGCCGGAGTTGATGGATATTCTCCTTTTGGTTTTACCTACGTGCTGGTGTTTTTTATGATTGTTTACATGACCCTGAACCTCTTGCGCCCGCGCTATCGTGGTCGGATTCTGGGGGGCCGCCAAGAGAGCCCCTGGCTGCTGATCTGGTCCGGGCCGGTGATTCTGGCGTCGTTTCTGTCGTTTCGTTACGGACTGGTGCTGGCGCCGGTCAGTTATGCCGTACCGGTGCGGCAGATCAGTCTGTTGATCGGTGTCCTCATTGGTCTGCTGTTTCTCGGCGAGTCATTCGGCCGGATTCGCCTGACGTCGGTGGGGTTGATATTGGCGGGAGTATTTTGCGTCTGGCAGGGGTGATGGGGAGTGGGAAGTAGGTACTTGGGAGTAGGTAGTGGGGAGTAGGTACTTGGGAGTAGGGAGGAACATCTATGAAGAATATCGCTAATTTTTTATTTGAAGTCGGGATGCTCAAGCGCACGCCGCGCACCGGCTTTCAGTTTCTTGGATCGGGCGCCCAGTCGGTGGCGGAGCACAGTTTTCGCACGGCGATGATCGGTTATGCTCTGGCTCAGCTTGATGGCCAGGCCGATGTCGCGCGGGTGTTGCAGCTCTGCCTGTTTCACGACATTCCGGAAGCACGTACCGGCGATTTGAACTATGTCAACAAGAAATACGTTCAGGTTGATGAGCAAAAAGCAGTCGAGGATCTTGCCCGAGAGCTCCCTTTTGGTGAGGATTACCGAGCTACCCTGGTTGAATTTATTGCTCGTGAAAGCTACGAGGCGCAACTGGCCCATGATGCTGATCAACTCGAAATGGTGCTGTCCCTGAAGGAGCATAAGGATCTGGGCAATCGCTACGCCGATGAGTGGTACCCCTTTTCGCGTTTGCGCTTAAAAACCGAGATTGCCAAGGAGTTGGCGGAAACCATCTGGGAGACCGATTCGTCGAAGTGGTGGTTTGATGAGGATCATCAGTGGTGGGTCAATGGACGTAGCGGGAAATAGGGAGTGGGGTTATCTTGACCTTTTACACTTCAAAATGCTATTGACCTTGAGCACTGAACAGGATCGATCACAAGGAGAAAAGAATGCTTGATGTCAGATATTTACGGGAAAATTTCGAGGCGGCACAGCAGGCGTTGGCACAGCGAGGCGGAAATATTGACCTGTCAGGATTTTCGGCTCTTGATCGGCAGCGCCGCGAACTGCTCGGCGAGTCGGAAGGGTTGAAGGCGGAGAAGAATAAGGTGTCCGAAGTCATCGGGCGCACTAAGGATAAGAGCCAGGTGCAGGGTGAGATTGCCCGGATGAAGGAGGTCTCGGCCCGCATCAAGGAGCTGGATGATCAGCTGGCGCAGGTAGAGGAAAGCCTAAATGAATTGCTGATGGGGGTGCCGAATATTCCCCATGAACTGGCGCCGGTTGGTGTGTCGGAAGAGGATAACCCGGTGGTGCGCACTTGGGGTGACAAGCCGCAATTCAATTTTACTGTCAAGGCGCATTGGGATCTTGGTCCTGACCTTGGCATTCTTGACTTTGAACGCGCCGGCAAAATATCCGGCGCGCGCTTCTGTCTGTCCACCGGCGCCGGCGCGCGGCTGGAGCGGGCGCTGATCAATTTCATGCTCGATCTGCACACAGACCAGCACGGTTATACCGAAACCCTGCCGCCGTTTCTGGTCAATCGAGCCTCCATGACCGGCACCGGTCAGTTGCCCAAGTTTGAGGCCGATTTGTTCCATACTGAAGATGTCGATCTGTTCCTGATCCCGACAGCGGAAGTGCCGGTGACCAACATCCACCGTGACGAAATCCTCAGTGAAAAGGATCTGCCCCTCTGTTACACCGCCTATACCCCCTGTTTTCGCAAGGAGGCTGGAGCCCACGGACGCGACACCCGTGGTTTGATCCGCCAGCATCAGTTCAACAAAGTGGAACTGGTCAAGTTTACCCGCCCGGAGGATTCCGATGCTGAACTGGAAACCTTGCTGCAGCATGCCGAAAAGGTGTTGCAGCTATTGAAGTTACCCTATCGGGTGATCGATCTCTGTACCGGGGATATCGGATTTTCTGCAGCGCGGACCTTTGATATCGAAGTCTGGTTGCCGGGGCAGGATAGCTATCGCGAGATTTCTTCCTGTTCGAATTTCCGCGACTTTCAGGCTCGCCGCGCCGCCATCCGTTTTCGCCGTGAAGGGGCAAAAAAACCGGAACTGGTCCATACCCTCAACGGCTCCGGACTTGCCGTAGGTCGTACCCTGGTAGCGGTTCTGGAAAATTATCAGCAGGAAGATGGCTCAGTAACCATTCCTGAAGTTCTGGTGCCCTATATGGGGGGATTGCAGAAGATTGTCGCGCCGGTGTAAGCTTCTTACCTGGTTAGAATGAGGGGCTGTTTGTGCTTGCTTTTTATGCCAAGGTTGGTTACTGTTCCAGAGTTTTTCGCAAGACGTCAGCGATTAAACGGAGGAGTGGCCGAGTGGCTTAAGGCGGCGGTCTTGAAAACCGTTGAACGAAAGTTCCGTGGGTTCGAATCCTACCTCCTCCGCCAATTGTTTAGCACAAAAAAGTTGAATAGGATTCGAAGCGGAGCGAGCGCTGACTGAATGTCAGAAGAGCGGCCAGGATGGCCGCGCCAGCGAGCGCAGGGGAGCCGACGCAGGAACCGCCGTGATGGCGGTGACAAAGTGGGCGAATCCTACCTCCTCCGCCAATTGTTTAGCACAAAAAAGTTGAATAGGATTCGAAGCTTTAGCGATCTGACTGAATGTCAGAAGAGCGAAGTTCAAAAATTTTACGATTTGCGGAGAGGTGACCGAGAGGCCGAAGGTGCTCGCCTGCTAAGCGAGTGTTCTGGGAAACCGGGACCGAGGGTTCGAATCCCTCCCTCTCCGCCAGTTATTTAGCACAGTAGTTCGACAGGATTCGAAGCGTAGCGAGCGCTGACTTAACTATTGACAAATTTTCAATTCTGGGCGATAAACTCACTTCTTTGCGCCTCTAGCTCAGCTGGATAGAGCGTCTGACTACGGATCAGAAGGCCGGGAGTTCGAATCTCTCGAGGCGCGCCAATAAAATCAAGGGCTTAGCTGTTTTGGCTAGGTCCTTTTTTTATGTGCGCCCGGCAGGGCGCGTGGTGCTCAAGCACCATCCATTTGGCTGTGGTGACCAAATGGTGACTTGGAGGTGAAAGTCCTCTGCGGACCCTGATGACGGGAACCGCTAGCCGAACGGCAAGGGTG
>NZ_JACWUN010000005.1 GCF_014773365.1 Pelovirga terrestris
GATGGCATCGCGTAGCCCGGCAATATGCGCCAACTCAAGATAGGCTGGTAAGCCTGCTAACGCCGTGAGTCCTGATGTCTGTACTTGCTCTTTATACTGGAAGGGAAGAACGCCTTGTGCCATAATTAGTTTCACCTCGTTGATGATAGCTGTTTGCTCGCACAAGCATTCTATCTTCCCAGTTTTACTGGGGCAACGAGGTTTTTCTATTTTTTAGCTGGTGAATCAGGGGATAAAGCAGGGCAGGATTGTGCAAAAGCGCAGGTGCTACTCCTGCAGGATTATGAAGGTGGCTGCTGCTCCAACTTAAGCTGTTCTTCTTCAAGCAGGAGGGCAGGAATCGGCAACGGGGTTAGGGACAGAAAGCGCAACCCGCCGCTGTGAGTGTTTTCAATGATTGACAAAGGCCCCTGACGATCACAGGTGAGTTCTTCCCTGACCTTACCAAGGACAATCACAGCGCCATCCTTGAGGGTTTTCTGCACATTGATTTTAGGGTTTTTGGCTTCAATGTCTAACGGACGCGATGACAGCTTCTCAGCAATAAAGGCATTTTTCTGTTCATGGAGGGCATCGAGTTTGTCGTTAAGAATCTGTAGACGGATGCGCACCGTATCGATAAATTCCGACCCTTTGCGCAAATGCTGCATCAGCGGCTTGATAGCAGCATTGATCGTGTTCATCTGCTGCTCGATAGAGTGAAGCTGACGACGAATGTAGTCGCTGCGCTCGGCATCAGGAAAATAAACACCGGCCGTAATCTGGGTACGTTGACCTGAGTTCGTCCCGATGATCGCCGCCGACACCCCGGTCAGGGCCGTCACCTCACCACCGATAATCGCCCCGCGTTCCACCACAACATGCCCCGTAGCGCGGATATGAGAATTGCGGATTTCATTGGTCACGACCACATCACCATAACAAACCACTGTTACCTGATTAAGATAGCGGGCGTGCAAATTTCCCTGACAGAAAATATGACCAATTTCACGCCCGGCCATTGACCCAACCTCAACCGAGCCCTGGGACTCGATATGGCAGGCACCGACGTGACCACTAATTTTGATCCCCTTGGTGGAACGCACATCAAAGTCATCAAGAATGTCCCCTTTGACTTCAACAAATCCGTGAAAATCGATATGCCCAACGCAAAAATCGACATGGCCGGGGATCACCAGTTGATCGACCACCGTCAGGGTGTTTTTTTCAAACAAGGCACGGCCGGGCCTGGTAGCAAAAGCCATACGGCCACCATACTTGAGTTGCACCCCCTCACCGGCAATGATGTTTTTCGGCTTGCCGGCAGGAGCTTCGATTTCGTGTCCCTGTACTGTAATACCGGGAATTCCCGGTTCCGGTGGATGGATCACCCCGAGTTTCTGCTCGGCTTCGATTTCGGTATAGGCATTAAGACGCTTCAGGTCGATACGCCCCTTTTCATCGGGGATAAACTGATGATCTTCACCGCTGACCTTTACCAGCAGCTCAAACCAGCCGTCAGTGCCGGGCTGCGGTTCGGTTCCCCGGGCAACCACCGTTGGTGGTGGTTCCTGCCCCTGGTCAAGGCAGGCACAAAAGTTGTCAAGGGCCGCGGCATCAATGGCGTCGATGATGTGGTGCTGTTGCAATAGCTCCACCAAGTCGGCAGGAACCAGTGTCGCTCTGCTATCTGCCGGAGGGCTTTGAGCCGACAAAGCCGCTGTTGTCTCCGTCACCTCTGATTTATCTGCTGGTTGGATTGATTCAACCAGCCGATCTGACAATGGTGCCAGCGACACCGGGGACAGCAACTCAAGGGTCGCAATGCACTCCATCTGATCAGGTGGCAGACGCAGGGTCAAACGGTAACTGTCAGTCTCGTGCACAGCAAGCAGATCAGGATCCAGGTGAGTATTATGTGAGTCAGACGCCATCATAGCGGCGATCCTCAGGAGGGGATAAGCGGATCAAGCAAACGAAAAAGCAACGAAGCAACTAGCGCTAATTGTAACCGATGCGAAACAGAAGTCCATCACAAAGGCACAGCGCCCGGACAAATCCGGGCGCTGTGGAAATCAAGAGAGGAAAAAATCAGGCGGGAGCAGGCTTGCTCCCTGCTGCAGCCGTATCTTTACGCTTGTTGAGGATGATAATAGTCATCAGCAACACCCAGCCAGCCACGTTGACCCACCAGACCGTCGGCCACAGCAGCAGGGCTGATGAGGTCAGGGTCAGGATACGGAATAGCGGATTCAGCTTGGCCTCCATGAATCCTTCAATTCCGGCGGCAAAAGCGTAAAGGCCGAACAGGGCAAAGAAAAAGATATAGAGATCCTGCGTCAGGGTGCCGCCAATAAAGGGAGTATAGGCAAACAACAGGGGAATAATATAGAGCCCTTTGGCCAGCTTCCATGAATAAAAACCGGTGATCATCGGCTTGGAGCCGGCAATCGCAGCACCGGCGAAGGCTGCCAGAGCGACTGGCGGCGTAACATTGGAATCCTGACTGAGCCAAAAAACGATCAGGTGCGCTGACAGTAAGGCAAAGGTGAGGGTGTGATCACTGAGCACTGACTCGCGAACCAGGCTGGCCATATCAAACGGAATAGCATCGACAATCGAGCGTGCCGTTGCCACCGACATGGGTTCACCAATCAGAGCCAGCTTTTCCGGCACCGCCAGCATAAAGAAGGTCTTTGCTGCCTCCGGAACCTGGCCACTGACCAACGCCTTGACCAGCATTCCATCAGCAATCAGACCCTGTAAAGCCGGGGCGGAGAGGGTCCCCAGCACGATATAAGCGGCGGTGACCGGCAATCCCATCCCCAGAACCAGGGACGCCAGGGCAACCAGGCCAATAGCGATCAGCAGACTGTGTCCGGCCCATTCATTGATCATCAGCGAAAAGGTATTGCCGATACCAGCCGTGGTAATCACATTAACGATCAGCCCGATAGTACACAGCAGAATCGCAGTCATGATCATATTTTTTGCCCCAAGGGCCAAGGCCTCAATGACCGCTTTAGGCCCCATCTTATTGGGGGTCAACCAGGACGAAACAACCACCGCGATCATACTGTAACCGGCGGCATAGGTCGGGGTAAATCCGTAAATCAACAGGCCAATCAGGATACCGATAGGGAGTAAAAAGACAAACCCCCCTTTTTTTATAACCTCCAAAAAAGAGATTTTTTCATCGTCAATGGCCGTCACGAAGCTGCGTTTGGCTTCTATGCGAATAAAAAAACCGACGGTAGCAAAATATAAAATTGCCGGCAGAATACTGACCAAAACAATCGTGGTATAGGGGATCTGGGTGTAAGTCGCCATGACAAAAGCACCGGCACCCATGATCGGCGGCATCAATTGCCCGCCCGTTGAGGCAGCCGCTTCCGCACCGGCAGCAAACTTAGAGGGAAAACCGGCTTTTTTCATCAGCGGGATGGTGATTACCCCGGTCGACGCAGTATTGGCCACCGCCGACCCGGAGATGGTCCCCATCAAGCCGGAAGCAATAACCGCCACAAAGCCCGGTCCGCCAACCAACCGCCCGGCGACTGCGCGCGCCATATCGATAACAAAATCCCCGGCACCGGAACGTAACAAGAAGGCCCCAAACAGCAGGAACATGAAGACATACGAGGATGAGATCTGGGCAATCGTGCCGAACAGAGCGTCATCACCATAGATACTGCGAAACAACAGGGTTTCAGGCTTAAGTCCAGCGAAACGGAACATGCCCGTCAACTCACTCCCCCACCAGCCAACATAGGTGAGTCCGACGACAATCAACACCGGAATGAACCAGCCGGCGACCCGCCGGGTAAATTCGATGGCACAGAGAACAACGATAATCCCGGCGATCCATTCCGATTGGACGAGATAGATCCCACGCGCATAAATGGCATCCTCCCGGGCAATCAGGAAAACTGCCGATGCCGCCGCCATGACTCCCAGTAAAACATCAAACAGGCGCAACAGTAACGGCCCATTGCGTCGCAGGGGGTAGGCAATCGCCACCAGGATGGCAAAACCGGCAAAGTGCAGCGCATTTTGCCAAAGGCTTGAAAGTACGGCAAAAACGTTAAACCAGATATGCATCAAGGATACGGCGACCCCGATGATTAACAGAGCCCGGCTTTCCAGCGGATGGACTTCGGTTTCATTGACAGACATACAGATGGCTCCGAAGAAAAAAAACGACCGCCCAAAAGGGCGGTCGCTGGAAGAAGATCAGGATTATTCAGCAATCAGGCGAGCAGGGATATTAAGTCCAACCTCGCGGAAATATTTCAGCGCTCCCGGGTGCAACGGCATCGGCAGACCGGCAATCGCTTTCTCTATCGCCATGACCCTGGTTGCACTGTGGATAGCATTCAAAAATGGCAGGTTCTCGTAGATGGTTTTGGTGATCTGATAAACAGCATCTTCATCGACATCAGCACGCACTGCCAAAAAGTTTGGCTGGGCGATGGTATTGATATCCTTGACCTGACCTGGATAGGTACCGGCAGGAACCACGTAACGTGTCCAGAGCTCCATGCCGCTGTCGGCCTGTTTCATCTGCTCATCGGTAAAGTCAAGAACCACAACATCATCACCCATAGTCGCGAAGGTCCGCGTCACTGCACTGACCGGAGCGCCGGCGGGGGTACTCATGCCGGCAACCTGACCGTTCTGCAGGGCATCAGCAGAGGGGCCATAACCGGCATATGCAAGACTGTAATCCTTTTCGACATCCACACCGAGACCGCCGAGCAGAGTCTTGTTAGAACCCAGGGTTCCAGAGTTACGTGGTCCCATGGCCATATTCTGCCCCTTCATCGCCACCAGGTCAGCCGCCGTTCCGGTTTTGGCAAAACGCTTGAGAACAGTAAAGTGCTCAACATTCTGCCACAACATGGTTACTGCCCGCAGCTCGCGCTGAGGACCGGCAGTGGCAAAATCTCCTGTGCCATTCCAGGCCCAGGCGCCGTAAAGACCCTGAAGGATGGAAAATTGTACCTCACCATCGTTCATCAGTTTGATATTCTCACCGGAACCTGCCGAACTGATCGCCGACATACCGATATTCTGAGTTGGTTGCAATTTAACTTTAATCAAGGTTGAAAGAGCAACCCCCACCGGATAGTAGGTGCCACCCGTCGAAGCTGTCGCCAGCAGATAATCACGATCCTGCGAGGCACTGACAGTCGCTGTTGTGGCGAAGGTGAAACTCGCCACCAACAGACATAAACCTGAAACAAACCACCGAGATTTAACCATTTTCTCCTCCTGACATGAGCTGGGTTAGAAAAAAGTCTCAAAAAAAGGGCGTCACGGCCAGCCGGAGCAACATTATTGTTCCGACTTACACCACTGACAACCCCCTCTAGAGACTGCTGGCTGAATATTTTGACCAGAAGACTGTATCGTTTTTTTTTACAGAATAATAGCTAATCCACTCTTCACTGCCAACCACCCGCGGCCATTTAATGTAGTGAAAACGGAATCCTCACTATTTAAGGCTTCAACAATAAATCAGAAAAAACGACAAAGATAGCCTTTTCCTCATCATTCTTGAGTTTTCCGCGCGCCGACATGTCGAAGGATATCCGGTTTTTTTTTGAACCTCAAGATTTAACGCAGATAACAAATTTGAGGTAGCGCCCTTCGGGAAAACCGACATCGCAGGGGAAATCTTCGGGCTGACCGCCAACAAATATAGTTCTAAGTCGATGACCAACAGCACCTCGACGCAGTTCTTTCATATAATCATCCAGGGACACTTTCTGATGATTTGATGATCCGACCAGCAGGCCGCCCGCAGACAGCAAAGACATCACTGCAGATACCAGATCAGCCGTGCCTCCTTGAGTAGAAAAACGGCTTTTTTTGGTTGTGGAAAAAGACGGTGGGTCAAACAGAATGCAATCAAACCAGCGCCCTTCGGCCTTCATCTTTGCCAGTTCAGCAAATACGTCACCGACAATAAATTCATGGTGTTGCGGGTCGATCCGGTTTGCTTTAAAATTTTCACGAGCAATGGCTAAATATTTTTCCGACACATCAATGCTGGTAACCCGGCTGGCCCCTGCGGCCGCAGTCGCTACTGAGAAAGCGCCGGTAAAGGCAAACAGGTTAAGCACCTGCATTCCTGCAACCCGCTGCATCAATTCCCGGCGATTACGGCGCTGGTCGGGGAAGAGACCGGTATGAAGCCCACGTTGCAGATTTACCTGATAGTACAGCCCATCCTCCTTCACCTGATAAACATCCGGTGCGCAAGTTCCGGTAAGGAGCTCATTGCTCTGACGACTTTTATTTTGAGCTTCGAGTTTGCGCGTTTGTTGCGGACGATACTTCAGATAGATGCCGGCTGGCTGGAAAACCTTTGCCAGTGCTGCTATTAATGCGCTCCGATAGGCTTCCCAGGCTGCGGTATAGAATTGCACCATCAGGTAATCACCGTAGCGATCAACTGTTACTCCCGGCAAACCATCCCCCTCCCCATTCACCAGGCGATAGCAGTCACTATCACCAAGCAGGGCGTGATGACGCAATCTCAGGCATCCCCGGAACTGCTCCTCCAGCCAGAGGGCACTGATCCTCGTCGGGTCACCAGGTAGACGCCGAGCAATGATACGGTTTTGTGGATCACAAATTGCCACCGCCAGAGATTGTCGTTGCTCATCGACCAGCATTACCAGCTCTCCGCTGGTCACCTTAGGCCATTGGCGGGTGTAGCGATCGGCGATTACCCACGGGTGACCCTGTTGCAATACACGCTTGGTTTCCGGTCCCACCAGACACATTTTCATCGTTTGATCCTTGGGCCGAATCAGATAATTGACCCTGCCAACCACAGTAAAAAAATGGGTTCCAAAAAATTATCGGCAAAAACAATTTCCACCAGTCATTATCTGCTAAAATAGCAAACTTTGATGCTATACTGGTGCAAAAAAACATACCCTCAACAGGATGTACCAATGGACCGAAAATTCAAAAATCGAATTCGTGAGCAGTTCGGTAGAACAGCTACAGCTTTTGTCGAAGCAACACATTTTACCGGCGGGCAGGATCTCGAGGAAGCGGCGCGCCTGCTTCAACCGACCCAGGATGATAATATGCTTGACGTTGCCTGCGGCGGTGGTCACATGGCGCTGTTTTTTTCTCCCATGGTACGTCAGGTTGTTGCGTCCGATCTGACCATGCAGATGCTAAAAAAGGCTCAGGAACATATCGCCGAAGAGGGCCTGGTCGATAATGTTATTTTTCGTGAGGCTGACGCCGAAGATCTCCCCTTTCCAGCCGGGTCCTTTACGCTGCTGACCTGCCGCATCGCGTCGCACCATTTTGCTGATGTCCCGCGGGCCCTCAGTGAATTTCATCGGGTTTTAAGACGTGGGGGGCGCATGGTGATCATCGACACCCTGCTCCCGGAAGACCCGGAAATAGCCGATTTTTTCCAGACCATGGAGCAGCTGCGCAATCCTACCCACGTCAAAGCCTTCAGTGAGGAGCAATGGCGGCAAATGATCGAGGATGCTGAGTTGATCCTCCAGGAAACCCGGATTATTCCAAAAGTTCATGATTTTCAGGAATGGGTGAAGACTGCCGGCCTTAACCGCGCAAAAATACAGGAACTCAACAAATTCTTCATGGAAGCGTCGCCCAAGGTGCACGACTTCTTCAAAATTGAATCCTTCGCCGGAGAAGTCGAAACCTTTACTGATCAAAAGCTGCTGATCTACGCATCGCGCAAGGAAAAAGAAAAAAAATAAGGTAACTATTCAGCACTCTCCTTGCGCCGGGTCTTTGGATCCTGTGGCAAGGGTTTTTGTCGCCATGGACGGCGACAAAAAGCGGTCAAGGATGACGAAAAGCGTCCCTTGACATAGGATCCGAAGATCCGGTGCTGAACAGAGACAGAATAAGGTAAGAACGTTCAGGGCGGGGAAACCCCGCCCTGAACTCGGAAATCCCGCCCCTGCAGCAACTCATCATTCCGAAATATTCACATCGATGCAATAAAATCAGTTTGGAACAACATAAATCTCCACCCGCCGATTCTGTTCCCGGCCTGCCGCTGTCTGATTGGATGCCATCGGCTCCAACTGACCCCGTCCTTCAGTGGACAGGCGGGAACGCGCCACGCCCTGATCCATCAAATAATCAGCGACAGCATTGGCCCGACGTAAAGACAAACGTAGATTGTAATCCGGGTTGCCAATACTGTCGGTATGGCCGACAACAATAATGTCGGTCTGCGGATAACGATTCATAATATCGGCTATTTTATTGAGGGAAGAATAGAAGCTTGGCTTGACCGTGGCTGAGTCGAAATCAAAGCCAACTTCGCTGCTCATCGTCAGCTTAAGAATCTCATTCTGCTGACGCTCAATTTCGATCTGATTCTGAGCCTGCTCGTTAGCGAGCTGCTGCTCAAACTCGGTCTGTTGCTTATCCATATACGCACCCACGCCGGCACCCAGAGCACCGCCGGCAGCGCCACCAATCAGGGCCCCACGCAACGCGCCGCTCTCTTTATCACTCTGATATCCGATAATGGCGCCAGAAGCAGCGCCAAGAATAGCACCGATTCCGGCACCTTTTTTTGTTTGATCATGCGTTGTATTGGCAGCACAGCCACTCAATCCAACCAGCATGGCGACAACAAGTGTCAGAATTACTGATCTGTTGATCATATTATTTCTCCTTAAGGTTAATTAACATTCGCGCTGAAACGATAGTGGCTCTTCTTCCAATTAAGCCTGAGAAAATATCGTTTTTTTGATTATACTCTACCTCGTTATAACAATCATGCTGCGAACAATAAAAAAAACGGGGGGCCCCAGAAGGACCCCCCGATCATCATCGATAATGAATTATGTTTAAAATTATTATTTGATTCCAGCTGCTTTTTCGAGCATTTCCGTGGTAACCGACTTGGGACGTTCAATACCATAACCCAAAGCGCGATCCCAGGTGATGTTGGCAAGACAACCCAAAGCACGACCGATACCGAACAGAACCGTATAGAACTCGTACTGGGTCACGCCATAGTACCACTGGATAACACCGGACTGGGCATCAACGTTCGGCCAGGGATTCTTGGCCTTGCCATGCTCGGTAAGCACGCCGGGAGCCACTTCAAAAATCATGCTCACCAGTTTGAACAGCGGGTAATCCTTGAGCCCTTCAGTCTTCAGACAGAACTCACGCTGAGTGGTGTAGCGTGGATCGGTTTTACGCAGCACGGCATGACCGTAACCAGGGATAACCTGACCACTGTTGAGCGTATCCCACAGAGCTTTTTTGAGGCCTTCTTCGGTCGGCACTTCGCCACCCAGGTGGCTCATGAAGTTCTGGGTCCAGCGCAGCACTTCCTCGTTAGCGAGACCGTGGAGAGGGCCGGCCAGGCCGTTGATACCGGCACTGTACGCATAGTAGGCATCGGACAGGGCAGAAGCAACCAGGTGGGTGGCATGAGCGGACACGTTGCCGGACTCATGGTCGGAGTGAATGATGAAATACATCCGGGCAACGTTGTCATAAGGAGCCGGGATGCCCATCATGTGAGCAAAGTTGCCGCCCATGTCAAGATCAGGATCAGCAGCAATGTGGGTGTCGCCCATATACTTCATGCGGTAGATGTAAGCACCGATGGGGCCAAGCTTGGCCATCATATTGCTGGCATCTTCGTACATGTCTTCCCAGCAGGTCATCTTGTTGAATTTGCCTGAGGAATAGGTCTTGGCGAAAACCGAATCACGCTGCATGGCGAGAATAGCCGAGGAAAACATAGCCATCGGATGAGAATCGCGGGGCAGAGCACGCAACACATCGATGACGTACTGAGGAATCTGTGCACGCTGTTTCCAGTCTTCGACAACTTCAAGGGTCTGCTCCATGGTCGGCACATCACCGGTCAACAGCATCCACCAGAAAGCTTCTACATAGGGGTATTCGCTGCCGGGCACTTTGGGCAGGGCTTCGAAGGTCTCAGGAATCGTCTTGCCGCGGAAGCGGATACCTTCCATCGGGTCAAGATAAGAAATGTCGGTTACCAGACACTTGATGCCACGTGCGCCGCCAATGGCCTGACCGATATTCACTTCACCAAGGCTAACATCACTGAACTCTTTGACAAGTTTGGTGGTGCGAGGACGATGCTCTGCAATTTTTTGCGCCAGTACTTGTTTCAGTGTGGACATGTTCTCTCTCCTTTTGTGGGTGTTAAAACAACTTATTGATGCCCTTGCGGGCCATGGGAAATATTTCCGCCCAGCGGAAAAACATGGGTCAAAATCATGAACCGAACAACCTGCGATCCACAGCATATTCAGCTATGCCGGAAATATGCGGGAAGCCAGTACCTGGTGACAGCTAAGATGCAGCCCCCTGGAGCTGCAAACAGCTGCACTTCCCAAATGATGTTCTAACAACATACCCCTTCATTGTCAAGTTGTAAATTGTATACTGTATCCACCAAGCCTAACCACGTATTTTACTGTTGTTTTGGCGACAACAGCCTGATTTTTTTCTTTGCGCGACAGCAAACCGATGCTACTATGCCCAAAATTTATGCAAACAAAACCTTTAACAATACAATCCCTGACCCTAACCAGCCCGATCATCCTGGCTCCCATGGCCGGGATTTCCAACCTGCCATATCGCCGCATAATGAAATCCTGTGGCGCCGGTCTGGTCTTCAGTGAGATGGTCAGCGCTAATGGTTTGATTCGTGATGGCGCCAGGACACAACAACTGCTGGCCACTCATCCAGAGGAAAGTCCCCTTGGAATTCAGTTATTTGGCAGCGATCCACAGGTCCTTGCCGAGGCCGCTTCAAGGCTTCCGGACGTGCCGGATCTGATCGATCTGAACATGGGGTGTCCGGTAAAAAAAGTGATTCGCAGCGGTTCCGGCAGCGCCCTGCTGCAGAACCCCGGTTTGATCGCTCGTATCCTTAAAGCCGTGCGTCGCTGCGTTAGCGGACCCCTGACCATCAAGATCCGCTCAGGATGGGATATCCACCACATGAACTTCCTTGAAATTGGTCACATTGCTCAGGAGGAAGGGGTCGATGCTATTACCCTTCATCCACGCACCCGCTGCCAGGGGTTTACCGGTCGGGCCGACTGGAAACAGATCGGCGAATTGAAGCAGGCTCTCCGCATACCGGTGTTTGGAAGTGGCGATATGATGACAGTGGACGATGGCCTGCGCATGCACCAGGAAACCGGCTGTGACGGGCTGATGATCGGCCGTGGCGGCTACGGCAACCCCTGGCTGATCAAACAGCTGAATGATGCCCTGCAGGGCAACCGGATTAGCTATCCGACGGCGGCCGACAAGCTCGCGATAATTCTCCGGCACCTTGAACTGCACCGCGAACAGTTTGGGGAGCACAAAGCCCTACTTGAGATGCGCAAGCATATCAGTTGGTACGCCCGTGGCATGGAGGGTGCCGGGCACCTTCGATCAGAGCTTCAATCCTGCCAACAGCTGCCCCAGCTTGTCGCTCTGACCGAGCACTTTTTTCAGCAGGATCACCACCGATGAATCCCACCAACCGACTGAATCTGGAAGACTACTATTCTATCATCGACAATATCGAGGACGCCGTTATTGCCATTAATCAGGCCGGGGTCATTATCCTGTTTAACCCCGCAGCCCAGAACTTTACCGGGCTGTCCGAAAGGCAGGCACTGGGCAAGGCATTTTGTGCGTGTTTCCAGCAACAGGAAAGCCTCTGTGATCTGGTCAGAACCAGTCTGCGCGAAGGTCGCTCCCTCTCTGACCACGAGGCCGTTACCTTTGAATCCCTGGGGCGCCGTCGCAAGCGGCACTTAAGTGTCAGCGTTTCACCGATCCTTTCCTCTGCCGGCCGGCAACAGGGTGCAATTGTCATTATGCACGACTTAACCCAGGTCCGTTCACTGGAAGAGACAGTGCGTCATGCCGATCGCCTCACCATGGTCGGCACCATGGCTGCCGGTCTCGCCCACGAAATCAAAAACCCCCTGGGAGGCATCCGAGGCGCAGCACAATTGCTGCAGATGGAATTAAGCGAACAGCCCGAGCTGCATGAGTACACCAGCCTGATTATTCGCGAAAGTGAACGCATCAACCGCATCATTGTTGAACTGCTTGATCTCGCCGCGCCACGCCGCAACCGTCTGGAGCCGGTCAACATCAACAAACTGCTTAATGAGATGATCGCCCTCCAACGGCATAACGCCCAGGCCAAACATATCGAGTTCAAACTACTCCTTGATCCGAGCATTCCGCCTATCTATGGTGATAGCGATCTGCTGAACCGCCTGTTTCTTAATTTGCTCAAAAATGCCTGGGAAGCATCTTTTGAACACACCGAGATAACCATTGAAACCAGAATCGATGGCGAATATTATCTCAGTGTCGAAGGTTCTCGCCTGGCCCCCCTGGTTCAGATCCGTATCTGCGATCGTGGCCCAGGACTCTCTCCTACGGAGATAGAGCAGGTATTTACCCCCTTTTACACGACAAAAGAGGGAGGTAGCGGCCTGGGATTGCCAATTTGCCAGAAGATTGTTGCCGACCACGGTGGCCTGCTGCACTTCAATGAACATCCTGATGGCGGCACAATTGTTAGCGTCTCGCTACCGCTCTTGCGCACCGATCGTGATCAATAAGCACCTGATGAAGGAACATAGAACCATGGCTATTTCACGCATTCTTGTTGCTGATGACGAAGAGAGTATCCGCTGGGTTCTCTCCAAGGCCCTGAAAAAACAGGGGTACGATGTCGAGGTGGCCGAAGATGGCAATCAGGCCAGAAAGATGGTGCAGGAACGTCACTACGATCTTGCTATCCTGGATATCAAAATGCCCGGCGCCAACGGCCTCGACGTTCTTAAATTCATTCGTGAAGAGCACCCCAGCACCCTGGTCGTCATCATGACCGCCGAAGCGACCATGGAACATGCCGTCACTGCCATGAAGAACGGCGCCTATGATTATCTGACCAAGCCCTTCGACCTGAGCGCGCTGGACGCAATCATCTTCAAGGCAACCAACGCGGCAGAAGTTACCGAACAGATCGATCAGCTTAAACGTGAAATTCAGAGCCAGTACAGCTTCGGCCGCAGCATCATCGGCAACAGCCAGGCCATGCAGAGTGTATACAAAACCCTGGGCCGCGTTGCCGGCTCTGATATCACCGTTCTGATTACCGGCGAAAGCGGCACCGGCAAGGAACTGATCGCCCGCGCTATCCACATGAACAGCCCGCGCCTGGGTAAACCTTTCATTGCCCTGAATTGTGCCGCCATTCCACGAGAATTGCTTGAAAACGAACTATTTGGTCATGAACGGGGCGCCTTTACCGGTGCCACCGATCGCAAAACGGGGAAATTTGAGCAGGCTGAAGGGGGAACCCTTTTTCTGGATGAGATCGGTGACATGCCGTTGGAATTACAGGCAAAGTTGTTGCGGGTATTGCAGGAAAAGGAGATCACCCGTACCGGTGGTCAGCAAATTATCAAGGTCAACGTCCGGATTGTCGCCGCCACCAATCAAAACATGACCAAGCAGGTCGAGGCAAAAACCTTTCGCGAAGATCTCTATTACCGCCTTAACGTTGTCCCGATTGCACTGCCGACGCTACGCGAGCGGCGGGAGGACATCCCGGCCCTGGTCGATTTTTTTCTTCAGAAAGCGCGCCAGGATTTTGGTATTGATGCGATTGAATGCAGCCCGCAGGCTCTGGAACTACTCAAAGGCCATCACTGGCCCGGCAATGTCCGCGAGCTGGAAAACACCATCAACCGAGCGTCCCTGCTGTGCCCGAATCACGTATTGACAGCTACCGATTTTCCTGACCTGGACCCCGGAAAAGGGTCATATCCCAATGAGGACTCACTGGAGGCGCTGGTCTGCCGCAAGCTACAAAGTTCCCTGGCGCAGATGGATTTAACCGAGATGAACAATCTCTATGAGATGGTCCTCCATCAGATTGAACGCCCGCTGATCAATATTGTCCTGCAAAAGGCACGCTGCAATCAGGTGCGTGCTGCAGAAATCCTGGGCATTAATCGCAATACCCTGCGCAAAAAAATCAATACGCTGAAGATTGAGGTCAAGCGCAACAACGGTGATTAGCGCCGGGTGACGCTAATAACCCTCCTCGCGCCGCGCCTGATTTTCAAAACGGGTAAACTCGCCACGGAAGGTCAGATGGACGGTACCGATCGGCCCGTTGCGTTGCTTGCCGACAATAATTTCTGCGTCCTTCTCATGATCTTTGTCACAGGTTTTATCGCGGCTCTTACAATCTTCACAGTAAACCGTTTCACGATAGATGAACATGATAACGTCGGCATCCTGCTCAATCGCCCCCGATTCACGCAGGTCGGCCATGACCGGACGCTTGTCGGTCCGGCTTTCCAGCGAACGGTTGAGCTGTGACAAGGCAACAACCGGAACCGAAAGTTCTTTGGCCAACGCCTTTAAAGAACGTGAAATCTCGGAGATCTCCTGCTGCCGGCTCTCCGGATTACTCCCCCGCATCAACTGCAGATAATCGACAATAACCAATCCCAGACCATGCTCTGCCTTAAGGCGTCGCGCCTTCGAACGCAACTCAAGGACTGAAATCGCCGGGGTATCATCAATGAAAATCTGGGTTTCGCTGAGCTGGCCTGCCGCCATGGTCAATTTGGGCCAATCCGATTCCCCCAGGTGGCCGGTCCGCAAGCGTCCGGCATCAACCTTGGCCAGCGAACAGAGCATCCGCTGCACCAGCTGCTCCTTGCTCATTTCCAGGGAAAAGACCACCGCCGGGAGCGGATTGTCGTCGTGGGTGGTGGCATATTCGATCAGGTTCAAGGCAAAGGCGGTTTTCCCCATGGAAGGTCGGGCAGCGATAATAATCAGGTCACTCGGCTGCAAACCGGCGGTCATTTTATCCAGGTCAAGATAGCCGGTGGGGACCCCGGTGACCAGCTCCTTGCGCTCATAGAGTTTCTCAATGGTACGAAAGGTGTCCTTAAGGATTTCCCGAACCGGGAAGTAGGAAGGACGGGTACGGTTTTCGGCAATCTCAAAGATGGCCTTTTCGGCGCGATCAAGAATCTCTTCCATATCACCGCCATCGTACCCCTGGGTAGCAATATCGGTTGAAACCTCAATCAGCTTGCGCGCCACCGCTTTTTCCTTAACCAGCTTGCAATAATAGGAAATGTTGGCAGCGGTCGGCACATAATCGACCAGGGTTGCCAGATACCCACTGCCGCCGGCAGCATCGAGCTCCTGGTGCGCTTTGAGTTCAGCAGTCAGGGTCACCAGGTCAGCCGGTTCATTGCGCTCGGATAAACAAATCAGAGCCTTGAATATTTTACGGTGATTTTCTCGGTAAAAATCACTCGGGACCAGGACCTCCAGGGCACGATTCAGCGCCTCGTTTTCCAACATCACCCCGCCCAGAACCGACATTTCTGCTTCGAGATTCTGAGGCGGCAAACGGTGTGAAGATGGTTCGGACATGTTTTTCTCCCAGCAACTGATAGTGTCGGCAAGATAACAGGAAAAAGCACCGGCACAAAACAAAAAGAGGGTCCTGCAACAGACCCTCTCCTACAATTTGACTGATGGGTACCGACCCGAGACAAAAGAATCGTGTTTGTAACGTAGCTATTCAGCGCTATCCTTGCGTAGGACCTTTGGCTCCTGTGGCAAGGGTTTTTGTCGCCATGGACGGCGACAAAAAGCGGTCATGACCCATCCGAAAAAACAGGTTCTGATTATTACTTGATGCCACCCGATCTTGCTCAGAAAGAACAGTTTACAGTCCTGATCTGTGGCACCGGCGATTCTTCGCTGTTCCCCATCCTTAAGCGAGCATAAAAGCCATTCACCAAAAACCGCGCGTTTGGTACGGTTGTCAGGCCGAAGGAAGGGAAAGATATCAATATCAGAGCGGCGCAGGAGTGCAGTACAGGCAGGTCTTATTAACGTGCTCGATCTTCATCAAGGGCAGCATCTCCGTGCGCGACGCGTGGCACTTGTTTTGCCTGTTCTACCGCCGGCGGACTCGTCACTTCAATGCTGAGCGCCGGCAAAGGATCAGACCGGTTGTAAGCTACCATCTGCCGGGTTGAGTTTACGATAAAAACAACTGACACGTGTTCGCCCCGACGCTGGGTCCCTGGTGTGACAGGCACCACCACCCTGGGGCTCAACCCTGTAGATCAGCGCATCCTGATCACAATCGATATAAATATCGATAATTTTAAGAAAATCGCCGGAAGTTTCGCCTTTGGTCCAGAGCTCATTGCGCGAGGTCGACCAGAAGGTCGCCATCCCTTTTTGCAGGGTGACCTCTAACGCCTGGCGGTTAACATAGGCCAGCATCAAGATGCGGCCATCAGTGATGTCCTGAACAACTGCTGGGACAATACCTCCACGCTTGGCAAAGTCGATCAGCAACTCACGACCCTCTTCCAGCCCGCTCGTACCCATAGATTCAAAAGCTCCTATTCAGATTAAAAAATGCTGAACACGCGCATTCTGCCAACAAGTCTTTAAAACTTCAAGGACAGTTTTATTAAAAAATGACCAAATTTCGGGCCTATCAAAAAAACACAAAATCAACCTCTCACGCCCAGCCCGTCGCAATGAACAAAAAAAATCTTCTTCTTGACCTGAATCAATTTAATTATTTCATGGGCGCCCTTATAGTAGCTCGACATCTACCAAGGAGAACAACCATGACACCACTATTGACCAAGGATATGACGATAAAAGAGGTTCTCGACATCTGGCCCGAAACCCTCGATGTGTTCGTCGCCAACGGGTTTGAGAATCTCCGTGACGAAAAACAGCGCAACGCGGTTGCACCTTTTTTGAAGTTGGAACGTGCCGTTGCAATGAAACATTATGATCTCGACAATTTTCTCGCGCTACTACGAAATCAGATTGCCCTGAGCTCCCATCAGGCTGACATTACCATGAAAAAAACCGATCACGACCAGGGTGATATCCGGGTTGCCGGATTGCTGCCCTGTCCGGTACGCTTACCATTACTGGAAAGTTTTGATGCGTTTATCGAAGACTTCACTACCAAAACCGGCCACAAAGTCAGCTACAAACTCGAAGCAGCTTCGGTTGGGGCCGACTGGATTGCGGACAACATCCGCGGCATCAAAGATGCCGATAAACTCCCCGATATCTTTATTTCTGCCGGTTTTGAGACCTTCTTCGATCACCAAACTATTGGCCGTTTCAAAGATCAGGGTGTTTTTGAGGACATCTGTGGTAAAGAGGTCAACCGGGACTTTGCTGATCTTGATATCCGTGATCCCAGGGGGGATTACTCGATTGTTGCCGCAGTTGCTGCGGTCTTTATGATCAACCATGATGTGCGTGGCGATCTGCCGATTCCACGCACCTGGGCGGATCTGCTCGAACCGGAATTCGCCCAGCAGGTTGCCCTGCCGGTCGGCGACTTTGATCTGTTTAACGCCCTGCTGCTGGCGATCCATAAGGAGCACGGCGAGGAAGGGGTGAAAAAGCTCGGTCGCTGCATGCTCAAATCGATGCATCCGTCACAGATGGTGAAAAATGCCAAACGGGTCAGCGAGGAGAAACCCTACGTCACCATCATGCCCTACTTTTTTACCAAGATGGCGCGCATGGTCGAAGGGCTTGAGATTATCTGGCCGGAGGATGGCGCCGTGGTCAGCCCGATATTCATGTTGACCAAGCGTTCTACCCTTAACAAGACCCGGCCGATCGCCGAGTTCTTGAGCGGTCGCGGGGTCGGCGACATTCTCGCCCACAAAGGACTGTTCCCCTCCCTGCACCCGGAAGTGGACAACCGACTCAACGTCGAGCATCCGTGGAAATGGATTGGCTGGGACTACATCTATCAGCATGACATCGGCGCTCTGATCCTTGACACCAACCAGATTTTTGAAGACGCTCTCGGCCTTACCGAAGGAGTATAATATGCGATTTCTAACCGTTTCCGGCCCACCGTCCGCCGGCAAAACCTCGGTGATCCTGCGGGTGATTGAAGCCCTGCAACAACGGCAACGCAAGATCGGGGTAGTCAAGTTCGACTGCTTGTTGACCGACGATGACACCCTTTATGCGAAAACAGGGGTGCTGGTAAAAAAAGGGCTCTCCGGCGCCCTGTGCCCTGATCACTATTTTGTCAGCAATATCGAAGCTTGCGTGACCTGGGGGCGGGAAAACGACTGCGAATACCTGATCAGTGAAAGTGCCGGTTTGTGTAACCGCTGTTCTCCCCACATCAAGGACATTACCGCCATCTGCGTTATCGATAACTTAAGCGGGGTCAATACGCCGCGCAAAATCGGTCCGATGCTCAAATCCGCCGATATCGTCGTCATCACCAAGGGGGATATCGTCTCCCAGGCCGAACGCGAAGTCTTTGCCTCGCGCGTTAAACAGGTCAACCCCGGCGCCGTGATCATGAACATCAACGGCATCACCGGGCAGGGCGCTTTTGAACTGACCAGTCTGTTTGAAGCCGCCTCCAACATCGACACTCTCAAAGGGAAAACCTTGCGCTTCTCCATGCCGGCAGCCCTGTGCTCCTACTGTCTCGGTGAAACCCGCATCGGCGATGAATACCAAACCGGCAACGTGCGTAAAATGGAGATGGAGGACAAACCATGAGACTGACCGAACTGTACCTACAGCCATTGACCGCGACCCTGGCTGAACACCCCTATATTGAGGATTTTATCACCTCGTTTGGGCTAACAATTGCCGCCGACAACAACAGCCTTAAGCACTATCTGGACCAACTCAACCCGGACCTGCTTGAGGATCTGGGCCTCAGCCGCGAGCAACTTCAGCGCAGCCTCGATGACTTTCTGAACGGCATGCTGGCCCTGCGCAAACCCCTCGACAAGGTCGAGTCCCTGACCATCATCGGGGGGCGCAACAAATCAGGAGAAGCGGAAGATTTTGAACTGATCCTGCAGCCGGGGGAAGTCACCTGCATTGTCGGCCCCACCGGGTCGGGCAAAAGCCGGCTGCTGGCTGACATTGAATGGGTGGCCCAGGGGGACACCCCGACCGGACGCAACATTCTGATTAACGGCCAGGTCCCGGACAGCCAGTGGCGTTTTTCCACCGAGCACAAACTGGTGGCACAATTATCACAGAACATGAATTTTGTCATGGATCTGAGCGCTGAAGAATTCATCCAGATGCATGCCGAAAGTCGTCTGGTGACCAATCCCCAGGAGAAGGTTGCCCAGATCCTGGAACAGGCCAATTTGTTGGCCGGGGAACAGTTCCGTCCCGACACCCCGGTTACGTCCCTTAGTGGTGGGCAGTCGCGGGCACTGATGATCGCCGACATGGCATTCCTGAGCAAATCCCCTATTGCCCTGATTGACGAAATCGAAAATGCTGGAATTGATCGAAAAAAAGCCCTGAACTTATTGATTCGTGAAGAAAAAATCGTCCTGATGGCGACCCATGATCCGATTCTGGCACTAATGGGTGATCGCCGTCTGGTGATCAAAAACGGCGGAATTGCCAAGGTCATCATGGCTAACGAAGCGGAACGCCGTAATCTTCAGCGCCTGGAAGAAATGGACAATCAACTTCTGGCGCTACGCAACCGGATCCGCTCCGGCGAAACGTTGGAACAACTCTAGAGGAGAAATAACATGCACGACGGTTGTCAAGGACAGGTAGGAGATGGCGCAAAGGTGGTGGACAAATTACGGATGATGGGCTTTTCCAACCATAGCCTGCCGCAGGAGGTTCAGCTCATTTGTAGTGGCTGTGATCAGAACTTCACCATGTCGACTCTGGAATATCGCTGCCCGCACTGCGGCATGGTTTACGGGGTGACACCCTGCCACGCTCATGATACGAAAAGCATTCAAGCTGCGGGGATCGACTATTAAACTGGACCAATCAACCAGTCGGGAGACTTGGCGCAAGAGCGTGTGCCCGACCTTTTTTTATCCGTAATAAATGAAAAAAGGGGGGGGGCTATTTTTGTTCTGCTGACAATTTCTGCTTTGCCATGGTCGAAATAAACTGCCAGAGAACAGCGCGGGAAGGCTCATCCAGATAGGTGAAGCGCACGCCTGAGTGGTGTCCACGGTTACCGTCGCTCTCCCCTTTCTGGGTCCAGCAGACTTCACCAGTGATCACATGGGTGTGATCCTGTTGCGGCAGTTGGAAACTGAGGGTGATAATCCCGTTAACCCGCGGCAGCGGATTTCTCCCGGCCGTTTCAATGCAGGCACCATCCATGCTCATGTTGTAGATCGAGCCGGCACATTCCTGTTGCAAATAGCGCAATCTGACCTGGATGGGCCGGGTAAACTCACAACGATAGTGATCCCTGGCCCCCGCCATCATCCCCTGTAGCACCGACATGAACTTTTCGATACTACGCAGGCTTACTTCGGAGACGCTACCCTTGGTACTCATGGTGTTGCGCTCTTCAATCACCTCATCTAGAAGCTTACGGTAGCGATAAAATCGTTTCAGCAGATCGTTGCGTTCAAAGGTAAAACCGTTAGACGATATCAGGACATTGTCCACCGGAACCTGCGTCTGGCACTGGTCACAAACGATCACCTGTAACTCAGCAAGCAAAGCTGAACGAATGTAGTTCTGACATTTTGGACATTTCATCATCAGCATGACAGCCCCGCTTTCACTGATCAAACCATCCTGAAATCATTCATTGTCTAACCAGCACTGTAACCATATCATTATCATAGACGAAAAAAGGCCGCTGGAAAAATACCCTGCAGCCTTGATTCGCAACGACATTTTAAGTCCGGCCAGGGATCAAGCTTCTTCCGGCGCAACCACGATCTTCAGACCAGCAACAACACCGGCATCCAGCTTGATGTTCACCAGATGTTCACCGAGGGTTTTGATCGGTTCACCAAGCTGAATTTTTTTGCGGTCGATACTGATTCCGGCATCGGCCAGCTTGGCTTCCAAATCCATGGAGGTCACCGAACCAAACAGTTTGCCTTCTTCACTGGCTCGCTGGGTAAAGTTACAGATCACCTTCTCAATCCGGGCCTTGAGGGCGTTGGCATCGTTGGTGACCTTTTCCAGTTTACGCGCAAGTTGACGCTTCTGATGTTCAAGCTCCTTTACATTACGAGCATCGGCCAGGTGGGCCAGCCCCTGGGGCACCAGATAGTTTCTGGCGTAACCGGCCTTTACACTGATAATATCACCGATGGTCCCGAGGCCATCGACATTTTCTCGCAGAATCACATCTGTATTCATCTATTTTCTCCGTAGCTTAAACGTATGATGAGCGGTGCGGATCGTTGATCAGCGCCCGGTGAGACCCAATCACACGGAATGTGAGTTGGTATAGGGCAACAGAGCAATCTGCCGGGCATTTTTGATGGCATCGGCAATATGGCGCTGATGGGTCGCACAGGTACCCGAGATCCGGCGGGGCACGATCTTGCCACGCTCCGACAGGTAGTAACGCAAGCTGTCGACATCTTTGTAATCAATTTTTGCACCTTTGTCGGCACAGTAACGGCAAATCTTGCGGCGGCCAAAGCGGCGGCGAGGTGCTGAGGAACCGGGACGTCCTGGATTTTCACTAGCCATACTATATTCTCCTGAATCAGTTGTTGTCGTTATTCTTCGTCGTCTTCGTTGAAATCGTCATCATCATCGTCAGCCCTAACCTGTGCAGCGGGTTCAGCTACTTCTGCGGTGAAATCGCGATCCAGGCGCACGGTCAGAAAGCGCAGAATCTGCTCATCCAACCGGAGACGACGTTCATACTCGGCCACAACCTCTGGTCCGGCGCTGAACAACACCTGGACGTAGTTGCCACGCTCAACCTTTTTAATCGGATAAGCAAGCTTACGCACACCCCAATTATCGATCTTGACAATCTCAGCCTGCTGATCATTGAGAATTTTCTGGAATTTGTCCACCATTGCCGTCAGCTCGTCGCCAACAACCTCCGGATGAACGATGTAAAGTGACTCATAGTTTCTCATTGAGCATTTACCCCTTTCGGACTAACAGCCCCGAGCATATCCCGGAGCAAGGAATGGTGCAGATTCACCATGAATCCGCAGAACCAAAGTTTCTATCACGCAACCCGCGCTATTACAAGTACTTTTATCCTGATCATGGCATCAGACATTAAAACGAAAATGCATCACGTCACCATCAACAACCCGATAATTTTTACCCTCTAGGCGCAACAGCCCCTTTTCCCTGGCGCCCGTTTCGCCACCGGACCTGACGTAGTCCTGATAGGCGGTGACCTCAGCACGGATAAATCCCTTTTCAAAATCACTGTGAATCACTCCGGCAGCCTGAGGCGCAGTCGCCCCGGCTGAGACCGTCCAGGCCCGCACTTCCTTAGGTCCGGCGGTGAAATAGGTGATCAGACCAAGCAAGCGATAACCGGCGTGGATCATCCGGTCAAGCCCCGAGTTTTCAAGTCCTAATTCCGAAAGGAAATCGACCTTTTCATCCTGATCCAGTTCAGCGATTTCCGCCTCTATCTTACCGCATAAGGTCAGCATCTCTGCTCCTTCAGCGGCGGCGTGTTCACGCACTTGAGCGACAAAAGGGTGGGTCCCTCCAAGATCATCCTCTGCGACATTGGCGAGATACAGAACCGGTTTTACCGTGATCAGGTGAAGATCCCTGATCAGCAACTGTTCATCCTTTTCAAGAACCACCGAACGTGCCGGCAATCCCCGGTTGAGGGCTTTGGCTATTTTTTCAAGGACCGTAACCTCGGCTTGCAGCTTTTTATCACCACTTCTGGCCTGCTTACTGCTGCGTTGAATACGCCTGTCGACGCTGTCCAGATCAGCGAGATTCAGTTCGGTCTGAATCACTTCAATGTCGCGCAGCGGATCGATACTGCCATCAACATGAACAACGTTATCATCTTCAAAGCAACGCACGACATGGGCAATAGCGTCGACCTGACGGATATGGCCGAGGAACTGATTTCCCAGACCTTCACCACGACTGGCTCCCTTCACCAGACCGGCGATATCGACGAACTCCATCACCGTCGGCACAATCTCTTTGGGTTTCACCAATCTTGCCAGTTCGTCCAGCCGCGGATCAGGGACGGCGACCATGCCGACATTCGGTTCAATCGTACAAAAAGGATAGTTGGCAGATTCAGCACCGGCAGCGGTAATCGCATTGAATATGGTCGATTTTCCAACGTTAGGAAGTCCGACTATTCCACATTTAAACCCCATGTTTTTTTATCCTCAAAAAACTGATAGCCGAAGCATGCGCTCCGGCTATCAGATCATCTATCTGTTGATGCTACTGGTCAGATAAGCAGCGGCGCAATAACCAGCGACACAACACTCATCAGTTTGATCAGAATGTTCATTGACGGACCGGAGGTGTCTTTCAGCGGATCCCCGACGGTATCGCCAATAACTGCAGCAGCATGGGCTTCGCCGCCCTTTCCTTCGCCTTCAAGCTGACCGCTTTCAATATATTTTTTGGCGTTATCCCATGCGCCTCCACCGTTGGACATGAACAACGCCAACAGCACACCGGCCAGAGTCGCACCGGCCAGCATGCCGCCGAGAGCTTCCTTTCCAAGGATAAATCCAACCAGCACCGGCGCAGCAACAGCGACCACACCAGGAAGAATCATCTCCCTTAGAGCCGCCTTGGCCGAGATATCGATACACTTCTGAGAATCAGGCTTGGCCCCTTCCTTGCCTTCCAGCAAGCCGGGAATTTCACGGAACTGACGACGGATCTCGTCAACCATAGCACCGGCAGCACGGCCGACGCTGGTCATGGTCATGGCACCAATCAAAAACGGCAGAGAACCACCAACCAACAGACCGATAACCACCATCGGCTCGATCAAGTTGATTGATTCAAGACCAACCGTTGTGGCATAGGCAGAAAACAGCGCCAGGGCTGTCAGCGCGGCAGAACCGATAGCAAAACCTTTACCGATTGCGGCAGTGGTGTTACCGATAGCATCGAGCCCGTCAGTGATTTTACGCACGTCCGGTCCGAGACCAGCCATTTCCGAGATACCGCCGGCATTATCGGCGATCGGGCCGTAGGCATCCACCGTCATGGTGACACCAACCGTTGCCAGCATGCCGACCGCAGCGATACCGATACCATAGAGACCAGCAAAAGCGTTCGCTACAAAGATGGCAAAGGCAATAATCAATACCGGCAGAACCGCGGATTCAAGACCGATCGCCAAGCCATGAATGATGTTGGTTGCCGGACCGGTTTTACTGGCTTCAGCAATCCGTTTTACCGGGCCATGAGCGGTGTAGTATTCGGTAATCTGACCGATAGCGATACCGGCAAGGCTACCGATGAGGATGGCCCAGAAGATACCGGCATTGAGCCCGGCGGCTTTGATGTAGATGAATGCCGCAATCAAGAAACCACCAGCGGCAACAAAGGTTGTATAGTGCAACGCTTTGGCGGGGTCCATTGACTTGAGAAAACGCATCGAGAAAATACCGATGACTGAGAAGACCAAACCAATCATTGCCAGTGCTAACGGCAACAGCATGGCAGCCGCCTGAACATTGGCACCGGAGCCAAGCTTGGTAAGCAACAGCGGGCTGGCAGCAGCGGCAATGGCCATCGTTGCGATGATGGAACCAACATAGGATTCAAAAATGTCAGCACCCATACCAGCGGTATCGCCAACACAGTCACCAACGTTATCAGCAATAACACCGGGGTTACGCGGGTCATCTTCGGGAATGCCGGCCTCGACCTTACCCACCAGGTCAGAACCGACATCAGCAGCCTTGGTATAAATACCACCACCAACCCGAGCGAACAGCGCAATAGATGAGGCGCCCATGGCAAAGCCGCTGATATGTTTAGCGCTCTCAACATCGCCACCATAAAAAATGTAAGCGATACCAACACCAACCAGACCCAGAGAGGCGACAGCAAGACCCATAACCGCGCCACCGTTGAAGGAAACCTCCAAGGCACGCGCCTGACCGTGGGCACGGGCAGCTTCTGAGGTTCTGACATTGGCCCGGGTTGCGGCCTTCATGCCGATAAACCCGCAGGTCATGGAACACAAAGCGCCGCCAACAAAAGCCAGAGCACTGTGGATGCTCATGGCAACGGCAATCAACACAAAAACCACCACAATAAAAATGGCCAGGGCGCGATATTCGCGGTTCAAGAAGGCCATGGCACCTCTGTGGATATCTTCAGATATCTCACGCATCCTGTCATTGCCCACAGGTTGGGATTTAACGTTGTTGTAGATCACCAGCGCGATCACAAAACCGATCACCCCGAGTATGGGGGCCCATGCTTGCAGTTGCATTCGTCTCGCCTCTTTCGTCTGATAAGGGGTTAAAGATTGTCTTCCAGATTGAAACCGTTAAATTTATTCATGGCGGCAGCCACCCCGCCGGCGATGATCAATTCAGCTGCATCTGCAGCAGCCGCGACCAAGGCGGGCAGCCCGACGCGTTCCGTCGAGCTAAAAGGACCGAGCACATGACGGGTTACATCTCCGTGCTCCGGCTTACCAATGCCGATACGCAGGCGAACAAAATCGCGGCGGTCTAAAGCGCAGATAACATCCCGGATCCCGTTGTGGCCGCCATGTCCACCTACCTTGCTGATCTTGATCCGCCCGAAAAGCAGATCGAGATCGTCGTAAATCACGACAATATCAGCAGGATCAACGCTCAGTGCACTACTGGCAGCATGGACGCAAGCGCCACTGCGATTCATATAAGTCTGGGGGAGAATGATGGTGGTTTGCTGTGAAGCAACCGCTCCAACTCCGTATATCCCCTGGTAACCTTTTTTTTTCAGGGCAATTCCAAAACGCCCGGCAACCAGTTCCGCCACCATAAAGCCGATGTTGTGCCGGGTTGTCGCATATTCTGAACCATAATTACCGAGACCGACAAGCAGCTTCACTTGCAATATCCTTGGGCGATGGTTGCAGCTGCAGTGAAGTTAGTCTTCATCACTTTCTGCAACTTCAGCTTCCTCGTCACTTTCTTCCTCGGCACTATGACCGATAACAGTCACAACGGTAAAATTGACATCATGGACCAGCTCAACGCCGGCAGGGACGGTGACGTCCTGAATATGAACGGTGTCACCAATGTCCAGCGCTTCGATATCGATGTCAATCGACTGTGGAACTTCGGTCGGCAGACAGGCAACCTCAAGTTCTTTTCTGATCAACTGGGTTGAGCCCCCCATCTTCTGCCCCTTGGAAATCCCCACAAGGTTGACCGGTACCATGAAGTGCCCTTTTTCCTTGAGGTTAATCGCATGGAAGTCGACACTGAGCATATCGCGGCGCAGCGCATGGATCTGGGCATCGCGCAGCACAACAACCTTCTTGTCGAGTCCGGCCCCCGACAGAGTCAACAGAGTGTTCCAGCCGGCTTCGCCAGATACAGCCTTGTGCAATGCCTTCGGGTCAACCGCAACCATTGTCGCATCCATCCCTTTGCCATAGACCACTGCAGGGACCTTACCTGCAGCCCGCAATCTCCTCGCAAAACCTTTGCCTGCATTCTCGCGTGCTTCTACTTCCAGAACTACCTGAGCCATCTATTCGTCCTCCGTATAAATTGGTTACTCGTATACGCTAATTACATCTCTATTCTATTAATTATACAAACAGCGAACTGACCGATTCCGCATTGTGAATGCGGCGGATCGCTTCAGCCAGCAGGTAACTGACGGACACCCCTTGCAGGGTGTCGCACTTGTTCAGTTTTTCCTTAATTGGAATGGTATCAGTAACAAAAACCTTTTTAAGCGGACTTTCAGCAATCCGTTCCAACGCCGGGCCGGACAGAACCCCATGAGTAGCGAAGGCATAAACCGCTGTTGCTCCCTGGTCCTGCAATGCCGTCGCAGCCGTACAAAGGGTACCGGCAGTATCGATCATGTCATCGACAATAGCGCAAACCTTGCCTTTAACATCCCCGATAATATGCATGACTTCAGAGACATTAGGACCACTGCGGCGTTTGTCGATAATAGCCAATCCGGCATCAAGGCGTTTGGCAAAGGCACGAGCACGTTCGGTGCCCCCGGCATCAGGCGAAACGATCACCAGCTCACCAAGATTCAAACGGCGGATTTCTTCAAGCATAACCGGTGCGGCATACAGATGATCGACGGGGATATCAAAAAAACCCTGAATCTGACCGGCATGCAGATCAATGGTCAACAACCGATCGATGCCTGCCACCGACAGCAGGTCCGCAACGAGCTTAGCCGTAATCGGCGCTCGCGGAGCAACCTTACGATCCTGACGGGCGTAACCGAAATAAGGAACAACCGCATTGATGCGAGCGGCAGAAGCCCGCTTCAGGGCGTCGGTCATGACCAGCAATTCCATCAGATTATTATTCGCCGGGGAACAGGTTGACTGAATAACGTAGACATCACGGCCACGCACGTTATCATTGATTTCAACCAGGACTTCTCCGTCAGAAAAAGTCTTGACCTTGGCGTTGCCGAGATTTACCGAGAGGTGGCGGCAGATGTCATGAGCCAGGGGCTCATTGGAGTTGCCGGTAAAAACTTTGATCATTCCCACGAATCAAAACCCTTCTTCCATATCGACGTGCGTCGAAACCTTTGAAACCTTGTTAAGTGGCTGGGGCGCCAGGCTTCACCCACTACGTCACCGCCATCACGGCGGCTCCTGCGTCGGCTCCCCTGCGCTCACTTCCGCGGCCATCCATGGCCGCTCTTCTGACATCAAGTCAGCGTTCGCTCCGCTTCGAATCCCGGCGAAACGACCGGTCAACGACCATGTTAAGTGGCTGGGGCGCCAGGATTCGAACCTGGGAATGCCGGAATCAAAATCCGGTGCCTTACCGCTTGGCGACGCCCCAATAAACAGCCTGCCGATCTTGTAACCAAAAAAACAAATGAAGCCGGTCAAAACCGGCACCGCTTCATATGAATATCATTGTCTGGTTCCTGCGCAACCAAAAACTACAGTGGTGACACCGGGCAGGTCCACCAGTCGGTTTCCGCGGCCAGAATATCAGCGGCGCTTTGCGCCTGGCCGAGCGCATCAAACACCCCGAACAGGGTTGCACCACTACCTGACATCAGCGCCCCACGGGCGCCCAGCTGCAGCAGGCGCTGCTTGATCTGCTGTAACAGCGGGTGACGTTTCAGGGTGACCCGCTCCAGATCGTTATGCAGGGCCGCACACAGGTCCTCCTTAGTCACTACAGAAAACCTCGGAAGGTTAGCCAGTTCACCACCCTTTGTCAACTGTAAACTTTGATAAACTTCGGCCGTCGATACGCTTATTCCGGGATTGACCAACAGGTATGCCACGTCCGGCAGGGGGGGCAAAGGCGCCAAGTCGGTTCCTGTGCCGGTGGCCCAGGCCGGCCGTTGAAAAACGAAAAAAGGAACATCAGCCCCCAGCTGCGCACCCAGCTGCTGCAACCGTTGATTCGTCATATTCAGTTCAAGCATGGCGTTTAATGCCAGCAACACGGTTGCCGCATTTGATGACCCTCCACCAAGACCGGCAGCAACCGGAATGCGCTTATCGATCTGGATCTCGATACCGACATCAAGCCGTGCGTCGGCAAGGAGCACATGAGCCGCTCGGACAGCAATATTGTCCTCACCAGGTGCCAGCGCCAAACCATCACAATGTACCGTCACTCCCTTAGCCCTGGTAATACGGATATCAACTTGATCGCACAAATCAACCCGCTGCATCGCCATCGCTAACGCATGATAGCCATTCTCATATCGCCCCAGCACGTGCAAACAGAGATTGATTTTTGCCGGGGAATTAACTCTTATTTGGTTGTGCATCATATTAACCTGACTCAGAATCTTCATTTAAAAGGAAGATCAACTTTCACCCGATTGCGGTCGCACAGTCAAGAAAAGGGATTAAAAAGTTGCTGACAAAAAAACCTGTTTTTAGCAACGACTCCTGCTAGAATCGTGAACCAACCTGTGCTCAAAAACATCCGCATATAGATACGTGCTCTGGAAATACTCCAGCCATCCTGCTTACGGAGACAGAATTTACTATGAACAGGCCCATTGTCCTTGGCATCGTCCTGGTCACCTTATTTTTAGCAACCGCCCCGGTTTTTACTCAAACTCCGTTAGCGGCAACGGACAAACAAGTCATCTATTTCGGGGTTATTCCTCGCTACAATCCGATCATTATGTACCGCTCCTACCAACCGATGATGGATTATCTGACCGCCAACACCCCTTACCGCTTTGAGCTGAAACTTTCGCGCAACTATCACGAGGCTGTTGAATTCCTGCAAAACGGTACTACACCCGTGGCCTCCCTCGGGGATGTTACTTTCGCTGAAGCCCATCAGAAGTTTGGAGCGGAGCCTATCCTCAAACCCCTCAACGCAGATCGGGAAGCGTACTATCATAGTTATATCATTGTGCGAGAGGACAGCTCGATCCAATCACTGGAAACCCTCAAAGGTAAACACTTTGCTTTTGGCGATTATCATTCCACCTCAGGCAAGCTGATACCCTATCATCACCTCAAGCTTCATGGTATTGAGCTGGATGACTTTTCATCTTACCAGCATCTTGAATCCCATGATGCCGTCGCTAAAGCGGTGCTCAAAGGCAATGTTGACGCTGGTGCGGTCAAGGATGTAGTGGCTCTGCGCTACCGCGAGCACGGCTTGCGTTTCCTCTCCATCTCCGACCCAATTCCGTCGGTCCCCATCGTTGTGCGTAAAGATGCGCCGGAAGAGCTGGTAACTGCTCTGAAAATGGCGCTGCTGGCGATTGATCCTGATGATCCACGCATCGGGCAGGAGCTGATCCGCTGGGATCCGGAATTTTCCCACGGCTTTGTCCCCGCCGCTATTGATGATTATCAATTGATTTTTGACCTTACCAGCAACAACAAAACCGGCTGCGGATTAGGATGTCACTGATGCCGCGCCAACTCCCTTTTTTCAGTCTGCGTGTCCGCTTCATGGTGGTCGCCGTTATCCTAACCCTCGGCTCGTCAGCCATCTGGGGTGGCTGGACCTGGCAACGCGAGCGTATTTCTCTGCTGGAAACCCTTACGCGTGAAGGGGAAATTCTCGTTACAACCATGGCGATTCCCGTGATCAACGCCCTGCTTTACGAGGAACTCGGCATTATCAGCGAAGGCGGGTTACTAGATAATTTTGTCAGTGAAATCATGGCGACGCCGCGCCTTCAGATCCGCTACGCTTTTGTTCTGGATGAACATGGCCGAGTCCTTGCTCACAACCGCCTTGCCGAATTCGGCACTATCTATGATAGTCCATTGAGTCGCACGGCCCTGGCTGCAGACACCTTCCGCCAAACCGATATTCTTTTGGAGGGGGAGCGGGTTGCGGATCTGGCCATGCCATTGGCAATTGCCGGCAAACGCTGGGGGTCTTTGCGCGTCGGGATTTCCATGGAACCGGCCTATGCCGCAATTGGGCGGCTGGAACAGCAGATTTTTCTATTTTCCGGATTTTTTTCCATCGGGGCTCTGTTGATTTACTGGATCATCGGCACCTGGCTGGCCCGACCGATCATGGCCTTAACTGACCGCATGGAACATGTTGGCAAAGATTCGAGCAATCTCACCATCAATGCTTACCGTAATGACGAAATTGGCCAGCTGCAAAAAAGTTTCAGCGCCATGCTCGAACGTCTCAACCGCAGCGAAGCTGAACGTATCACCTCGATGAACCGGATGCTCGAAAACGAACGGATCGCCGCTATCGGTCGTATCGTTTCCGGAGTGGCCCACGAAGTTAACAACCCTCTGGCCGGCATCGAAGGGGCTCTTTATCAGATCGAACAAAAAGGGGGCCCAGCGACCGAACGTTATGTTGGCCGGGTCCGTCAGAGCATCGAGCGCATCGGCAGAATCGTCGGCCAACTCTCCGACCTTTCACGCGCCGGCACTATTAATCCCAAACCGGTTAACAGTGACAGCTTTTTCGAAGACCTGGCAACGGTCTCGCGCATGGCGGCCCAAGGGATCAATTGCCACTTTATTACCGAAAACCGTTGTCCACCGGCCACCCTCACCCTCGACCGTGACAAAATTCATCAGGTCGTACTTAACCTGGTACTGAATGCAATTGATGCTACCTGCACCAATGCTATCTGCGCCAACGGGGAAGTCAGGCTGATAGCAGAGTGGCAAGATAGTTGTTATTTGTTGCGGGTTAAAAATACCGGTCCCGCCATTCCAGAAAAGATTATTGATGAAATTTTCACACCCTTCTTTACCACCAAGCAAGCCGGCAAAGGCTCTGGCATGGGTCTTGCTATTTCCAGAGGCATTGCCGAAAACCATGGTGGCACCCTTGACTATCAACGGATCGGGGAGCGCACGGTTTTCACCCTGATTATTCCCTGTAGTAAACATGCGGACACAACTGATGAATAAAATGATTTTACTGGTGGAGGATGATCCAGTCCATCTGGAGATGCTCAGCGAAGTTCTCAGCGATCATAACTACGATGTGATCCCCGCCAAGGATGGTCAGCAGGCAGTTGATGCGCTGACGCAGCACTGTTTTCCGGTGGCCCTGATCGACATCCGCCTTCCCGATGTCAGCGGCATGTCACTGCTTGAGGTCATTCTCAACCAGCAGCCTGACTGCACCATTCTGATGATGACCGGCGAAGCCACCGTCGAAGCGGCTGTCGATGCACTCAAAAAGGGAGCTCACGATTATCTGGCCAAACCCTTTAGAACCGAACTGTTGTTACTCAAGCTCAAACGTCTGTTTCATCTCCAACAGATAGAAGCTGAAAACCGCGATCTGCGTCGCCGCGAGCAGCCATCAGGGATGATTGGCGATAGCCAGGCGTTGCGCAAGTTTTTAACCGCCGCACAAACCGCCGCCGCCACCGATGTCACTATTCTGCTCCAGGGTGAGAGCGGCACCGGCAAGGAACTGGCGGCCGATTTTATTCATCACGTCAGCTTGCGGCGTGACAAACCGCTGGTTAAGGTCAATTGCGGAGCGATCCCGGAAACGTTGCTCGAATCGGAACTTTTCGGCACCGAACGGGGCGCCTTTACCGGCGCCGACCAGGTACGCCGAGGCTACCTGGAGCAGGCCCATGGCGGTACCCTGTTTCTGGATGAAGTCGGTGAAATCCCGCAGTCGATGCAGGTCAAGCTGTTGCGTGTCCTACAGGACGGCGTGATCCGCCGCTTAGGGAGCGAAAAGCCGATCAAGGTCGACTTCCGCCTGATTGCCGCCACCCATCGCAACCTGGCTGAACTGCGCGACGAAGGCAGTATCCGTGAGGACTTTTTCTACCGTCTCAATGTCGTCCCGCTACATCTACCGCCGCTGCGGCAACGGCGCGAGGATATTCCCTTGCTGATTGCCCATTTTATCGACAAGTATGCTTCCCGCTACAACAAAGAGCCGATTCAGCTCAGCATCGAAACCTACGAACGGCTAAAGAACTGCCCCCTGCCCGGCAACGTCCGTGAGCTGGAAAATCTGATTGAACGACTACAGGTTCTCGCTCCCGGCAAAGAGATTACCCCCGGCATGTTACCCGAGCCATTGCGTCAATCCGGTGGCAACAATGGCGACATCATCCAGTGCTTTCGCACCGATCTGCCGTTGCGCGAAGCCATCCGCGATTTTGAACTGAGATTTATTACCCGGGTTCTTAATGAGGAGGGGGGGAATCGCACCGCCGCAGCTCAACGTTTGAAGATATCGCGCAAATCCCTGTGGGAAAAACTCGCCCTGTAAGTTCCCCACAAGCGGCTATACTTTGCGCACCATTGATTTTTCCAAAAAAAATCAACCAACTATTTGGCTGGCCGAAATCGCAGCATAAAAAACTGCGTTACCATTAGTGAATTGTTACCGCCCGGTAACAGTGTATACATTAATTCCCATCCAGCTGTTTTTGTTAATTATTCTACTAAATCAATTGTCGATCGTAACGCTTGGGTTACAAAATAACGAATTCAGCCATTCTGTCTTTCATGTTTTTAATCATGGGTTTATGGCCCTGAGGTGCATCATTTAAGTCGGCACGAACCTTGCTCAACCACATTGCGGAGAACACCTGTTATTGCACCTGTTAGCATGCTGTTCAGCCCCGTTATTTAACAACTGTCAAGGAGGATACGAATGAGATTGACACGTCGAAGCTTCATCCAAGCTTCCGCTGCCACCGGAGGTGCTTTACTGGCCGGTTGCACCGCCGTAAAACCTGCCACCAATGCTATGTCCAATACAGCCGCAACGACAAAGCCCAGGGGCGAGGATGCCGGCAAATGGATTGCTAACACCTGTCAGGGCTGCACCACCTGGTGTCCCATTGAGATCTTTGTTCAGAACGGCCGAGCCGTAAAGGTCCGCGGTAACCAGCTTTCCAAAGCCAACAGTGGCTATGTCTGCCCGCGCGGTCATCTTATTTTGCAGCAGATCTATGATCCGGACCGTATCAAAACCCCGATGAAGCGCACCAATCCGCAAAAAGGGCGCGGCATCGATCCCAAGTTCGTTCCCATTTCATGGGATGAGGCAATGGATACATTTGCCGACAAGATCATGGAACTGCGCAAAAACAACGAAACCAACAAGTTTTTACTGATGCGCGGTCGCTATTCCGATCACAACTCCATTTTCTACGGTGACCTGCCCAAGATGATCGGCTCCCCGAACAATATCTCCCACAGCTCCATCTGCGCTGAAGTTGAAAAAATGGGGCGGATGCTGGAAGGCTACTGGGGGTATGCTGATTACGATCTCGACAACATGAAGTATCTGATTGTCTGGGCCTGTGACCCCATGTCTTCCAACCGTCAGATCCCCAACGCCATCCGTAAGATAAACAAGGTCATGGAAAACGGCAAGGTTGCTGTTATTGACCCGCGCATGAATAACACCGCCGCCAAAGCGCATGAATGGATGCCGGTCAAACCTTCAACGGATGGCGCTGTCGCCTCCGCCCTGGCGCATTATATTCTGGTCAATGGTATGTGGAGCAAGGAGTTCGTCGGTGACTTCAAGGACGGCAAAAACCGCTTTGTCAAGGGTGCAACCATCAGTGAAGACGACTTCGATGAGAAATTGACCCACGGTCTGGTCAAGTGGTGGAATCTGGCGCTGAAAGATTCGGATCCGGCATGGGCCGCCAAAGAAGCTGGCGTGGATCAGGCACAGATTGAGCGCATCGCCAAAGAATTTGCTCAGGCTGCTCCCCAGTGCGCCGTCTGGTTTGGCCCGAATATGCAGCCCCGCGGCACCTATGCCGCAATGACCATGCACGCCCTCAACGGCCTGGTTGGTGCTACCGATAGCGAAGGGGGACTCTGCACCGGCATGGGCGCTCCCTCCAGCAGCTATCCGAAGTACAACGATTTTCAGGATCCCGTTGCTGCCGCAGGTGCGAAAAACAAGAAAATCGATCAACGTGGCACCCTGACCTTCCCGGCTATGGCCAGCCACAAACCCGGCTCCGGTGTTGTTCTCAATAACGTTGCCAACGCCATCCTGGCCGAAGACCCCTACGATATCAAGGTCGCCCTGTCCTATTTCCAGAATGTCAACTTCTCCGGCACCGAGGGCGCTCGTTGGGACAAGGCGATGACCAAGGTTCCCTTCTTTATTCACTGCGTCCCGATGTTCTCTGAGATGACCTATTTTGCTGACATCGTACTCCCCTCCGCTCTGCACCATTCTGAAGACTGGACCGTAGTACGCAGCAAAGCCAACCTTCACGGTCACATCTCCATCCAGCAACCGGTCATCGATCGGATGTTTGATGTCAAAGGCATCGAAACAGAAGTCACCTGGCTGCTGGCGGAGAAACTCAACGACAAGGGCTTCCCCAACATGCTCCAGTGGGTGAAATCCTATAAGGATCCGGAAACAGGCAAGGAACCGACAAATAGCATGGAGTTTGCCATCTATGCCACCAAGATCCGCAGTCAAAAAGCCTGGGATCCGGCCGAGAACAAGGACTACAAGGGTGACCGCCCCAACGGCTGGGAAGATTTCCGCGCCAAGGGCGTGGTCAACTCGCCTAAATTCATCTTCCGCAAGAAATGGGCAGATGGTTTCAAAACTGAGACCAAGAAGTTTGAATTCTATAGCGAAACCCTGAAGAAGGGTCTGACCGCTCACGCTGAAAAACACAAGGTCAGCATCGACAAGGTCATGGAAGTCACCAACTATGAAGCTCGCGGCGAGTTGGCTTTTGTCCCCCATTATGAGTCGCCCAAGCGCAACGGTAGCAGGAGTGACTATCCATTCGACCTGATCGACATGAAGTCGCGCTTCAACCGTGAAGGTCGCAGTGCCAACAACACCTGGTATCATAGCTTCAAGCAGTGCGATCCGGGAGATGTCAATGAGCAGGATGTCATCCAGCTCAACCCGACTGACGCCGCCAGACTTGGCATCAAGGATGGTGATATGGTCAAGGTAACCTCAATAGTGGGCAGCCTGAAGGTCAAAGCCCGCCTGTGGGAGGGTGTCCGCCCCGGCGTCGTCGCCAAGTGCTATGGTCAGGGTCACCACGCCATGGGTCGCGTCGCTGCCAAGGATTTTGCCAAGGCCATTCCTCGCGGAGCGAACTTCAATGAGATCATGCCCGATGACTACGATCGTTTGAGCGGTTCTACCGCCCGTAACGGCGGTCACACTGGCCTTAAGATTGAAAAAGCCTGATCTGACGATACCCTTATACTTAAATAGGAGATAAATAGATGGCAAGATACGGAATGGTTATTGACCTGCACAAGTGCACCGGCTGCGGCGCCTGTGGCCTCGGGTGCAAAACCGAAAACAATACGGACGACCGTGCCGACGGTCAGACTCATAACTGGGCGGATTACAAGTCTGTCGTATCCGGCAAATTCCCCAACGTCAAGTTCGAAATGTTGCCGGTTCTCTGTAACCACTGCACCGATGCACCCTGCGTTAGCGCCTGTCCCGTTACACCCAAGGCGATGTTCAAGTCAGAGAATGGCGTTACTCTGCACAACGAAGAGCGCTGCATTGGCTGTCGTGCCTGCCAGTTTGCCTGCCCCTACAGCCAGGGCGACATCGAAGAAGGCACCAACGATTACAGCGTTATCAGCTTCAATGATTTCGGTAAAACCATCCACGCGGCTTATCAAGATAAGACCGAAATCATCAAGGGCTGCACCACTTCCGGTGCGGAAATCGCAAAAAAAGCAGGGTTCACACCACCGCATGCCACGAATTACGGCCATCCTGACTATAAAAATATCAGAACTGCTGGCGTGGTGGAAAAATGTATCCTCTGCGACCATCGCATTGAAAACGGGATGAAGCCCTACTGTACCGATGTCTGTCCATCCAGTGCCCGCGTTGCCGGAGACCTTGATGACCCTAACAGCGATGCCGCTAAGCTGCTCAAGCAGTACGGTGGACGGCGCCTGAAAAACAACAAGGGTGAGTTTTTGGCTGCCAATGAAAAGGGTGTTAGCCCCAATGTTTACTATGTCCGCAATTATTCAATGCGTAAATAGTAAGCTTTTCGATTAAATGTGCCGCAGACGAATCCCTTCGCCTGCGGCATTTTTTCCCAGTTAATTTTACCACTTCTATTTTGGGAGACATTTGTGACCGCTACTGCCCTCGTGGATAAAATCGCTGCTACGGCTGACGCATTTCGACTGCTCTCTGCCTGTTATTATGAGCCGGACAAAAACATGCTGCTCGAAGAAGGACTATTTGCCCAATTGCGTGAAGCCCTTGAGTTATGTCATCCCGACTCGGCCAGCTTAGCCGATGCCATGGCAACAAGCTTGCGGGATGCGCCGCAACAAGATCTGCTGATCGATTATGCCAAGCTCTTTGTCGGCCCCGACGTACTGCTGGCACACCCTTACGGTTCGGTTTATCTGGATGGGCCAAAAGTTTTGATGGGTGATTCCACGATGGACGTCATTGCCCGTTATCAAGACGCTGACTTTGCAGTCAGCCCCGAGCTCAAAGAGGTACCAGATCACATTGCTATCGAACTGGAATTTCTCTATCTGCTCTGCTTCAACGCAGCCCTGGCGCAAACTGAAGAACGCACTGACGATCAACAGCATTGGAATCAGCACCGCCAACAATTTATTGCTGACCATCTGGGTCGCTGGATTGATGAATTCTGTGGTAGACTGAGCAACAACACGCAATGCGATTATTACCGCCACCTTGCCGATCTGACCCAGCGCTTTATCAACGCTCAGAAAGCAACGGCTTAGGTTGCTGACATGATGCTGCAAAGCACTGCCTTTAAGCTCCTCCTACCCCAGGACGCACTGCTCATCGAGCGTGGCCGCTGTTTACGCCATCGTCTGTCTTCTTCCAGCTGTCGCAACTGCTTTACGACCTGCGCAACGGGTGCCTTAACCTGGACGGAAACCGGACTTGACTGGGATAAGGAAAAGTGCACCGGTTGTATGCTCTGTGCTGCCGATTGCCCCACAGATGCTCTGACCAGTAATCAGCTAACCGTAGGCGATCTGCTCCAGCGCCTTGACGAAGTTGACACTCCTTTGCTGGCCTGTTCATTTGAACCGCAGACTCAAGGTCATGCGCGCGTACCCTGCCTGGGATTGCTCGCCGATCCGCAGCTGTTGCTGGTACTGCAACTGGCGCTGGGCAAGGAACTGCGCCTCAATGCGTCTGCCTGTGCCACCTGCGAAAACTGTCGCATGTTGCCCGAACTGCATCAATCAGCGCAACAGGTTGCTGAACTGGCACAGGGGTTGCCCGGCGCAGTTAAGGTGATAGAGTCAGCACCACAGCTCGATTACCGCGAAAAAAGTTGTTCACGCCGGGAGTTTTTTAACTTTCTCAATCGGCGTTCACGCCAGACTGGTATGTCACTGGTCACCCGTCTGCATCTCGACACAACGTCAGGCAGCTACGGCAAAAAAAACATTCCCAAGACCCGTCAACTCCTGCTGCAACTCGGCAAGGCCTCTTCCGCCATCCGGGAAATGATCGACTCGAAGATCCTGCGAGAGCTGACTTTTGTCGCCGATTGCCGGGGCTGCACCGCCTGCGTCGGCATTTGTCCGACCGGCGCACTGGCGTCCCCGGATATTTGTGGCAACCAGCCGCAAGTCAATAAAGACCGTTGTATTGCCTGCAATCTTTGTGTAGAATTTTGTCGTCAGTCGGCAATCACTGTCACCACTCCTTAGGGGTGTTTTTTTGGACAAGCGTTATGCAGATTTCGCACAACCAACAATTTACTGACCATAACGATATCACCGGCGTCATTCTTGCCGGTGGCCGCAGCCGGCGCATGGGGCGCGACAAAGCGACCTTGACGGTTGATGGGCGCACCTTGTTTGAACGCGCGCATGATGCCTTTGATGGGGTTTTTGCACAGATATTGATTGCCGGCGAGCGTCCCGACCTCGCCTCCGCGGCCGTGCCATACTTTGCTGACGAGTTTCCCGGCAGCGCCCTGGGCGGCATTCATGGTGGTCTGCGGGCCGCACAAACGCCCTGGATCTTTGTCACCCCTTGTGACCTGGCTGCACCCGATCCGAACCTGATCCGTCACCTGCTCCCCTATCGCCACAGCTACGAGGCCGTAGTACCTCGTACGCCGGCAGGTTTTGAGCCGGTGTTTGCCCTCTATCACAAAAACTGCCTGCCGGTGATGGAACAAATGCTGCGTGCGGGCAATTATCGGATCTACGAATTTTATGATCACATCCGCACCCGCTTTGTGGAGAGCGATGAACTGCCGACCGGCTGGCAAACGGCCCTGGTCAATCTGAATTCACCGGTCGATCTTGAACAACTCAACCAGGAGGCATCATGACGCCGCCCATTGTGTCGATTGTTGCCAAAAGTGGTACCGGCAAAACCACCCTGCTGGAAAAACTGATTAGCGAGATGAAAAGGCGTGGATTTCGGGTAGGCGCGATCAAACATGACGCCCACAGTTTCAGTATTGATCATGAAGGAAAGGATTCCTGGCGTCTGACCCAGGCCGGGGCTGACACCATGCTGATCACCTCACCGGCCAAGATTGCCATGGTCAGGCAGAATGGCGACAGTGAGCCGGTCCTTGATGAGACCGTCGCCACCTACTGCCGGGATGTCGATATTGTTCTGACCGAAGGATTCAAACGCAGCAGCATGCCGAAAATCGAAGTTCATCGACGTGAGCGCAGCGCCACCCTGCTGTGTCGCGGTGAACGACATGATCCGACCCTGTTTGCCGTGGCATCCGATGAACCCCTTAAGCTCGATGTGCCGGTGTTTGATATCAATGATGCCGCCGGTCTGTGTGACCTGATCGATAAGAGGTTTCTGTCGTGAATGACCTGCGCATCCGCAGCAAGATCTGGCTGGAAGTAAACGGCCAGCCGTTTCTCGGTGGCGGTCGCTTGCGCCTGCTCCGCGCCATTGCCGCTACCGGCTCGATCAATGCCGCTTCCCAGCAACTCGGCATCTCCTACCGCAAGGCCTGGAGCCAGCTGCAGGAGATGGAAAAACACGGCATCCCCCTGGTTGAGCGTGAAAGGGGGGGGAGTGGCGGTGGTCGTTCTGTCATTACCCCACAAGCCCGGGAACTGCTCAAAAACTTTGATGAAGTTCAGGAGGGACTGCATCAGATGATTGACGACAAGTTTGACCAGGTTTTTAATTCCTGATGGCGTCGCAACAGTTTGAATTTCTTAAAGAAGATAAACCTGTACAGACTGATACTCCCGATCGTCTGGAGCAGCGTTCAACAAGGAGAACAACGGTGATAGATTACCAGCAAGCCATCGATTGTATTTTTCAAACCATCAAGCCATTAGCTGCGGTGCGCGTTCCCCTTGCTGAAGGCGTTGACAGGGTGTTAGCGGAGGATGTTTTTTCGCTGTTGGAGCTCCCTCCCGCCGACAATTCCGCCATGGACGGTTACGCTTTTGACCACGCCGGGCTCGCTGATGGGTTTCTGACCACGATCGGTTTTATACCGGCCGGCGACACTTTTTCGGCAACCGTTAAGCGCGGCGAAGCGGTACGGATCATGACCGGGGCACCCCTGCCTAAAGGGGTTGATACGGTCGTGCCGATTGAAGACATTGAATCCCTCAGTGACAACCGCATCCGCCTGCGCAAGCGACTTGAGCACGGTGCCAATGTTCGCGTCCGTGGTGAAGAACTCAAGGCCGGTGAAAAAATTCTTTGCCGGGGGCAGCACCTCGACCCGGCAGCGATCGGCATGCTGGCCTCAGCTGGGATTACTGAAGTCTGCGTTTACCCGGCCCCGCGGGTGGCAATTCTTTCCACCGGAGATGAGCTGGTCGAACTGGGGGAGACGCCTGACAGCGGAAAAATCATCAACTCCAATGCCCACTTGCTCGCTGCCTGTTTGCGTCAGGATGGATTCATCCCGATCCTACTTGGTATCGCCAGGGATCAACCGGGCGAACTTGAAGCCTTTCTGCGCAAAGGGCTGGATGCTGACATGCTGATCACCACCGGCGGTGTTTCTGTGGGGGATCGTGATCTGGTGCAGCCAACCCTGATGAAAATCGGGTTTAAAAAACTCTTCTGGCAGGTGGCGACCAAACCGGGGAAACCAACCCTGTTCGGCACGATTGACGGGCAGCCGGTGTTTGGTTTGCCCGGCAATCCAGCGGCATCTGCTGCGACCTACCAACTGTACGCCCGTCCTGCTTTGCGGATGCTTGCCGGGCACTCCCACCCTTTTGCACCGACCCTCAGGGTCACATTGGCCACACCGCTCAAAGCCGGAGGAAAACGGTTACATTTTCTCTGGGGCAATCTGATCATTGTTAATGGCGTATTGCAATTTGATCCATCCCAGCGCCAGGGGTCAGGGCAGAACCGGAGCGCGGTCGGTGCTCAGGCCTTGTTTCCTCTCCCGATTGACTCCCCCGCACTGGCCGCGGGAGACAGCATCGATGTCATCATGTTACACCTGCCTTTTGGGCAGAACCCTTCTCACAATTAATTAAAGGAGCACGTATGTTTGGTCTGGGCACACAGGAACTGCTGATTATTCTGGTACTGGTCATGGTTATTTTTGGGGCCGGTAAACTTCCCCAGGTAGGAAGCGCCCTGGGTAAAGGCATTCGCAACTTCAAAAAAGGAGTGACAGAAATCGAGGATCTCGATGTTGCCAACCTCGATGAAAAGAAAAAAACTGAATCAGAATCAGAACGCCATGCAGGATAGCTTCGGCCGCACCATCAATTATCTGCGGCTGTCGATTACCGACCGCTGCAACTTGCGTTGCCTTTATTGTATGCCGGCGACCGGGATCACATCACAGCACCACGACAACATCCTGCGTTATGACGAAATGCTCCGGATTGTCGCCGCTGCCACCACCCTGGGCATTCGCAAGGTCCGTATCACCGGTGGGGAACCGCTGGTACGCAAAGGGGTTATCGGCTTTTTGGAGCAGCTGGCGGCCCTTGAGGGAATCGAGGAAATCGCCCTGACGACCAATGGCATCCTGCTGGCAGACTACGCCGAGGAATTATACGCTGCCGGCGTCAAACGCCTCAATATCAGTCTCGACTCGCTGAAGCCTGACACCTTCAGCGACATTACCCGTGGCGGCGATCTTGGTCGGGTTTTGGCCGGCATCGGCAAGGCCGAACAGGTCGGCATGAAAATCAAGCTCAACCTGGTCGCCATGCGCGGCGTCAACGACCATGAGCTGCTCGATTTTGCCGCACTGTCAATCGACAAACCCTGGTCAGTTCGCTTTATCGAATATATGCCGACGATCCGTGAACAACAATGGCAGCACCGGATTATCAGCGGCGCGGATATCCTGGCGTTGCTGAACCAGCATTATCAACTGAATCCCCTCACAGCGGATCGTTTCTGTGGTCCGGCACGCCCTTATCGGATTGCCGGAGCTGCCGGCACCCTTGGGATTATCACCCCCATGAGCGAACATTTTTGCGGTTCCTGCAATCGAATCCGGGTGACGTCCATGGGTCAGGCAAAAAGCTGTCTGATGTCAAATGACGCTGTCGATCTGCGACCCCTGCTGGGCGTCCGTCAGCAGAGCAAGTTGATCGACGCTTTGAAAATGGTCATCTGCGGCAAACCGGAACACCATTGTCTGGGCTCCGATCCCGATTCGACCACCCCGTTTTCCATGGCCAGCATAGGAGGATAGTTCATGATGGGTAAGATTGTTGCGGTTTGCATCAGCGCCGCTAAAGGTGAGCGCAAAACCCCCGTTGCGAAGGTTACCTTGCGGGAAAATCATGGCATCGTTGATGATGCCCATGCCGGTGACTGGCATCGCCAGATCAGTTTGCTGGCGAAAGAAAGTATCGATAAAATGCGGGCCATGGGACTCGATGTCGACAATGGGGACTTTGCTGAGAATCTCACCACCCTTGGGATCGATCTGCCTGCCCTGCCCATCGGAAGCCGGCTGCAGATCGGCGAGGTGCTGCTGGAGGTAACCCAGATCGGCAAGGAATGCCATACCCGCTGCGCCATTTACCATCAGGCCGGGGATTGCGTTATGCCCAAGGAAGGAATTTTTGCCAGGGTATTAAGTGGCGGAGAGGTCACGCCGGGAGCCCAGCTTGAGGTTTTAAGCGGTTTCTGACAAAATCAGGGCAATATACTGCAACGTGCCCCAACCCTGTCCAAGGAGACCAGGATGCTGCCCCCAACAGCCCATGCAACAGGTTATCGTTCGGCATGTAGCCTGATAACGCCTTGTCTGATTCTACCTTTATTGTTCCTGCTGGTGGCCTTGGCCGGTTGTGCAGGCCACGCAACCAGAACCCAGGAACTGATGGCCACTGACTACCTGCAGCTCGATAATGATGCCCTGCTGTTACACTATTATGAGGTCGAAGATCAGATCACCCTGTCCGAACAACGCCGTTCATCACCGTCCGTCAGTCTCGGTTTCGGTCTGGGCAGTTATGGCGGTAGCAGCTCGGTCGGCGCTGGTGTTGGTGTCAGCACCCCGATCGGCCAACCCGAGACAGCTGCCGATCTGCGCGCCCACCGCAACCAGGTACGGCTCGAGTTGCAGAAGCGCGGGGTCGCTCCGTAAAAAAATTGTGACTAGTCCTTTCCCGAACAGTAACGACAAAAAAAATTTCAGCTACATCTGCTACAGACGCCACACCGACAGCATCCGGGCGTGCAGGGAGGAGTTAAACGCTGCTCGGCAGCACGCTGGTATTCGTTCCACAGGTATTCGCGCCGCACCCCGGCATCAATAATCTCCCAGGCAAAGGCTTCACCTTCTCCACGCTCACGCGTCAGCTCAGCAACCAAGGGCCAATTGGCCGCTGCGCAGATCTGTCTTAAACTCCCGCCCCTGGCCAGTTCCGGCAACATCGCGGCAATGCGGCGATCACCCCGGGACAGAAAAGCCTGGAGAATCGCCAGACGCACCGATTCCATCATGAAACGGGTATTAGGAATCCGGCTGCATGCTGACTGAAGCAATCGCCCCTTTTTCTTCAGCGACTTTTCCCCTTCCATGCCGGCCCACTGAAAAGGGGTAAAGGGTTTGGGAATAAAAGGATTAACGCTGACAGTCAGATTGCCAAGATGACCCCGGACCTTGCCACTGACCTGGCGCATGGCCGCGATCTTTTGTACCAGCTCAACGATCGCTTCGACATCAGCCATCTCTTCAAACGGCAAACCAATCAGAAAATACAGTTTCAGGTGGCGGATCCCACCATCTGCCAGGACCTGTACGGCTGAAAGAATCTGATCTTCACTCAACCCCTTATTGATAACATCGCGCATCCGCTGACTGCCGGCTTCCGGGGCAATAGCGACGCTGTTGTGGCCGGCTTGAGTAAGCAAGGCAACGGTCTGTGCATCGATCGCGTCCAGCCGTAAGCTGGAAATGGAAATTTCACCGCCACGCGCGATAATCCCTTGCTGGAGCGGTACAACCTGCGAATAGTCAGCAACCGCAGCGGCAACCAGACCAATCCGGTTACGCTGACACAACCCCAGATCAGCCTGCTCAAGCAGATTATCCAGACTGCGCTCGCGCGGCGGCAGATAGACGAACCCTGCAGCACAGAAACGACAGCCACGTGAGCAGCCGCGTGAGACCTCAACCAGCGCCATATGACCAAATTCCGCGGCATCGGCCTGAATGAAGGTACGACTAGCGGAGCTGTCAAGATCATGGAGATATTGACGCTGGATCCTTTTGGGTAACGCCCCATCACATTGATAGGAAACACCTTCGGCGGCATAGGACGGCTGATAAAAGCGCGGGACATAGACCCCCGGCAGCTGTGCCAGTTCAAGCAACAGCCGGTGACGTGGCAGGGATGGTGACTGCAACAGGCCGGTCAACAGTGCCGGCAATATCGGTTCGGCTTCACCGACAGCCATCAAGTCGGCAACCTCAGCCACAGGTTCCGGATTGATAAAAGCACAAACACCACCGATTAAAACCAGCGGATCTTCAAGCCGGCGATGCTCAGCCAGGAGTGGGATATTACCGGCAGAAAAAATAGCCGGCAGGTGCAGATAGTCATTTTCAAAGGAGATGGACAAGGCAATCAGATCGAAATCCCGTAAAGGACGATCAGACTCAAGGGAAAGCAGAGGCGTTACATGATGTGCGGTTGATTCTTCCGGTAGAAAAAATCGCTCGCACAGACAATCATCCCGCTGATTGATCAGATGGTAGACCGTCTGAAAGCCGAGATTAGCCATCCCCTGCTGATAACCATTGGGGTAAATCAGGGCAATACGATACCGGCCTTCATTCCAGGAATGATAGCAGGCTCCGGATTCCTTGCTACGGCGCTGTTGATTGGAGGTAAGGATGTTATTCGCCATAACTGCAGTTATACACGAGAAATGATCAGCACAAAGAAAAAAAGGGCCATTCAAGATGGCCCTGGACGAGGGAGTCGTCGGGATACAATTACAAGGTACAGAAACGCTGTACATCCGCCGGGCGGAGAACCGGCATGCATCACATCAATAACTGCTGCAGGTGCACGTTGCCGACAAGCGACAACCTCAATATTCATGAGTGATTCTTGGACGCAGCTGTTATTTACCAACAATGCCTGCGCATACATCTATCATCATCACTCACCACCATCAGAAGAAGGTGAACTGGGTGCCATAAAATAGCTAAGATAAGGCTCAATCAACCCGACGCCGCAAAAAAGTCGGGATATCGAACTGTTCATCATCAACGAACAGATCGCGATTCTGGCTCGGCACTTCACGACGACGGCCATAAAGCTCATTCTGTTGATTGCGGATGTGGGTCGGTACGTCAAGATCACGCTTGGTTCGAACTGCCGGTGGCACATAGGGTGCGCGCTGCACTTCCGTACTCTCAGTACCCTTGTCCTTTGCGCCAAACTGCTCACCAAAACCGGTTGCGATAGCAGTAATCTTGATTTTCTCGCCCAGGCTTTCATCAATAACCAGTCCGACAATAATATTGGCATCTTCATGAACCTTTTCATGGATGATGGTCGATGCCTCCTCAAATTCTTCCATCGTCATACTGGAGGAACCGGAAATGTTGACCAGCACACCCATCGCCCCGGAAATATCGACCTCTTCCAACAGCGGGCTGCTGATCGCACTGTAGGCAGCTTCCGCAGCGCGGCGCTCCCCTTCGGCAGTGCCAATCCCCATCATCGCCATGCCGCGGTTACTCATGACGGTACGCACGTCGGCAAAGTCGACGTTGATCATCCCCTCGGTGATAATCAGATCCGAGATACCCTGCACTGCCTGGCGCAACACATCATCAGCCGGCTTGAAGGCATCAAGTATGCTCATATTTTTACCGGCCAAACCCAACAGGCGATCGTTCGGAACCACAACCAGTGAATCAACCACCTCGCGCAATGCCGCAATACCGGCATCCGCTCTGGCCATGCGCTGTTTTCCTTCACGGGTAAAGGGTTTAGTCACCACGCCAACAGTCAACGCTCCTACTTCTTTTGCTGCCTTGGCAATAATGGGAGCGGCGCCGGTGCCGGTACCACCACCCATGCCGGCGGCAATAAAAATCATATCTGCGCCAGTAAAGAGTTCGACCAGACGCTTGACATCTTCTTCAGCTGCCTGACGGCCAATTTCCGGGTTGGCTCCGGCACCAAGCCCCTTGGTCAGACTGCCGCCGAGCTGAATTTTCATTGGGGCTTCACTGCGCCGCAGAGCCTGGGCATCGGTATTGGCAACCAGAAAGTCAACCCCTTCGACATGATTGCGGATCATGGTGTTGATTGCGTTACCGCCCCCACCACCGACACCAATTACCTTGATTTTGGCTGTCTGATCCAGATTTTCCTCAAATTGAAACATGACTCCCTCTTGTATCGGCATAACTGCCTCCCTGTCGTTACGCTCCTGCTCACTCCGCGATCACAGAAGCTGGTTATTTAACTAAGCATAAGTTACCAAAAGATAAGCTCTTTTACAAGTAATTATTATATAATTATTTATCAAAAAAAGTCATTGAACATCTCTTTCATCCGCTTTGAGACCCGCTCAAACATATTGTCTTCTCCGACCTTGAACTTCTGCGCCTGACTGTTCATGCTGCCGTACTTCACCAGTCCGACACCTGAGGCGTATATCGGTGAATTGACGACATCCACCAGCCCGCCGATGTCGACCGGCGTGCCCCTGCGCACCGGCAAATTAAAAATCTGCTCCGCCAACTCCGGCATCCCCGGCAAAATGGCGGTGCCACCAGTAATAACGACCCCGGAAGCGATCAACTCGTCATAACCACTTTTGATAATCTCCCGGTTGATCAGAGAAAACATTTCTTCTACCCGTGGCTCCAGAATTTCAGCGAGCAATTGACGCGACAGGATTCTTGGCTCACGACCGCCCACCGATGGCACCTCGATGGTTTCATCCTTGCCGACCATGGAGGTGAGGCAGCAACCGTACGCCTGTTTGATTTTTTCCGCCTCCGCCATCGGAGTACGCAGTCCAACGGCGATGTCGTTGGTCAGGTGATCCCCACCAATCGACAGGACCGAAGTATGCTTGATCGCGCCGTCGGAGTAGATCGCAATATCCGCGGTGCCGCCGCCAATATCCACCAGCGCAACCCCCAACTCTTTTTCATCCGCTGAAAGCACCGCCTCACTGCTGGCAAGTTGTTCCAAAACGATATCGGCGACATCAACGCCGGCACGATTACAACTTTTGATAATATTCTGGGCGCTGGCAACCGCACCCGTGACAATGTGCACCTTGGCTTCCAGGCGCACACCACTCATCCCCAGCGGCTCACGTATGCCATCCTGATCATCAATAATGAATTCCTGCGGCAGGATGTGCAGCACTTCCCGATCCATCGGGATGGCAATCGCCTTGGCGGCATCAATGACCCGCTGCAGATCCTCGCTGGTCACCTCGCGATTTTTAATGGCGATCACCCCCTGCGAATTCATGCCGCGAATATGGCCACCCGCAATGCCGGTAAATACCGACTTGATTTCACAGCCGGCCATCAACTCGGCCTCGCGAATGGCCTTACGAATAGCGGCTACAGTGGATTCAATATTGATCACCACCCCTTTGCGCATTCCGCGTGACGGACTGGTGCCAATCCCGACCACTTCCAGCCCATCCTCTGCCATATGACCGACAATACAGCAGATTTTCGTGGTTCCAATATCCAGACCGACGATCAAATTATCTTTTGTTTTACTCATGACACCCCCTTGGTATCAGCTTTTGGTCGTATTATTCGACCATTCAATTCGTACGATTACCTTCTCATCAACGTTTAAATCGATATAATCGAGCATCTTCATTTTTGGTTTCAGCAGCGCATAGATGCGTTCCAGACGGTCGAGCTTTTCATGATATTTGTCGTTCCCCAGCCGGATCCTCACGCCACTATCCAGGGTATATACGGACAACCCTCCGCCGGTCTCCTTATGGATCTCCGAGACCTTATCCAATCCAAACTGCGAACGCGCCTGTAGTTCTTCAATCAGTCCTACAACGTTCAATAGCTGAGCTCGGTCTTTGTGTTGCCCCAACTCCAACTGGCCGGCATTGAAACCGGTAATCACGGGATAATCCAGGCTGTCACTGCCATCGAGAAGCTTGAAAATTGTCCCGTTCATATCCAGATAGTAGAGGTACCCCAGATTGACAATCGCAAGGGGTTCACGCTCTACCACGCGAATACTGATCTGGCGTGGAAAAATTCGCTGGATTCTCGCCTCCTTAACCCAAGGATTTTCAGCAATTTTGCGTCCAATCAAATCAAGATCGAGGCTGAAGGTTGACATTCCCGGCTGCACATCAGAAAGGGCCACGACAGTCTCCTGGGCCAGACGCTGGTTTCCTTCCACCCGGATCGTATCAATACGAAACTGGTCCGATGCGAGGAGCAATTGCACCAGAAAGAAACTACCGGCAACAACCAGGGTAATACTGAAGACCCCAACCCCAACCCGCAGGCAGCGGTGCAACAGGCAACGCAGATCAAGCGGCTTTCTCTGCCTTTTTCGACGGTTGCTACGCACCTTCTTGCTGACGTTTTGCCGTTTCATATCACGCATGGTTGCTCTACTTCATCAGATCAGCATCAAACAGAATCATTTCAACCAGATCCTCAAACCCGATGCCGGCAGCGGCAGCAGCCTTAGGCAACAGGCTGGTCGCGGTCATCCCCGGAATGGTATTAACTTCGATGCAATAAAAGCTGTTATTCGCCATCATAAAATCAACCCGCGCGGCACCGCGGCAGCCCAGCGCCCTGCAGGCGCGCAGCGCGGCATCCTGAATCTGAACAGCGATGTCAGGAGCTACGGGTGCCGGCACCAGATAGCGGGTTGTCGTGCTGGCATATTTGGCCTGGTAGTCGTAAAAACCGCCCTGCGGAACAATCTGGATGATCGGCAGCACCTGATCGTTCACCACCGACACGGTCAGCTCGTCACCATCGACAAAATCCTCCACCATCAGTGTGCCATTGAGCCTGGCGGCTATTTCCAGACCAGCCTCCAGTTCTTCCCGGGTTCGCGCAATACAGATTCCGACCGTTGATCCCTCCTGAGAGGGCTTTACCACCAGCGGCAGCCGCTGACAGCGACGGGCCAGATCCCGAGGAGTTTCTCCCGACTTGACATAATCAAACGCGGGAGTCGGCAAGCCATGATAAGCCAGCAATTGCTTGGTGATGATCTTGTCCATGGCAACACTTGAAGACAACACCCCACTACCGCTGTAGGGAATACGCATGACTTCCAGCAGCCCCTGCACCGTACCGTCCTCTCCGCCCTGACCGTGCAGAGCAATAAAAGCAACGTCGATTTCTGCATCCTGCAGTTGCTGGGGCAACCGCAGATCCGGATCAATCGGTACGGCATGGTAGCCCCGCGCGACCAGGGCCTTCAAGGCCGCCTGTCCGGTACGCAGGGAAACCTCACGTTCAGCCGACCAGCCGCCGGCCAGCACCCCGATCTTCTTTTTCAGCAACTGTTCACGCGTCCAGCTCTTCATCATTCGGCCCCGGAAGAACGAATTCGGTTGGCCAGCAGATCGCAGATCAGGTTAACGTTGCCGGCACCCAGGGTAATCACCATATCGCCGGGCTGCACCAGATTAGCAACCTGATCAGCTGCCGCTTCAAGGGTTTCACAGTATTCGACGGCCTTGTGCCCATGTTCAACTATTCCGGCTACCAGCGCCTGACTGCAAGCACCGGCGCGGGGCGGCTCACCCGCCGCATAAACGTCGGTCACGATCAACATATCGGCGTCATAAAAAGCCGTCAGAAAATCGGCAAACAGCGCTTCGGTGCGGCTATAGCGATGAGGCTGAAACACCGCAATCACGCGCTTTCCCCAGCCATTTTTGGCCGCGGACAGGGTTGCCTTGATCTCTTCAGGATGATGGCCGTAATCATCAATGATCATGATATCGCCGATCTGGTGCCGCACCTCAAAGCGCCGCTGCAATCCCCCAAAATGACGAAACCCACCAGCTACGGCACTGAACGGAATCTCCAGTTCGTGAGCCACGGCAACCACCGCCAGAGCATTTAGCACATTGTGCCGTCCCGGCATGGCAAAAGAGATCTGGCCGAGCTCCTGCCCCTGGTAGAAGGCGGTGAAACTCGTCCGCCCCTGGCGATGCTTGATGTCCTGTGCGTAAAAATCGGCCTGGCTGTTGAATCCGTAGGTTGAATAGCGCTTCTTGACTTCAGGTAAAATGGCCTGGATATTACGGTCCTCCAGACAGAGGATGGCACGGCCGTAAAAGGGCACTTTATTGATAAAATCAACGAATATCTGTTTGATTTCGTCAATGCCGGAATAGTAATCAAGATGGTCCAGATCGATGTTGGTGACCACGGCGATGGTAGGAGTCAGCAGCATAAAGGAACCATCCGACTCATCAGCCTCAGCAACCAGAAACTTGCCACGCCCCAGCTTCGCGTTAGAGCCGAAGGCATCAAGCTTGCCACCAATGACCGCAGTTGGGTCGATGCCGGCATGATGCAGCACCACCGAGGTCATGCTGGTGGTCGTTGTTTTCCCATGGGTACCGGCGATGGCAATGCCGTACTTCATGCGCATCAACTCTGCCAGCATTTCCGCCCGCGGAATGACTGCGATGTGGCGCCGGTGAGCTTCGATGACTTCCGGGTTGTCAGCCTTCACTGCGGTTGAGGTCACCACTACATCAACCTCGACCAGGTTTTCGGCACGATGACCGATAACGATGTCACCTCCCAGGCCCGCCAACCGACGGGTCGTGTCGCTATCGCGCAAGTCTGACCCGGAGACCCGATAGCCCAGATTGAGCAACAATTCGGCGATGCCGCTCATACCGATACCACCAATACCGACAAAATGTATTTTACGGATCCGTCCGTACATCAATGCGCCTCCGCCGGTGATAAAAAGGGAATAAGATTGCGACATTCCGCCAGAATTTTAGCGGCGGCATCAGGACGTGCCAGGGAACGTCCACGCATTGCCATCAGCTGCAACTCGTCCCGGTCAGCGAGCAGAATTCGCAATTCGGTTGCCAAACGCAGGGCCGTCAGATCACGCTGCTGCAGCACCACGGCGGCGCCGGCCTGTTCCAGGGCTCTGGCATTGGCGTTCTGGTGATCGCCCGTCGCGTGAGGAAAGGGAATCAGAATCGCCGGACGTCCACATACCGTCAATTCAGCCAGGGTGGTGGCACCGGCCCGACAGATCACCAACGCCGAATGGCTATAGGCCTCGGCCATATCATCGATAAAAGGAACCACGGTTGCAGCGGGATAACCGGCCGCCGCATAGGCTGACTGGACCATAGCAAAATCATCCTCACCGGTCTGGTGGAGGATTTGCGGTGGCTGCTTCCAGCGCAGCAGTTCCGGCAGGCAGGCCATCAGGGCCTCATTGATGGCTCGGGCGCCGCGGCTGCCACCAAAGACCAACACCTGCCCCGGTACCGGCAACTCCTCCGGCATCTGATCAAAACCCTGGCGCAACGGGTTGCCGGTCAGGATGGTTCTGCTGCGGGGAAAACACGTCAGGGTATCGGGATAGGAAACGCAGATCCGCGCAGCCCCTTTGGCGAGCAGCTTGTTGCTCACCCCGGGAACAGCATTCTGCTCATGAATCACATAGGGAATATGGAGAATCTTTGCCGCCAGCAATACCGGCACTGACGCATAACCACCAAAACCAACGACCAGATCCGGCTTGAATCTGCGCAGGATACCCTGAGCCTGAATCAGGCTGCGGGTCAATTTAGGTAGCAATTCCAGCTTGCCACGCCAGCCGCGCCCGACCACCCCGACCATGTCAACCAACTCCAACGGCAACTGCAGCTGGGGCAGAAGACGGTATTCAATCCCACGCTTGGTACCAACAAACAGGATCTGAGCCCCCGCCACTTCCTTGAGCAGCAGTTGTCCTAAGGCCACCGCCGGGAATAGATGTCCGCCGGTGCCGCCACCGGCCAACAACATTCTCATGACGGCCTCCGCTGGTGGCTCGAAATATTCAACAGAATCCCCACCGCCAACAGATTGGTGACCAGGCTGGTGCCGCCATAGGAAATAAACGGCAAGGTCAAGCCTTTGGTCGGCAATAACCCCATACAGACGGCCATGTTGACAAAAGCGCCGAAACCAATCAGCAGACTCAATCCAAAGGCCAGATTTCTGCCAAACGGCTCCTGGCATTGCAGCGCAATGCGGATGCCACAGAGCACCAGCAGCAAAAACAGGGCGGCAACCACCAGCACCCCGATCATCCCCAGCTCTTCACCAATCACCGAAAAGATAAAATCGGTATGAGCTTCGGGCAGATAAAAGAGCTTCTGCTGCCCAACCCCGAGACCTTCACCGGTTATCCCGCCTTTACCAAAAGCAACCAGACTCTGGATAATCTGGAAGCCACTATCGTAAGGATCGGTCCAGGGATCGAGAAATGCCATGATCCGCCGGCGGCGATAATCGGAATTCATCAACAGGTAGTAGAGCACCGGCAACGACATGAGGATTGTCGGTAGAATGTACAACCAGCGCACCCCGGCAACGATGAGCATGACCAGAGCCACTCCGGCAACAATCATTGAGCTACCCAGATCTGGCTGCTTGAGCAATAGAATCAGCAGCACCCCGAGCACAATCATGTAGGGCAGGTATCCCTTGGTCAGGGATCTGACTTTCTCTTTTTTGCGGGTCAGGGAGTGAGCGAGATACAGCACCAACGTCATCTTGACCAGCTCTGCCGGCTGCAGGGTCACCCCCGGCAAACGGATCCACCGCACCGCGCCACCGACTTTGACGCCGATGCCGGGAACCAGCAACAGGGCGAGCAGTCCAATACTGACCAACAGACTGATAACTGCCAGCTTGCGCCAGTTTTCATAGTTGAAATAAGTGGCCAGACACAACACCAGAAACCCGACCAGGGTATAGACCGCCTGGCGTTTGAGAAAATAGAAACCATCGCCAAAGCGCTCCGCCGCCATTATGGCCGACGATGAATAAACCATGACGACGCCGATACAGGTCAATGCCACCGTCATCAACAGCATACTGGTATCAATGTTGCGGTGCAGGTTCATCGGCTGACCTCCCCAGGGCTGGAAAGGGCCTGTACCAGTTCGGTGAAAACGGTGCCACGCTGTTCGTAGCCGGCAAACATATCAAAACTTGAACAGGCCGGCGATAACAACACGGCTCCCCCCTCCGGGGTCAATCGCTGTGCCGTAGCAACCGCCTCGGCCATACTGTCGACGCAGTGGATGTCACAGCAACCGGCCAGCTCGGTATTCATCTTTCGGCGCGCTTCACCGATCAGAATCAGATGCCTGACTTTTTCCGCAAGCAGCGGGCGCAGCGGTGCGTAGTCTCCGCCTTTGTCCTTGCCGCCGGCAATCAGGGTCACCGGACGATCAAGTCCAGCCAGGCTCTTCATCACACTGCCGACATTGGTACCCTTGGAATCGTTATACCATTTCACTCCGGCCAGGGTACGCACCAGCTGCATGCGGTGGGGCAATCCGCCAAAGTCACAGATTGTCCTCCAGGCCAAATCACCGGGGCAACCATGCAGCAGCGCAGCAGTCAGGGCGGCCATGGCATTTTCGACATTGTGCTCACCGGACAGGCGCAGCGCCGACAGAGCAAAAACTTCCTGTGCCCCCTGCCAGCTCCATTGCAGCTGATGCCCCTGCCGGGTCAGTCCGGCAACCTGCTTGCCGGCGGCGGAGAACCACACTTTGGTGGCCTGGATATCACTACACAGCTCGGCGACTGCCGGATCATCGGCATTGAGCACCGCCAGATCAGTTGTTTTCATGTTCTTGAAAATGTTGCGTTTGGCAGCAAAATAGCTGGGCAGATCAGGGTAACGGTCAAGATGATCGGCGCTCAGATTCAACAGTAACGCTATCTGTGGATGGAAGGTATCGATCGCCTCAAGCTGAAAGGAGGAAAGCTCAACGACAGCCAGCTGATACGGGTGCAGCGCGGCACTGACAAATGGCGTCCCCAGATTGCCACCGACAAAGACGTCTTTTCCCCAGGCCTGCATCACCTCACCGATCAGACTGGTGGTGGTCGATTTGCCATTGGTCCCGGTTACTGCAATGATCGGGGCATTAATCTCACGGGCGGCAATCTCGATTTCCCCCCAAACCGGCACTCCACAGTGGATGGCATGCTGCAATGCTTCATTGGTCAAGGGCACCCCGGGACTGACAGCGATCAGATCGGCGTCGGCAAACAGGGCCGGGTCATGTCCCCCCAGATCGTAATGAACCGGCAATCCTGCCAATGCGGGCAAGCCACCCAGCTGCTCCAGTGAGCGCTGATCAGAGAGTACAACAGTGGCGTCGCGAGCGACAAAAAAACGCACCAGCGCCTGACCACTCTGGCCGGCGCCCATGACAATCACTCGCTGGTGCTGGTCGTTTTTTTTCATCGTAATTTCAATGTCGATAAAGCAATCAATGCCAGAATGATGCTGATAATCCAGAACCGCACAATGATCTTGGGTTCCGGCCAGCCCTTCAGTTCAAAATGGTGATGGATCGGTGCCATCCGGAACACCCGCCGCCCCCAGTAGCGGAAAGAGATGACCTGAACGATAACCGATAGGGCTTCAATGACAAAAATTCCGCCGACAATCACCAGGGCAAATTCATTTTTGGTAATGACGGCGATGGTTCCCAGGGCACCTCCCAACGACAGGCTGCCGACATCCCCCATAAACACCTGGGCCGGATAGGTATTGAACCACAGGAACCCCAGTCCTGCCCCGACCATAGCCCCACACAGAATCGACAATTCCCCGGCTCCCGGTACGCTGGTGATCTGCAGATAACCGGCCAGGTTGACGTTGCCGGCCACATACGCCAACAACAGAAAGGTGCTGGATGCAATAATCATCGGACCGATGGCCAGACCGTCAAGACCGTCAGTCAAATTCACCGCGTTACTTGCTCCAACCATCACCAGCATGGCAAAGGGGATGTAAAAGATCCCCAGATCGGGGCTGATGTTTTTGAAAAATGGCACGCTCAAATGGGTTTCCACCAGGCCACTGAAATAAAGCAGCAACGCCGCAACGGCAGCAATCACCAGTTGCCAGAACATCTTTTGCCGGGCCGAGATACCGTCGCTGTTTTTACGGACCACCTTAAGATAGTCATCAACAAAACCGATAGCGCCGTACCCACTGGTCACCAGCAGGCAGACCCAGATATACAGGTTCGTCAGATCGGCCCACAGCAGCGTCGGCAGGATAATGGCAATCAGGATCAGGGCTCCCCCCATGGTAGGGGTGCCTTCCTTGACAAAGTGCGACTCCGGCCCGACCTTGCGGATAGTCTGGCCAACCTGCATGCGCTGCAGGGTGGCGATCAACCAGGGACCGAGCATAAACGAGATCATGAGCGCCGTAATGGTGGCGTAAATGGTTCTAAAGGTGATGTAACGAAACACATAGAGGGCAGAAAAATCGGTATGCAATGGATAGAGCAAGTGATACAGCATCGGTCAACCCTTCCTTTGCGCGGCATCCGGCCCCGCCGCCTTGAGTTCCTGCACCAGACGATCGAGTTGTACGCCACGTGATCCCTTGACCAGCAAGCGGTCGCCGGTACGGTGACAGCTCTTTACCATCTCAATCGCTTCGGCCACATGGTCAACCTTGTAGATCTGTTCCTTGCGCATCCCTGCTTTAAGGGCTCCCATCTCCAATTGTTCGCCATGCCGGCCCACCGTGATCAGCACATCGGCCACCTGCGCTACTCGCTCCCCCAAAGCCTGATGCAACAACTGTGCGTCCTCTCCCAGTTCAAGCATGTCCCCGAGGATGGCGACCTTCCTGCCCTGACCCTTGAGTGCCTTCAGGGCATCGAGAGCAGAACGGGCTGACAACGGATTTGAGTTATAACTGTCATCGAGCAGCATACCGCCGCTTGCCAGAGGGAAGAGGTTCATCCGTCCCTGAACCGGAACAAATTCTTCCAATCCGCGCACAACGTGCTCTAAGGAAACATCAAGCTCAAGAGCGGCTGCGGCTGCGGCCAGGGCGTTGTGCACGTTATGAACACCCGGCACCGGCAACCGGATCGAGCGCCGCTGATCAGCGGTCAACAGCTCAAAAGAAACGGCATCTGGTTCAACCACTCTATGTTCGCCACGCACATCGGCCCGAGCGTTGAGGCCATAGGTCCGCTTTTTTACCCCATTAGCAACGGGCAACTGTGCAACCCGTTCATCATCGAGATTAATAATTGCGGTTCCACCTTTGAGCCCGGCGTAGAGCTCCCCTTTGGCCCGCGAAACCCCATCAAGACCATGCAGGGTTTCAAGGTGAGCTTCTCCGATGTTGGTGATCACTCCGATGGTCGGCTGAGCGATCTCGGTCAGGCGTTCAATTTCACCCAAAGCGCTGGTGCCCATCTCAACGACCGCCCACTGATGAGATTTTTCAATCCGCAGCAGGGTCAGCGGTAATCCGATCAGGTTGTTGAAATTACCGTAGGTTTTAAGTCCGGGGGCAACCTGCGTCAGAATGCCGGCGAGCATTTCCTTGGTCGTGGTTTTGCCGGCTGAACCGGTTATCGCAATCAGCGGTCCCTGCAGTTGGAAACGATGGGCCGCGGCAATGTCGCCCAGGGCGCGCAAGGTATCGGCTACCCTGACCACCGGCACATTCAGCCCCTCCACAACCTCTTCACTCAAGCAGGCAGCGGCACCGTTCTTAACCGCCTGACTGAGATAGTCGTGACCATCAAAACGCCCGCCGCGCAACGGCACAAACAAAGCTCCCGGCACCATATTGCGGCTATCGGTAGACACCCCGGTGAGTTCGCAATTGACCTTGCGACCACAAAATTCTCCACCGACAATGCGCGCGATCCGTTCAAGATCAAACATGGGCCCGGCCTCCAGGAATGGGTGCCGCACAGGCTTGAGCTAGCGCCCGCTGCAACTCTTCACGGTCATCAAAATGAATCTTTGTCGTTCCAAGAATCTGATAATCCTCGTGCCCCTTACCGGCGACCAGCAGCAAATCACCCTTGCCGGCTAAGTCGACGGCGTAGTTGATGGCTGAACGGCGATCAGGAATCACGACAAAGCCTCGGCTGTCGCCAGCAACCGTGCCTGGATCAAGTTCGCAGCCCCCCGCTGCCAGAGCTCCGCTCCGAATCTGGTCCAGAATCGCGAGGGGATCTTCGGTGCGTGGATTGTCAGAGGTAAAAATAGCCAGATCTGAATAGTTAACCGCTGCTGCAGCCATCAACGGACGCTTGCCCGGATCCCGGTCACCGCCACAACCGACAACGGTATACAGGCGCTGATGTTCCAGATTAAAAAGGGTTTTTAACACCTGTTCCAGCGCATCACCGGTATGGGCATAATCGACCAGTGCCAGCACCTCGCCGTCGTTATCAACACGCTCGAGTCGTCCCGGCACCTGAGGTGCGACACGAATCCCGGCGGCAATCTGTTCATTACTGATGTTCAATTGCTGGGCAACGGCTACCGCCGCTAGCAGATTGCTCAGATTAAATTCACCGATCATCGGGCTGTCGATCTGCACTTCACCGTGACTGCCGCTAAAAACCCCATGGATGCCCTCGCGCCCGATAGTCACCTGGCGCGGATAGAGGGTGCAGGATGATCGCCGGCCAAAGGTCCGTGCCGCCGGGATATCGGTCAGCAGGCGCCGGCCATAAGGATCATCAGCATTGATCAAGGCGACCCCGTTACCAAGCAGTTCGGTAAACAGTCGGCGCTTGCTGGCAAAATAGGGTTCCAGCCCGGCATGGTAGTCGAGATGATCCTGGGTCAGATTGGTAAAGACCGCGATGTCAAAATCGAGTCCATCTGCGCGGTGCTGTTCCAGAGCATGGGATGAGACCTCCATGACCAGGGCATTGGCGCCGTGGCGTCGAAACTCAGCCAGCATCCGCATCAAATCCAACGATTCCGGCGTGGTATGGGTAGCTTCAAAACGCAGGGTGTCAGCCAATCGATAATCAACCGTTCCGAAAACTGCCGGGGTATAACCGGCGCTCTTGAGGATCGCTTCGATCAGATAGGTAATGGTCGTCTTGCCATTGGTTCCGGTCACACCGATCACCGGGATCCCTTTGCCGGGGTTGCCATAGTAATGCGCTGCAGCCTGGGCCATGGCACGACGAACGTTGGCAACCTGGATAAAACAACAACCTTCGGCCTGCTCCGGCCCGGCAAAAGAATCAGCAACAACCCCAATAGCGCCCGCTGCAAGCGCCTGGGAAATATACTTGCGTCCGTCGGTTTTGCTGCCCGGCAGGGCAAAAAAGAGGGCACCGGGTTTCACCTGGCGGGAATCACACTCCAGCGCGCAAATATCCACCGCCGTTGAACCTTCAACGGCAACCGGACTGATGGCATTCAGCAATTCACGCAACTGCATCAACGTAACCTCCGCAGATTCATTATCAGGCCCCAAAACGCACCCATGCTTCCTTGCCGTAAGGGATCGACTCGCCCGCATGGGGGTATTGCTCAACCGCCCGCCCACTACCGGTCAACTTCAGGTTCAACCCCTGCCGTTCCATCGCCTGCAATACCTGACGATAGCTCATACCACGAAAGTCCGGCATAACCAGACCATCAGCCGGAGTCCTGACCGGCAACAGCGCGGCCAAATCAGGCAACGGCTCAGTTGCTGCAGAAACCACGGGTAAGGTTGTGACCTGACTGTCCGGCAAAATATTCAAGTGATTTAGCGCCTGCGCCGCCACCCGGGAAAAAACCGGGGCGGCAACCTGGCCACCATAGACCGTTCCCTGGGGTTCATCGACGGTTACGGCAATGACCAGGGCCGGGTTCTCTGCCGGGACAAAACCGATAAAGGAAGCAATCCGTTTATCGATAGAATAGCCTCCGGTAACTGTATCAACTTTCTGTGCCGTGCCGGTTTTACCTGCGACCTGAAAACCTGGAACCGCGCCCCTGACACCAGTCCCTCCCTCTTCGGTAACCGCAACCATCATCTGGCGCACCTGCGCCGCGGTCTTTTCAGAAATCACCCGATGACGCACTTCCGGCAGCCGCCGTCGTACCACCTGATGATCGGCATCTCTGACTGTTTCTACCAGATAAGGCTCCATTAACAGCCCGCCATTGGCAATTACGGCTATCGCCGCGGCCATCTGGAGGGGAGTGACGCTGATCCCCTGGCCAAAGGAGATAGCGGCAAGATCAATCTCAAACCAGCGCGACGATGGACGAATCAGCCCAGCGACCTCACCGGGGAAATCAACACCGGTTTTGGAACCAAACCCAAATGATTGCAGATAACGATAATAACGATCGCGCTCGAGCTTTTTACCGAGCTTGACAAAACCGATGTTACTACTGAATTTCAACATTTCCAGCAGGGTCAGATCACCAAATTTTCGATGGTCACGGACCACGCTGCCACCCACCGAATAACGCCCCTGTTCACAATAAACCGTCTGCTCAGGGGTCATCAGCCCCTCTTCAAGCACCCCGGCCAGCAAAAAAGGCTTGAAGGTTGAACCGGGTTCGTAGACATCACAGATGGCGCGGTTGCGACGCTCATCGGCCTTATAGCGACCCGCCAGATTGGGATTGAAGTCGGGCCAGCTGGCCAACGCCAGAATCCTTCCACTGGCGGGTTCAAGCATCACCAGAGTACCGCCAATCGCTTCACTCTCACGCACTACCCGCGCCAGCTCTTTTTCCGCGATATATTGCAATGAGCGGTCGAGGGTCAGTTGCAGATTGTGCCCGCTTGCGCCCCCCTGGATCGGCGCTTCAGCGCTCGCCAGGCCACGACCACGAGCATCCTTGGTCGATACCAGCAGTTCCGGTTCTCCCTGCAGCAAACGATCGTATTCCAGCTCAATCCCCTCCAGTCCACGGGGATCAAGACCGGTAAAGCCCACCACATGGGCTCCAATTGCCGATTGGGGGTAATAGCGCTTGCGTTCGCTGACAAATGCCAGACCGGGAATTCTGAGCTGGCGCACAGCATCGGCAACCTCCGGGTCCATCATTCGCTGCAGCCAGACAAACCGCCGCCCCTCGGCGGAGAGACTTCTGATTAATTCAGATTGGGGGGTTTTCAACAGAGGCGCGAGTTTTTTTGCCGTAGCAGCCGGATCCTGAATCAGTACCGGATCAGCATAGAGGGAATCCACCTCAAGGCTGACGGCCAGAGGACTGCCGTTACGATCGACAATGGTGCCCCGACGTGGGGCAAGCTTGATAACATGATGACGTTGCTGGTCAGCTCGAGCCTGCAACTCAGGGGCTTCAACCACCTGTAATTGATATGCGCGCACAGCAACAACACAAAAAGCCAGAATGAACAGCACTCCAAAAATCCGGATGCGTATTTGTCCTGCTTCAGGTGCCATTGTCCCTCTTACTCCACTCGCACGATTTGGCCTGGCGCCGGATCGCGCAAGCCCAGTTCATTTCTTGCCAGGGTTTCAATGCGTTCGTCACGCGAGAGAAAAGCCACTTCAAGAGAAAGCTCCCTGACCTGCTGATTTTGTGCCCGCAGATCCCGCTCAAGCCGGGAAATCTCATATTCCAGACTAATGGCATGGATCCGCGACCAGACAAACAGCAGAGACAGGAGCGACATCAGGACAATCACCACCAGCATGGGGCTTAAACGCGGACGAGTCAGAGCAAAACCACTGATTCTGACACGGGTCTGAGAAATTGTCTGTGACATGGCTAACCTCTTTAACGGCAACGTTTAACCGCACGCAAAATGGCGCTGCGCGAGCGCTGATTTTTTTCAATCTCAATAGCTGCTGCTTTGATGCCCTTGCGCGTCAACAACTCCACCTCGGGCTGATGCCGGCACTGACACACCGGCAATCGCGGTGGGCAGATACAGCCTTGTGCCCGCGCCCGAAATAGCTGCTTGACAATCCGATCTTCCAGCGAATGAAAGCTGATCACTACCAGTCGCCCCCCGGGCTTGAGCAGGTCGATAGCGGCAACTACCCCACGCTTGACCTGACCAAGTTCATCATTCACGTAGATCCGTAAGGCCTGGAACACCCTGGTCGCTGGATGGATACGATCGGGACGGTGGCCCCCAGGAACGACGTCACGCACCAGATCTGCCAACTGGGTGGTAGTGGTAATCGGCGCCTGCCGGCGCTGGGCAACAATCCTGGCGGCAATCCGCCGGCTGTAACGCTCTTCACCAAGGTCAAAGAACAATTGACGTAACGGTCCCTCTTCTAACTGATTGACAACCTCAGCAGCGGTCATCCCGACCTGAGGATTCATGCGCATATCCAATGGGGCCTCGTGCCGGAACGAAAAACCCCGCTCCGGGGTATCGAGTTGATGGGACGATACCCCGAGGTCGAGGAGCATGCCATCAAGACCAGTAATTCCGAGTGGCGCCAGCAGCGCCGCCGCCTGATCAAACTCAGCATGATGAAGACTGACGCGGTCACCGTAAGGAGCCAGGACCTGCGCAGCATGAGCCAGCGCGGCAGGATCGCGATCAACCCCGATCAGGCGACTGCCCGGCGCCCGGTCAAGAATTAATCGGGCGTGCCCGGCACCCCCGAGGGTGCCGTCGAGGAACACCCCCCCCGGTTGAGGATCAAGCCAATGGATCACCTCTTCAGGCAGTACCGGCAGGTGTGAATAAGACTCGACAACCATCAAAAGCCCAGATCCGCCTGCCCTTGCGCATCGTCGTTAAGTAATGCTTCCGACTCGGCAGCAATCAGAGCATGAGCCTGCTGACTCCAGATCTCAATTTTTTCAAACATGCCGATAACCACCGCTTCTTTGTCGAGGCCGGCATGCTCGCGCAAGGATTGGGGAATTTGAATGCGCCCCTGGGCATTAAACTGACATTCACGTGCCGGAGCAATCCGGTTACGCAGATTCGCCTCCCGCAGTGGGCCAGGCTGCATGGCAAGAACCTTGGCACAGATATCATCCCACCGTTTGTGCGGATAGGCGACCAGCCCATTTTTGTAACGGGTCACTACCAGGCCGTCACTATCATAATCCTGACGCAGTTCATCCCTGAACGGGGCCGGAATACTGACCCGCCCTTTGAGATCGATACTGACATTGAACTCGCCGGAAAACCTCACATGACACCTCTTGACACTATTTGACACCAAGTTTAGAAAATATAGCGGTGGGCTCATGAAGTGTCAAGGGAAAATCTGTCTGCAGGGGGTCTGAGAAAAAAAGAAAAGTATTGCTAAGACAAGGACTTGGGACAACCGGCGGGCAAAAGCCCGGAAGCAGGAGGGAACTAGCTAATTTCTATGGACTATTGGTTGTCATGAAGGCTTCTCTAATGGCGACACAAGAAAAATTTCAATTTCTTCTATTCTTCTTTCTTCCATCCGCCTGACGCGAAAGCGGATCCCTCCCTCATCAAAGGTGTCACCTTCGCTGGGAATGCTGCCACTGAGTTGAAAAATATGACCAGCCAGGGTAGTGACCTGCTCCTCGGGAAGTTCCAGACCCAGACGTTTATTGACTTCACGCAAAGGCATGGCGGCATCAATCAGGTAATGGCCCGGGGCCAATTCTCTGAATTCAACTTCGGCAATGTCGTATTCATCATTGATGTCGCCAATGACCTCTTCCACCACATCCTCAAGGGTGACGATCCCCTCCATGCCGCCATATTCGTCAACAACGATGGCCAGATGTTCGCGCATTTTCAGAAAATTCTGCAACAGCACGCCAATGCGTTTTGACTCCGGGACATAGTAGGGCTTGCGACAGGCACTCTCGAAGGAAAAATCAGCTGGATTCTGACTATAGGCCAGAACATTTTTCGAATGCAGCACCCCGACAATATTGTCGAGATTTTCGTGATACACAGGGAAACGGGAATGCCGGGCCTGCCGTACCACCTCCAGGACCTCTTCAAACGATGCCGTTGCATCGATCCCAACAACTTCTGTGCGCGGAATCATGACATCGCGCACCCGGGTTTCGGTCAGTTCGAAAACTCCGTGCAGCATCCGCCGCTGCTCAGCGGCAACCACACCCGACTCTTCACCCGCCTCAATCAAGGCCTTGATGCCATCCTCTGAAACCTGTAGCCCTTCGGCCTGGTGCTTGCGCAAAAAACCGGTCAACAGCCTTGAAGTACCTGCGACCACCCGAATAACCGGAGCCATAACAAACAGAAACCCCCGCATCGGTCGCAACACGATAAAGGAAAATCGTTCCGGATACTGGGCCGCCAACGTTTTAGGGCAGACCTCGGAAAAAATCAGCAAAATTGGGGTCAGAATCAGGACAGTCAACCACTCCCCCTGCTCACCGAAAAGACTGACAAACAATCCGGCAGCAATAACCGACGTGGCAATGTTAACCAGATTATTGCCAATCAACACACCACTTAAGGTACGATCAGGGTTATCGACGAGTCCAGCCAGCTTATCTGCACCCGGATGCTGCTTTTGCTGCAACAACCGTAGCCGTAAGCGATCGAGGGAGGTAAAAGCGGTTTCGGAACCGGAAAAAAAGCCGGACAGCAGCAACAGAAAAAACAGCGCCAGAATGCGCCAGGTTGTTTCATCCATTGAAAGGTATCCTCAGTCTTTGCATTGCACCGTTACCCAGCTCCTTAGAACAGGAGAAGTTCTTGCATTAGTTGTGTTGAATCCGCATGATATGGATGAAATAACAACATCCGGGGACTATTTACAAGGATAAAATCATGACCTCCACCCTTACTGACCAGATTCGTGAACATCATAGGCACCTGTGTGAACAGCTGCACTTTCACAATTACCGTTACCACACCCTGGATGCGCCGGAAATAAGTGATGCCGAATACGACCAGCTGATGCAACGGCTGCTGCAACTGGAACGACAATACCCGGAACTTATTGCCCCGACATCACCATCTCAACGGGTCGGTAGCGCCCCCTTGGAAAAATTTGTTCCCGCCATTCACAGCGAACCCATGTTATCACTGGAAAATGCCTTTAACCATGACGATCTGATCGCTTTTGATGAGCGGATCAAACGCTTTTTAGCCACCTCGGCAGACATCGAGTATCTGTGCGAGCCCAAACTGGATGGGGTGGCTGTGGCCCTGACCTACGACAACGGCACATTGATCCGCGCCGCAACCCGGGGCGACGGCACGACCGGTGAAGACATCACGCAGAATGTCCGCACCATCAGAAGCGTTCCGTTACAATTGCAGAACGATTTTCCTGATCGGGTTGAGGTGCGAGGTGAAATCTATATCGACCTTGCAGATTTTCGCCAGCTCAATCAGTTGCGCCGCGACGCAGGAGAAACGCCTTTTGCCAATCCCCGCAATCTGGCCGCCGGCAGCCTGCGCCAGCTCGACCCGCGCCTGACGGCAGCACGACCGCTACAAATCAGCTGTTATGGCATCGGCACCTTGACCAGCCAGGCACCCCAAACCCATCAGCAACTGCTTGACGATCTAAGCCGCTGGGGGCTGCAGGTCAACCTTGCCGAAACCCGCTGCGTTACAAACATCCACGCGGTAATCCAGCGCTACCAGCAGCTGCTTGAACGCCGCGAGGAACTTGAGTACGAAATTGACGGCATGGTGGTCAAGGTCAACCACCGTGATCTGCAGGAGGAGCTTGGCGTGAAAAGCCGTACCCCACGCTGGGCCATCGCCTGCAAATTCCCCCCACGGCAGGCCGAGACCGTCCTTGAATCTGTGCGTCTGCAGGTAGGTCGTACCGGTGCGGTCACCCCGGTTGCCGGCCTCACTCCGGTCAATGTCGGCGGGGTGAAGGTTGCCAGCGCCAGCCTGCACAACTGGGACGAAATTGAGCGTCTTGATGCCCATATTGGCGACACGGTTATTGTTGAACGAGCCGGGGACGTTATTCCGGCGGTCGTACGGGTGATCAAAGAAAAACGCACAGGTGCTGAGCAGGTCATACCACGACCATCCCACTGCCCGGTCTGCAACTCCCCCCTGGTTCAGGAAGATGATGAGGTGGTACCACGCTGTCAGGGCATCGATTGTCCGGCGCGACTGAAGGAATCCCTCAAACACTTCTGCTCGCGGGGCGGCATGGATATTCAGGGAATGGGGGATCGTTATATCGACCAGTTGTTGCGCCTGCAACTGGTTACCACCATTGCCGACCTGTACCGCTTGAAAAAAGAAGATCTCTTCCAGTTTGAACGGATGGGGGACAAACTCGCTGACAATCTGCTGACGGCGATTGAGAACAGCAAAAACCGCCCTCTGGCCAACCTGATCTACGCCCTGGGGATCCGCCATGTCGGCAGTCACACGGCACGTCTGCTGGCGCAACAATTCGGCAACCTTGACCGGCTCGCCGGTGCTTCCTACGACACCCTGATCGCTATCCATGAAATCGGCCCCCAGGTTGCCGGCAGCATTGTCAATTTTTTTGCCGCCAACAAAAACCGTGCGTTACTCTCCGATTTAACTGAGCTGGGTATCGCTCCACCCGCCGAGGACCGGCAACCCACCGGAAAGCGGCTGGAAGGAAAAACCATCGTCCTTACCGGCAGCCTGGAACGCTTCACCCGCAAACAGGGTGAAGAGCTGGTGGTGCAACAGGGGGGGCGGGCCAGCGGCTCGGTCAGCAGCAAGACCGACTACGTCGTGGCCGGACCCGGCGCCGGCAGCAAGCTGGACAAGGCCAGGAGCTTAGGTGTTACCGTGTTAAGCGAGGATGAGTTTCTTGAGCTGATTGCAGCAGGAGAAAACCCATGACCAGCATCAGCGCAAAAGTACGGATCAGCGGACGGGTACAGGGGGTCTGGTTTCGTCAGAGTACCAGGGAACAAGCTGCCGAACTGGGTGTCACCGGCTGGTGTCGCAACTGCCCCGACGGTAGCGTCGAAGCCGTTTTTCAGGGGGATGAAAAGATCGTCAATGCGATCATCGACTGGTGTCATCAGGGGCCGAAGCTGGCGCAGGTTGAACATGTTCATATTGAATGGCTTGATTCTGGCGGGGTATTCAACAGCTTTGAGATTCGGGCATAAATCGCTGAGCTTGCTTTCGCAGGAAAGGATTCACCATGAATCATCTGCTTAATCTGCGCCGAGTTAACACCTGGCGAAACATCATCCAGTGGGGGTTTTTCCTTTGGATATTGTACCTCGGTATCCGCTTGGGGATATTTGTCCGCCATTTTGAAACAGCTGGGGCAACTCCTTTTGTCTCCCGCCCCCCGGGAGTTGAGGGTTTCCTGCCGATCGGGGCGTTAATGAGCCTGAAACATTGGGTGATGAACGGCATCATCGATACGATTCATCCCGCGGCACTGGTTCTCTTTATTACCTTCATGGCGATGAGTCTGTTGGCAAAAAAATCATTCTGTTCCTGGTTGTGTCCGGTCGGCACCCTGTCGGAGGGCCTGTGGAAAGCCGGACAACGCTTTTTGGGGCGGAATTTTCAGCTCTTAAGCTGGCTGGATATTCCTTTGCGCGGACTCAAATACCTGTTATTTTTCTTTTTCGCCAAAACCATCCTCTACGACATGCCGGCCCAGGCCATCAGCGGCTTTATGCGAGCCCCGTACTGGGCCACCAGTGATATCAAGATGCTTTATTTTTTCAAACAGATGTCCATCACTGCTGCAGCTGTTATCCTCGTTCTGTGCGCTTTGTCACTGCTTTATAAAAATTTCTGGTGCCGCTATCTCTGTCCTTACGGTGCCCTTCTCGGGCTACTCAGCATAGTCAGTCCGATGAAAATCAGGCGGGATGAGGCTCAATGTAACAATTGCGCTAAATGCGCCCGGCATTGCCCCTCATCCTTACCGGTACACCAAAAAAAAACCATCCACAGTCCGGAATGTATCGGTTGTGTCAGCTGCGTCGAAAGCTGTCCGACAAACGCCCTGGCCATGTCGCTGCCACGACTGAAGAAGCCCCTGCCACTATGGGTGTTCCCGTTACTCGCCATGGGGATCTATGCCGGAGGAGTCACTTTCGGCATGATCTCCGGGAACTGGCAGACCTCTCTGACCTATGGGGATTATCAGCTACTGATACCGCTGATTAACAAAATCTGACGATATACTTCATCGGGAAGATTTCGCACAGTCAACATAGCCATCAGTCCTTCTTCCGCAACGCCAGCGACTCCCGATACACCTCGCTGCCGGCGACTCCCTGATCGCGCGCAACCTGCTTGACGATTTCTTTCCAGCTTAACCTGGTGGTCTGGCGCAGGTGGAGTAACTGCTCGCTTATCGTCATCGCCGGTGCCAGCGGGGGAGCTGGCCCCAGCATGATAACCAACTCGCCCTTGATGCTGTCCCGTTCGGAAAAACTGCTCAGTGCTTCTGCTGCCATGCCGGCAAACAGTTCTTCATGGCGCTTGGTCAATTCACGGGCAATAGCAACCCGACAGTCACTGCCACAGATGTCAACAATATCAGCCAGGGTTGCCAGCAAACGGTGGGGTGCTTCATACATGACCTGGGTTGCCGTTTCATCACGACAGCGTTGCAACATAGTGCGTCTGGCCTGGGTTTTGGCCGGCAGAAATCCGAGAAAACGAAATCCTTCCGTCGGCAATCCGGCAATCGACAAGCCGGCGATGACCGCAGAGGGGCCGGGTATGGCAACGACCGGAACGTCCTCATGATGACAGCGCTGTACCAATTGATAACCGGGATCGGCAATGCAGGGGGTTCCAGCATCGCTGATCAGAGCAATGTTCTCGCCACCTTGCAGACGCACCAGAAGTTGCTCGGAACGCCCTTTTTCATTGTGATCATGATATGAAATCAGCCGCGTGCTGATTCCGTAGTGGTTCAGCAATTTGCGACTGTGGCGGGTATCCTCAGCAGCAATCAGGGCGACTTCACCCAGAACCCGCACCGCCCGATAGGTCATGTCCTCAAGATTGCCGATCGGTGTAGCCACGACATAGAGGATACCTGTCACTGTAGCTGCTCCAGTTGAGCAAGCCACAAAGCTGCCGCTGCATCGCTCGGCATGCGCCAGTCCCCGCGCGGTGACAGGGCAACAGTACCGACCTTGGGACCATCGGGCAGACAGGAACGTTTGAACTGCTGACTAAAAAAGCGCCGATAAAACTGTTTTAACCAGTCGATCAATTGGGAACGCGAATATTCTTCAACGAAAGCCTGCTCGGCCAACATCAGCACCTTCTGCGGCGAAAAGTGCATCCTGACCACCTGGTAAAGAAAAAAATCGTGCACCAGGTAGGGGCCAATCACCTGCTCCGTCAACTGCTCAATTTCACCATCAGCGCTCGGGGGCAACAACTCGGGGGAAATGGGGGTAGCGCAAACATCACCCAACACGGTCGACGTCTCACCACTGAACTCCTCATCGGCGCACCATTGCACCAGATAACGTACCAGGGTTTTCGGCACCCCGCCGTTGACCGCGTACATGGACATATGATCACCATTGTAGGTACACCACCCCAGAGCCAATTCCGACAGATCGCCGGTGCCGATGACCAGGCCGGAAACCTGGTTGGCAATATCCATCAGAATCTGGGTACGCTCGCGCGCCTGACTGTTTTCGTAGGTCACGTCGTGAACCTTGGGATCATGACCGATATCACGAAAATGCTGCTCAACGGCGGCATCAATGGGGATCACCCGTAGCGTCACGCCCAACTCTTCGGCAAGCCGTTGCGCATTTGATCGGGTCCGGCTGGTGGTGCCAAAGCCGGGCATGGTGACGGCGACAATCCCGGTCCGCGGTAACCCGGCGAGGTCAAAGGTTTTGACCGTCACCAACAGCGCCAGGGTGGAATCAAGGCCGCCGGATATGCCGATGACAACGGCTCTGGATCCGGTATGACGCAGGCGCCTGACCAACCCGCCGGTCTGGATCTGAAAAATTTCGTGACAACGTTCCCTGCGCTCGGCAAGGTCGGGCGGAACGAAGGGCGTTCGTGCCAATGGTCGTAACAGCCCGGAGATGGGATGTCGATGCAAGGGAACGGATATCACCCGGGAGGGACCTTCAGGAGCACTTTCAGCAAAGGGACGATTGCGCTGACGCTCACTTTGCAGTCGGGCAACATCAAGATCGGCAACCGCCAGCTGACTTTCAAAGGAAAAGCGCTCGGTTTCGGCAAATATCTGGCCATTTTCAGCGATCAGGGAGTGTCCGGGGAAAACCAGATCGGTGCTTGACTCCCCCGGTCCGGAACCGGCGTAGACATAGGCGGCCAGACACCGCGCCGACTGTGAGGCCACCAGGTTACGGCGATACTCAAATTTACCAAGAATTTCTGGGCTCGCTGAGAGGTTCAACAGCAAACTGGCCCCGGCCAGGGCCTGAGAGCCGCTGGGAGGCTGTACCGCCCACAGATCTTCGCACAGCTCGATACCGATCATCATCTGCGGATCATCCGCCGCAGCAAACAGCAGATCAGTACCAAAGGGGATATCAACACCCCGCAGGGTGACGGTTGACCAATTGGCATCGCGCGCCGAAGAGAACCAGCGTTGCTCGTAAAACTCACCGGTATTAGGCAAATGGGTCTTGGGCACCAGACCATGAACGATGCCGGCGCTGATCAGCGCAGCACAATTAAACAATCGCCCCGCAACCGCCAGGGGCAATCCGACCACAATGGCGATATCGGTGGTTGTCGTCCATTTTCCCAGGGCAAATAGCACCTCAACTACCCGCCGTTGTAACAGCTCCTGAAAAAACAGATCCCCACAACTGTAACCGGTCAGGCAAAGCTCAGGAAAAACCACCAGAGAACAAGATTGTTCAGCAGCCCGTTGGGCCAGGTTGCAGATTTCACCAAGGTTTGCATCAGGATCAGCCAGATGGAGTTGCGGCGTTGCCGCAGCAACGCGAACGAGGCCATACGGGATGGGATCAATTGCCGTAGCGGTTGCTTTGTTGGTCATTGACGACATCTCCTTAGCGAATAAAATCATCAGCCGGCGAGGGTAAAGGCATTCTGGATATGATTAATTTCCGGCATCTGCCCTGGACGCACCAGAATCGCAATCACATCAAAGCGCGGATGATGGCGTGAACCCCCCGGCCGCTTAAGGTACCACTGGGCACTGCGAATCAACTGACGTTGTTTATGTGCTCCAACCGCATCCTGCGGCAATCCAAACAGGGTACTGCGCCGGGTTTTCACCTCGACAAAAATCAGGTCGTGATGTTTCTTTGCAATGATATCAATTTCCCCCAGAGGACAGCGAAAATTTCGCTCCAGCAAAGTATAGCCCTGTTCACGCAAATAGGCAGCGGCCATCTCTTCACCATAGGCTCCCAGAGCGAGGCGGTTCTCAGTCACCTGAGGTGTTCCTTGACGCCAGCGAAGGTTTTACGATGAAGAGCGGACGGTCCGATCTCAGCAATAGCGGCCCGGTGTTGCAGCGTTCCGTAACCCTTATGGGTAGCAAAACCGTAAGCAGGCAACTGGCGATGGTATCTGAGCATGATCCGGTCACGAATCACCTTGGCAACGACTGAGGCCGCGGCAATAGAAAGGGAGCGACTGTCTCCTTGTTTGATACATTGTTGTGAAAGGTTCAAGGGAACGGCAGTAATGCCATCAATCAACAAGTGATCAGGATCCTGAGCCAGGCGGCCAATCGCACGAGTCATGGCCAGCAATGTCGCCTGGAGAATGTTCAGACGATCAATTTCCCGGGTTGATGCGACACCAATACCGACGGCTCGTGCCTGTTGGCAGATTTCCGGATAAAGGATCTGGCGCCGGCGTTCACTGAGTTTTTTGGAATCGGTCAAACCGGGCAGGGAAAAATATTCAGGCAGAATGACTGCGGCTGCAACCACCGGACCGGCCAGAGGTCCACGCCCGGCTTCATCAATCCCGGCTACGGATTGAAAACCGCGTTGCCGCGCCTGCTCCTCGAATTCCAGAAACGTGGGCGGTGGGGCGTCGAACAAAGGTAAAGGTGTCATGCTGTCGCCACCTTCATTAAAAAAGCCCCCAGCTTTGAATACTGAGGGCTTCTCGTTCGGTTGAGGAGGGATTAAGCGGTGCGCTTTTCCGCAATCCGGGCAGCCTTACCGCGCAGGTTGCGCAGATAGTACAATTTGGCGCGACGAACCTTGCCAACCCGCACCAGATCGACTCTTTCAATACTCGGTGAATGGAGCGGGAAGATTCTTTCAACGCCGACCGTGCCCGAGATCTTACGCACGGTATAGGACGAACCAAGACCGCTGTTGACCCGCTTGATGCAGATACCCTCAAAAACCTGAATCCGCTGTTTGTCCCCCTCAGTGATTTTAACGTGAACCTTGAGGGTATCACCTGCCTTAAAATGGGGGACGTCCTTACGGAGTTGTTCTTGCTCTAATCTATCGATGATGTTCATGCCTTATCCTCCTGAAAAAAATGATTCTATCCTTGTCTTTCGACCGTATTTGTTTATTAAGACCCGTCAGTGACGCCACGCAGCTCCTCGAGAATACGGCGATCATCACCACTAAGGTCGGCCTTTTCCAGCAAATCGGGGCGGCGCTGCAAGGTGCGCAACAACTGCTGTTCGCGACGCCAGGCGTCGATCCGACCGTGATCACCTGAAAGCAATACCTCCGGCACAGCAACACCGTTAAATATCGGTGGTCTGGTATACTGGGGATATTCCAGCAGGCCATCGGAGAAAGAATCGCTTGTGACGCTGTCCGCCGAGCCCAGAACCCCAGGCAGATGTCGGGCGATGGCATCTATCATCACCAGCGCCGGCAATTCACCACCGGTCAACACAAAGTCACCAATGGAAAATTCTTCATCCACCAGCGTAGTACGAACCCGTTCATCGAACCCGGCATAACGTCCACACAGAAAGATGAGCCCCTCTGCAGTCGCCAGGCGCTGAGCATGGTGCTGATCAAAAGGGACTCCCTGGGGAGACATTAGCAGCACCCGAGCGGCAGGGGTACGCTGCTTGAGTGCTGTCACCGCGCGACACAGGGGCTCGGGTTTAAGCACCATCCCGTCGCCACCGCCATAGGGAGCATCATCGCAGGAAAGATGCTTGCCTTCGGCCCAGTGGCGCAGGTTGTGGGTTTCAACCTCAATCAATCCCTGTTTGATAGCACGACCAAGGATGCTCTCACGCAGGGGCGCCTCGAGCATTTCCGGAAACAGGGTAACAACATGAAAAATCATTCTGGTTCCGGCACCAGCCCGGCGGGCAGGTCGACCTCGATACTGTTCTGCTTAAGGTCTATCTCCACAATAAATTCTTTTACTGCCGGGATCAGGACTTCGCCGTACCCACCCTCAACCACATAGGTGTCATGAGCAGCGGTGGTAAACATTCTGACGAGGCGTCCAAGGTCACCATAGTGCCGGTCAATGACTTGCAACCCCACCAGTTCATCCCAGTAATATTCATCCTCGTCCAGCTCCGGCAGAGCTGACTCCGGAATCTTTACCTTGCTACCGACCAACGGCTCGGCCAGGGCAATAGCTTCATAGCCCTTCAACCGCAACAACACGACCCCCTTGTGCGGGGTCTGACGAATAACCTGAGCAACAACAAGACCATGACCGGGTGTTTCCAGCGCAATCTCGGCTAGCGCCAACAGCACATCCGGATCACCTGAGTGGCAGCGCACTTTGAGGTCACCACGCAGGCCATGAGTGCCGACAACGTCGGCAACATGGATCAGAGCCGCGTAATCACCCTGTTGATGTCCTGAACCAGTCAGCATGCCACTCCACCATCAGTATCGGCAGACGTGATCAGGCTTGCGCCGCTGACTGACCCTTGAACTTAGCCCAGACCCCGGAAAGACGCAACAACCTGCGCACTGTATCGGTCGGCTGAGCACCCTTTTGCAACCACTCAAGGGCACGATCATCCTTGAAGTCAACCAGAGAATTCTCCAGGCGCGGGTTATACTGCCCTAATGCTTCAATAAACCGGCCGTCCCGTGGGAAACGCTCATCGGCTACAACAACCCGATAAACTGGTTTTTTCTTGGCGCCACCGCGGGCGAGCCTGATTTTTACTGCCATGCTGTCTGTCCTCCTGGGGTTTCACATGAATTATTGGCGGTAGATAAACTATTTAAAATGGAAGCTGGCCGCCACGACCAAGCATTCCCTTGAGCCCCTTGGGACCCATTTTCTGCATCTTTTTCATCATCTTCTGTGCTTCAACAAAACGCTTTAACAACTGATTGACATCCTGCACCCGGGTGCCACTACCCTTAGCGATGCGCAGTCGGCGTGAACCATTCAAAATCCGATGATCCATCCGTTCGCGGGCCGTCATCGAGCGGATAATTGCCTCGATCTTCTGGATTTCCTTTTCCGGCAACTGCATCCCCGGAGCCTGCTTCATCATTTTACCGGCGCCGGGAATCATCTTCAGCAGGGAGTCCATCGACCCCATTTTTTTGACCATCTGCATCTGCTCAAGGAAGGTCTCAAGGGTGAAACCATCTTTGCGCAACCTGGCTTCCATCGCCGCGGCGTCATCCGCCTCGACAGCTGCCTGGGCTTTTTCGATCAGGCTTAAGACATCCCCCATGCCGAGGATGCGCTGGGCCATACGGTCGGCATGAAAAACCTCAAGGGCGTCGAGCTTTTCTCCCATCCCGACCAGCTTGACCGGCTTGCCGGTGACCGCCCTGATGGACAGAGCCGCACCACCGCGGGCATCGCCATCCATCTTGGTAAGGATAACCCCTGTCAGCGGCAACTGCTCATTAAAGCTCGCCGCCACCGTGACCGCATCCTGACCGGTCATGGCGTCAGCGACAAACAGGATTTCCTGCGGCGCAACCGCCTGGACAATCCCTTTGAGCTCACCCATCAACTCGGTATCGATGTGCAGGCGACCGGCGGTGTCGAAAATAATCGTGTCAAAGCCGTTAAGCTCTGCGTAACGGCGGGCACGGCTACAGATATCAACCGGCTTGTCGTTGATCGTCGAGTCAAAAACCTCGATCCCCAACTGTCGTCCCAGGGTTTTCAACTGCTCAATTGCTGCCGGGCGGTAAACGTCAGCCGGCACCAGCAACGGATTGCGCTTATCGCGCCGCAGCTTGAGGGCCAGCTTGCCACAACTGGTGGTTTTACCAGCCCCCTGCAAACCACAGAGCATCAATGAAACGGGGGGCTTGGCGGCCAATTTCAGGGAGTTATCTTCCCCGTCGCCCATCAGGCGCGCCAGCTCTTCCCGCACAATTTTTATCACCTGTTGCGCCGGGGTCAGACTTTTGAGGACATCCTGCCCAACTGCGCGGTCACTAACCGTCGCAACGAAATCCCTGACAACCCGGAAATTAACATCAGCCTCAAGTAAAACCAGGCGAATTTCCCGCATGGTTTCCTTGATCTGCTTTTCAGTTAACCGCCCGTGGCCACGCAGTTTTTTAAAAACCGCATCAAGCTTGTCAGAGAGATTATCAAACATATAGCCTATCGTTTCAACTCACAAAAGAGTTAAAGTAAAATTTATCCCACCCACTTGTCAAGACAAAACTCTGACCACAGGAGGACTTAGACAATCCGCACATACTTGCCTGCTTGCATCGCCCAGAGTTCGGCGATACTAACGCCGGCGCCCTCAAGGGTTGCGCTGATACGCGCGTGCACATCCGGGGCAAAACACAAAGCCAGGCCACAATCTGCGCTGAATTGTCGTGGAGCCGGAATCAGGGTGAACGCGATTCCTGCTTCCTTTAATACCTGCTCAGCCTTAAGCACCCGGTGAACCGAATGAAAAACTGCAACCCAATCACCTTCCTTAACCACGGTACCCCTTTAAATTGATGATTGACACCCCCCATCCGGTCGCGCATAGTGCCATGATTGTCACGGCGGTGCAAGAAGCAATTGACCGCCCTCCTTGATCAATTGACAACACCCTGAAGCGTGCAGTAAATTTGAGCATATCTATGCACAAAAGATCTCAGAGGGAGTACTTTTGCTACCGGACCACCAGACGCTACCACTGATCATACTTCTTTGCATTGCATTCGCCAGCAACCTCCCCCTGGGCTATCTGCGCGAATCCGCAATTAAGTATTCTCTGCGCTGGATCATCTACATCCATGCCTCCATCCCTTTATTGGTGGTTGTCCGTCAATTTTATGGATTCAGCTGGCACTGGATCCCTGTCACTCTGGTCTGCGCATTTATCGGTCAACTTCTCGGCGGCTGGACGTACCGACGGGCACATTCATGACAAGCAGCAAGCGCCCTCGGCTTCAACAAGCCCAAAGCGTTAATGCCCTGCTCAAGGAAATACTTGCCAAACCGGGCCTTGGAGAGCAGATTACTCGTCACCAGGCGTGGCTGGTATGGGATAAGATTGTCGGTCGTCAAATAGCCGCACGGGCAAGGCCGTTACGCTTACGCAAAGGGGTTTTGGAAATAGCGGTCGATCATCCGGTCTGGATGCAGCAGTTACAAATGATGAAAACCCAGATCCTTGCCAAGATCCAGCAGCAGATACCAAAGGCCGGCATTACTGAACTCTACCTGCGCAAAACCGGACACCCCCCAACCACCGGTCAACCCAGGACAGCACCACAAAAAGCACCACCCCTCGAGGATATCAAGCTTAGTGCGGCAGAGCGTTCTCACATTGATCACCTGGTCAAGAACATTGAGAATCCGGAATTGCAAGGAGAACTACGCAGATTTTTCAGCCTGCAGGCAAAACTTCACAAAAAACACGATCGCTGACCTTCCGCCCCGTCATTACCATACATCTGCTCAACCTCTTCGGTATAGCGCCGTTCGGCCTGACAGCTCTCATAAAGAACCAGTGGTTTCTCAACCTGCAGTCCGGGCCGCCCGCCCTTAATCCCCTCAACCAGAACCAGCCTGGCAGCGCTGTGGGCTGTCGCATGAATCATTCTCAGGCGCTTGGGCTCTAACCCTGCCCGAGTCATGGCAATAAACAGTTGATTAAGACGCTCGACCAGATACACTACCGCAAAACGACCACCGTTTTTCAGTAACCAGGCCGCTGCCAGAGCAAAGTCATCAATCGTCCCGGCCAATTCGTGACGGGCATGAGCCCGCTCATCGTTGGGTGCAACACGGCCACTGATTGGCGCCCGGTAAGGAGGGTTACTGACAACCAGATCCATCGCTCCCGGCTCCCATATGTCCCTGATATTACGGATATCCGTGGCACAAATGCTGATGCGTTCAGCCAGACCATTCAACTCGACATTGCGCCGGGCCCGCGCGACCATTTCCTGCTGCAGTTCAAAACCACAAATATGAGCGTCTCCCGTCAACGACGCCAGTAATAATGGTAATACGGCGTTTCCCGTACCCAGATCAGCAAGTTGCCGACAGGTTCCCAGGCGAACAAAACGCGCCAACAGAACCGCATCGATGGAGTAGCGATGACCTTCTTTTGCCTGCCAGAGCTGCAGATTTCCAGGCATCAATTGATCAAGGGTTTCGCTGTTGCTCATGGACACCTACACAGGGCCTATTCAGCGGCGGGATAATACAGCAGATGAATCGTTGTTGCGCATCAAGCAAAAACAACGAACGCCACCCCGGTTCAACCGGGCTGGCGTTCGTTATCATTCATTTTTTAGCTGTTAAAACCGGATTAACAGTTTTTTAGCGCTTGTGACACTCGTTACAGGTCCCCTTCATGCCGGCCCCTTTGTGACAGTCGATACAGAAGGTGTGGAACTCACCGCGAGGTGCCTTGGTTGAGGAAGCGGCGGTGCCATCGTGACAGCTGCGGCAGGAAGCATCGTTGGAACCTTCATGGTGACAGGTGATGCAATCGGCACCAGCATGCTTGGCATGTTCAAAAGTGACATTGCCATTCTTGGCTTCAAATACAACTTGATCCGGTGCAGCAATGGCATACATGGCAATACCAACGACAGCAAACACAGCCAGCAATACAACAAGCTTCTTCATTTTTTACTCCTCCTGACAAAAGATTAATTACCAATGACAAAAAAACTGGGAGTCGTTAAATTAGTACGACATCCCTTAAATGTCAACAAAATTGTATACAGTGTCCACTAATCGAGGCCGTCTGCCTGCAACCTTTCCTGCAATTTTTCAGATTTCCTAACAACACCGTCAGCCATTTCCTGCCTGAACTCATCCAGTTTGTGCTCCAGACGGGAATCCGTGGTCGCCAGCATGCGCACAGCAAACAATCCGGCGTTGCGGGCGCCGGCAGGGCCTATTGCCATGGTAGCCACTGGAATACCAGCCGGCATCTGAACCATCGCCAGCAAAGCGTCAAGACCGCGCAACGAGGTGGCGTCAATCGGCACCGCGATCACCGGCAAAGTGGTTTCTGCAGCGACCACACCGGCCAGGTGAGCGGCAGCCCCGGCACCGGCGATCAGGACCCGGAGGCCACGCTCACGTGCGCTACGCACATAGTCGGCGGTTCGTTCAGGGGTACGATGGGCACTCGAAACAATCATCTCAAAGGGGATATCAAATTGCTTGAGCGCCCGTCCGGTCTCTGCCATCACCTCATAGTCATTGTCGCTGCCCATCAGAATCCCAACTAACGGTTTGTTATCATTCATTTCTTTTCTCCTGCACTCGCTGCATGCTGCAACGCCCGGGCACCAATATCCCGGCGATAATGAACCTTGTCCCAATGAATTTTTTCCACCGCCCGATAGGCGTTACTGATCGCCTCGGCGACGGTGGATCCCAAACCGGTAACCCCTAATACCCGGCCACCACGATTGACAATTTTCCCCTGTTCCAGAGCGGTGCCGGCATGAAAGACCATAACATCTTCCAGGGCTGCAGCGTCCTCGAGACCAGTAAGGGGCAACCCCTTGGCATAGTCAGCCGGGTACCCACCACTGGCCATCACCACACAAACCGCCGCTTTGTCATGCCACTCGATTGTTTGGTCGCTGAGTTCACCCATGGCACAGGCTTTGAGTATCGGCACCATATCAGACTTCATGCGCATCAGCAGCGGCTGTGCTTCAGGATCACCAAAACGAGCGTTGTACTCCACCACTCGTGGCCTACCATCCTTGATCATCAAGCCGACGTAAAGAATCCCGCTGTAAGGGCAACCATCGTTGGCCATTCCGACAATCGTCGGCCGGACAATCGTATCAACAATCTCCTGATGGAGCTCGGCGGTAACCACCGGTGCCGGAGAATAGGCTCCCATGCCACCGGTATTGGGGCCCTGATCCTGATCATAGACTCGTTTGTGGTCCTGGGATGATGCCAGGGGCAGGATCGACGTACCATCGGTAAAAGCAAAAAAAGAGGCTTCTTCACCGGCCATAAACTCTTCAATGACAATGCACCTACCGGCATCACCGAAAACTTGCCCCAACATCATATCATCCAGGGCAGCCAGGGCCTGTTCTTCGTCCATGGCAACGACCACCCCCTTGCCCGCCGCCAGGCCATTGGCCTTGATGACAATCGGCGTCCCTTGGGCTTTGACATAAGCGACCGCTTCGCCATGATCAGTAAAACTGCGATAGGCTGCCGTGGGGATCTGGTACCGCTCCATCAACTCCTTGGAAAACCGCTTGCTCCCCTCAATCTGCGCAGCTTTTTGGGTAGGACCAAAAATTGCCAGTCCGGCGGCCTGAAAATGATCGACAATTCCTAGGGTCAGAGGAATCTCGGGGCCGACAACGGTGAGATCAATCTGCTCGGCTTGGGCAAACTCACACAGGCCCTCAATATCATCGGCATCGATATGAACGCAGTCGGCCAACTGGGCGATACCGGGATTACCAGGCGCACAGTAGATCTTCTCAACCAGAGGAGACTGGGCAATCTTCCAGACCAGGGCGTGCTCACGCCCGCCACCACCGACGACCAGAATGTTCATGGTTTTTTCTTCCTTTCAGCTATGCCCGCGGAGCGACAATCTATCTGCAGCCCAAGGGGTGATTGGCGAATCGCCCCTCTGCTAGTGGCGAAAATGGCGCATCCCGGTAAACACCATCGCTATGCCGTGTTCGTCGGCAGCGGCGATCACCTCTTCATCGCGGATGGACCCACCGGGCTGAATCACCGCTGTCACACCAACGGCAGCGGCATTATCGATCCCATCACGGAACGGGAAAAAGGCATCGGAAGCCATGGCCGAACCACTGACGCTCAAACCGGCGTGCTCAGCCTTGATGGCTGCAATACGCGCTGAATTCACGCGGCTCATCTGTCCGGCACCCACACCGATGGTCATGCCGTCCTTACCGTAGACGATGGCATTGGACTTCACATATTTAGCCACCCGCCAGGCGAAGTCGAGGTTTCTCATCTCTTCCGCGGTCGGCTGCCGGCGGGTCACCACCTTCAGTTCGGTGCTGAGCTGCACATCGGCGTCCTGCACCAGCAGACCGCCATGCACCTTTTTGCAGTCAACGCGTGCGGGGCTGTCTGCCGGCCACTGGCCACACTCAAGCAGACGGACATTTTTTTTAGCAGCAACAACAGTTACCGCCCCTGCGGCAACCTGCGGCGCGATAATCACCTCAACAAACTGATTATCGACAATAGCCTTTGCGGTTTCGGCATCCAGCTCGCCATTCACCGCAATAATACCGCCGAAGGCTGACTCCGGGTCGGTGGAAAACGCCTTGCGATAGGCCTCCAGCAGGCTATCGCCAATTGCCACCCCACAAGGATTAGCATGCTTGACAATAACGCAGGCCGGGGTGCCGTCAAACTGCTTGACGCACTCCAGGGCAGCGTCGGTATCAGCAATATTGTTGTAAGAGAGCTCTTTACCCTGCAACTGTCTGGCCGTCGCCACGGAAGCTTCGCTGAACCCCTTTTCGACGTAAAAGGCTGCCTTCTGATGGGGATTTTCGCCATAACGCATTGCCTGACTATGCTGATATTGGAGGGTCAAACTGACCGGGAAGGCAGTCACCTCGCCACTGGTACGCTGGCCAAGCCAGTTGGAGATGGCACCATCGTAGGCCGCGGTATGCTGATATGCCTTGGCGGCCAGACGGAAATTTGTCTGCTCAGACACCGCTCCAGCATGCGACTTCAACTCGTCCAGCACCGTTGAGTAATCTGCCGGGTCAACCAGAACGGTAACTGAGCGGTTATTTTTAGCGGCACTGCGCAGCATACTCGGGCCACCGATATCGATATTTTCGATGGCATCCTCAAGACGGCAGTCCGGGCGTGCTACTGTCGCTTCAAAAGGGTAAAGATTGACAACCACCAGATCGATCGCTTCAATGGCATGCTGCTGCATCGCAGCAACATGTTCGGGATGATCGCGCAAACCGAGAAGCGCGCCATGAACCTTGGGGTGCAGGGTCTTGACCCGACCGTTCATCATTTCGGGAAAACCGGTATATTCAGACACATCTGTCACCGGAATCCGGGCTTCACGCAGCAGACCGGCAGTGCCCCCGGTAGAGAGGATCGCCACCCCGTAGTCGCTACTGAGGGTTCGGGCCAGATCGACAACCCCGGTCTTATCAGATACCGATATAAGTGCACGCTTGATGACAGCCATCCTGGTTCCTTTCTCTGTTGTTCTATTGGGTAAAGGTGAAATAACGTTCATATCAGCAAAAGGGTTCTGCAGCATAAGTGTCGCTGTTAGCTGCACCCAGGCTCAGTGCAGAAAGGACGATTTATTAACATGGTTGGACGCTTAGTGACAACCGATTTCAGGCGCAAGGCAGGTAGCGGCGTGGCACCCTGGCGCTGATGCGGCAAAAAACCTCATAGGAGATAGTACCCAGTTGTGCCGCCATAGCGTCGCCGCTGATAGTTATTCCCTGCGAACTGCCCAGCAAGGTGACAGGATCACCGATAGCGACATCGGCGACAGTACTCACATCAAGCATAATCCAGTCCATACAGACCCTCCCCACCACCGGCACCAGACAGCCACGGACAATACCCTGCCCCCGATTGCTCAGCAAGCGGTTATAACCATCAGCATAACCAATCGGCAACACCGCCACCTGAATAGGCTCGGTTGCACGATATTGATGGCCGTAGGAAATCCCGCTACCGGCCGGCAGCTTGCGCAACTGGGCGACGCAGCTGCGCAAATGCATCACCGGGCGCAGGTCGAGGTCCTGGGCAAAGTCATCCCCCGGCAGGCCCCCGTAGAGCATGATGCCCGGGCGAACCAGGGTACACTCAGGGCCATACCGGCCGGCTATGCCGGCGCTGTTAGACAGATGAAAGTCAACCGGATTGATCCCGCTAGCCCGCACCAGAGCAATCATGTCGCTAAAGAGTTGTAGCTGCGCCACTGAAACCACAGAGTCACGCTCATCGGCACAGGCAAGGTGCGACATCAGCCCTTGAACAACCAGCCCCGGCATGTTTTTCAAGCGTGGCAGGGCTGCTTGCAACTGCTCCGGGGTGAAACCGACCCGCCCCATTCCGCTATCAATTTTAAGATGGACCCTGATCTGTTGCCGGCGCAAAGACGCAGCGGCGTTCAGTCGCTCGGCGGTTTCAAGATCAAGCAGGGCGGGCATCAATCCATCACGGATAAAACCCTCCTCCTGCCCGGGGAAGCACCCACCCAGAACCAGCAGGTTCGCGTCAATTCCAGCACAACGCAGTGCCTGGGCTTCCTCCAGAGTGGCCACTGCAAAATCGCTGATTCCGGCGCCGACCAATTCCCTGCTGACCGGCACCGCACCATGACCATAGGCATCAGCTTTAACCACCGCCATCACCCGCTGCCCCGGGTGAAGCAAGTTATCGATCTGGCCAAGGTTATGGTGCAGGGCCCGCAGATCAATATCGGCCCAGGTCGGGCGGCCGAACGTGTTAACTGACCGATTTTGTCGACCAGGCAACCCATTACCGGTAGCGTTTTTTGCTGGACCAGTCATCGGAGTATAAAGCCTTTTTTATCCACCGTTAAAAACCACGGCAACAGATTAATTGACACCAAGGTTTACAGCTGCTAGTGTTGCATATTGTGTCATAGCTACCTTCTTTTCATATAACAAAAAACATGCCCTAGCAACATCCCCCAGCAAGCCAGGTGCAAAGGAATATTATCGATGATTTCCGGCCTCTACCTGATTACTGACGACAATCGTGACGGCTACATCCTAACCAAAGTCAAAAAAGCCCTGACCGGTGGTGCTCGCATTATCCAGTACCGCGCTAAAGATATCGACGTCAACGAACGCCGTGCCATTGCCACCCAATTGCAGACCCTGTGCCGTGAACACCAGGCCCTGTTGATCATCAATGATTTCCCTGAACTGGCACGCGATATCGATGCTGATGGGGTCCACCTTGGACAGGATGACATGTCCGTGGTTCAGGCGCGCCAGATCATCGGCCGCAATAAACTGATCGGCATTTCCACCCATAGTGTTGACGAAGCCCTTAAAGCTGAAGCCCAGGGCGCTGACTATATCGCTTTTGGCAGTGTTTTTCCAACCAGCACGAAAAAAGATATTACCCTGGTTGGGCTCAAAAGCTTAAGCATGGTGCGTAAAGCGGTGCTCATTCCGCTGGTTGCCATTGGCGGCATGACGCCTGAACGCGCGTCGTCAGCTATCGACGCCGGAGCCGATGCGATCGCGGTTATTTCGGGTGTGATGGCCGATGATGATCCGGGACGTGCAGCACGGGAATTCGCCCTGCTGTTTAACCGTCATCTGCCCTTGCCTAAAGGCAAAGTCATGACCATTGCCGGGTCCGACTCCGGCGGCGGGGCCGGGATCCAGGCCGACATCAAAACCATCACCCTGCTGGGCAGCTATGCTACCAGCGTACTGACCGCCCTGACCGCGCAGAACACCCTTGGGGTCAAAGAGGTCTACAGTATTCACACCAACTTTGTCGAACAGCAGCTTGATGCCGTCCTTGATGATATCGGCACCGATACCATTAAAACCGGCATGCTCAATTGGGGGGGGAGTGTCTGGCGCATTGCCCAAATCATCGAAGAACGCGCACTGCTGGCGGTTGTTGATCCGGTCATGGTGGCTAAAGGGGGCGCCAGCCTGCTTGACGATGTCGCCCTCGACAGCCTAATTTCACGGTTATTACCCCAGGCCTACCTGTTAACCCCCAACCTGCCGGAAGTTGCCGCCATTACCGGAATCAATCCCCGCAATAGCGAAGAAATGATCGAGGCCGGTCGCAATCTGCAAATGCTCGGCGCCCGCAATGTCCTGATTAAAGGGGGGCACCTTGAGCAAGGGGATGCTACCGATGTGCTGCTGCTGGATGAAGAGGAACATCTGATCACCGCTCCGCGCATCGACAGTCCCAACACCCACGGCACCGGTTGCTCCCTGGCTGCTGCCATTGCCACCTTCCTGGCACAGGGCTATCCCCTCAAGCAAGCCGTTGAACGGGCCAAACGCTTTATCAGTATTGCCATTGAGCACGCTGTTCCTATCGGCCACGGTCATGGACCGATTAATCACTTCCATGCGGCGATGCAACTCTTGCATGAAAAGGCACCGATGGATTAAACTGCCTGGGTGTGCCTGTACTGCATCTGTTAACCAAACAGCGCGACTTCCCATTTATTGTGGTCGCGCTTTTTTTACCCTTTCAAGGACGATATTCATGACTCAACTGGAGATGGCACGACAAGGTCAAATCAGCGATCTTGTTCGCGAAGCCGCCGCCGCAGAAAACATTGACCCCGAAATTCTGCGGCAGAAGATCGCTGCCGGCACGGCAGTGATCTGTCGCAACAACAAACACCTCAACGCCCGTCCCCTGGCTGTCGGTGAAGGATTGCGTACCAAAACCAACGCCAACATCGGCACCAGTGGCGACGACACCAGTATTGACAAAGAGCTGGAAAAGGCCAAGGTGGCCGCTGCGGCCGGCGCAGATGCCCTGATGGATCTTTCAACCGGTGGCCCGATTGATGACATCCGGGCTGCGATTATTGCCGAAACCGACCTCTGCATCGGCAGCGTCCCCCTCTATCAGGCCGCCTGTGATGCCGTGCTGCGTCAGGGCAAGCCGATCGTCGACATGACAGTTGACGATATTTTTGACGGGGTCAAAAAACACCTGGACGATGGCGTCGATTTTATCACTGTCCACTGTGGCGTTATCCGGGACACGGTCGCCCGCATGGAACGTGAAGGACGTTTGCTTGAAGTTGTGTCCCGCGGAGGGTCCTTTACCGTTGAGTGGATGCTCCACAACAACGCCGAAAATCCCTTATTTGAATTCTACGATCGGCTGCTCGAACTGGTACGCCCCTATGATGCGGTGCTGTCCCTCGGTGACGGTTTTCGCCCCGGTTGTCTGGCCGACGCCACCGACCGTGCCCAGGTCCAGGAGCTGATTATTCTTGGTGAACTGACCCAGCGCGCCCAGGAGGCCGGCATCCAGGTCATGATCGAAGGTCCCGGTCACGTGCCCCTCGATCAGATTGAGGCCAACATCAAGCTGCAGAAGCGTCTTTGCCACGGTGCGCCCTTTTATGTGCTTGGCCCGCTGGTAACCGATATTGCCCCCGGCTATGATCATATCACTGCCGCCATCGGTGGTACTGTTGCCGGCGCTGCCGGTGCCGACTTTCTCTGTTACGTCACCCCCAGCGAACATCTGCGTTTACCCACGGTTGAAGATGTCCATGAAGGTGTCATGGCGGTGCGCATTGCCGCCCACGCTGCCGATATCGTCAAAAAAATTCCGGGAGCGATAGAAAAAGACAATGCCATGGCCCGCTTTCGCAAAAATCTCGACTGGGAAGGACAGTTCTCGGTCGCCATCGACCCGGCCAAAGCCCGCCGTATCCGCAAGGAGTCGGGCGTGGATGAAAGTCACGGTGCCTGTACCATGTGCGGCGCCCTGTGCGCCTACAAGGTGATGAACGAGAGAAAACGGGAGAAAGCCGCGAGTTAACAGCGACCGTCACAACCCTGCACCGTCCATAAAAAAAGCCCGCGTAATACGGGCTTTTTTGTTTATAGGGATAAAAAATACTCCTCACACGGCAGAGACACCTTCTCGTTCCTCACGGCGGGTTGTCTTATTCCCCCATGTAGGTATAGGACACCAGGGTGCGGTCGAGCAGTTCAATGAAATGACTGCTCTGCTCAATACTGATCTTGCGTGACGCGACACTTTTTTCCAGGGTATCGCGCACATGCTTGAGGATTTCCGGCCCCTTGTACTGAACATATTTGAGACTTTCCCATACCGCATCGCCGCTGATGACGGTATCGATCTTGTAGCCGGTTTTGCGATTAAAGGTCACGTGCACGGCATTGGTATCACCGAACAGATTGTGCATATCACCAAGAATTTCCTGATAGGCTCCGATCAGGAAGAAGCCGATAAAATAATCCTCATTTTTTTTAACCCGGTGCAATGGCAGAAACTTGGTGCGTCCGTTTTCCCCGACAAAGCTGGTAATTTCACCATCGGAGTCGCAGGTAATATCGGCAATCGAAGCGTTGATCTCGGGCTTCTGCTGCAACCGCTGAATCGGCATGATCGGAAACAGCTGATCGATCGCCCAGGAATCGGGAATCGACTGAAACAGGGAAAAATTGGCAAAACAGGTCTGGCGCAACGACAATTGAAAATTCTGCAGTTCCTCGGGTACCAGTTTCAAGCGTTCAACGATACTGTTAATCTTCTGAAAAATCTTGAAGCACAACCATTCGGCAACCGCGCGGTCATGGAGATTGAGATAGCCAAGATTAAAGAGACTGACCGCCTCCTGAATCAGTTGCAAGGTGTCGTGGTAATCCTCACGCAACGAATGGCGATCGATGCTCTTGTAGATATCGACCAATTTTTTGACCGTTGGTGCGAGCGTTTCTGTCGAGTCCAGCACCTCTTCAAAATCCGGCGTCAGACTTTGGGCACTCGTGTCCAAGACATTGGTCACCAACACCGAATAATGGGCAACAATCGCCCGACCTGACTCGGAGATGATATTGGGACAACTGACCCCGACTTCATCACAGATATTTTTTATCTGATAGACAACATCGTTGGCGTATTCCTCAACGGAGTAATTGACACTGGAAAAATAGCTCGACTTACTCCCATCGTAATCAACCCCAAGGCCACCACCAATATCTACGTACTCGAGGTTGACGCCAAGCTTGCACATCTCGGCATAGACCCGTGTCCCTTCAATCAGGGCAGATTTAATCTTGTCGATTTTAGTAATCTGGCTGCCGATATGAAAGTGGAGAAGGTTCAAACACTCGAGCATATGTTCTTCACGCAACAACTCGATGGCCGTCATGATTTCAGAGATCCGCAAGCCAAACTTGGCACCATCGCCGCCGGATGTCGCCCATTTACCAGTCCCCTTTGATGACAGTTTCACCCGAACACCAAGCTTCGGACTGATCCCAATCTCACGCGCAAGGGCAATAATTTTCTCAAGCTCGAACAGTTTCTCAACCACAATCGTTATATCGTAGCCAAGACGGGTCGCATAAAGAACCGTTTCAATAAAAGCTTTATCTTTATAGCCGTTACAAATAATGGGAATATCCTTGCCGGTGGCAAAGGATATAGCAATCAGCAGTTCCGGTTTGGAGCCGACCTCAAGGCCGATATTATAGCGTTTGCCAAACTCGGTAATCGCTTCGACGACCTGACGTTGCTGATTGACTTTGATCGGGTAAAAGGTACGGTACTGCGCCGGATATTCATTGTCGCTGATGGCGCCCTTGAAGGCTCGATTGATAGCAGAGATACGCCCCTCAAGAATATCCATAAAGCGCAGCAAAATCGGCGGCTTGATTTTGCGCTTGATCAGATCGTCAATCAACACTCGCAGATCGATAGAATATTTCGAATTTGGTGAAGGATGAACACAGACATTCCCTTTACGATTGATGGAAAAAAGGTCAGCCCCCCAGTTGCTTAAGTTATAGAGTTTGTCGGAACTAGCAGTGCTCCATTTTTCCATGAACGGAACCTTTCATCATTGAGATATTCGCCACTGAAGAAATTCAGAGGCGGAGCGTTGTCATCAACAAAATCGGCAACCAGCGCTACGATGTCCGATCCCATCCAACGTTCAATTAATAGTGAACACCCAGGGCGCCGATCAACCGAGTCGACTTCTGAAATCTGAATAATCAAAACGCCTCACCACTGTCAATTTACCCGTATCCGGCTCATAGGTACACAGATGCGGGTGCTGAATTCCGTTGAACGTGGTGGTCTTGACCGTGGTGTAATGGGCCATGTCCTCAAACGCCAGGCGACTGCCGACACTCAGGGGCTGATCAAACGACCAGTCGCCGACCACATCCCCAGCCAGGCAGGAAGGTCCCCCGAGACGATAGGTGAAAGGCTTTTCCTGAGGCGCTCCGGCACCATAGATTTCCGGGCGGTAAGGCATTTCCAGTACGTCCGGCATATGGCAGGTCGCCGACACATCGAGGATCGCATTATCGACCTCGTTGCGCACCAGATCGAGGACCTCCCCGACCAGCAGACCGGTGCCGATGACGACGGCCTCTCCCGGTTCGAGGTACACCGCCACGCCGTACTTGTCCTGAAAGTGCCGGATCAGCTTGATCAGCCCGTCAATATCATACCCCTCACGGGTAATATGATGACCACCACCAAAATTGACCCACTTCATTTGCGGCAGAAACTCGCCGAACTTTTCTTCAAACACTGCGGCGGTGCGTGCCAGCGGCTCGAACAACTGCTCACACAGGGTGTGAAAATGCAGGCCATCAACGCCCTCAAGGGAGCGGCCGTCAAATTCAACCCGTGGTATCCCCAAGCGCGATTTGGGCGCACAGGGGTCATAGAGCGGCACCGCCCCTTCCGAATGCTGCGGATTAACGCGCAGACCGATGGAAACGCGCCCGTTGGCTTTCGCCAACAGCGGACGAAAGCGCTCCAGTTGGGCAAAGGAGTTAAACACCAGGTGGTCGGAGAGGGTGAGCAGGTCCTCAACATCCGCCTCCTTGAAGGCAGCGGAGAAGGAATGGACCTCACCGCCGAACTCCTCACGCCCAAGCCGCGCCTCCCACGGTGAACTGGCACAGACCCCTTTCAGGGTCTGGGCAATCAGGGGGAACACCGGCCAGAAGGAAAAGGCCTTCAAGGCAAAGAGAATCTTTGCACCGCTGCGCTGCTGCACGTCAGCAAGAATGGCGAGATTATGGCGCAAGCGCCCCAGATCAAGGACATAAGCCGGCGATGGCGCCAGCTTCAGGATGTTAGGAATGTCGATATCTATCACCTGCTACAGCTCCGGCCACTCACCTTCAACAACCCTGTGCGGCAACCCCATCGGGCCAAGCTCGGCGAGGAAAACCTCCGGGTCAAACTGCTCCATGTTCCAGACGCCGGGTGCGTGCCATTGACCGGTCACCATCATGATGCCACCAACGACCGCCGGCACCCCGGTGGTATAGCTGATCGCCTGGGAGTTGGTTTCCTGGTAGCAGGCCTCGTGATCACAGATGTTGTAGATGTAGACCTGCTTGCGCTGGCCGTCCTTGGTGCCACGGGCAATCACGCCGATACAGGTTTTCCCTTTGGTCAGGGGGCCGAGGCTGGCCGGATCGGGCAACAGCGCCTTCAAAAACTGGATCGGGACAATCTTCTGCCCCTGGAATTCGACCTCATCGATGCGCGTCATACCGACATTCTGCAAAACCTCCAGATGTTTAAGGTAATTGTCGGAAAAGGTCATCCAGAATTGGGCTTTTTTGATGGTCGGGATGTGCTTGACCAGTGATTCCATCTCTTCGTGATAAAGCCGATAGATGTTCATCGGCCCGATCCCTTCAGGGAAATCAAAAACGCGTTTGGTTGTCAGCGGCGCAGACTCGACCCACTGACCGTTTTCCCAATGGCGACAGGTGGCGGTAATCTCACGGATGTTGATTTCCGGGTTGAAATTGGTCGCAAAGGGCTGACCGTGGTTGCCGGCGTTGGCATCGATGATATCGAGTTCCTCAATCACATCGAGATATTTCTTCGCTGCCAGAGCAGTGAAAACATTGGTCACACCGGGATCGAAACCGCTCCCCAGCAGTGCCATCACCCCTTGTTCCTTGAACCTGTCATGGTAGGCCCACTGCCAGCTGTACTCGAATTTTGCCGTTTCGTGGGGCTCGTAATTGGCGGTATCGAGATAATCGACGCCGGTTTCGAGACAGGCGTCCATAATGGTCAGATCCTGATAGGGCAAGGCAACATTGATTAACAGTTGCGGCTGTTCCTGCTGAATCAGGGCGACCAGCGCTGGAACATTATCGGCATCAACCTGCACCGTTTTAACCGTCACATCCTTGATTTCCGCGGCAATCTCGTCACACTTCGATTTAGTCCGCGAAGCCAACGTGATAGCGGAAAAAATATCCTTGCGCTGGGCGCATTTATGAACAACAACGCGGCCGACACCACCGGCCCCGACAATCAAAACCTTACTCATCAACATCTCCTTTCAGCCAAACAAACAATACCAGGACCGCCGCTTTGCTGCCGGCCAGCGTTGGAACAAAAACAACCAGAGCAAACGTCTTGCGACATACGTAACAAGACAGTTTTCGACTGTACCTGTCTTCCCAACACTGTCAATAAAAAAGTTGGTGCCGCCGGAAAACAATCGGCACCCGCAACGGCGTTAAGCCCCCTGCGAGTGCCGAAACAGCATCAATCGAATAATCTAACCGCATGGAGCATCCAACCAACAGGCATACCCCCGGAACCTGTACTTTATGTTCTCAACGTCGGCAACAGGTAATTATTAACATAATCCGTCACCCCCTGCTCCAGGGTATGAAACCTTGCCGGATAGCCATAGCTGCAGATTTTTTCCATATCAGCACAGGTATAGTACTGATATTTACCCCGCAGATGCAGCGGCATCTCGACATACTCAATGATGGGCTCTTTCTCCATCGCATTAAAAACAGCCATCACCAGATCAACCCAGGTGCGGGGGGTGCCGGTACCACAATTGAACAAGCCGTTCACTGCGGTATGTTCTCCCAGCCAGAGGGTCATGTCGACCGCATCTTTAACGTAGAGAAAATCGCGTACCTGCTCGCCATCACGATAATCAGAACGATGAGATTTGAACAATTGTACTTTACCGGTCTCACCTATTTGATCAAACGACTTGTGGACCACCGAACGCATATCCCCCTTGTGAACTTCGCCGGGTCCATAGACATTGAAATATTTCAGCCCGGCTATTTTTTTTAACAATCCCGAACGCAGGGCCCAAAGATCGAACATGTGCTTGGAGTAGCCGTACATATTCAAGGGGGAATAGCTGGGCGTTTTGTTGTCGTCGTCAGAATAGCCCAGATCACCATCACCATAGGTTGCTGCACTCGATGCATAAACAAAACGCACCCCGGCACTTAAACAGCGCTCACACAGAGCGCGAGTGTAACGATAGTTATTTTCGGCCAGATAACGGGCATCCACTTCAGTCGTGGAACTGCAGGCACCAAGATGAAAAACGGCCTGAACCTGTTCCAGAGAGATCCGATCGAGGAACGAGAAAAGCTCCGTCTTGTCAATATAATCTTCATAGACAAGTCCAACCAGATTTTTCCACTTCTCTGAGGTTCCCAGGGTGTCGACAATAAGAATATCGGTCTCACCCCGAGCGTTGAGTTCACGCACCAGGTTGCTGCCGATAAAGCCGGCCCCGCCGGTCACAATGTATTTTATCCTCATGTACCGTCCTTTTTATCCCTACTTTGCACGACCGGCACTGCCAAGCACTGCTTCGTTCTTATGCTTGATCAGTTTGATCAGTTCCTTGCGTGCCGCACCCAGGTATTTACGCGGATCAAACTCGCCCGGGTCATTGGCTAAATATTCACGAATCTTCGCCGTCACGGCCAGGCGACCATCCGAGTCGATATTGATTTTACATACCGCACTTGCTGCAGCTCGCCGCAGTTGGTCTTCAGATACACCAACGGCTCCTTCCATCTTGCCGCCATATTTATTGATCAATTCGACATACTCCTGCACGACACTGGAGGCACCATGTAGAACAATCGGAAAACCCGGAATCCGCTTTTCACACTCTGCCAGAATATCAAAGCGCAGCGGTGGTGGTTCCTCCCCCTCCTTGACCTTGAATTTGAACGCACCGTGGCTGGTACCGATGGAAATAGCCAAAGAGTCAACGCCGGTTTTACTGACAAAATCTTCCACCTCTTCCGGCTGGGTGTAGGTGGAATGTTCAGCCACGACATCATCCTCAATGCCGGCCAGGACACCCAGTTCCCCTTCGACGGTCACATCATACTGATGGGCGTATTCAACCACCTTGCGCGTCAAGGCGACATTTTCTTCATAGGGCAGATGAGAACCATCGATCATCACCGAGGAAAACCCCGATTCGATACAGCTTTTGCATGTCTCAAAGGAATCACCATGATCCAGATGCAGAACAATCGGAATCTCCGAGCCCATCTCCCGCGCCATGCGAACCGCGCCCATCGCCATAAAACGGAGCATCGTTTCGTTGGCGTAGCTGCGCGCCCCCTTGCTGACCTGCAAAATGACAGGGGAACTGGTTTCAGCACAAGCTGTAATAATCGCCTGCAACTGCTCAAGATTGTTAAAGTTATACGCAGGAATCGCGTAACCGCCGGAAACGGCCTGGCGAAACAGTTCACGCGAATTGACGAGCCCCAGATCTTTGTAGTTCACTACCTCGGCCATGAATGATACCTCCCCATCTTTGTTTGGATTAATGGCGCTGTCGTAAGGTCGCTGCTGCGCCCCGCCATTGCCCGGTTTGCAGCCTGCAAACAGTTGCAATAGGTACCTAGATCTTCTAGTATACGCTTGATTTTAATGGTTGGTATATCACAGATCGTAAAAGACTTAAAAAACATTTGCAAAACGAAAGGAAACGGCCATGGGTGAAACAGCGGTAGGGAATTATTTTAAGGACTGGAAAGAACGGGAGGCCATTGCTGAATTGATGATTCCGCTGATTGGCAGGCTGTACCGCGATCACGAAGTTATCTGCACTGTATTTGACCGCAATCTGGTCAACCAGTCGACGATCGACATCCTGCGTGTTCATCGTTTTGCCCGCCAGATTATCAACCGGGAGATCTGGGTTAAGGACACCTATCCCATCCTGCAAGTAATGGCCGAAATGGATCTGGCCCCGGCCAAGGTCGATCTGGCCAAACTGGTTCTGCGCTATCAGGAACAATCAGACCAGGACATCCGCACTTTTGTTACTGAACAGCTCAGTGACCTGAATACCGGCAAAGGACACCAGCTTAGCGCTCCACGCGACGTCGTGCTGTATGGCTTCGGTCGGATCGGCCGCCTGCTGGCCCGCATTCTGATTGAGCAAGCCGGAGGGGGCGACAAACTGCGCCTACGCGCTGCAGTGGTACGTAAAGGCAGCGACGATGACCTCGCCAAACGGGCCAGCCTGCTGCGCCGCGACTCGGTTCACGGCCACTTCAAAGGGACCATCATCGTCGACCAAGAGCAGAGCTCCATCGTTGCTAACGGTAATCAGATTCGGATCATTTACGCTGACTCCCCGGAAGAAGTGGATTACACCAGTTACGGTATCAACAACGCCATCGTCATTGACAATACCGGAAAATGGCGTGACCGCGCCGGGCTCTCCCGCCATCTGCGCCCCGGCGCATCCCAGGTGCTACTGACCGCACCGGGCAAAGGCGATATCCCCAATGTGGTTTACGGCGTCAATAATGAACTGCTGGATGCCGGGGATCAGATCCTCTCCGCCGCCAGCTGCACCACTAACGCTATTGTCCCAGTGCTAAAAGCGATCAATGACCGTTTCGGTATCGAAAATGGTCATGTAGAAACCTGCCATAGTTATACCAACGACCAGAACCTGATTGACAACTACCACAACAAAGAGCGGCGTGGTCGCAGTGCTCCCCTGAACATGGTCATCACTGAAACCGGCGCCGCCAAAGCCGTGGCCAAGGCCTTACCGGAACTGGCCGGCAAATTAACCGGTAACGCTATCCGCGTGCCGACACCCAATGTCTCCCTGGCGATCCTCAACCTGACCCTGAAACAGGAGACCAGCGTCGACGAACTCAATCTTTATCTGCGCGGCATGTCGCTGGAATCACCCCTGCAGGATCAGATCGACTACACCAATTCGCCCGAAGCGGTATCCTCCGACATGGTCGGCTCAAGTTATGCGGGGATTGTTGATTCTCTGGCCACCATCGTCCAGGGCAACCGTTGCGTTCTTTATGTCTGGTACGACAATGAATATGGCTACAGTCACCAGGTGGTGAGGATTGTTGAAAAACTATCGGGTCTTAATCTGGAGCAATGGCCCAAGTAAACGTGATGGCGTCGCAAAATCCACCAACGACTGCGTTGCTGCCCCTGCTTTTGCTGTTGACACGGCAGTGACCTACAACAGCGGATTGCTGGTTCTGTTGTTTGTCGGCTGTTGCGTCCTGATCCTTGTCGCACAACTGGTGCCGGCGGTGCTAATACTGTTTGGCAGGACTAAAGCTGCTGCCCAGGGCACGCAAGACCGGTGCTGCTGAAAACTAAGTCCACTCCAACATTCCAGTTAACCAATAACAATGGCAGGTGACCCGCGGGGTACCTGCCATTGTTATTGGGGTACCCCCTTCACCGATCGTTGAGAGGCTAAAGGATTCAGCTGGCATCAAGCCAGTCGTTATCGCAGCGCATCATGCGCGAGTGGCGTAGCAGATACGCGAGGTACAGGGGGCAGGCATCGTGCTCGTCGGTCAGGCACAGGGGACGGCGTATAGGCATTTCAGCGGAGGAACGCTGACAGCGAGAGGCCCGACGGTCATACAGGGGGCAGGGAATAGTCAATTGATGAAACGTCTCGGTGGAACTCTCAGTGATAGGCATCGACAGCACTCCTTTGGGCTTTTGTTGAGCTGCTGTCAAGGATGACGATGAACCATTGGAATCATGTTAGTATGGTGTTTATCTTTGACGAGAAAAGGGGCAACCACCACCGGGATGGTTGCCCCTTTTTGCTTATCTTTTTCCTATGATCAGCGTTGGCATGAGCCTATTAGCGGTTCTCAAAGGTACGCCGGATTAACAAGGCAATGCAGCCGCCGAGAATCAGCAACAACACCAGGGCCCCGCCGACAAGTTTACGCTGCCCGAGGGTTTCTTCCAATTCATCAATTGTGGCCTTGGTTTCTGCCAGATCAGCATCGAAACCTGCGGTTTCTGCACGAATTTTCTCAATATCGACACTATGGAACAGGCGCCGGAAATTATTACGGGTCGAAAACAGCTCATCCTGCAGGCGACCGGTATCAAAACCAACCCGATAAAGAGAAGCGATCGAGGCTTCCAGGCGACTGAGCATCGCCTCAGTGTCGCTGATCTCCTGTTTGATCAAGGCCGGTTTGTCGTAAGTATGACAACGTGAACAGCTGATGTCATTAATCAGGTCAATGGTAGCTACCTGCACAGCGTGATTTTCATGACAGCTGACACAGTTGGGGCCCCCAAACTCAACCACCTGGCCGTGCAGACTGGCACGATAATCTTCTTCCACCCCAACGTGGCAGCGGCCGCAGAAAGCCGGAACCTCGGCATAATCAGGCACTCCGATAAAGCCCCGATCAGAGGACATGGCCTCAACATAATCAGTCGGGTCGCCACCGTGACAATCATGGCAGGACACCCGATGAACCGCATGGACACTGGTATGCCACTCAGCGGTGGGGATTTCCCCCAGTTGACCGGACAGTCCGCCGTGGCATTCGATACAAACACTGGTAGCGGCAGCAGAAGCGGTTGCGCTGGTCAGCAAAAAAATCATCAGAAAAAAGAACAGATTGTTCAGCAATATTTTTTTCATGAGTAGTGCCCCCACAGTGACAGGCCGACAAACAGCAGAATCCCCAGCAGGTAGAGGGTGACAAAAAGCGGCCGATGGGACGGTCGCCGTTCCAAGCCCCGATCAAAAAACGGCAGCACTGCCAAAAAGCCCATGGCTATCCCTTGAGAAGCGAGGCCTAAAAGCTCATTGGGGAATATTTTCAACGCCTGATAAGCCCAGAGGAAATACCACTCCGGCTTGATGTTGGGCGGAGTGAAAAACGGATCGGCAGGTTCCAGTGCGTCAGGCGGAATAAAGAGCCAGGGGGCAAAAAATGTGATGCCCACCAGCAGTGCCAAAGCAAAAAAGACCATGGCGCCATCTTTAATAGTGTAGTTAGGATGGAAAGGCACGCCATCCGGATGTTCTTCGTGATGGAAGCTAAGTGGCATTTCCGTCGTCCGATATGCGTCACCAAAAGGCGGCCTGGAGATACCAACCCGACGGACACAGAACAGATGGAAGCCGACCAGAGCAAAAAACACCAGGGGTAATCCCATCACGTGCAGGGCAAAGAAACGCCCGAGGGTGGCTTCATTGACCGTAGGCCCACCCCGCATAAAGGCGACCAGCTGGTCACCTACAATCGGGATAGCGCCGGCCGCATCAGTGGCAACCGTAGTTGCCCAGAATGACAATTGACTCCAAGGGAGCAGATAACCGGTCAGACAGAAGACCAGCGCCAGGTTAAACAAAATAAAACCCGACACCCAGGTCAACTCCCGGGGGCGCTTATAACTGCCCATAAACAGAACGGAGAGCATGTGTGCCAACAGAAAGACAATGATCAGATTGGAACCGACCACATGCAGATATCGGATCAACCAGCCATAGGGGATCTCGTTCATGATCATGGTAACGCTGGCAAAAGCCTTTTCCGTATCGGGCACATAAAAAACCAGGAGCAGGGTTCCGGTAAGGAACTGCAGACCGAACATGGCCATCAGCACGGCCCCCAGGGTGTACCAGATGTTAATATTAGGTGGCAAAAGATAGCCGCCGAGGTTCTGATGCAACAGTTCACGAACGCCCAGGCGCCGATCCAGCCAGTTAATTGCTTCTTTAGCAGGATTCATTGTGTACCTCCTTAACCGATCAGAATGTCGTCGCCATCGAGGGTAACCGGATAGGTATCAAGGGCGCGGGGTGGTGGTCCACCCAGAACCTGGCCGGAATTGCCAAAGCGACCGGCATGGCAGGGGCAGAGAAATTCCTGCGTTTCTTGAACCCACTTGATGATACACCCCAGGTGAGTGCAGACTGCGCTCAAAGCGACAAACTCACCTGCTCGTGGTTGCAGGACAACTGCCGGGCGTCCCTGAAAGGCAAAGAAATGAACCGTGCCAATCGCTACCAGCTCACGGGCAACACGCACCTGGCTGCCTTCCCCACTCCGTTCGACCGGCGAGAGGAAACGAAATATTGACCAACCAAACACGCCAGCGGTAACAGCGCCAATAGCTGCCAGAATAATAGCCAGAAACGTTCTTCTTTCATTAGGGGAGGCAGGGGCTTCACTCATACAAACTCCTTCATAGAAACTAACGCTAACAACACAGGACGACAATCGTGACAGAACAACAATATCCATTGCCCATAAAAAACTCGAGCGGAACTATAGCACAAAGGTTATATCAAGATAATCGTTAACATGCTTTTTATGAAAATACTGTGCTGCGCTTACCTGCGTTTTTTTAACACTCGGAAAGAAGCATGGTTACCGCTACCGACCGATAAGCCCAACGATCGCCAGATCATCCTTTTTTTGAATAAAAACATTAATGAATATAGTAAGTTGTGGCGACACAAAAGAAACCCCGGCCAACGTCCTTTCAATTGACAAGGGTTATTTTTTCCTGCTATAGATTACTCTTATTAATTTTTGATCAGGGAGCAACAATGACAATAGCAGACAAAAAGCAGAGCATTCTCTTTTCACGAGAACTCATTGCAGCCGAGGTCGAACGTCTAGGCCTAGAGATTTCCCGTGATTTTGCCGATCAGGAAGTCATGCTGATTGGGGTGTTAAAAGGCTCTTTTATTTTTATTGCCGACCTGATTCGCGCCATCAAGGTGCCAACCGTGGTTGATTTTGTGCGCCTGGCAAGCTACGGCTCGGAAACCAGCACATCCGGAATTATCGAATTTCGCAAAGGGCTGGAAATGCCCATTCGTGGTCGTCATGTGGTTATTGTTGAAGATATCGTCGATAGTGGCTACACCCTGGAATGCCTGTATCACAAGTTATTGCTTCAGGAACCCTTATCCTTAAAAATCTGCACCTTGATTGATAAACGTGGGCGACGCGAAGTCGAGATCGAAGCTGATTATGTCGGTATGGCGATGGAAGATGGTTTCATCATCGGCTATGGCCTTGACCACGACGAACGTTATCGCAACTTGCCGGACATCTACCTGGTCCACGACGTCTGACCTTCATCCCGTGGAACGAGCGGCAAGACTGTCGGATAATTTTCGCGAAAAGTTCTCGACCTACTCTTTAAAAGGAGATCACCATGGTTATTACCTGCCCTGAATGTTCCACCCGTTTCAATGTTGCCGAAGCACGCATCCCTGACGCGGGGGCAAAACTGCGCTGTGCCCGCTGCCGACACATTTTCATGGTCCACAAACCGATACCGGAAGAAGTGCAACCAGAAGAACCAGAGGCAACCCCGAAAGAAGCTGCGACAATAGGCTCAGCTCCGCAGCCGGAGGAATCAAGCTTAGGCGAATCGGCCTTCAGCAATAGAATAGAGACCTTTTCCCACAGCCCGGCCGCACCCCCTGAGGATCCAGCGAGCTTCAGTGATGTCGATACCAACGATGGCGACTTCGACTACGATCGCTTCCGCGAACTTGACACCGGTGATTCGGCTGCCGAGGAATTTACCTTTGGCAATGATGAAGAATTGGCGCCCCCGCCGGCGCAAGGGACTGAGTCTGTCTCCGAGACGGCAAATGGGCAGCTTAACGCGCCACAAGAGCAGGATGAAGCCAGGGAACTGGCTCCGGCAGCGGCTCAAAAGCACAAAAAAGCTTCAGCCCCCAGCAGTTCAGCCTTCTCAATATTAATCAAAGCTATGCTGTTAATTATTCTGGCCGCCCTGATTATCGGAGGAATCTACATCTATTTGGACGGACCGGAAGAAATCAATGAAAAGCTCAAACACTATTTTGGTCAGGCAAGCGAGGAATCAACCGGCATTGATCAGATCTCCCTGGGGACACTGGAAGGCCGGTTTTTGAGAAATGAACACGCCGGGGAGATTTTTCTGATTCGTGGTGAGGCCATTAATAATTTCAATCAACCTCGCTCAGCTGTTCAGGTCAAAGGGGTGCTGTACGATCAACACGGCAAACCACTGATGCAAAAGACGGTATTCTGTGGTAATCCGATCAGCGATGAGCAGCTACGCACCCTGCCCTTTAATGAACTGGAACAACTGATGGGAAACCAGTTTGGCAAAGACCTGAGCAACATGAAGGTGGACCCACGAACAAGTATTTCCTTCGACATTATCTTCAAGGATCTGCCGGCTAACATTGCCGAATTTAGTGTTAACGTCACGTCCTCCCGCCCAATTGCCCGCTGATTGTCGCGTCCATCCACCATTCCTGCTTATTTTACCAGCACCTCAGGTCCGGTCCTCGATCTATAAAAAAAGCGGCGACCGTCAATAACAGCCACCGCTCTCTTACCTCATACTGTCCAGCAATGAATCAGGCTTGGCTGATTGCATCCACCGGGCAGGAATCAACACAGGCACCACAATCGGTGCAGGTTCCTGCATCGATGGAATAGATGTCGCCTTCGGCAATTGCGTCGACAGGACAGGTTGATTGGCAGGCGCCACAAGCAATACATTCGTCAGAGATTACATGAGCCATGGTTTTTTTCCTCCTGAAAATTAAGGTCCGGTATCACCTGATATGGTTATACCCTCGTAACAGGTGGCACTTTACCCGATCTCAACCTTCCTGTCCAGACCTGAAAAACACTTGCGGAAAATGGTGTAATCGCGCTAGCCTGTCGTCTTGATTTTATCCGTATTTTTTTCGTATAAGCTATGAATATATCAATAGCGGGACAACAAATCCTCCCACGATGATCTGAAAAACGGGGAAATGTTCGAACCATTTTTTTCATTTGACAATAAAAAGGAGCTGACGATATGGACATTCTGGCGCTGAACTGTGGAAGCTCATCGGTCAAATATCAATTATTTGACTGGAAGCGCAAGGAAGTAATCGCCAAAGGCATGGTGGAACGCGTGACCATCGGCGATTCTTACATTATTCACGAAGTACCGGGACGCGAAACCTACCGCGAAGAATATGAATGCCCCGACCACAAAACGGCCGTCCACCTGATTGTCAAAACCCTGAGCGGCAAGGAGCACGGTGTCGTCACGGATATGAATCAGATATCGGCGGTCGGTCATCGAGTGGTTCATGGTGGAGAAAAATTCACCTGTTCGGTGCGTATTGACGACGATGTGCTGGCCGCCATCAAAGAGGTTCAACACCTCGCCCCGCTCCACAACCCGCCTAACATTTCCGGCATCGAAGCAGCGCAAGCGGTGCTTCCCAACGTTCCGCACATTGCTATCTTTGACACCGCGTTTCACCAGACCATGCCCGAATATGCCTATACCTATCCGGTTCCCCACGAATGGTATACCCAGCATGGCGTACGGCGCTACGGCTTCCATGGTACCAGTCACCTTTATGTAGCCAAGCGTGCTGCGGTTCTGCTCGGCAAGAAACCGGAACAGTGCAATATTATCACCATGCACATTGGCAACGGGGTCTCTCATTGTGCTATCAAAAATGGTGTCTCGGTAGATACCTCCATGGGCTTGACGCCTCTGGAAGGCGCGGTCATGGGAACCCGCTGTGGGGACATTGACCCGGCGATCCCGGCCTTTATCATGGAGCGCGAAGGGTTAACTCCTAAGGACATTGACAATATCCTCAATAAAAAATCAGGAATATTTGGCATTACGGGTGAATTCACCGATCGGCGCGACGTCATCGAGGCCGCCGAAGCCGGCAACACCCGCTGTCAACTCGCCCTTGACATTGAGTCCTATCGCCTGAAAAAATATATCGGTTGCTACAATGCTGCGTTAGGACGCCTTGATGCGGTGGTGTTTACCGCCGGAGTTGGAGAGATGGCCTGGCTGATCCGCGAAAAAACACTGGACAATCTGGAACATATGGGGATCACACTTGACCGTGAGAAAAACCGCAACACCATGACCCGCAAGCGTGAAACGATGATTTCCACCCCGGACTCGCCGATCAAGGTCTTTGTTATTCCCACAGATGAGGAGTTGGTTTTTACCGAGGATGTGGTTGCTATCCTCGAAGGAACCTATACCGATCACATGAATTTCAGCTACTCCTTTGCCCATGACAGTTTTCAGCGTAGCTGATGACCACTAGAGATCAATTCTTAAACCCCTGGCTTTTCCGTGTCGAACGAAAAAGCCAGGCTCTTAAACCAATAAATAAAGCATGGTCAACTTGTAGTTGAAAATCAGACCCAAGGGTACCCAATGGCCGACACCGGCGACGACGTCCAGCAGCTGCTTGCCCAGCTCCAACAGGAAAATGGAGAACTTAAGCAGACCTGTAAAGACCTGATCAGTGAGCGTGAAGCCCTGGAGATGGCGATTGCTGAGTTCGGCAATAAGCAACTGCGCGCCGAAATTGAAGCAATGGAACTGGAACAGATTTTTCTTTCTGTCAGTGATGCCATGTGGGCCGTCCGTGATGACGGCACTGTCATCAGAGCCAATGAGGCGATGGCAGCGCTGCTCGGCAAACCTACCGCTGACATTGTCGGCAAGAAATGCCGCGAGTTACTTGATTATGGCCTCTGCCAGAACAAATCCTGCCCGCTTGAGGTTTGCAGCAGCCGAAAGAAACAGGAATTTGACGTCAAACTGGCGACAGGAGCGGATAGCTGCGATCATTACATTATCAGTGTCGCACCGCTGACCACTATTGTCGGCACCACCGCTATTATCAGCCAATTCAAAAACATTACAGCGCGCAAAGAAGCGGAGCAACAGCTTGAAGAGCTCAACCGGGCCCTATCAGAGATGGCCCGGATTGACGGCTTGACCGGCATTGCTAATCGGCGTTTTTTTGATGAAGTCTTTGATAAAGAATGGAAACGCCTGGCACGGGAACAGAATCAGAATTTTTCATTGATTCTCGCCGATATCGATTTTTTTAAAAAATATAACGACAACTATGGTCATCAGCAGGGGGACGATTGCCTGATCCTGGTTGGCAAGGCGCTTAAGGAGGCTATTCTGCGTCCAAGTGACATGGCTGCCCGCTATGGCGGTGAGGAATTTGCCCTGTTGTTGCCGGGGAGTGATCTTGCCGGAGCCGGGACAGTTGGTGAACGTGCCCGTCAGGCGATTGTTGACCTGCAGATTCCCCACGAATATTCCGACGCTGCCGACCATATTACCATGAGCCTTGGGGGAGCCATGATGACCCCCAGCCACGATAACTCACCCGCCGATCTGATCGCATTGGCTGATCAGGCCCTCTATCGGGCAAAAGAAAGCGGCCGAAATACCCTGTACCTGCCGGACATCGACTACCCCCTCCCCACCCGGTCATAAATCCGGGCCAGGGCGATCTTCAATCGCGCGCAGATAGCCGCGCGCTCGGCCAATCAATTCTTGATCGCTGGATAAGTCGATCGCTGCCAGAAAATAATGATAGGCGCTGGTCAAATAGCGCGGATTTTTCAGCATCGCCTGCCCTGCTCCCAGGTAGGCATGATCAAGGGCCCTATCGCGCGGCCGTTCAGCGATCAGTCGTCGAAAAAGGGATAAAGCCTCCTGATCCCGCCCCTGAGCCAGCAGATAATCACCAACCCTTAACAGATCAGCGGTCGCGACCTGACCACGTTGCTCGCGACTGGTCAAACTGAAATAACAGTGTGCGGCCTGATCGAGATCCCCCCGATCCACGGCGGGACAAATACTGCGCAACGATTCGAGGGGAGCACTGACCTGCTGCGTCCGGCGCAAGGGAAAGAGGCGACGGTAGTGATTCCCCCCCCAGGCAATTCCCAAGCCCGCCAAAAAGCCACCGATATGAGCACCGTGAGCAATACCACTGCCCTGAGTACCGGAAACAATGAATGGCAGCAGGTTATCAATAATCAGATAAAAACCCAGCAACAGGCGGGCGGGTAGATAAATTGTAGTCACCACAATGGGAAATAAAAAGATCAGACACCGCACCCGGTTCTTGGGAAACCACAGAAAGTAACAGCCCAGCACTCCAAAGATCGCCCCGGATGCACCGATTAACGGGACCTGTGAATTCAGTGAAAACATGGAAAAAAACAAGGTGGCTGAAACCCCACAGCCGAGATAAGCAAGCAAGTAGCGTAAATGACCAAGCCGATATTCGACATTTTTACCGAAAATATATAGAAACAACATGTTGCCGACCAGATGCATGAATCCCCCATGCAGGAACAGGGAACTGAGCAGGGTCAGCAATGAGGCGGCAGCGGGCCTGAAACCATACTGAAACACCAGCAGATCATGAGCACTCAGATGGTCAAGAACTTCACGGGCGGAAATCCTGCCATACAACCCCAAAGATCTGAGATAGTCCAACAGCAGCGGGTCAGTCAAATCAACCTTGGTACGGGTTGCCGGAAAGCTGATAAAAAGAAAAACACCAATGTTTATCGCCATCAGTCCCCAGGTGACAGCGGGACGGCCAGGAGCTCGGGGAGTATCGGCGATGGGGAAAAACATTGCAATCCTGTCGGTTGGCAGGCCAATATAATAGCACAATATCCGGCTACCGGAATCATCCCTGCAGCGAGGGTTTTACTATGAGTCTTTTGTTTATGCTGGATATGATCGGCACCGTAGCTTTTGCCGCCTCCGGGGCCTGGGTCGCTGTCCGCAAGGAAATGGATCTGTTCGGCGTCGTTGCTTTAGGAATGGTCACCGCAATCGGTGGAGGCACCCTGCGCGACCTGCTGCTTGGGGATCTCCCCCCTTTTTGCCTGCAGAATGAAATCTACTTCTGGGTGCCGGCGGCGACAGCGCTACTGGTTTTTGTCATGCATCGTCATCTGCCCACCCTGATGCAGCCATTACTTTATCTGGATGCCATTGGTCTGGGGACTTTTGTCGTGATTGGCGTGAGCAAGGCGCTGTTATTTGACACCGGACCCTTTGGTGCCGTATTGATGGGGATATTGACCGGCACTGCCGGTGGGGTTATCCGCGATATTCTCGCTAACGAAGTTCCCTTGATTCTGCGCCAGGAAATCTATGCGTCTGCCTGCGTTCTTGGCGGTATTCTGCTGGTCATCCTGACCCACCTTGAAGTTCCGGAGCAACTTAATCTGCTGCTGGTGGCCGGCAGCGTTATTCTGATCCGGGTCCTGGCCATCCGCTACAACTGGTCGCTACCCAAGGCCCCAATCCAATAGTTTTTCTCCACCCCTTATGAGGATATCACCATGCATCAAATCAAATTCACTGATGGCACAACGCTGAACCCCGGTAAAATTATCGGTCTGGGACGCAACTACCTGGATCACATCCGTGAGCTTGGCAATGCCGTCCCGGAACGGGCGGTCATCTTCTCCAAACCCCAGAGCAGTCTACTGAATAATGGCGGCATCATCAATCTGCCGGAATTTTCCAAGGAATGTCACCACGAACTGGAACTTGCCGTACTGATTGGCAAAACCGGCAAAAACATCAAGACAGAAAGGGCCCTTGATCATGTCGCCGGTTATGCCGTTGCACTTGATCTGACCCTGCGCGACCTACAGACGCAGCTCAAAGAAAAGGGGCTCCCCTGGGATATCGCCAAAGGATTCGACACCTCCTGCCCCCTTTCTGCCTTTGTCCCCGCTGACCAGGTGACAACCCCCAACAATCTTGAGTTGCAGCTCAAGGTGAATGGTGTGACCCGTCAAAAAGGGAATACCGCGCACATGATGCGTTCGATTGAGGAGATCATTGCTGAGATCTCCATCTATTTCACCCTCGAACCCGGTGATATCCTTCTCACCGGCACCCCGGCCGGCGTTGCCAGGCTTTATAGTGGTGATATCCTCGAGGGGACGATTGAACAGGTTGGTTCCCTGAAGGTGTCTGTAGCGTGAGCAAGCAATTTGCCCTGATCGGCCCAGGTCGGGTCGGTTCAGTCATCTCCCGGGCGCTGTTCGAGAACGGCTATCAGCCGGTCGCCATCATTGGTCGCAACCTGCAATCAGCGCAGGAAGCCTGTTCTTTCATCGGCTGTGACGTGGGTCTGGCAACCATGGATCTGTACGCTGCCGCCCCTGCCGAGCTGATTCTACTGGCCGTACCGGATGACCGCATCGCAGCTGTCGCCGGTCAAATCCACCTCAATCAGGTTGCAAAACCGGGCTGCGTCCTGCTTCATTTCAGCGGTGTTCACCCGGCTGCCGTTATGCGCCAGCCGGAAGGGCGAACGTTCCTGTTTTCCCTCCACCCCCTGTTCCCATTTGCTGACCGCCGGCAGGCGTATGAACAATTGGGTCTTATTCATTATTTCGGTGAAGGGGATGTGACCGCTTATCCCACTGCCGAGGCCCTCGGTAACACCCTGGGGGGACAACTCCACTTTCTAAGCCCACAGATGAAGCATCTTTACCACGCTGCCGCCTGCCTGGTCTCCAATTATCTTGTCACGCTGATCGCGGAGGCCGGTTCTCTACTGGAAGAATGTGGCATTGAACCGAGTCAGGGGGAAACTTGCCTTCTTCCGCTACTTGAAGCCACCTTGCGCAATGTTGCAACCTGTGGGACAAACGAAGGGCTGACCGGTCCCATTGTGCGGGGAGATATCGGCACCCTCACTGCCCATCTGCAGGCATTGGAAAGCAGCCCCACCGGTCTGCTTGACCTCTATTGTCTTCTGGGCGGCAGAACAGTACTGATTGCTGAAGGTTCAGGACGTCTCAGCACCAGTAAGGCGGAATCAATACTCGAACTCTTTAATAAGACAAATTTCACTAACAAGCGCGCATGAAATAATTAAAATCCTTGCCTTTCTTCACTGGTTTAGTTAACTAAAGCAGATCTATTGGTGGTAGTCGACCACCTAACATTCCGGCGGTCGGCAAGACAGAAGAACTGTCGAATCTATTGAACATCAGAGAAGCGATGAATCTCACTTGCAGCGACAACAAGAGCTACAACATCTCCAATCTCCCCACGGTCCCTCATCTGTTGGTGGAACTGCTCAATCTTTGTCATCAGGAAGATGTCAGTTTTGACAAGTTCGCCGAGATGATCGGCAAAGATACCGGACTGACTTCACGAGTGATGCACATTGCCAACACCCCGGCATTTCGACAATGGAAAGATGTCAGTGATCTGCGCCGGTTTTTGATCGTTCTGGGTATGCACAACCTCAAGACCATTGTTACCACTTCTGCCATTGAGCAGTTTTTTTACCAGTTCAGCAGTGCCTTTAATCACCAGTTACGCCAGATCTGGGTGCGATCCATCTGTTGTGCCAATCTGTGCGAGCGCCTGGCCCGCCTGCTTAACTATCACAAGCCCGGAGAGGCTTTTTTTGCCGGTCTTCTCCATCAGTCCGGCATGCTGATACTGATGATGAACGATTGTGACAATTATCTACAGCTGCTGGACAGCTATTACGAGACCCCGTACAGTTTCTGTGAACAGGAAAGGGCGCTTCTACAAATCGATCACTGTGAGCTGGGTGCACTGTTGGCACAGAGCTGGAAGCTCGATTCCTTTATTGCCGATGCCATCCAGTTCCAGCGCGCTCCTGTTGAAGAATTGCGCAGTGCACCGACCCTGATAAAAATCCTCGCCGTTGCTGCGCGCTTTACCGGGAGCCGCAAGCCTGACGATAATCCCACAGCGCTGGCCATAGCTACGGAGCTACTCGGACTCACTTCCGAAACATCACTTACGTGCCTTCAGGAATCACTGAACATAAGTATCGCCATGCTGACGGCCCTAAGGATTCCGAATGCCGCCTCTCTGATCAATCACCAGCGCGAATCCGGACAACTCCCCGAGGATGAACACTCCGCCCCACAACTGCGCGCAGCGGTTCGCCGGATTGCGCTCAGCCAGGCTGGAGCGCCTGGCACCAGCAAGGACCTGATCACTTTTGCCAAGCAGGTAAGAATCAGCATCTGTTCGGTCTTCCCTCTGCAACAGCTGCTGCTGCTCAGTTACGACGAGAAAAATAATCTCCTGATTCCAATCAATGATCTTGAACTACATCAGTTAGACGACCTGCTCTGGGAAGACTCAGACAAGAAAAGTCGGGTTGTTGCCGCCCTCAACTCCGCTAGCGAAAAAACCCTGACCACGAACGGGGCCACTATCGCAGATCGGCAATTACTCCGCCTTCTCGACAGTTCAACAGCGTCCCTGATCCCCCTGGTGTACCGGAATAAAAAAATCGGGTTGATAGCTCTGGGGCTGGGTGGTGAACAATCCCCTCTGGCAGTGAAGGACAAGGCCTTGTTGTCATTGTTCTGCGAGGAGATCGCCCGACGCTACGCTACCCTTAACAACACCCTGGATAATTCGCTTGGCATGGGGGCAAACCGGTTCAGACAGCTGGTGCATGAGATCAGCAACCCATTGTCAATTATCAACAACTATCTTTATGTTCTCGGCAAAAAACTTCACCATGAGGATACGGCTCAGGAGGACTTGCGAACTATTTCCGAAGAAATTGATCGGATTGGCCGCATCCTGCTGCACGCCGGGGAAAGCAGCTCAGGAGCTAAAAGAAGTCAAGATATTACAAATATTAATGAACTGATATCCGACCTTGATCGCATCCTGAACAATTCACTTTATTCTTCTGGACAGATCCAATCGGTTCTGCATCTTGACAAGAAGTTGCCTCCTGTACGATGTTCTTCCGACAAGCTCAAACAGATTTTGATTAATCTGCTCAAGAATGCGGCGGAAGCTCTTGACTGCGGTGGAACCATTCAGGTTTCCACCAGGGACAATATCTTCCAGGATCAGCAGCGTTATATTGAGATCACTATCAAAGACAACGGGCCCGGCATTGCACCTGCGGTGCTGCAGGGCTTGTTCAGCCCAGTCACCAGCACCAAAGAAGGGCACTCCGGCCTGGGTTTGACAGTAGTCAACAACCTGATCAAGGATCTAGGTGGCAGCATCTCCTGCTTTTCAAGTGCCACCGGCACTGAGTTCAAAATTTTGCTGCCACGCGCTACAGGGTAAAACCGCCACTGAAAATATGGCCGGTTGCGGGGACGAAAAAAAACCTAATTAAAAACGGCGGGGGAAAGAGAATTAAAACCAATGTTGATTCTGATCGTAGATGACGAAATTAAGGTTGCCCAGAGCTTGCAACTGATCCTCAAGCTGGAGGGGTTTGAAGCCCAGATTGTAACATCGGGGGCAGCAGCTTTTGAAGAGTTAGCGCGTCATCCTTACGATATAGCCCTCCTTGATCTGAACATGCCGCAGATTGATGGCATGACTGTTCTTGACCACATCACCCGCAACCACCCTGACACCAGCGTCATTGTGGTCAGCGGCGAGTCCGAAATCAGAAAAGCTGTTCACGTTCTGAAGGCCGGAGCCAGGGACTTTGTTCGCAAACCCTACACCCCGGAAGAACTGATTTTTTCCATCAATAACGTGCGTGAAAAAATCCAACTGGAACGTGACAATCAAGCGATGATTGCGACGCTGCAGGAATCAGAGGCCCTCCATAAGTTTATTGTTCACCACTCACCCGATCTGGTCTATATGCTCGACCATCAGGGCAACTTCACCTTCGTCAACAACAATACGGCAGAACGACTGGGTTACAAGAGACAAGAACTAATGGGTAGACACTACAGTAGTGTTGTCTACCCTGACGATCTGGACCTTGCGCAACGATACTTTATGACCAACGCAACCTTACCCCACCACGAAAGTATCGAGTTGCGCCTGCAAGGCAAAAACAAGGGTAATATCATCCATGCTGAAATCCGCTCGATTCATATCGAACGAAAGCTTGCTGGAGGCTACCGTTTAGGCCGTGCTCGCAAGCCGGATACCCATGCTATCGGCACCTATGGCGTTGCCCGGGACATCAGCGAAAAAAAACGCGCAGAAGAAATTATCCGCTTTCAGAATAACCACGACCTGATGACCGGCTTACCCAACCGCAGTCTCTTCCATGAGCGGCTGGAGCAGTTACTCAGTCGAGCGCGCAGCACCAACGAAACCTTTGCCCTGATCCTGATCGATATCAATCGTTTTAAGCTGATCAATGATACCTACAGTCAAGCAGTTGGTGACAGCGTCTTGCGCAGCTTCGCCGAACGCCTGGGACGCTGCTGCACAGCGGTTGACACCCTGGCACGCATCGGCGGTGATGAGTTTGCCCTGCTGATGCCTACCAGTGGTCCGGCCGACACTTTTGCCCGAGCAAGAGCCGAACGCATAGTTGAAGAGACCATGATGCCGATTCGCGCCAATGGCCACGACATCCATCTGAGTGTCAGCCTCGGTATCACCATTTATCCGGACCATGGCAACAGCTGTCAGGATCTTATGAAAAATGTTGACACCGTGCTCTGCAATCTGAAAAACCGCTCCATCAACTCCTATGGTTTCTACAATACAACCCTGGAGAACAAAAACAGTCAAAAGGTGTTTACCGAAAATCTGATCAGGCAGGCACTAAAGAACGATCAACTGATTGTACATTACCAACCCCTGGTCCAGGTCAGCACCTTGAAGGTAGCCAGTATAGAAGCTCTGGCCAGAATTCAATTATCCTCCGGCAACATTCTTATGCCTACTCAATTTATCGAGACGGCAGAAGAAACCCCACTGATTCATGACATTGGCGCGCGCGTCATTGAAATTGCCTGCCGCGACCTCAAAGATTTAAACCGCAGGGGAATCAAAACCCAGGTGTCGATCAATGTCTCTGCGGTGCAGTTGCAGATGGAAAATTTCGCCGGAATAGTACTGGAGCGGATCCATTTCCATCGCCTCCGGCCACAGGACATTGAACTGGAACTGACAGAGAATGTGTTGATTCAGGATCTCAAAACCACCGTTGCCAACATCGTTGAACTCGCCGGTGCCGGAGTGAACATTGCCGTGGATGACTTTGGTACCGGGTATTCGTCCCTCTGTTATCTTGATCGTCTACCCCTCAACACCCTCAAGCTGGACAAGTCCTTCATCCAGAAAATTACGCCGGAGAACCCTGCTGAGCCGATTATTCCAGCCATGATCAGAGTCGCCGAGGGGCTGCAATTACGCTTTGTCGCCGAGGGGATAGAAACCCGGCAACAGCACGAATACCTGTTAATCCACGGGGGGACAATTGGTCAGGGATATTACTATAGTCGGCCCGTTGCAAAGGAACAGATCATCGACTATATGTTAGCGCATCATGATACGGCGGGAACATTCCAGCAAACTAAAAGCCAACAGGCGAGTCCCGGGTAGCCCGACACTCGCCTGTACTATCTGACATCAAAGGAAAGAAGGGTTATTGATCCAGGATAGCGGCATGGGCAGCTGCCAGCCGTGCGACCGGCACCCGATAGGGGGAGCAGGACACATAATCAAGACCGATTTTATGGCAGAAAATAACACTCGATGGTTCACCACCATGTTCACCACAGATCCCCACCTTCAGATCCGGACGGGTTGAACGTCCACGCTCAAAACCAAGTTTAACCAACTCACCGACCCCGCGCTGATCCAGGGCAACAAACGGATCTTTCTTCAGTACGCCGCGTTCGACATAATCAGGCAGAAAATTGCCGGCATCGTCGCGTGACAGCCCATAGGTGGTCTGGGTCAGGTCGTTGGTACCGAAGGAGAAAAATTCTGCTTCTTCGGCAATGGCGTCAGCGGTCAGGCAGGCGCGTGGCAATTCGATCATGGTACCGATCAGATATTTTACCTTAACCCCATAGCGTTCACAGACGGCATCAGCCATTTTAACCGCATTCTCACGTAAAATTCGCAGTTCATTGACATGCGCCACCAGAGGAATCATGATTTCCGGCACGATATCAAACTGTTCATCGCGCACCAGTTCGCAGGCCGCCTCCATAATGGCCTGCACCTGCATGTCGTACACTTCGGGATAGGTGATCGCCAGACGACAACCACGGTGACCAAGCATCGGGTTAAACTCATGGAGCTTTTCCACGTGTGATTTCACTTCGGAAAAGCGGATGCCGACCGCTTGGGCCAATTCGGACACATCATCGTCGTTTTGCGGCAGGAACTCATGCAACGGAGGATCAAGCAGACGAATAGTAACCGGCAAACCCTTCATCTCACGAAAAATCCCGAGAAAATCACTCTTCTGCATCGGCAGGATCTTATCGAGGGCCCGTTTACGTCCGGCCAGATCATTGGCCAGAATCATTTCTCGTACGGTTTGAATCCGATCCCCCTCAAAGAACATATGCTCCGTCCGGCACAGACCAATCCCCTCAGCACCAAAGTCGCGAGCCACCTTGGAATCATAGGGAGTGTCGGCGTTTGTCCGCACCTTCAGACGTCGGAAACTGTCGGCCCAGGCCATCAGGGTGGCAAAATCGCCGCAGACCTGAGGTTCTACCTTGGGAACATTACCTAACAACACCTCTCCGGCAGAGCCATCGAGGGTGATATATTCACCACGTTTTATCACTTGTCCGGCTTCAGTGGTAAATTGTTGTTTTTCGTAGTCGATCTTGATCGCGCCACAGCCGGAAACACAGCATTTCCCCATACCGCGGGCAACAACTGCAGCATGAGAGGTCATCCCTCCGCGAGCGGTCAGGATGCCGCGGGCGGCATGCATACCGTGAATATCCTCCGGGCTGGTTTCAACCCGCACGAGAATCACATCTTTTTTAAGCCGTGCCAACTCTTCTGCTTCATCGGCGGTGAAGATGACCTGGCCACTGGCAGCCCCGGGAGACGCCGGCAGCCCTTTGGCGATCACCTGCTTCTCCGCCTGAGGATCGAGGGAGGGATGAAGCAGTTGATCGAGCTGATCGGGACTGACCCGCAGGACCGCTTCCTGTTCGCTGATCAAGCCCTCATTGACCATCTCCACGGCGATCCGGATGGCGGCGTGGGCCGTGCGCTTACCGGTGCGGGTCTGCAGCATGTAGAGTTTCCCTTTCTCGATGGTAAACTCGATGTCCTGCATGTCCTTGTAATGCCGTTCAAGCAAGTCGCGAATCTTTGCCAGTTCCTGGTAGCTTGCCGGCATCACCTCTTCCATCGCCGGCAGGTCCCCTTCCTGATACTTGGCGCGATTGATCGGCTGCGGGGTACGAATCCCGGCAACCACATCCTCCCCCTGGGCGTTGACCAGATATTCTCCGTAAAAGTAGTTTTCTCCGGTCGAAGGATCACGGGTAAAGGCAACACCGGTGGCGCAATCATCCCCCATATTGCCGAACACCATCGCCTGAACGTTGACGGCAGTACCCCAATGGGCCGGGATGCCGTTGAGTTTGCGATAGGTGACGGCGCGAGGGTTCATCCAGGAACCGAATACGGCACTGATCGCGCCCCACAGCTGCTCCTGCGGATCTTCAGGAAAATCCTGGTTCAGGGTTTGTTTGCAACTCGCCTTGAAATCGGCAACCAGTTGTTTGAGATCATCGGCAGACAGCTGGGTATCGAGGGCAACGCCGCGTTGTTGTTTTTTCTGGTCGAGGAGGTGTTCGAGGATTTCACCGTCCATCCCCATGACAACGTTGGAATACATCTGAATGAAACGACGGTAGGAATCGTAGGCAAAACGGGGGTCGTTACTCTGTTTGATCACCCCTTGAATGGTCTGGTCGTTAAGTCCGAGGTTGAGCACCGTGTCCATCATCCCCGGCATCGAAGCCGGAGCACCGGAGCGCACTGATACCAACAGCGGATTGGCGGCGTCGCCGAACCCTTTACCCATCCGTTTTTCCAGCAACTGCAGGGCGTTCGCCACCTGCTCGCGAACCTCATCGGGGTAGTCCCGATCGTTGGCATAAAAGGCCTTGCATACTTCGGTGGTCATCGTGAAACCAGGTGGCACCGGCAGACCGATCGAGGTCATATCCGCAAGATTCATCCCTTTGCCACCAAGCAACTCACGCATGGTACTGTCACCGTCAGCCTGCCCCTCTCCGAAAGAATATACGAATTTTGCCATCCTGATCTCTCCTTACAGGTAAAAATACCATCAATTAAATAGTGTTTCAGGACAAACGACTAAAGTCAGCAATGCCACTGAACAGGGTGGAAATTGCCGCCAGCAACGCCAGCCGATTAGTTCTGAGCGAAGCATCCTCAACCATTACCATCACATCATCAAAAAAAGCATCGACCGGCTTGCGTAACCGGGCGACGGACTCAAGGGCAGCAACGTAATCACCCCTTTTAATCGCAACCGAGACATTTTGTTCCACCAGTTGCAATTGCTGATACAAATCCTTTTCACTGCTCTCCACCAGCAGTTGTTCATCAAGCCGGGTATCGGTCTGCTGCTTGACCATATTGCCGACCCGCTTGAAGGCGACGCTCAGCAAATCAAAATCAGCTCGCTGTTTCAACGTCGTCAAGGCCTTGATGCGCGCCAGGGCATCGACCGGCACAGTAAAAGAGGCACTCAATACCGCATCAACGACATCGGCAGGGTACTGCTGCGCCAACTGGTTGACCAGTCGCAGACGGATAAAGGAGACCACATCATCCACAACCTCTTGCGCCGGGCGCTGACGCTTGTTATCAAGTAAAGCAACACTGCGAGCGATCAACTCGGGGATGGACAGAGCATAACCACGATCGAGGATAATGCTCAGAATGCCAATAGCGTTGCGTCGCAAGGCGTAGGGATCGGCAGTTCCGGTAGGAATCAGACCAACGCTGAAACAGCCGCAGATAGTATCAATTTTGTCGGCAATAGAGACAAAAGCACCGATATCGTCGGCAGGCAGAACGCCCCCGGCCTGGGTTGGCAGGTAGTGTTCGTAAATAGCTGTTGCGACACGCGGGTCCTCACCTTCGAGCAGGGCATATTCGCGTCCCATCACCCCTTGCAACTCCGGGAACTCATAAACCATGCCGGTCTCCAGATCGCACTTGGCCAACAGCGCGGCACGGCGCGTCAGCGCCAGAGTATCCGGTGCAAACTGCTCTGCCAGCTTAGCAGCAAGTTCACTGAAACGTTCAACTTTTTCAAAGCTGGTGCCGAGTTGCGCCTGATAGACAACTTTTTTTAGTGCGTCAAGACGCTTCTCAAGGGGAGTTTTTTGATCTTCGCGCCAGAAAAACATCGCGTCGGCCAGGCGAGCCTTCAGCACGCGCTCATTACCGGCCACCACCACCGCTGGATCAACTGCCTGGGTATTGGCTATGGTAATAAAATGGGGCAGCAACGTACCCTGCTCGTCGACCAGAGTAAAATAGCGCTGATGCTCACGCATACTGGTAATCAGCAGCTCCGATGGCAATTGGAGAAAACCGGCTTCGATGGAACCGGCCAGAGCCTGTGGCGACTCAACCAGGAAGGTTACCTCCTGTAATAATTCGTCATCAGGATTGATGCGTCCCCCCAGTTGATCAGCCAGGGCGTGCAACTGCTCTTCGATCAACTGACGGCGGGCAGCAATATCAACCATGACATGATGTTGCCGCGCTTGTTCAACATAATCCTCAACCCCGGTAACCCTGAATTCATCCGGCGCCATAAAACGGTGCCCGCGTGAACGATTTCCACTCTGCAGATCGCCATAGGTCACCGGTACCACTTCACCGCCGTAAAGGGCAACGATCCAATGAACCGGGCGTGCAAAGCGCACATCCAGATCCTTCCAGCGCATCGATTTTTTAAAGCTGATTTTATTGATGACGCGGGTCAAGATCTCCGGCAGTTGATCGCTGGTGTCACCCCCTTCAATAATCTTTGAGATCCCGAGATAGTCCCCTTTTTCGGTCTGCACAATCTTCAGATCCGCCACCTCAACACCATTAGTGCGGGCAAAACCGATGGCGGCTTTGGTTGGCTGCCCCTGCCCATCATAAGCGATACGCGCGGGTGGACCGGTCAGTTCAAGCTCCTGACGCTGTTGTACCGATGACACCTCCGCAACAGAAATCGCCAGTCGCCGCGGGGTGGCAAAAGTCGTGACCTCACCATGAGGGATACGGGCGTGTTCAAGTTCCTGACGCAGCAGGTTTTCCATATCGTTAAGGGCACGAGGAATAAACCCGGCGGGTATCTCCTCGGTACCTAATTCGAGAAACAGTTCTGCAGACATGTATGTCTCCAATCCTTGCAGGCAATTAGCACCCGGTAGAAGCAGCTATTTTTTTAGCAGGGGAAAACCAAGTCGTTCCCGTTGTTCAACATAGGCACTAGCGCAAAGCTTGGCCATATTACGCACCCTGCCGATATAACCGGCACGCTCGGTCACCGAAATAGCCCCGCGGGCATCAAGCAGGTTAAATGTGTGTGAACACTTCAGGACAAAATCGTAGGCTGGGAATACCAGCTTTTTCTCAGCCAGTCGCACCGATTCCTTTTCGTACATGTTAAAAAGCTGAAACAGCATGGCAGTATCAGCTTCTTCAAAGTTATAATGGGAAAATTCGACCTCAGTTTGATGGTGTACATCACCGTAGCGAATCCCTTTGACCCATTCCAGATCGTAGACGTTATCTACGCCCTGAAGGTACATGGCAATACGCTCAATCCCGTAGGTTATCTCTCCAGGGATCGGCTTTAAATCGATACCGCCACATTGTTGAAAGTAGGTGAACTGGGTAATTTCCATCCCGTCGAGCCACACCTCCCAACCCAGTCCCCAGGCTCCCAGGGTAGGGGATTCCCAATCGTCTTCAACAAAACGGATATCGTGCGCAAGAGGATCGATACCAAAACTCTTGAGCGAATCGAGGTACAGATCCTGAATATTGAGGGGCGAGGGCTTGAGAATAACCTGGAATTGATAATAGTGCTGCAGACGATTGGGATTTTCACCATAGCGCCCATCAGTTGGGCGCCGCGACGGCTCAACATAAGCAACATTCCAGGGCTCAGGACCGAGAGCGCGCAGAAAAGTCGCAGGATTAAAGGTTCCGGCACCTTTTTCGATGTCGTAGGGCTGTTGAATAATACACCCCTGGGCGGCCCAGAAGTTCTGCAGGGAAAGGATTAGTTCCTGAAAAGTCACGGTACCTCCAAGAAACAGGCAACAGCCCGTCACAACGGATAAAAGGAAAGGTCATCTGCGTTCGGGAGTTTAGCTATCACCCTTAAGGATGTCAAGATTCTGATTCACGGGCACTTACGCGGGCGAGAAACTTCAACGAATTGGGTTCACGTGGCAGAATTTGTCGGAGCACCTGGGAAAGCAGCAGATGACCATCACGAATTGTTGTCGCGCCAAGCTTAAAACCGTCAAACCGGTGATGGGAAACCCGCAGTGAACGGGCTAGTGAGCCCAGGCTGCCCAGGCTGACCTCAAGATCGTTGGTACCGGCACAATCACGGCAAAGACTGCCGCCACGCTGAGAATCAAAACAAATCGGCTCGTTATCAAATATTTTCAGGCATTCACTGCAATGTAATAGGTGAGGGATATACCCAAGCAGGTAAACCAGCCGCAACTCCAACAGCAGGCGTGCGACGTCATGGTCCCCGCCCCGCTCAAGGTAGTCAAGATAACTGCACAGCAGTTCGTAAATCCTTTGATAATCTTCCGTCTCAGCTGCCAACAGCTCGACCAGCTCTACCCCGTATCCAGCCAGAGCCAGACGATCCAGGTCCGTGCGCAAGCCGCTGCGGGGGGTAAGCAGATCAGCCTCCTGCAAAGTCCAGAGGTCCCCCCGTCCCTGACGCCAGTGAAACACCGCCTGGCTAAAAGGTTCCAGGGCCGGACCAAAGCGCTTACGGCTGTTGCGTGCTGATCGGGCAAAGCCCTTTTTAATCCCCCAGGCTGCAGTAAACACACTGACGATACGATCCGCTTCACCATAATTAACATAGCGCAACACCACTCCTTCACACCGTAGCAGGGCACCTTTCATGGTCACACCCTGATCAGATCAACAGCCGAAGGAAGATCGTAGCGGTACCAAAATAGATAAGTATTCCGGTAATATCGTTGGCAGTTTGAATAAAGGGACTGGATGCAATAGCAGGATCGATCCCCACTTTTTTGAAAAATGACGGGACAATGACGCCCATACAGGCAGCCACCGTGATGGCGGCCGACATGGCAATACCAACCACCAGACCAAGGTACAGATTCTGGTGCCAGGACATCGCCACCAGCGCAATGACCAAACCACAGACCAAGCCCATAATCAATCCGACCCGCAATTCCTTGAAAAACACCTGGCGCAAACTACCAAAGTCGATTCGTCCGGTAGCAAAACCGCGAATCAGAATAGTCGAGGATTGACCCCCAACATTACCACCCATGCCGGTAATGACCGGCACAAAAGAAATCAGCATTATCGCCTGTTCCAGGGTTGTCTTGAACATCCACATCAGAATGCCGGTCGTAACCCCCCCCAGCAGGGTCATCAGTAACCATGGCAAACGCAAACGGGCGATACTGAAGGATCGGAACCCAAGCAATAATTCCTCTTCCGTTGTCCCGGCCATCCGCAGGATATCTTCGGTGGCTTCATCCCGCATAACGTCGATAACGTCATCAACGGTGATAACCCCCATAAGTTTACCGTGCTCATCAACAACCGGTATGGCAAGAATATTGTACTTGGCGACTAATTCAGCAACATACTCCTGATCCATATCAACCCGCACACGTATCACGTTGGTAGACATGATCTCCGCCAGCTTGGTGTGAGGAGGTACGGTCAGGAGTTGGCGCAACGATAGAACACCAACCAGATGGTTATGCTCATCGGTAACATAGACGTAAAAAACCATCTCGTAGTCCTGAGCATCGTGCAATTTTTCAATCGCCTGCTTAACCGTGATGTCCTGATTAAGAAAAAAAACGTCCGTCGACATGATGCCGCCGGCTGAGTCTTCGTCATAAGCCAGCAAACGCTCAACGTCTTCAGAATGGTCATCATGCATTTCGGTCAGCAAGTCTTCCGCCAGACTGTCAGGAAGACTGCGAATAAACAGCGCACTGTCATCATCGGCCATTTGATGAACAACGGAAACCAGATAGTCACGATCAAGAAGACCGGCAAGTTCCGGCCATGAGTCGGGATCTAATTCAGCAAGAACATCTGCTGCCCGTTCAAGATCAGGGATTAAAGACAGCAGGGTTTTTTGCTCTTCAATCGTAAAATAACGAAAGATATGTGCAATATCGGCGGGATGGATCTTTGTCAGTGCTTTTTTTAAGTTGGGAGTAGCATCGCGGCGGAGCAATTTGCTGATCGACTCCTGAAGCAAACGCATCTTGTTTTCGTGCATAATGTCCACCATTCCAGAATAAAATCCGCCAAAATACCGTTTGCAGTCGAATGTGATATGAGTCTGTTTAAAGCATTCACAATCCGTCTGGTTATCATCACCAACGAAAAAAGGGCAAAGAGGATGATATCTCTTTGCCCTTAAGAATTAAACGACTGGCTAAAATCAATTTGCGACTGCTTCCTTTTGCTCACCGGCGCTTGATTTGACGTCACTATGGTCGGCATCATCAGTGGCCTGGGCAACATAACCGTCTTCAACCAGCTCAATGATAGCCATCGGGGCATTATCACCCAGACGATTCTCGAGACGCAGAATGCGGGTATAGCCACCGGGACGTTCAGCATAACGCGGTGCAATCATCTCAAACAAGCGTGCCACCACTTTAGGTTCACGAATGACACGCATGGCCTGACGACGTGAATGAAGATCACCACGCTTGGCAAGAGTAATCATTTTTTCTGCCAATTTGCGCAATTCCTTGGCACGGGTAACGGTTGTTGTGATTTTTTCGTTCTGAAAAAACGAGGTCACCATATTACGCATCATATGCTGACGATGGTCTGGTTTGCGACCTAATGTTCTTCCGGATTTATTGTGACGCATCGGGATGTTCCTTTCTTAAACAATCACAGGACGATTATTCGTCATCCTGACCTTTTCGTATCAGTTTCAAGTAGTCGGGATCAGGAAAAGAATCGATCTTCATCCCCAGGCCTAAGCCCATGTCGGCAAGGATATCCTTGATTTCGTTGAGTGATTTTCTACCGAAATTCTGGGTTTTGAGCATTTCCGACTCGGAGCGTTGTACCAATTCCCCAATCAGATTAATTTGGGCATTTTTTAAACAATTAGCACTACGAACCGACAGTTCCAACTCCTCGACAGAACGGTAGAGATTTTCATTAATCTTGTTCTTTTCGCCCTCTTCTTCCTCAACCTGCGGTTCTTGGTCTTCGTCAAAGTTAATAAAAATCTGCAGTTGCTCCTTAAGAATCTTTGCTGCAAAAGCTACGGAATCATCAGGGGTGACACTGCCATCAGTATAGACTTCAAGGGTCAACTTGTCATAGTCCGTCATGTTTCCAACACGTGCATTGGAGACATTGTAGTTGACCTTGACGATGGGAGAAAAGAGTGCATCGATTGGGATTGTTCCCACCGGAGCACTGTCATCGCGGCCGCGATCTGCTGACACATAGCCCTTTCCCATGGAGACAACCATATCCATCTCCAGGTCTGACTCTTCGCCACAGGTAACGATATGGTGCTCGGGATTGAGTATTTCGACATTACTGTCGGTGATCAGATCACCGGCACGGACCACTCCGGGGCCTTTTTGCACAATACGAATGTTACGGTTATCATGACCATGCAGACGAACCTTAACCCCTTTGAGGTTAAGAATGATATCAGTTACATCTTCCGTCACACCAGGCACATTGGAAAACTCATGAGCAACATTCTTGATCCGCACAGATGTTATAGCTGCGCCCTGAAGTGACGATAACAGGACCCGGCGCAACGAGTTGCCAAGGGTGGTCCCGAACCCGCGCTCAAAAGGCTCAGCAACAAACTTACCGTAAGTGGAAGTCAGTTCGGCAGCCTCAAGTCGTTTAGGGCTGATCAGATTTCTCCAGTTTTTGTACATATTTATTGAATCTCCCTCTCAAGAGTCCTTGGCGAGGTTGTGATTATTTTGAGTAGAGTTCGACAATCAGTCGTTCATTGATCTCTGGAGTTGTCAACTCTGCACGCACCGGCAGGGTCTTCATCGTACCTTTGTAGGCATCACGATCAAGTTCTACCCAGGAAGGTACTCCACGTCGCATGACACTATCCAGCGATTCATTGATACAGGCAATCTGACGGCTTTTTTCAATCAGACTGATAACATCATTGGGTCGAACCAACTGGGATGGAATGTTGGCTTTGTGACCATTGATCTGGAAATGTCCGTGACGCACCAAAGTACGGGCCTGAGCCCTTGAGGCTGCAAATCCGAGGCGATAAATAACACTGTCGAACCGCCTCTCCAAAAGGATCAGCAGATTTTCACCGGTAACACCACGCATCCGATCCGCTTTGGTGAAATACAGTCTGAACTGTTTTTCCTGCAAACCATACGAACGCTTTACTTTTTGTTTTTCACGCAGCTGCGCACCGTAGTCAGAAAGCTTGGACCGACGCTGACCGTGCTGGCCAGGTGCGTAATTACGGCGTTCCAGGGAACATTTATCGGTGTAACATCTGTCCCCTTTAAGGAACAGTTTGGTATTTTCTCTTCTGCACTGACGGCAGACTGGACCTGAGTACCTAGACAACTTCTTCCTCCTTGTTGCTTAAACGCGACGACGCTTGGGTGGACGACAGCCATTGTGGGGGATTGGAGTGACGTCCTTAATCATTGTCACTGTCAGTCCGGCAAGGGAGAGGGCACGTAACGCCGACTCTCTACCACTACCTGGACCCTTGATATAGGCCTCTACCGAGCGCATACCATGCTCCATGGCTTTGGTTGCAGCTTCTTCAGCGGCAATCTGGGCAGCAAAGGGGGTACTTTTACGCGAGCCCTTAAAACCTTTTGCCCCCGAGGTTGACCAGGCTACCACGTTACCCACAGGGTCGGTGATGGTCACAATAGTATTATTAAAGGTCGACTGGATATGTGCGACTCCGCGCGCGATATTCTTTTTTTCAACCTTTTTACGTACGATTTTCTTACCTGATTTGGCCATGATAACTCCGCTTATTTCTTCTTGCCGGCAACAGTCTTCTTGGGACCTTTACGGGTCCGTGAATTATTCTTGGTGTTCTGTCCGCGCACCGGCAAGCCTTTACGGTGACGAAGTCCACGATAACATCCAAGGTCCATCAGACGCTTGATATTCATCGAAACCTCGCGGCGCAAATCACCCTCCACTCGACAGTTATGGTCAACCAATTCACGAATCGTTGCCAGCTCAGTCTCGGTCAGATCATCTGTGGAAGCGTTATAATCAACACCAGCCTGATCAAGAATTTCTTTAGATTTAGTGCGGCCGATCCCATATACATAGGTCATTGCCACTTCAATGCGCTTGTTGCGCGGGAGATCAACTCCAGCAATACGTGCCAATTTTTCCTCCTAGGGCCTTATCCCTGTCTTTGCTTGTGTTTGGGATTCTCGCAGATGATCCGGATAACACCTTTGCGTTTAATGGTTTTGCACTTATCACAGATCTTCTTGACCGAAGCTCTTACCTTCATTGTGAGATCCTTTTCCTATCCATTTCCCATCACATGAAATGGGAGTGACTATGTATCAATCCGGGAGAGTATCTCCGGACCGTTTTCAGTTATCGCTATCGTGTGCTCAAAATGGGCTGAGCGTTTGCCATCAACCGTGACAGCAGTCCAGCCGTCATCAAGGATTGACACGCCAGGTTTACCAATATTGACCATTGGTTCAATGGCCAGAGTCATTCCCGGGCGCAATCTAGGCCCGCCACCAGGCGAACCGTAGTTCGGGATCTGTGGGTCTTCATGGAGCTGACGGCCGATACCATGACCAACAAATTCACGCACCACACTAAAGCCTGCATCTTCAACACAGGACTGTACAGCGTGTGAAATGTCCGACAAACAGCCATCTGGCCGCGCAGCTTCAATCCCTTGGTGCAGAGATCTAAAGGTTACATCCAGCAACCGCTGGCTTTCACTGTCAATCTCGCCTACCGCAAAGGTAATGGCATGATCACCGTAATAGCCATCACAGATCAAGCCGAAATCGACACTTAAAATATCACCCTCAACCAATGGAGTGGCATTTGGAAAGCCGTGAACAATCTGCTCATTGGGTGAAGCGCAGATAGTAAAAGGAAAACCACCGTAGCCCTTAAAAGCAGGCTTGACATTCCATTTACGACACTGATTATAGGCAATAACATCGAGCTCGAGGGAGGTGATCCCAGGCTTGATCTTGTCTCGCAGCAACATTAAGACGTCTGCGACCATCCGCCCGGCACGACGCATTTTTTTAACTTCAGCTTGCGACTTTATTACTATCAATTCAGCGCGCCTGTAACCCAGCCAGAATCTCCTGCTGGACATCTTCTATGCCGGACATACCATCCACCGTCAACAAAATCCCTGCTCGGCGATAATAATCTTCAAGCGGTGCCGTCTGTTGATGATAGGTATCCATCCGGCGACGGATTGTCTCTTCGTGATCATCATCACGCTGGGTCAGCTCACCAGAGCAGGCAGAACAGGAACCATCTTGCGCCGGAGGATCAAACTTGAGATGAAAGCCTTTCCCACAGTTTTTGCAGGTGCGACGACCGGTTAATCGCTCAACCAGTACGCTGACATTGACCTGCAAAGAAACAACGGCATCCAGTCCTTTCGTCAATTGAGTCAACGATTCATTGAGGGCATCAGCTTGAGGTACCGTCCGAGGAAATCCATCAAGGATAAAACCGTCGGCACAGTCAGGCTCCTGCAGTCGCTCATGGACAATTCCAACAACCACACTATCCGGGACCAGGTCACCGGCATCCATGTAAGCCTTTGCTGCAAGCCCCATGGGAGTTGATGCCTTGACTGCTGCGCGCAACATATCACCGGTAGAAATCTGCGGAATATTAAAGCGCTTTTCTAATAAAACAGACTGGGTACCTTTTCCTGCACCAGGAGGTCCAAGCAAAATCAAATTCATAACAAAAACCTAACCGTGGCGTCCCTTGAGGGTAACACCCTTCATAAAACCCTCGTACGAACGCGATATCAGATGGGCATCAATCTGTGCGGATGTATCCATGCCGACAGCAACAACAATGAGCAAAGCCGTACCACCAAAGAAAAATGGCACGTTCAATTGACTGATTAAGATTGTAGGCAACACACATACGGCTGATACGTAAATGGCACCTGCAAACGTTAAGCGACTCAAGACCGTATCAAGATAGGTCGCGGTCTCCTTACCGGGTCTAATCCCCGGGACAAAACCACCTTGATTCTTGATGTTTTCGGCTACGTTAACCGGGTTAAAGGTTATAGCCGTGTAGAAGTAGCAGAAGAAAACAATAAATGCAACATAAAATATATTGTAAACCAGATGCTCCGGCGACAAATAGGCGGAAACCTGCTGAACCCAGGGGGCATCGACAAAACTGGCAATGGTAGCAGGAAACATCATGATCGAACTGGCGAAGATTGGGGGTATAACCCCAGCCATGTTGATCTTCATGGGTAGATGGCTCGATTGGCCCCCCATATTGCGCATGCCGACAACACGTTTTGCATAATGAATCGGCACTCTACGCTGGGCTCGCTCCATGAAAACGATGGCACCCACGGTGGCAAGCATCAAGGCCAGAATAAAGATAATGACGGTTGGTGTCATCGCCCCGGTTTCGAGCAGCCGCAGGGTATTGACGATGGCCGAAGGCATTCCTGCCACAATACCGGCGAATATAATCAACGAAATACCGTTACCGATACCACGCTCAGTAATCTGCTCACCCAACCACATGACAAAGGCAGTTCCAGCGGTCAGGGTGATCACGGTCATCAGAATAAAACCGACTCCCGGATTCGGCACTACCGGTTCGCCGGCTGGACCAACCATCCCTTGAAGCCCATAAGCCATACCGGCGCCCTGGATGATGGCCAGAACAATTGTTCCGTAGCGGGTATATTCAGTAATCTTTTTACGCCCCTGCTCACCTTCCTTGGATAACTTTTCCAAGGGCTCATAAACCACCGTGAGCAGTTGCAGGATGATGGAGGCACTAATATAAGGCATGATGCCCAGTGCAAAAACAGCCATCATCTCAAGCGCACCGCCAGTGAAGGCACTGACGAGACCCAGGAGTGTTCCTTCAGTTCCGGCAAAGAACTGCGAGAGAACCTGTCCATCAATGCCCGGCGTAGGAACATGGCAACCAATGCGGTAAACTGCAAGAATAGTAAGGGTGAAAGCAATCCTGCGGCGTAGTTCCGGTATTGCCAGAATATTCTGTACAGTTGATAACATCAAATAACCTCAGCCTTACCACCTGCGGCTTCAATCTTTTCGACAGCTGCGCTGCTGAATTTATGGGCCTGGACGGTCAACGCCTTAGACAGTTCGCCATCGGCAAGGATCTTAATCCCATCCTTCATTTTCTTCACCAGGCCGGCCTTGCCATAGAGCTCAAGGGTGACGGTGGCATCGGCATCGAAACACTCCAGATCGCGCAGATTAACGAGGTTATAATCTTTCTTGTTAATCGAGGTAAATCCACGCTTGGGCAAACGACGCTGCAGGGGCATCTGTCCCCCCTCAAAGCCGGGCTTAATACTGCCGCCACTACGAGCCTTTTGACCTTTGTGACCCTTGCCGGCAGTTTTTCCTGTGCCGGAGCCTGGACCGCGACCGATACGTTTTCTATTTTTTGTTGAACCGGGAGCCGGTTTCAATTGACTTAAATCCATGTTACTGCCCTTTATTTTTGTAGTCAGTCCTCAACGACAACCATATGCTCAACCTTGCGGATCATCCCACGTATTTCCGGAGTATCCTGCAGTGTCACTGTCTGATTCAGGCGTCTAAACCCGAGGCCTTTGAGTACATTGGAAAAATAAGCCTTACGGCCAATAGGACTCTTTTTTAAGGTGACCTTAACTTCTGTCGCCATCCTGCATCTCCCTGTTTTCTTGCTTAAGCCTGGTTGATACCGCGACGTGCGTAAATCTCTTCAGGACTTTTAAGCATCTTTAAAGCATTAATAGTAGCTTTGACGACATTGTGCGGGTTGTTTGTGCCCAGACATTTAGTCAATACGTTACCAACCCCGACCGACTCAAGAACCGGTCGCACTGCGCCACCGGCAATAACCCCGGTACCCTCTGATGCGGGCTTAAGCAACACCCTGCCTGCTCCAAACTTGCCGACAACATCATAAGGGATAGTACTTCCCTGCTGGATCGGAACCCGGATCAGGCTTTTCTTGGCTTGCTCAACCGCCTTACGGATCGCTTCCGGCACTTCTTTGGCCTTACCAAGACCATAACCAACATGACCATCACCATCACCGACAACAACCAGGGCAGAAAAGCTGAATCGACGTCCACCTTTTACAACTTTGGCATTACGATTGATATGAATTACCCGGTCGGTCAATTTCAATTTATCTGGATCAATGCGCAGCACAGATCATCTCCTCTATAGTTTGAGTCCAGCTTCCCGTGCCGCATCGGCCAGAGCCTGAACGCGCCCCTGATACAGGAATCCATTTCGATCAAAAACAACATTGCTGATATTCTTTTCCAGTGCCTTGCGAGCAACAGCTGCGCCCACAACCTTTGCAGCTTCCACATTGCCCTTGTGGTTCATATCGATGCCGCTTTCTAACGTTGAGGCCGCCACTAAAGTAGCACCTGCAGTGTCATCAATAATCTGGGCATAAATATGATTTGCACTGCGAAAAACAGACAGCCTGGGGCGCTCACTTGTTCCACGAACTTTTTTACGCACGCGGGCTTGACGCTTGAGTCGTGCCTGACGTCTCATCTGAGAAACATTCACCGTCTTGCTCCTTGCTTTATAATCATCTATTTACCAGTTTTGCCGGCTTTACGCAGAATACGTTCATCGGCATACTTGATGCCTTTACCTTTGTAAGGTTCCGGGGCCCGGAAAGAGCGTATTTTGGCTGAGGTCGAACCAACCAGTTGCTTATCAATGCCGACAACGCTCAACTTGGTCTGCTTTTCAACTTCAACGGAGATACCTTCAGGCAGCTCATAAACCACCGGGTGGGAATAACCAAGCGACATGGTCAACACATTGCCACTGATTTCAGCCCGGTAACCAACACCATTGATTTCAAGGGCCTTTTTAAAGCCCTGAGAGACCCCTACTACCATATTATTGATCAGGGAACGGGTCAAACCATGCAATGCGAGATCGGTTTTTTCGTTACTGGGACGATTGACAATAATTTGCTCCGCCTCCACAGCAATCACCATGCGCTCATGCAATGATTGTTTCAATGTTCCTTTTGGCCCAGTCACGGTCATCTCATTTCCACTCAGAGAAACCTTTACTCCAGCAGGAATGGCAACTGGCAACTTTCCTATACGTGACATTTTGATACTCCTCGCTCTGCTTTACCAGATGGTACAGATAACTTCGCCACCAACATTCTCACGGCGCGCAGAGACGTCGTCCATGACACCCCTGGAGGTCGACAATATGGATACTCCGAGGCCATTTTTAACCCTGGGTATTTCATCCTTACTGACGTAGACGCGGCAACCAGGCTTTGAAATTCGCTTAATCTCATGAATAACAGGCGATTGGTTATCATCGTATTTCAGGAAGATACGCAGGATACCTTGTTTTTTATCACTAATGACTTTAAAATTTTTCAAATAACCCTGCTCATGCAATACCGTTGCAACCGCAACCTTCATATTGCTCGACGGCACATCAAGTTTTGCATGACCGGCCATGCCTGCATTACGAATGCGGGTCAGCAAATCTGCCATCGGATCTGTCATGGACATAAATGGTTCTCCTTAACGCTGTTACCAGCTGGACTTGACGACTCCGGGAATTTTTCCTTCGGACGCCAGTTTCCGCAGACAAATTCTGCACATATCAAACTTACGATAATAAGCACGTGGACGACCGCAAATCGGGCAGCGATTATACTGACGAACTCCGAACTTTTGGGTTCGTTGTGATTTAGCAATCATCGATTTCTTTGCCACAGTTTCCTCCGCTTCGGGTAATAACTATTTTCTGAACGGCATGCCAAGGCCGGACAAGAGAGCACGTCCTTCCTCGTCTGTTTTGGCCGTTGTAACAATGGTAATGTTCATTCCGGAAACCTTGGCAATAAGATCGAGATCGATTTCGGGAAAAATAAGTTGTTCGCGGATACCTAGGGTGTAATTACCACGACCATCAAAAGCCTTTGGTGAAATTCCCTTAAAGTCGCGAACACGTGGCAAGGCAACGTTAATAAGGCGATCGAGAAACTCCCAGGCCCGATCTTGGCGCAGGGTAACGCATGCTCCAATCGACATTTCTTCACGCAGCTTAAAGCTGGCGATCGACTTTCTTGCCTTAGTAATAACTGCCTTTTGTCCGGTAATCCGACCGAGCTCCTCAACTGCCGATTCGAGAAGCTTAGGGTTCTGAATCGCTTCCCCGAGTCCCATGTTAAGAACTACCTTCTCAATTCTTGGAACTTCCATCACATTTCTGTACTGGAATTCTTTCATCAGAGCCGGGACCTGCTCCTGAAGATGCATCTGCTTTAACCTGGCCATCAAGATCTCCGTTTACTTATCAACGCTCGCGTTACATTTCTTACAGTAACGGGTTTTATTACCATCTTCGAGTTTACGCACGCCGGTACGCGTCGGCTCATTACAGGAGCCGCAGACCAACATCACATTGGAAAGACTGATTGCAGCTTCTTTTTCAACAATGCCGCCCTCCGGGTTGAGCTGGCTCGGTCGCGTATGACGCTTCACAACGTTTAAACTTTCAACAATGACCCGCCCCTTGTCAGGCATAATGCGCAGCACCTTACCTGTCTTGCCACGCTCTTTGCCGGCGATAATCTTTACCATGTCATCTTTTTTGACATGCAGTTTAGCTATAGACATTACTTAATTTCTCCAGTGATAATTTACTACAGAACTTCCGGAGCCAGCGACGCGATTTTCACAAAATGGCGAGCGCGCAGTTCTCTGGCAACAGGGCCAAAAATACGGGTTCCGATCGGCTCATTACCATTATTGACAACTACAGCAGAGTTGGTGTCAAAACGGATAAAAGATCCATCCGGACGGGGCACCTCTTTGGTTGTCCGGACAATGACCGCACGCACAACGTCGCCCTTTTTAACTTTAGAATTTGGCAGAGCCTCTTTCACGCTGCATATGATGATATCGCCAACTCCGGCGTATTTGCGCTTGGAACCACCGGGAACCTTGATACAGCACAGTTTCTTGGCCCCGGAATTATCTGCCACGCTAAGCATGGATTGCATCTGGATCATGACATTAACTCCTACGCCGTAACGGCTTTCTCCAGTATCTGGCGCACACGCCACCGCTTGTCCTTGGACAAGGGTCTGGATTCAACTATAAGAACCTTATCACCGACGGAACAGCTGTTAGTCTCGTCGTGAGCTTTACAGGTAACTTTCCGCTTGATGATTTTTTTGTACATACTATGCTTAACCAGGTTATCCATCTTAACGACGACGGTTTTATCCATCTTGTCGCTGACAACGATTCCAACCCTGGTATTTCTCTTGCCGCGTTCTGTAACTTCTTGACTCATGTGGCCTCTCACTTAAGCTTGTTGCTTGCTGGACAGAAATGTCTTAACCCGAGCAATATCCTTGCGCACCTGGGACACTCTGGCTGAGTTCTCTAAGTGCCCGGTATGCAACTGAAAACGCAGATTAAATAATTCCTTATGCAGTTCGGTCTCTTTGGCACAAAGCTCATCGATACTGAGATCCTTAAATTCACTAGCCTTCATTGCCGTCCTCTCTCTTCACAAACCGGGTTTTCATCGGCAGCTTATGGGCACCAAGACGAAATGCCTCACGGGCGATTTCTTCGGTTACACCCTGCATTTCATAAAGGATATGTCCCGGCTTGACGACAGCTACCCATTTATCAAGGGAGCCTTTACCTTTACCCATACGAGTTTCAGCTGGCTTGCTGGTGACCGGCTTATGAGGAAACGCACGAATCCAGATTTTGCCGCCGCGTTTGATATAACGCGTCATGGCGCGACGTGCAGCTTCAATCTGACGGGATGACAACCAGCCACACTCAGTCGCCTGGAGCGCGTAATCACCGAAGCTCACTTCGGTACCACGAGTGGCCTGTCCGGTCATCCTGCCGGTAAATTGCTTTCTATGTTTCACCTTCTTGGGCATTAACATGATGTGTAACTCCTGATCAGCCCGCTGGCTGTTCTTTTTCCTTGCCTAGCACTTCACCTTTGAAAATGAGTACCTTCACTCCAATAATTCCGTAGGTCGTCTTTGCTTCAGCAAAACCGTAGTCAATGTCAGCGCGCAAGGTATGCAGTGGAACGCGACCCTCACGGTACCATTCGGTTCGACTCATCTCAGCACCACCGAGGCGACCGGAACAGGTGATCTTGATCCCTTTGGCCCCGAATTTCAAGGCCATTGTGACACTTCGTTTCATCGCCCGCCGGAAAGCAACCCGTCTCTCAAGTTGCAGAACCACGTTCTCAGCAACAAGTTGCGCATCAACTTCAGGCTTGCGAACCTCCTGAATATTAATAAAGCACTCATCATCGGTAATCTTGGCCAATTCTGCTTTCAAAACTTCAACTTCTGACCCTTTTTTACCAATAATAATACCCGGACGCGCAGCATAAATATTGATTTTGACTTTATTCGCAGCGCGCTCAAGCTCTATTTTGGAAATGCCCGCATGAAAAAGACGTTTCTTCAAAAATGCCCGAAGCTTCAAGTCTGCATGAAGTTTAGCTGCATAATCACCATCTGCATACCAGCGGGACTCCCAAGTCCGGTTGATACCCAGACGAAATCCTATCGGATGAACTTTCTGGCCCAAAGGGATACCTCCTCGAATTACTTGACGTTCAATACCACTGTAATGTGGCTGGTCGGTTTACGAATCCGGCTGGCACGCCCTTGAGCCCGCGGCATAAACCGCTTAAGCACTGGACCCTGATCAACCATAATCGATTTGACAAACAACTTGTCGACATCAGCTGCACCCAGCTGCTCTGCATTGGCCACTGCCGACTTGAGCAACTTGCTAACTATCGGAGCACTTTTCTGGGGAGAAAAGCGCAACAAGTTAAGAGCATCCTGAATATCCTTACCACGAATCATATCTACTACCAGTCGCGCCTTACGTGGAGAAAGACGGACATTTCGTAACTTAGCTTGTGCTTCCATTATTCGAAACTCCTGTCAGGATAGAAACTATCTGACCTTGCTTTTCTTGTCACTGCCATGGCCGTAGTAGGTACGGGTTGGCGCGAATTCACCGAGCTTATGACCAACCATATTTTCACTGACAAACACCGGCACAAATTTTTTGCCGTTGTGTACAGCAAAGGTCATACCAACGAATTCAGGAATAATTGTCGACCGCCGAGACCAGGTCTTGACTACCTTGGTGCGACTTGCATCGCCCTCAACTTCAACTTTACGCATCAATGATTCTTGTACGTAAGGTCCTTTTTTTACCGATCTTGCCACGTACGCCTCCTACAGGCTTATAAACTATTTTTTATTTCTACGACGAACAATAAAATTGTCAGTACGCTTGTTGGATCTGGTTTTGTAGCCTTTGGTTGGGACGCCCCAGGGAGTAACCGGATGCCGCCCACCGGAGCTCTTACCTTCACCACCACCATGGGGGTGATCAACCGGGTTCATGGCCACACCACGTGATTGTGGTCTTTTACCTAACCAACGATTACGGCCAGCCTTACCAATCTTGATTTTTTCGTGATCAAGATTTCCTACCTGACCAATAGTCGCGCGGCATTCCTGAAGTACCAGACGTACCTCGCCCGAAGGTAAACGCAACTGCGCATAACGACCTTCTTTTGCTGCGATCTGGGCGTAGGTACCGGCGCTACGTGCCAACTGTCCACCCTTGCCAACCTTGAGCTCAACATTGTGGACCCAGGTACCCAGGGGGATTGAGCGAATAGCAAGAGCGTTACCGGGACGAATATCTGCCCCCTCGCTGGCTATCACAGTATCACCTACATTGAGCCCTGATGGTGCCAGAATATAGCGCTTTTCACCATCAGCATAAAACAACAAGGCTATCCGGGCGCTACGGTTGGGGTCATATTCAACCGCTGCAACCTTAGCAGGAACTTCCATCTTGTCACGACGAAAATCAATGACGCGATACTGCTTTTTATGCCCGCCACCGGTGTGTCTCTTGGTAATGCGTCCAGCATTGTTACGGCCGCCACTACGCTTAATCGGTTCTAGTAATGATCTTTCCGGCTTGCTTTTGGTTATTTCTTCAAAAGTCGAGGACGTCATCTGACGACGCCCTGGAGAAGTCGGATTATATTTTCTGATGCCCATAATTAGCTACTCCATACCTGCTAAGCGTACTGATTAGACGCCGAAAAAATCGATGTCATTACCCTCTGCGAGGGTTACAAATGCCTTTTTCCAATTATTACGTTGCCCCAGGTTGGTACCCACACGCTTTACCTTGCCACGAACGACAGCAGTGTTAACGGTTTTGACCTTAACATCAAAAGCATCTTCAATAGCGCGTTTGATCTCAATTTTATTGGCACCACGCGCAACTTCAAAAGTTACGACACCGGAATCCTCTTTGAGCAGGTTCCCTTTTTCAGTGATCAAGGGCTTACGAATAATCTGATGCAGTGGTTTCATTGCTCCAATGCTCCTTCTACTTCTGTCACAGCCGCCTCTGTCATCATCAGATTCGGATATTTGAGAATATCATAGACATTGATGCCGGCGGCTCGCAGCACTTTGACTTTAGGTAGGTTGCGCGCGGACAGTTCCACATTTTTGTTTTCACTGTCAATAACAATCAGCGCACCTTCCAACTCAAAACGCTCAACGATCTGGCGGAATTCCTTCGTGCTGATCGCATCAAGCGAAAGCTCTTTGAGCAACAGTAACTTTTCAGCCTGGAAACGAGCTGAAAGGGCACTGCAAAGAGCAGCCTTCTTGACCTTACGATTCAGCTTGAAGGTAAAAGAACGGGGGCTCGGACCAAAGGCTACGCCACCACCAACAAAATGGGGAGCGCGAATTGTTCCTTGCCGGGCGTTACCAGTCCCCTTCTGGCGATAAGGCTTCTTGCCGCCACCGGATACGGCACTGCGGTTTTTAACCGCCGCCGTTCCCTGACGCCGGGCCGCGCGCTGATAACGAACCATGTCATGAAGCAAATAGGCTCTGACTTCAACATTAAAAACTGAATCCGACAGGGTACACTCACCTACCTGATTTTTATTCTGATCATACAAGGTTGCTGTTGCCATTATCTAACTCCTGAAGCTCCTGGCCTGCTAAGCCTTAATGCCTTTGCGAATCTCTACCAGTCCGTTTTTAGGGCCAGGAACAGCACCACAAACAAGAATAAGATTTTGTTCCGGTCTGACATCAACAACAACCAGATTCTGGGTAGTCGTTCGTTGATTACCCATCTGACCGGGCATCTTCTTGCCTTTTACGACCCTGGCTGGGGTAGCTGACTGACCAATAGAGCCGGTTCTGCGCTTAAACATGGAACCATGACTGGCGCGACCGCCAGAAAAACCCCAACGCTTAATAACGCCCTGAAACCCCTTACCCTTACTGGTAGCCGTCACATCAATCCGGTCTCCCGGCTTGAATATATCACAGGAAAACTGATCACCGACGGCACAGGTACCAGCCGTTTGAAATTCGCGGACAAAGGCAAAAGCACCTTGACCGGCCTTTTTAAAGTGACCCATTTCCGGCTTGTTGACGCGGTGTGCACTTTTGACACCAAAGCCGAGCTGGGCAGCATCGTAACCATCGGTACCGACAGTTTTCAGTTGCAGCACAGTGCAGGGACCGGCTTCAATAACCGTCACCGGAATGCGGCGCCCATCGGCCGCATATGTTTGCGACATCCCTATTTTTTTTCCTAACAATCCATTGATCATTGTCGTAGCCTTAATTTATCGCTTAAATAACAAACGCTTAGAGCTTAATTTCCACGTCTACACCTGCTGACAAATCGAGTTTCATCAGTGCGTCAACAGTCTGCTGAGTTGGGTCCATAATATCGAGCAGGCGCTTGTGAGTCCGGATTTCAAACTGCTCGCGACTCTTTTTATCGACATGGGGACCACGAAGCACACAGTATTTATTGATTATAGTGGGCAGAGGAATAGGGCCGACCAAGCGGGAACCAGTGCGTTTGGTCGTATCAACAATCTCTGCTACAGCCTGATCCAGCAGGCTGTGATCATAGGCCTTCAGGCGAATTCTGATTTTTTGTGTAGACATCTGTTTTCCTCAGTTTTTTATTGTTACTCAATCACTTCACTGACAACGCCGGCGCCGACAGTACGGCCACCTTCGCGGATTGCAAAGCGCAACTCTTTATCCATCGCAATCGGGGTGATCAGATCAACCGTCATAGCGATGTTATCGCCCGGCATGACCATCTCAACGCCTTCCGGCAGCTCGACAATCCCGGTCACGTCGGTGGTCCGGAAATAGAACTGGGGACGGTAGCCTTTGAAGAAGGGGGTATGACGTCCTCCTTCTTCCTTGGTCAGGATGTAGGCTTCGGCCTTGAACTTGGTGTGCGGGGTGATACTGCCGGGCTTGGCCAGCACTTGGCCACGCTCGATATCTTCACGCTTGACGCCGCGCAACAGGATGCCGACATTGTCGCCGGCCTGCCCCTGATCGAGCAGCTTGCGGAACATCTCGACGCCGGTAACAACCGTCTTGACGGTGGGCTTCATGCCGACGATGGCAACTTCTTCCTGCACCTTGATGATGCCGCGCTCGATCCGCCCGGTGGCAACAGTACCACGGCCGGAGATGGAGAAGACATCTTCAACCGGCATCAGGAACGGACGGTCAATCGCCCGCTCGGGCTCGGGGATGTAGCTGTCAACGGCGTCCATCAGCTCGAGAACCTTGTTCTTGCCGATCTCGTCGTCACGCCCTTCGAGGGCGGCCAGGGCACTGCCGGCGATGATCGGAATATCATCACCAGGGAAATCGTAGCTGGACAGCAGCTCGCGAATTTCCATATCGACCAGCTCAAGCAGTTCTTCGTCATCAACCATGTCGGCTTTGTTCAAAAAGACAACCATCGCCGGTACGCCAACCTGACGGGCGAGCAGGATGTGCTCACGGGTCTGGGGCATCGGGCCGTCGGCGGCTGAAACAACCAGAATGGCGCCGTCCATCTGCGCGGCTCCGGTGATCATGTTCTTGACATAGTCGGCGTGACCGGGGCAGTCAACGTGAGCATAGTGACGGTTCTCGGTCTCGTACTCAACGTGGGCGGTGGCGATGGTGATACCACGCTCGCGCTCTTCGGGGGCGTTGTCGATCTGGTCAAAGGCTTTGACCTCACCTTTGCCCATCTTCTCTGCCAGAACCCTGGTGATCGCAGCGGTCAGGGTGGTCTTGCCATGGTCGACGTGACCAATTGTTCCAACGTTAACGTGCGGCTTTAACCGCTCAAATTTTGCCTTCGCCATTGTAAACTCCTCTAGCCATTAACCTTGGCAATAACTTCTTCACTGATCGCTTTTGGTACCTGCTCATAATGATCAAACACCATCGTATAGGTCGCACGACCCTGGGTAGCACTGCGCAAATCGGTAGCATAGCCGAACATGCTCGACAAGGGGACGTGGGCACTAACAACCTGGGCCCCAGCGCGAGAGTCCATCCCCATGATGCGTCCACGACGACTGTTCAAATCACCGATGACATCACCCATGTATTCTTCCGGGACGACAACCTCAACCGCCATAATCGGCTCGAGCAGTGCCGGCGCAGCCTTTTTGGCCCCTTCTTTAAAGCCCATGGATCCGGCAATCTTAAATGCCATTTCCGAGGAGTCAACATCATGATAAGAACCATCGAAAACAGCAACACGCACATCAACGATCGGGAAACCAGCCAGAACACCATTCTGAGCTGCTTCTTCTGCACCTTTACCGACCGCCGGAATATACTCGCGCGGGATCACTCCACCCTTGATTTCATCAATAAAGGTAAAGCCCTCGCCCGGCTCGCCCGGCTCGATCCGCAACCAGCAATCACCGTACTGACCACGACCACCAGACTGGCGCACGAATTTGCCCTGAACCTGAACAGATTTGGTAATCGATTCACGGTAGGCAACCTGCGGGGCACCAACATTGCACTCGACCTTGAACTCACGCTTCATGCGATCAACAATGATTTCCAAGTGCAATTCGCCCATACCGGAAAGAATGGTCTGGCCGGTTTCTTCATCGGTACGAACCCGCATGGACGGATCCTCAGACAAGAGCTTGCCCAGGGCCACACCCATCTTCTCCTGATCAGCCTTGGTCTTGGGTTCTACCGAGAGGTGAATAACCGGCTCGGGAAACTCCATCGACTCCAGCAGGGCCGGATGCTCGGGACTACAAAGGGTATCGCCGGTGGTTGTATGTTTCAAACCGACGGCGGCAGCAATATCTCCAGCAAATACCTGCTTAACTTCTTCACGCTTATTGGCGTGCATCTTGAGCAGGCGGCCGAAGCGCTCTTTCTTGCCCTTGGTGGAATTCAGAACGGTCGAACCGGATTCAGCAATCCCGGAATAAACGCGGAAAAAACTCAACTGACCAACAAAGGGGTCGGTCATAATTTTAAATGCCAGCGCGGCAAAAGGAGCGTCGTCGGCAGCTGGGCGCTCCAGTTCGGCGCCGGTATCGGGATGCAACCCCTTGATGGGCGGCACATCAACCGGAGAAGGCATATAATCAACGACAGCATCCAGCAGGGTCTGAACCCCCTTATTTTTGAATGCGCTGCCACACAACACCGGACAGAAGTGAATATTTTTCATTCCCTGGCGAATAGCTGCCTTGATTTCGTCGAGGCTCAAGGACTCGCCAGCCAGATATTTCTCCATCAGAACATCATCGTGGGAAGAAATCTCTTCGAGCAGGGCTTCACGGGCGGCTTCAACCTCGTCAGCCATTTCAGCCGGGATATCGATAATGTCATACTTGGCACCAAGAGATTCATCATCCCACACCAGCGCCTTCATAGTAACCAGATCGACCAGGCCACGGAAGTTCTCCTCCGACCCGATGGGCAATTGCAGCGGTAGCGGATTGGCACCGAGGCGCTCGCGGATCATCGCTACACCACGATTGAAATCAGCACCGATGCGATCCATCTTGTTAACAAATGCGATACGGGGAACGCCGTACTTGTCGGCCTGACGCCAGACCGTCTCAGATTGGGGCTCAACGCCACCAACAGAACAGAAGACTGCAACGGCACCATCGAGGACCTTGAGGGAGCGTTCCACTTCGATCGTAAAATCCACGTGGCCGGGAGTATCGATAATATTGATACGATGGTCTTTCCAGAAACAGGTGGTAGCCGCGGAGGTGATAGTAATCCCGCGCTCCTGCTCCTGCTCCATCCAGTCCATGGTCGCAGCACCATCGTGGACTTCACCGAGCTTATGGGATACTCCAGTGTAAAAAAGAATCCGCTCAGTTGTTGTTGTTTTACCGGCGTCAATATGGGCCATGATGCCGATATTACGCGTTCTATTCAGTGGTACTAAACGAGCCACAATCTATCTCCTAATGACAACCGGGCCTACCAGCGATAATGAGCAAAGGCCTTATTGGCTTCAGCCATTCGATGGGTATCTTCACGCTTCTTGACTGCAGTGCCACGATTGTTGGATGCATCAAGGAACTCACCTGCCAAGCGCTCACACATGGTTTTCTCACTACGCCCCTTGGCGTAGGTCACCAACCAGCGCATCGCCAGAGCTGTACGTCGTGACGGACTCACCTCAACCGGCACCTGATAAGTCGAACCGCCAACCCGGCGGGATTTGACCTCAAGCATGGGGCGGACGTTGTCCATTGCTGTTTTGAATACGTCAAGCGGGTTATTGCCGCTGCGCTCAGCAACAATATCAAAAGCGCCGTAAACGATCTGCTCGGCGGTGCTCTTCTTGCCGTCGACCATGACGTTATTAACAAACTTGGCAACCAACTGATCGCCAAACTTGGGATCAGGCAGAATTACACGCTTGGGAACTTCTCTTCTTCTTGGCATAAGGTCCTCTTCTTCCGACTTTGTTTACTTCGGGCGCTTGGCGCCGTACTTGGAACGTCCCTGCTTACGATCTTTAACACCGGCAAGGTCAAGGGTTCCACGCACAATATGATAACGCACACCTGGCAAGTCTTTTACCCGGCCACCCCTGATCAGGACCACAGAGTGCTCCTGCAGATTGTGACCGACCCCCGGGATATAAGAGGTTACGACCATGCCGTTGGTCAACCGAACACGCGCAACTTTACGCAACGCCGAGTTGGGTTTCTTTGGTGTTGTTGTATAAACCCGCGTACAGACTCCACGCCGCTGAGGACAGGATTTTAACGCCGGAGAGCTGGACTTGACCACTCTCTTTTGACGTCCGTTGCGAATCAGCTGGTTAATTGTTGGCATCTTGTTGCTCCCAATTTTTTATCATCATTTCAATCACCTATTTACCAAGCTTTCCGCGAGGAAAACTCGCAGACATTATCAATCGGCCCATGCTTTGTCAAGCTCTTTTATTCCCGGCTTGCTTTTTTGCAAGCCGTTTTGCAGCTAAAAAGACCGCAAGACCTTCAGTCCTCCAGCTCCTCTGTGTCTTCCGTCTCAGACTCATCTATTTCAAGGGGTGCCTCTAGCTTGACTTCAGGCTCTGGAGTCTTGAGCTCTGCGGCCCGGTACTTGGCCACACCGGTTCCTGCTGGAATCAAGCGGCCCATGATGACGTTCTCCTTGAGACCATGCAGCACATCAACCTTACCTTGAATCGATGCCTGGGTAAGGACTTTGGTGGTCTCCTGGAAGGAGGCTGCTGAAATAAAGGATTCCGTTGACAATGACGCCTTGGTTATACCCAGCATGATCGGTTCACCAATAGCAGGTTGCCCATCGGCAGCCAGAACCCGTGCATTCTCTTCTTCAAATACCCAGCGATCAATCTGATCGTCACTCAAGAAAACAGTATCACCGACATCATTAATCTGGACCCGCCGCAACATCTGACGCACGATGGTCTCAATATGCTTGTCATTAATCTTAACCCCCTGCAGGCGGTAGACCTCCTGCACCTCGTCAACCAGATACTTGGAGAGCTCTTTGCTGCCAAGAACCCGCAGGATATCATGGGGGTTACTGGAGCCATCGACCAGTTCCTCACCGGCATGAAGATAATCCCCTTCATGAACAGAAATGTGCTTGCCTTTAGGAATCAGATATTCCACCGGCTCGCCCACCTCAGGAGTAACAATCACTTTACGCTTGCCTTTGGCATCCTTACCGTAGCTGACAACCCCATCGACCTCCGAGATAACCGCCACCTCTTTGGGCTTACGGGCCTCAAAAAGTTCAGCAACGCGCGGTAGCCCGCCGGTAATGTCCTTGGTTTTGGTGGTTTCACGCGGAATTTTCGCCAGAATGGCACCGGGACGCAACGGCACGCCTTCTTCAACAGCGATATTGGCACCAACCGGCAGCATATAGCGCGCCGGCCCGCCATTTGGCAGTTTGCCGGTCTTGCCGTCTTCACCCTTGATGGTTATTCGCGGGCGTTTGTCAGCCGAACGTGACTCGATGATTACCTTGCGCGACAGGCCGGTCACTTCATCGACCTGTTCTTCCATGGTGACCCCCTCAATGATATCTCCATAACGCACGGTCCCGCCAACCTCGGTAACAATCGGCACCGTGTAGGGATCCCACTCAGCCAGGATATCGCCGGTCTTGACCGATGCTCCTTCCTGACGGGTCAGGTGGGCACCATAGACCAGGGAATAACGTTCACGCTCCCGTCCGGCCTCATCAATAACAGCGACTTCACCCTTGCGGTTCATTACTACCGGCAAACCGGCCTCATCATCAACGGTATTGAGATTGATAAATTTCAGGGTACCATCGTAGCGGGCTTCCAGCGCTGTCTGCTCCGCACGGCGTGAAGCCGCACCGCCGATATGAAAGGTTCTCATGGTCAGCTGGGTGCCAGGTTCGCCGATAGACTGGGCAGCAATAACACCAACCGCCTCACCAAGATTGACCAGGTGACCGCGGGCCAGATCCCGTCCATAGCACAGGGCACAGATACCGCGCTTGCTCTTACAGGTCAGCACCGAACGGATTTTGACGCGCTCCAGACCGGCATTTTCGATTCGGGCAACGCCAGCCTCATCAATCATATGGTTGGCTTCAACCAGCACCTCGTCGGTAACCGGATCGACAACATCATCCAAAGTCACACGACCAAGGATACGATCACCAAGTCGTTCGATGACCTCGCCCCCCTCAGTCTGGGAAGCGACCTCAATCCCATCAAGGGTATCGCAATCCTGCTCAGTGATGATGGCATCCTGCGCTACATCAACCAGGCGCCGGGTCAGATACCCGGAGTTAGCCGTTTTCAACGCCGTATCAGCCAGACCCTTCCGTGCACCGTGGGTTGAAATAAAGTACTGCAGAACCGTCAGACCTTCCCGGAAGTTAGCGGTAATCGGCGTTTCAATGATGGATCCGTCGGGCTTGGCCATCAAACCGCGCATACCTGCCAACTGCCGAATCTGCTGAGCACTACCACGCGCTCCCGAATCAGCCATCATGTGGATAGCATTGAAGGATGGTACGGTAACGGTCTCACCTTCTTCAGAAACAAGCTTGTCGACAGCAATATTGCCAAGCATGATGCCGGCGATATCTTCAGTACACTTGGCCCAGATATCGATGACTTTGTTATAGCGCTCGCCATCGGTAATCAGACCTTCAGTGTATTGCTGCTGAATGTCCTTAACCTCGTCCGCCGCGACACTGATGCGGTCCTCCTTGGAGGCGGGAATTTCCATATCGTCCAGACAGATGGAAACCCCGGCGATGGTTGAGTAGCGAAAGCCGGTTTCCTTGATTTTGTCTGCCAGAATAACCGTTTCTTTGGTGCCGGCCAGGCGGAAACTGACATCAATCAGCTGAGCCACCTGCTTCTTGCCCATCACCAGATTGACATGCTTGTACGGGATAACCGCCGGAACAACCTCGCGCAGCAGAATCCGACCGACGGTTGTTTTGATTAACTGCAGCGGAGCTCCATCCTCTTCTGCCATGCGCACCTTGATGCCGGCTTGAAGATCGGCCTCACCGGCGTCATAGGCCATACGCACTTCTTCCGGTGAAACAAATATCTTACCGGAACCAATAACAAAGGGCCGCTCTCTGGTCATATAATAAAGACCCAGAACCATATCCTGGGACGGTACGATAATTGGCTGGCCGCTGGCCGGTGAGAGGATGTTGTTGGTTGACATCATCAGCACCCGCGCCTCTATCTGGCTTTCGATGGACAAGGGCAGATGGACAGCCATCTGATCGCCGTCAAAGTCAGCATTGAAGGCAGTACAAACCAGCGGATGCAACTGGATCGCCTTCCCTTCTATCAGTACCGGCTCAAACGCCTGAATACCGAGACGGTGCAGGGTCGGTGCACGGTTGAGCATGACCGGATGCTCCTTGATGACCTCTTCAAGGACATCCCAGACTTCTGCTTTCTCTTTTTCCACCATCTTCTTGGCGCTCTTGATGGTAGTGGACAGACCGCGCTCTTCAAGTTTCTGATAGATAAACGGCTTGAACAGCTCCAGCGCCATTTTTTTCGGCAAGCCACACTGATGAAGCTTCAGCTCGGGACCAACAACGATAACCGAACGACCGGAATAGTCGACCCGCTTACCAAGCAGGTTCTGGCGGAACCGCCCGCCTTTCCCCTTAAGCATATCTGACAGGGATTTGAGCGGCCGCTTGCTCGGCCCGGTGATAGCACGACCACGACGGCCGTTATCAAACAGCGCATCCACCGATTCCTGTAGCATGCGTTTTTCGTTACGTACGATCACTTCAGGAGCGCGTAATTCCATCAGACGCTTGAGACGATTGTTGCGGTTGATCACCCTCCGGTAGAGATCATTGAGATCCGAGGTGGCAAAACGTCCACCATCGAGGGGCACCAACGGCCGCAATTCAGGGGGCAAAACCGGGATGGTTTCAAGAATCATCCACTCAGCCTGATTACCACTCTGCCGGAACGCGTTAACAACCTTTAAACGCTTGGAAACCTTTTTGCGCTTAGCCTCGCTGGTCGCCTCTTTCATCTCCAGGCGTAACTGTTCGCCAATCTCTTCCATGTCGAGCTCGGCCAGCAATTCACGCACCGCCTCGGCACCCATGCCGGCAACAAACTGCCCGGCGAACTCATCCATCGCCTCATGGTATTTGTCGTCGGGCAACAATTGTCCCTTGACCAGCGGAGTGTCGCCGGCATCAAGAACGACATAAGCCTCAAAATAAAGAACCTTTTCCAGATCCTTAAGGGTCATGTCAAGCAAGGCGCCGATGCGTGACGGCAATGACTTCAAAAACCAGATATGCGCAACCGGACAGGCGAGATCAATGTGGCCGAGGCGCTCGCGCCGTACTTTGCTCGGGATAACCTCTACCCCACATTTTTCACAGACAATACCGCGATGCTTCATGCGCTTGTATTTGCCGCAATTGCATTCGTAGTCCTTGATCGGACCAAAAATCTTGGCACAGAACAGACCGTCACGCTCCGGCTTGAAGGTTCGATAGTTAATGGTTTCCGGCTTTTTTACCTCACCGAAGGAACGCTCGCGGATTTTATCCGGAGAGGCCAATGATAAACGGATTGAATTAAAGCTCAACGGATCTTTCGGGCGCTCAAAGAGACTGAAAATATCTTCCAAAACGCATCCTCCTTGTTGGACGAGTGCTTGGGTTTCTGTAAATTCTATATAATCAAAAGCCGGTTAAAACCGCCCTGGACTATTCTTCTTCCAACAGATCAACATCAAGACAAAGGGCCTGCAGCTCTTTGATCAGAACATTGAAGGACTCGGGCAAACCGGCTTCCAGGGTGTGCTTACCCTTAACGATGGCCTCATACATGCGGGTTCGACCAGCCACGTCATCCGATTTAACCGTCAAAAACTCCTGCAGTGCATGGGCAGCACCGTAAGCCTCCATCGCCCAGACCTCCATTTCACCGAGGCGCTGACCGCCAAACTGCGCCTTACCACCCAATGGCTGTTGAGTGACCAGGCTGTACGGTCCGATGGAACGGGCATGGATCTTGTCATCGACCAGGTGATGGAGCTTGAGCACGTACATGATGCCGACGGTAACCTTCTCTTTGTAGGCTTCTCCGGTTTTACCATCGTAGAGTGTCATCTGGCCGCTTCTGGCGAATCCGGCACGTTCGAGTTCGTTCTTGATCTTTTCTTCGTTGACGCCCTCGAAGACCGGCGATGCCATGGGCACGCCATACTGCAGACGGCGACCAAGAGTACGCAGGTCATCTTCATCGAGACCATCAATAAAGTCGTCCAGTTCCGGATCAGCATAAGCGGTCTTGATCTGCTTTTTAAGAGCGGCCTCGCTGTACTGCTCATCCAGTACCTTTTTTATCTGGTTACCAAGACCACGGGCAGCCAGGCCCAAATGCGTCTCAAGGATCTGGCCCACGTTCATCCGTGACGGAACCCCCAGAGGGTTCAGTACGATCTCAACCGGCGTACCGTCCTCCATGTAGGGCATATCTTCCTGTGGCAGAATGCGCGAAAGAACACCTTTATTACCATGGCGACCGGCCATCTTGTCACCAACCTGAAGCTTGCGCTTGATGGCGATATAAACCTTGACCATCTTGATGACACCCGGGGGCAAATCATCTCCACGTTTACATTTTTCGATCCGGTCCTCAAACACGGCATTTACTGCCTGCTCGCGCTCAGCCAGTCGCGCCAGCAGATTACTGACCTTGCTTTCAATGTCATCGCTGCCGGCAATGGAGATGTCCTGGATGCGAGAGAAAGGAACCTGGTTAAAGGCTTCCTCAGTTATTTTACGGCGCTTGGGCAACAGCACATTGCCGTCCTTATCCTCGACGGAAACGGCAGCAGTCTGGCCAACCAGCAACGAGCTCAGCTTCTTGCGGGTAGAGGCTCTTAGAATACGAATCTCATCTTTTAAATCATTACGCAGCTGTTCAATCTCACGCGCTTCAATCTGCTCAGTGCGCGCGTCCTTGTCTGAGCCTTTGCGCGAGAAGACCCGGGCACCAATAACAACGCCCTCCTCTCCCGGTGGAACCCGTAACGAGGTATCGCGCACATCGCCGGCTTTTTCGCCAAAAATAGCACGCAGCAGCTTCTCTTCGGGTGAGAGTTGGGTCTCGCCCTTGGGGGTAATCTTACCAACCAGGATATCGCCCGCCTTGACGCTGGCGCCGATGCGGATAATACCCGACTCATCCAGATCACTCAGGGCATCCTCACCTAGGTTGGGGATATCATCGGTAATTTCTTCTTTACCGAGCTTGGTATCACGAGCGACACACTCAAATTCTTCAATATGGATCGAGGTATAACGATCATCCTGAACCAGCTTTTCGGAAATCAGGATAGAATCCTCGAAGTTGTAACCATGCCAGGGCATAAACGCGACCAGGACATTCTGACCGAGGGCCAGCTCACCCCACTGGGTTGATGGGCCGTCGGCGATCACGTCACCAGCCTTGACCCGATCGCCAATTTTAACGATCGGTTTCTGATTGATACAGGTGTTCTGGTTGGAACGGCTGAATTTGAGAAGATTGTAGATATCGACCCAGGTACCGGTTTCTTCCATATCCTTGTCGTCAACCTGGACAACGATACGCTCGGCATCAACCCGCTCTACCACGCCATCGTGGCGAGCAACGATGGAGCTGCCGGAATCGTGGGCAACAATCCGCTCCATGCCGGTACCGACCAGCGGCGCATCAGAACGCAACAAGGGAACCGCCTGACGCTGCATGTTCGACCCCATCAAGGCCCGGTTGGCATCATCATTTTCCAAAAATGGAATCAGCGCAGCGGCAACCGAAACAATCTGTTTCGGCGACACATCCATCAGGGTGATCTCGTCAGGGGTCAAGAGCAGAAATTCACCATTACGACGAACGTTGACAAGGTCGTTAATAAAGACATTGTTTTCGTCGATCGGGGCGTTGGCCTGGGCGATGGCATGGCCCTCTTCCTGGAGCGCTGAGAAATATTTGATTTCGTTCGTCACCTGCGAGTTGCTGACCACCCGGTAGGGAGTTTCAACAAAACCGTATTCATTGATCCGCGCATAGGTTGACAAAGAGGCAATCAAACCGATATTCGGCCCTTCCGGCGTTTCAATCGGACAGACCCGGCCATAATGCGTAGGGTGAACGTCCCGCACCTCAAAACCGGCCCGTTCACGGGTCAAACCACCCGGTCCCAAGGCTGACAAACGACGCTTGTGGGTCACTTCGGAAAGGGGGTTGGTCTGATCCATAAACTGCGATAGCTGCGATGATCCGAAAAACTCCTTGACGACCGCAGATACCGGCTTCGAATTGATCAGGTCATGAGGCATCAGGCTGTCAACATCCTGCAGACTCATGCGTTCCTTGATGGCCCGTTCCATCCGCACCAGACCAACGCGATACTGGTTCTCCAACAATTCCCCAACCGCCCTGACCCGGCGATTACCCAGATGATCAATGTCGTCAATTGACCCCTTGCCGTTACGCAGGTCAATAAGGTAGCGTACCACAGCAAGGATGTCATCCCTGGTGAGGGTGGACTGTTCGAGGGGAGACTCGAGCCCGAGCTTGTGGTTCAACTTAAGCCGGCCGACAGCGGAAATATCATAGCGATCAGGGTTGAAGAACAGGCTTTCAAACAGGGCGGTCGCAGTCTTGACGGTGGGTGGATCGCCCGGACGCAAGCGGCGGAAAATCTCAATAATACCATCTTCCGCAGTGTCGATCTTATCCGTGCGCAAGGTGTCGCTTAAATAGGAGCCGACATAGAGATGATCAATGAACAGGATATTGAAATCATGGACGCCACGCTCTTTGAATTCAGTAAGTTTTTCTTCGGTCAGTTCAGCATTGCACTCGATCAATACTTCGCCGGTCGCCTCATCAATAATGTCGGTGGCAATAATCTTGCCGAGCAGCTCTTCGGTTGTGACCGGAACAAACTCGAGCCCCTCTTCCTTAAGCTTGCGGATAGCTGCGCGAGTAAATTTCCGGTTGGCTTTCACCAGAATCTCACCATTGCTTGAGGTAACATCCGTGGCGGCACGCTGGCCGGCAAGCAGATCATAGTTGACCCGCTTGACATATTCCGTACCGTTCCATGAAATTTCTTCGAAATCGTAATAATGCTTCAGCAGCTCTTCGGTAGTGTAGCCCAAGGCCTTGAGCAGCACTGTCGCCGGCAATTTACGCCGGCGATCGATCCGCACCCACAGCAGATCTTTGTGATCAAAATCAAAATCCAGCCAGGAACCGCGATAAGGAATAATGCGGGCGCTGTAAAGAACCTTCCCACTGGAATGGCTTTTGCCTTTATCGTGGGAGAAAAAGACCCCGGGAGAACGATGCAACTGGCTGACAATAACCCGCTCGGTACCATTAATAATGAAGGTACCATTCTCCGTCATCAGCGGAATTTCACCAAAATAAACTTCCTGCTCCTTGATGTCCCGAATGGACTGGGTACCTGAGTCTTTGTCCGTATCGAGAGTTACCAGGCGGACCTTGACTTTCATCGGTGCGGCAAAGGTCATGCCACGCTGATGACATTCATCGACATCGTACTTGGGCGTACCAAGATCATAGGATACGTACTCCATAGAGCAGGTATCACTGAAATCACGAATGGGAAAAACCGAGCGAAAAACTGACTCAAGGCCACCCTGCTTGCGCGCAGGGGCAGGGATGTCAGCTTGTAAAAAACGGGAATAGGAAGTTTTTTGAATATCGATAAGGTTCGGAATATCGATGATATTCGAAACCTTCGCGAAGTGCTTCCTGAGGAGCGGATTATTCGCAAACGAATAGGCCATGGTTTCTCCTTCGGGTCAAAATCAAAAGGCCGGTTAAGACAATTAAGCACCTGCTGCAGGCCAGAGATTCAAGTAGCAAAACAGATCGTCATCATCGATCTGAGTTCTCGAATCAGAGCCGAAACAAGGGTTTCCAAACAACGAGAATAGCCAAGGCCGCACTGCGACCTTGGCTAATGCTCAACTATAAACGTACTATTGCTATTTCAGCTCCACGCCGGCGCCAGCTTCTTCAAGCTGCTTTTTGATATCTTCAGCTTCGGCCTTAGAGACTGCTTCTTTGACCGGGTTAGGGGCACCATCAACCAGATCCTTGGCTTCTTTCAGGCCCAGGCCGGTGAGGGCACGAACAACCTTGATAACGTTAATTTTTTTCTCGCCGGCACTGGTAAGGATAACATCGAACTCATCCTTCTCTTCGGCGACCTCTGCAGCAGGACCGGCAGCGGCAGCAACTGCAACCGGTGCAGCCGCTGAAACGCCAAACTTTTCTTCCAATTCTTTGACAAATTCAGACATTTCAAGAACGGTCATGTTCTCAAGAAATTCAACAACTTGCTCTTTAGTTACTGCAGCCATTTTTTCCTCCGTAAGGTATATGTATGTAGCGATATTTTTTTAAAGTTTAAGTAGCGCCTGGTCAAGCAGCCTTGCTTTGACCAATGGCATTTAACACCTGAACCAACGAACGCGGAATCGCTGCCAGAGTACCAACAAAGTTGGATGCCGGTGCATTCATTGAAGCAAGAGCCTTAGCCAACAGTTCTTCGCGGCTCGGCAGATCCGCAAGGGCATTAATGTCTGCAACGGTGAGCAGCTTGCCACCGAGAACGCCTGCCTTTAATTCAAAAGCCTGAACGTCCTTGGCAAACTTGGTGAGAATCTTGGCTGGGGCAACTGGATCGGCACCTGCCAGGGCAATAGCAGTCGGCCCCGCGCAAAAGCTCTGTAAGGGTTCAGCAGAAGTGCCTTTGGCTGCCAGTTTGATCAGATTATTTTTAACAACCCGATACTCAACCCCGGCCTGGGTTAATTCACGCCGTAGTCTGGTTGCCTGATCAACGTTAATACCTCGATAATCAGCCAGAAAGCTGGCATCAGTCTCAGCAAATCGCTGTGCCAGTTCTTGAACAACCTGTTCTTTTTCTGTTCTGTTCATTCACTCTCCTCCTTTCTTTAAGATCGTGGGATCTTCATGTCCCGACCAAGCCAGCTTGAGGGAGAGCGGTGACCTATTGTCATAGCACCCTGCAGCCTCGGCAGGTGGAAAACCATTAAATGCACTAATGCATGCCTGCTGTCTTTGACTTAGAGTCTGTGTTATTTAATCATCGCCTGAAGCGCAGGTATGTCGAGATGGATACCTGGACCCATGGTGCTCGACAACGACATTTTCTTCAGGTAAATCCCCTTGGACGTGGAAGGCTTTGCTTTGACCAGCGCATCAAGAAGAGACAAAATATTTTCTTTAAGCTTGTCTGGATCAAAAGATATCTTGCCTACCGGAGCATGGACAATACCGGCTTTTTCTACCCGGTATTCAATCTTTCCCGACTTTGCCTCTTGCACTGCACGGGCCAAATCCATAGTGACGGTACCGACCTTCGGGTTAGGCATCAGGCCACGCGGTCCGAGCAAACGACCGATCTTGCCGACCACGCCCATCATGTCTGGGGAAGCAATAGCCGTATCGAAATCGAACCAGCCACCCTGAATTTTTTCAGCGAGGTCGTCAGCGCCAACATAGTCAGCGCCTGCAGCTTCGGCTTCTTGAGCTTTTTCGCCTTTAGCGAAAACCAGAACCCTGACGGTTTTACCTAATCCATTCGGCAAAACATGGGCTCCGCGCACCATCTGATCAGCTTTACGTGGATCGACACCAAGACGCACGCTGACCTCGACGGTCTCGTCAAACTTGGCGAAAGCCGATTTTTTTAACAACTCCAGGGCCTCATCGATGCCATAGGTGCGGGTACGATCTACGAGCTCTTTTGAACTTTTAATATTCTTACCAGTTGCCATCTTTTTTCACTCCACACTCGCCATTTCAGGCGATTTCAATTCCCATGCTGCGCGCCGTACCCTCGATAATCCGCACCGCAGCATCTTCAGAAAACGCATTGAGGTCAGGCATCTTCAGACGAGCAATTTCAAGAACCTGATCGCTGGTAACTTTCCCTACCTTGTCTTTGTTGGGAACGCCGGAACCTTTTTTAAGGCTGGCTGCCCGCAACAAAAGAACCGCCGCCGGCGGGGTCTTCGTGATAAACGAAAAAGAACGATCAGCAAAAACCGTGATAACGACAGGAATAATCAAGCCATCCTGATCCTGAGTTTTGGCATTGAACGCCTTACAGAACTCCATAATATTGACACCATGCTGACCTAACGCCGGACCTACCGGCGGCGAAGGATTAGCTTTACCAGCAGGGATCTGCAACTTAATCTGTCCTACAACTTTCTTGGCCATTACCGACTCCTTAAACGTCCAAAACCTTTACCCCAGCAACACTCAACTGGTTTTTTCGACTTGAATGAATTCCAATTCAACCGGGGTAACCCGACCAAAAATACTGACCATGACCTTCAGGGTTCCACGATCGGGCCTAACATCTTCAACAATACCGGTGAAATTCAGGAAGGGACCATCAACAACCCGTACTGTTTCCCCGACATCGAACTCTACCTTGGGTTTAGGCTTTTCGACGCCCTCTACCATTCGGTTGGTAATCTTGGCAACCTCGTCTTCGGGAATCGCCGGAGGATTGACACCACCCCCGACAAATCCGGTTATCTTTGCCGTTCCGGTAACCACATGCCAGGTCTCATCGTTTAACACCATCTTAACCAGGATGTATCCAGGAAAGAACTTGCGCGTTGAGGTTTTACGTTCGCCTTTGCGCATTTCAACAACCGTTTCAGACGGAATCAAAATCTCTTCAAAAAGATCTTCAACTCCGGCAGAACGAATTCTTTCTTCGAGGCTTAGCTTCACCTTGTTTTCATAACCAGAATAGGTGTGTACGCCGTACCATTTCATTGCCATGAAAAAGCCTTTTACTCCCGTCAGCCCAGAACCACCTGGATCAGGCGCGAGAGAATCATATCAACAACTCCCAGATAAACTGCACAGAACATGACAACAATAATGACAACCATGGTTGAACCATAGGTATCTTTTTTTGATGGCCAGGTAACTTTTTGTAATTCTTCTTTTACATTGCCAAGAAATGTGTTCAGTTTTCCAGTCATTTTTCCGTCAGCCTCACTGGGTGGAGCTTATTTAATAAGTGGCAGGCCAGGAGGGATTCGAACCCCCAACACCCGGATTTGGAATCCGGTGCTCTAGCCATTAGAGCTACTGGCCTGCAAAAGAACCCAGGCAGCTTGTAGCAAGCTACTTGGTTTCCTTGTGGGTTGTATGGCGCTTACAAAAGCGACAGTACTTGTTAAACTCCAGCTTGTCCGGAGTATTCTTCTTGTTCTTTGTTGTCGTGTAGTTCCGGCGCTTGCACTCGGTGCAGGCAAGGGTGACAATGTCACGCATAATAGCTACCTCGTAAAATCCCTCCCGAGTAGATCGGGAGGGATCAGTTCAGCTTGATTCTTAAGGTTGTTACTCAATCACTTCACTGACAACGCCGGCGCCGACAGTACGGCCACCTTCGCGGATTGCAAAGCGCAACTCTTTATCCATCGCAATCGGGGTGATCAGATCAACCGTCATAGCGATGTTATCGCCCGGCATGACCATCTCAACGCCTTCCGGCAGCTCGACAATCCCGGTCACGTCGGTGGTCCGGAAATAGAACTGGGGACGGTAGCCTTTGAAGAAGGGGGTATGACGTCCTCCTTCTTCCTTGGTCAGGATGTAGGCTTCGGCCTTGAACTTGGTGTGCGGGGTGATACTGCCGGGCTTGGCCAGCACTTGGCCACGCTCGATATCTTCACGCTTGACGCCGCGCAACAGGATGCCGACATTGTCGCCGGCCTGCCCCTGATCGAGCAGCTTGCGGAACATCTCGACGCCGGTAACAACCGTCTTGACGGTGGGCTTCATGCCGACGATGGCAACTTCTTCCTGCACCTTGATGATGCCGCGCTCGATCCGCCCGGTGGCAACAGTACCACGGCCGGAGATGGAGAAGACATCTTCAACCGGCATCAGGAACGGACGGTCAATCGCCCGCTCGGGCTCGGGGATGTAGCTGTCAACGGCGTCCATCAGCTCGAGAACCTTGTTCTTGCCGATCTCGTCGTCACGCCCTTCGAGGGCGGCCAGGGCACTGCCGGCGATGATCGGAATATCATCACCAGGGAAATCGTAGCTGGACAGCAGCTCGCGAATTTCCATATCGACCAGCTCAAGCAGTTCTTCGTCATCAACCATGTCGGCTTTGTTCAAAAAGACAACCATCGCCGGTACGCCAACCTGACGGGCGAGCAGGATGTGCTCACGGGTCTGGGGCATCGGGCCGTCGGCGGCTGAAACAACCAGAATGGCGCCGTCCATCTGCGCGGCTCCGGTGATCATGTTCTTGACATAGTCGGCGTGACCGGGGCAGTCAACGTGAGCATAGTGACGGTTCTCGGTCTCGTACTCAACGTGGGCGGTGGCGATGGTGATACCACGCTCGCGCTCTTCGGGGGCGTTGTCGATCTGGTCAAAGGCTTTGACCTCACCTTTGCCCATCTTCTCTGCCAGAACCCTGGTGATCGCAGCGGTCAGGGTGGTCTTGCCATGGTCGACGTGACCAATTGTTCCAACGTTAACGTGCGGCTTTAACCGCTCAAATTTTGCCTTCGCCATTGTAGAATCCTCCTTAGTTTTCTCAACACCTGGTTACTTAATAAAAAATATCCTGCTTACCGCAACTAAGATAAAGCCAATACCACTGAAAAACATTGCATGTAATCTTGCAAAAAAATGGAGCCCACAACCAGATTTGAACTGGTGACCTCATCCTTACCAAGGATGCGCTCTACCGACTGAGCTATGTGGGCCTGGTGCGCTACCTTTTTCTGCAGAGACATAAAATGGAGCGGGAAACGGGACTCGAACCCGCGACCCTCAGCTTGGAAGGCTGACGCTCTAGCCAACTGAGCTATTCCCGCCCAAAATTTACAGCCGATAAGCCTTAATCAGGACGCCAGGCCTGCCACTGCCCCAGTACATATGGCTTATCAGCCTCCTGGCGCACAGTTAACGAACCCTTGTCCGGCAAGTTTTTTATGGTGGAGGGGGGAGGATTCGAACCTCCGAAGTCGCTGACGTCAGATTTACAGTCTGATCCCTTTGGCCGCTCGGGAACCCCTCCAGGGGAACCTGCATCTATTTAATTGTCGGGCTAGCCCGTTATTACCTAATGGAGCTGGCGAGAGGAATTGAACCCCCAACCTACTGATTACAAGTCAGTTGCTCTACCGATTGAGCTACGCCAGCACAAGAAGCGACTTATATACCAGAAAAAACCGGAATGCAAGAAAAAAACCTCGCAACACCCCGGCACTTATTCCGCGCTGACAGCGCCGTCTTATAGAGCATCGGCTGGGATGATGTCAACAATAAAGCAACAAAACTTTTGCTGCGACCGGCTCAGCGATGTTGTCGCCTCTGACGGACGATCTCGAACAAAGCAATCCCCGCTGCCACCGAAGCATTAAGGGAACTCAAAACACCTTCCATAGGTATGGCCAACAGGGCATCGCAATGATTACGGATGTTGGGGCGCAAACCGCTACCCTCACTACCGACAACCAGAGCGACAGGACCGTCCAGAGGGAAGGCAAACAGGTCTTTAGCCTCAGCTTCACCAGCAAGGCCGTAACACCAGACCCCTGCCCGCTTAAATTCTTTCAGGGTGCGGGCCAGATTGGTGACCTGACACAAGGGCAGATGAGCCAGGGCACCGGCCGCTGTCTTTTCAACGACCGGGGTTACCGGACAGGCACGATCTTTGGCGACAATTACGCCATGACAGCCTGCCCCTTCGGCGCTACGCACCAGGGCGCCAAAATTATGCGGGTCGGTAATACCATCGAGGACCAGGAAAAACGCAGCGTTTTCTGACTGATTAGCGCGCTCAAGCAACTCCGGCAAAGAAACATAACGAAAAGGCTCGAGTTGGAGGATAACTCCCTGATGACGATCATGACCTATCAGGCGATCAAGATCATGGCGACTGAGTTGCCGTACGCCAACCTGCCGCCTTGTCGCCTGTTGCCGTAACAACTCGAAACGTTGCTGGTGACTGTTTTCGACCAGCAACAGCTCCAGCGGTCGCCGACCATCACCGGCAAGGGCCTCAGCTACAGGGTTAATACCATACAGGTAATCAGCCATCAACCCTCCAGCGCAGCGCTGATTTCTTCCAGAATCTGTCCGGCTGCAGCCAAGGGGTCAGCCGCTGCAGAAATCGGTCGACCGATCACCAGGGCAGTAGCCCCGGCAGCAATCGCCGCCGCCGGCGTCATAATGCGCTTCTGATCATCCACAGCAGCAAAAGCCGGGCGTACACCGGGGGTAACAATGGCGAAATCCTCACCACAGGCGGCGTGAATCAGGGCGGCCTCTCGAGGAGAGGCCACGACCCCGTCAAAACCGGACGCCTGCGCCAATCGCGCCAGACGCACCACCATCTCATCAACTGGCCGCTCAATGCCGATTTCCGCCAAGGTTGCCTGATCAGAGGATGTCAGGATGGTCACCGCCAGCATCTGCGGACGCGGGCAACCGGCCTGATGACAATAGCCCTCAACTTGCTCGACAGCAGTACGCATCATTTGCCCACCACCCAATGCGTGGACATTGAATATTCGTACACCGAGCCGGGTCGCTTCGATCGCCGCCTTGGCGACGGTATTAGGAATATCGTGATATTTTAAATCAAGAAAAACATCCGCTCCCTGCGCAACCACCATCTTTACTACTGCCGGTCCACAGCGGGTAAAGAGTTGCTTGCCAATTTTGAACACCCCGACCTTATCTTTAAGGGTTTCAACCCAGTAACGTGCCTGGTCAAAATCATCAACATCCAGGGCAAAAATCAAACGGTCCTTGGCTCTTTCGTTCATTCATCTCTCCCGGCCAGAGCACGCGCCTGCGCGGTACTCTCCTGAACACATGATATAAGTGGACGGGCCTGCTCAGCACTGAGCTGCTGCCTGACCGCCATACTTTTCAGATAGGCAACTTCTGCCAGAGAATCTATCAGTAATTTGGTTTTATCGCGCGACTCGAGCCCGTCCAGATTACTAACCAGGACCTGACCATCCAGGGTGCCGTCGGCACGAAATTCGGCGTCCCGCAAAACAAAGGAATAAGGTTGCGGCAAAACCCGCAACTCGAGGGCAATTTCTTCCATGAAACCGGGATTGTTTTGTTTCAACGGAACATGGAGCTTACGGAACAGGCTATTATAAATCGTCAGAATCTGTCCTAGGATCCCATCAATTTCCGTACCTGACGACTCATGCATCCGCAGCAAATCGCGCTCCAGCAAGCCATACAAAAGACGAATGCCGTCAAACTCCCGCACCCCTGACTTTCTGAACAGATCACGCGCCTTGAATTGACCAACTCCGGCCAGGTTGAGCATGCGCGTTTCGGTTTCGGTAAGATCCCCGACCTCTTTGCCGGTAGCATAGGGATAATAGTCGAGAGAGACCACCTTACGCATGAACAGGGCCTTCTCATCAAGGCGCCGCAGCCCCTCCATAATCATATTCTGGGTACTCATGGACAGCCGCAAGATATCTTCCTGTTCAACCGCCTTGGCTTCAAAATAGAAAGCACCACGGGCTGCGTTAAACAGATTATAAACGATATTTTCTACTTCACTGCGGGCGGCAGACCACAGATCCTTGGGGGAAACCGATGCCTGTTCAACCAGCAGCTTGCCTAACGTTGTGGTCTCAGTAACCTGCTCGCGCAGATGCTGAAGCTCCTGCTGCTCAATCTTGCCCAGGGAAAACAGGACCGAACCGATATCTTCGGCCTCAAAGGTACTGGTTGCAAAAACCACCTCACCCTGCTGGAAGTACAGCGACTTGCTGCCCCCGACAAGCACAATATGGAGAACTCCACTCTTGCGGAACATGTTGAAATAAGACAACAAGTCAGGGATTGCTCCCTCTTCCAGCACCCCCGCCAGCAGCACCTGGGCCTGGGGATCCGCCAGCAGCAGATGACCGGCGGAAACCGACAGCAACTCCAGCGGTGTTTCGGCGAGCAGCTGACAGACATCCGGCGGCAGACCGTGCAACGTCCCCTGTTTATCGACATGAAACCCTGTCATACCGCCTGATTCCGTGCGGTTGGCTGCGGCCCTATCACCTTAAGTTTCATCGGCCGCGGCAATACGTTGGCATAAAGCGGGGACAATCTCAGCCAGGGGGAGTGCGGACTGTTCACCGCTGGTCCTGATTTTCAACTCGACCGTCCCGTCCTGCAGCCCACGCGCACCAACCGTGATCCGCAACGGAATACCAACCAGGTCAGCATCTTTGAATTTAATTCCCGGCCGCTCATCACGATCGTCGAGCAGAACCTCTACGCCCGCTTCCAGTAGTTGTGCATAGATGTCCTCACTGGCCTGACGTACCTGCGCATCCTTGGGATTGAGCATCACCACCAGCACCTGGAACGGGGCCAACGGCAACGGCAACTTAAGGCCATGTTCATCGTGGTTTTGTTCTATAGCTGCGGCGACAGTACGGCCGACACCAATACCATAACAGCCCATCACCAGCGACCGACTTTGCCCCTGGTCATCAAGCACCGTCGCTGCCATGGTTTCCGAATATTTGGTGCCGAGCTTAAAGACGTGCCCCACCTCAATCCCCCGCCAGCTTTCAAAGCGCCCGTTTTTGCACCGCGGACAGGGGTCCCCCTGTTCAGCCCGGCGCAGATCGGCAAACTGGTCGATAACCAGGTCTCGCGGGTGACAAACCCCGACATAGTGACGATCAACAGCATTGCCACCGACGACATAACCACTCATGGTGCGGACTTCGTTGTCGGCGATCAGACGAGCATCCAGACCGATGGGGCCGGCAAAACCGATTGGCGCCCCGGTCACGTGCCGCACGACTTCTTCTTCGGCCGGAAGGACCCAATCAACATCCAGGAGATTAGCCAGTTTAATGGTATTGAGTTCACGATCACCGCGTAGCAGCACCGCCACGACCTCTTCCGCGGAGGTCTGCAGGATCAGGGTTTTCACCAGCCTGGCTGCGGGCAGATCAAGAAAAGCGGCAACCTCCTGAATGGTTTTCTGTTGCGGTGTCTCGACCAATTGCAGCTCCTGCTCGGGCGCCACAGCCTCCTGTTCAGTCCACAAGACCTCGGCCTTTTCAACGTTGGCGGCATATTCACAGGAATCGCAGGAAACAATAGCATCCTCCCCCGACTCTGCGAGGACCATAAATTCGTGAGAAAAGCTACCGCCGATCGCGCCACTATCGGCTTCGACCGCGCGAAAACGCAGACCACACCGCTGGAAGATGTTGCGATAGGCCTGATACATCTTCTGGTAGGAGATGTCCGCTCCGGCATCGTCAAGGTCAAAGGAATAGGCATCCTTCATGATAAATTCGCGCCCCCGCATGAGGCCGAAGCGCGGCCGGATTTCATCGCGAAATTTGGTTTGAATCTGATACAGATTCAGGGGCAATTGACGGTAGGAGCGAACCGTGTTGCGCACGATATCGGTCACCACTTCTTCGTGGGTTGGTCCCATACAGAAGTCTGCATCCTTGCGATCCTTGAAGCGCAACAGCTCTTTGCCGTATTTCTCCCAACGCCCCGATTCCTGCCACAGTTCGGCCGGATTGGCCATCGGCATCAGGCACTCAACGGCCCCGGCGCGATTCATTTCTTCTCGAATGATCTGCTCCATTTTGCGAATAGATCGTAATCCCAGCGGCATATAGTTGTAGATCCCGGCAGCGACTTTACGGATCATGCCGGCCCGCAGCATCAGCTGATGGCTGATGACCTCGGCATCGGCAGGCACCTCTTTTAAGGTGGGCAGAAGATATTGGGAGTAGCGCATGGTTTTTCCTGTAAATTTAGAAGTTGTAACCAAAACGGTCTGGCGACGAACCATGTCGCCGCGGCTTAGATTTTTTTATTTATTTATTACTTGGCTCCGCCTTGCTGGCTGCCGGACTAGTGGTCAACCAGCTACGAATGGTTAAGGTAAGCGAAAAAGCTAACCTGACGAAGCCTGCAAATGCAAGCACTTAACCACGGTTGGAGCCGATATGACTATTTTTGCCTGCCTGTCGCTCGGCAACCTCCTGCCAGGCGGCGGCAACCAGGGTATCGGCCAGCTCTGCTTGGGGCACCTTGCACACCAGTTTACCCCGCCGGAAGAGGATCCCCTCATTGCTGCCACCGGCGATCCCCAGATCGGCCTCCCGGGCCTCGCCCGGGCCATTGACGGCGCATCCCATAACCGCAATCTTAAGCGGCAGGGGAAGGTCCTGAAGCCGCGCCTCAACATCATTGGCAATCTCTATCAGGTCGATCCGGCAGCGCCCACAGGTGGGGCAACTGATGAAGACCGGCCCGCGCTCACGCAACCCGAGACATTTGAGAATCTCCCAACCCACCCGAACTTCCGTCACAGGATCACCAGTCAGGGACACCCGCAGGGTATCGCCGATTCCTTCACTGAGCAAAACGCCGAGGCCGACAGCACTCTTGATGGTGCCGCTGAATACCGTCCCGGCTTCGGTGATACCAACATGTAAGGGGTAATCAACCTGCTGGGCGAGCAGCCGATAGGCCGCTACCGTGCGACCGATGTCGGACGCCTTGAGACTGATCTTGATCTGCTCAAAAGACTCCTCTTCGAGCAGGCGGATGTGCCCCAGAGCACTTTCAACCATCGCCGCAGCGGTGGCCTGGCCATGCTTGTGCAATAATTCTTTTTCCAGCGAGCCGCCATTGACTCCGATACGGATCGGGATCTGCCGTTCCTGACAGGCCCGTACGACCTCGGCCACCTTCCAGCGTTCACCAATATTGCCGGGGTTGATGCGCAAACCGTCGATGCCGGCATCAATTGCCGCCAGAGCGAGACGATAATCAAAATGGATATCAGCCACCAACGGAATCTGACAGCCGGACCGAATCTGTTTCAGCGCTCGGGCAGCGTCCAGATCAGGCACCGCACAGCGGACAATGTCACAACCGGCCTGCTCAAGAGCAGTAATCTGGGATAGCGTCGCGGTAACATCCCTGGTGTCGGTACTGCACATCGACTGCACGCTGACTGGTGCATCACCACCAACCAGAAGCCTGCCAAGTTTGATTTGACGTGTTTTACGCCCCACAAAAGACCTCCGTCATGAACAGATAAAGCAGCGCAGCGCAGTTTACCCCATCACCAACCACCAGACAACCGACAATGTTTGACAGCGAATACACACAAGAAGTAGTGTGCTGCCTGCATTCTCGTATTTCTCCAACCAGGCAAAGACAGCCAGACACTCAACTATGATGAAAAAAACCCCTGAAAAGAAAAAAACCGGGCGTCCGAAACTTGACACCCTTAAGGTGACCATTACCGAGCTGGATAACGAGGGAGTCGGTACAGCCCGGGAAGATAACCTCACCGCCCTGGTCCAGGGCGCATTTCCGGCAGAAACGGTGGTGGCCGAGGTAGAGCATCGGGGACGCACCCATATCTTTACCCGCCTGCTCAAAATACTGCGCCGCTCTCCCTCGCGCACCGCCCAACCCGGTTGCCCTGTTGAATTAAGTTGCCTGGGCTGCCCACTGGTCAGCATGCAATACCAGGCGCAACTCCAATTTAAACAACAGCGGCTTGAGCGGGCCCTGACCGCGCTGATTCCCATAGAGAGCTTTTCCGCCCTGCCGGTGCTCCCCGCTGTCGATACCCTGGGTTACCGCACCAGCGCCAAGCTGGTGTTTGCCCGCCAACGGGAAAAACTGCTCCTTGGCCTCTACCGGCGCGGCAGCCACGACGTTGTTGATATTGCCGAGTGCCCGGTGCACCATCCGCTGATCAACCGCATCGCTACCATCGTGCGTGAGGATGTCGCCCGCCGGCAGGTTTCGGTATACAACCCGCGCCACCAGCGCGGTCTCTTGCGCTATCTGCTGATCCGGGTCAGCCCCGACAACAACCGCGCCCTGGTGACCTTCGTCTGCCATGACCGGGATTATCAGAATTTGCCTAAACTCGCAAAAAAACTGATCAAAAAGGTGCCGGAGGTGATCGGTGTTCATCAGAACATCAACAGTTCCAGCGGCAACGTGATCCTCGGCAATGAATCGATCAAACTCCTCGGCCATCCGGACCTGATTGAACAGGTTGGTGACATCAGGCTGCACATTGCCCCCGAATCTTTTTTTCAGGTTAATACCCGGCAAGCGACCAGAATGTATGCCCTGATCACCGACTGGGCAGCGCTGAGCGGCCGGGAAACGGTCGTTGACCTGTTCTGCGGCATTGGCGGCATTGCTCTGAGCCTGGCCAAAGGAGCACGGCACGTTATCGGCATCGAGATTGTTCCGGAAGCGGTGCGCAATGCTAAAGCTAACGCAACCCTTAACCAGCTGAGCAATTGTCGATTTATTGCCGGCGATGCGATGACGGAACTTGAGCGTCTTGCCGGCACTCCCGACCTGGTTACCGTCAATCCGCCGCGCAAGGGCTGTGGGGCTGAGTTGATCCGCCATATTGTCGCACTGCGCCCGGCTCAGATTATTTACGTCTCCTGTGATCCCGACACCCTGGCGCAGGACCTAAAACAGTTGCTGGCCGGCGGTTACCAGATCAAACGGCTGCAACCGGTGGATATGTTCCCCCAGACCGCCCATATTGAAACCCTGGTCCAGCTGGTTGCCGGGTAAGCTGGTTGGCTGAGCATTTATAATCAAATTCACTCTTTTTCAACAAAATTTGTGCTAAATTATCACCTGACCATCAACTCGGGGACGGGTATTTGTTGCTCTTTTTCTGAGTCAAAAGCAACAAACTGAACCTCAAGGAATTCTTCATGTTAGAGTTTGACTATCGGGGACATGCCTGCCCCTACCCGGTTATTGAAACGCGCAAACAGATGCTGGCCAATGCTGCTGACAAACTGACCGTACTGGTTGACGACGACGTCTGCCGCGACAATGTCACCCGCCTGGCGGGAAAAATGGGCTATCAAGCCACCGCAGTGGCTATTCCTGACGGTTATCGTATGGAACTGCTGCCGTCGGCCGGGCAGGCCGAAGCCGCCGGCCCGGCGCCACAGACAGCCGCGATCGGAGCTACCGTTATTTATTGTGGCAGCGACCGCATGGGCTCCGGTGACGACGATTTGGGTCGGGTGCTGCTGAAAAACTTTCTCATGACTCAACTCGAAATCGATCCGCTGCCGGCAGCTATCCTGTTTGTCAACAGCGCGATCCATCTGGTTTGTAGTGGGTCAGAGGTTCTTGAGACGTTGGAGGCACTCAAAACCGCTGGTGTTGATATTGCCAGCTGTGGCCTGTGCCTCGATTTCTACCACCGCAAAGATCAGCTTAAGGTTGGGCGCATCACCAATATGCTTGACATCGTTGATATCCAGCATCAGGCCGGGCGGGTCATTGCCCCCTGAGCGACATGTGCCGGTGCGCACTTTTAAGTCAAAGCGCCAACGACAAATAATGGATTGATGCGATTTTTTATGGCAAACGGCCAGATAAAAACCCTCTTATTACTTCCTCACTCTCAGGGAGCAACATGCTGAAACAACGTCGTAGTGGCATTCTGCTGCATCCCACCTCCCTTGCTGGGCCGCAGCATACCGGTTCTTTAGGACAGGAGGCGCGCGACTTTATTGATTTTCTCGTCGCCGGCGGACAATCAGTATGGCAGGTCCTGCCCCTCAATCCAACCGGTTACGGCAATTGCCCCTACAGTTGTTTTTCTGCTTTTGCCGGCAACCCCCTGTTGATCAGTCTGGCTGATCTTGCCCAAACTGACGATCTTGACGTTGCTGATCTGCCGCTTCCGGCAGCGATGGCCACCCATTGTGACTTTGCCGCTGCTTTTACTACCCAGACCCCCCTGCTGCGCAAAGCATGGCAGATTTTTTATAGTCAGAAGCAGACATCGCGTTATCAACGTTTCAGCGACTTTTGCCAGGCCCAACAGCACTGGCTGGACGATTACAGCCTGTTCGAGGCAATTCGCTCTCGCCACGACTTCCGCAACTGGCAGGACTGGCCGGAACCTCTGCGATGCCGTGATCGGGACGCCCTTGAACAAAGCCGATCGGAGCTTGCCGACGAGATTTTATGGCACAAGTATCTCCAGTTTGTCTTTTTTGAACAATGGTTTGCATTGCGCCAATACGCCCAACAACGCGGCGTCCTGATCTTCGGTGATCTGCCGATCTTTGTCGCCGAGAATTCGGCCGACGTCTGGGCTCATTCCCAGCTGTTTCATCTTGATGAACAACAGCGTCCGACATTAGTCGCCGGGGTCCCCCCCGATTATTTCAGTGCCACCGGTCAACGCTGGGGCAATCCCCTGTACCGCTGGGATCAGCTCAAGGAACAGAACTATCGCTGGTGGCTGCAGCGGTTCGATTGGAACTTCAGCCTGTTTGATCTGTTGCGGGTCGATCATTTCCGCGGATTTGTAGCCTCCTGGGCCATCCCGGCCCACGACCCGACCGCAGTGAACGGTCAATGGATGGACACCCCCGGACGAGAGCTGTTCGACCTGCTGGTCGAGCGCTATTCCCACCTGCCGATCATCGCTGAGGATCTTGGGGTGATTACTGCCGAGGTCGAACAACTGCGGGATGATTTTTCCTTTCCCGGCATGAAGATTCTGCAATTTGCTTTCGATTCAGACGCAAAGAACCCCTATCTACCCCATCATCATCGCCGTAATTCGGTGGTTTATACCGGCACCCACGACAACAACACTACCCTGGGTTGGTGGAGCCGGCTCGACGACAGGGTCAAAAGCCGGGTGAAGGAATATCTGGGATCGCGCGCCACAGATATGCCCTGGTTGCTGGTTGAAACCGCCATGGCCAGTGTCGCCCGGCTTAGCATCACCCCTTTGCAGGATATTCTCAGCCTTGATGAAGGAGCGCGGATGAACACCCCCGGCACCGCCACCGGCAACTGGTCATGGCGCATCAGCGAAAACGCCCTGGATGAATCTCTGCGCCGGCGACTCCGCGCAACAACACATCTCTACGGTCGCGACCTGTGCATCAGCACATAAATTTTCTAAAAAACACACAACTATTGTTGCTGATTTAACGCCTGTGCTATGGTTCGCGCGTTTAACGCAGTATCATCTTACATTGTGAACACCATATTTCGGAGGCTACCTTGAAAAATCGGATTCTCTATATCGTCTTATCTTTAACCATGACACTGCTGGTTGGGTGTCAGCAAAGCTCCAACAATCAAAGCGCCGGTACCCAGCCACAAACAGCATCCCCGACATCAACCTCTCAGGCACCAACCAATAACATCAGTGGGGATGTGGTTGAGACCATGAACGCGCTTGGCTACACCTATGTCCTGGTTGATACCGGCAGTGAACAGGTCTGGGCAGCGACCCCCCAATTTGCCGTGAGCGTTGGCGATCTGGTGGTTATTCCCGATGGGATGGCGATGCACAACTACCACAGCCAAACCCTCGATCGCACCTTTGATGTGGTCTATTTTGTTGAATCGATCCTCAATGCCAGTTCGGCAGCAGCCTCTACCGACACCCCGGCAGCAGACCAGATGCCGGCCGGTCATCCACCCATCTCCGGCATGGGCGGAGCAGCTGCCGCACCGATTACCGTGACCGCCCTCGAGAAACTCGAAAACGGACACAATATTGAAGAAATCCATGCGGCTCGTGACAACCTGTCCGGTCAGGAGATCAAACTGCGCGGCAAGGTGGTAAAATTCAGCCCACAGATCATGGGCACCAACTGGATCCATCTGCAGGACGGTTCGGGTAATCCGGCAGCAGGAACCCACGACCTGACCCTGACCAGCAACACCCAGCTCAAGGTTGGCGATGTGGTCATTGCCAGTGGCAAGCTCACCATCGATAAAGATTTCGGTCACGGTTACGCTTACGACCTGATCGTTGAAGACGCTGTCGTCAGCGTTGAGTAACCCGTAAACCCATCCCAAGGCTTTACACTCAGCCCTCCACCGTCTCCAGGTGGGGGGCTTTTTTCTGTTTGAGGCCGCAGCCCCGGTAACAAAGGGGATTTCTTCCCGCAAACTTAATTGTAGTGATTTTTCAATGCCGCGACCAGTTGCTGCGCCCGAGCGGCAGAAAAGCCGGGAACCTGTTGAACCTCGTCCACTCCCGCTGCGCGCAGGCGCTTGAGACTGCCAAAATACTTCAGCAACGCTGTGCGGCGGACCGGACCGATCCCGGGAATCTGATCGAGGCTGGAGCGCAACCCCTGCTTACTGCGCAGGGTACGATGGAAGCTGATAGCAAAGCGATGGGCTTCATCACGCAACCGTTCGAGCAAAAAGGCGGCGGCGGAACCGTGGCGAAAGGTCACGGGATTTTTTCGCCCGGGGAGAAAAAACCGTTCTTCGGAGCGCTCTACCACCTTGCCTTGAACATTTGACACTACCCGGCTTTTGGCAATCCCGACGACCCCGATCTGCCCTGACAACCCCATGCCGGTCATCACGTCGACCAGCACACCAAGTTGCCCCTTGCCGCCATCGATCAGAATCATATCCGGCAGACAACCCTCTGCCACCCCACGCTCCAGCCGGCGCTGTAACACTTCGTTCAGCGAGGCATAATCGTCAGCACCGACCACCGTTTTGATATGGTAGCGACGGTATTCCTGTTTGGCCGGTTCACCATCGATAAACACCACCATGCTACCGACCGCCAACTCTCCGTGCACATTGGAGATATCGAAGCACTCAATCCGCTGGGGAAAACGTGGCAGCCTTAACCGTTCCTGCAGTTCAACCAGCAGGTTTTTGCGCGCCTGTTTGCGCTGCCCACGCTGGCGATAGGACTCTTCAGCGTTGCGCTGCGCAAGTTCGCGCAGCCGCCGCTTTTCACCACGCTCAGGGGTCAGTAAGCGCACCCTTTTTCCGCGCTTTTCACTCAACCACTCAGCCAGCAGTGCGGAACTTTCCAGGGGAAAGGGAAGAATCAGCTGATCGGGGACAATAACCTCGCGGGCATAAAAATCGAGCAGAAATCCGTGCAACAACTCAGGCAGATCAAGCACCCACTCAAGCAAGAAGCTGCGACGTCCGATCAGTTTGCCATTGCGCACAAACAGCAGGGTAACTTCAACCTCACCGCCATCCTGATGCAGGCCGATCACGTCCTGATCTCCGCCGCCATGCTCGGTTACTTTTTGTTTTTCGACACTTTGCTGAATCAGGCGAATCTGATCACGTAGCAGCGCCGCCTGTTCGTAATCCATAGTCTCGGCTGCGGCCGCCATCCGTTGGCGTAAGGACGCAATCACCTCAGATTCCCGCCCCTCCAGTAATTGGATGACGCCATCCACCAGGCGCCGGTAATCTGATCGGCTGATTTTGCCGTGGCAAGGAGCGCTGCATTGCCCGATCTGGTAAAACAGGCAGGGACGTTGACGCTGACGACAACGCTCGATCGGGGCATGACGCAAGGGGAAAATGCGGTAAATCTGCCTTAAGGTTTCGCGGATAGCTGCGGCAGAGGAATAGGGGCCAAAATAGTGGGCGCCGTCATTTTTTACCTGCCTCACCACCTGCATGACAGGGAACTCTTCGCGCAGGTCGATACGTACTGAGACATAGGTTTTATCATCACGCAGTTCAATATTGTAACGTGGTCGATGCTGCTTGATCAGCGTATTTTCCAGCAGCAGGGCCTCTTTTTCCGTATCGGTAACGATCACCTCGATGCCCTGGACCTTCTTCATCAGCAAAGGAATCTGCTGACGACCGTCCCCTTTTGCGGAAAAGTAGGAGCGCAGGCGTGAGCGCAGCCGCCGCGCTTTGCCGATATAGAGAATGGTCCCATCGCCGGCAAGCATCTGATAAATGCCGGGAGCCTGAGGGTAATTTTTCAGGTCTGGGGTAAACATCGATTTTCCCGGTTCCGACAGCAAAAAACCACGGCAACACTAATGGCCCGAATAAAATACACAGGTCAGTATACTATTAATCATATCAACTGTGTTATATTTTGTCCTGGACAAATAACCCAACCAGCAACAGGAGCCCACGATGACCCTCAACGAGTACTTCTCAACATCCCAGGGAATCGGTATCTTATCAACCGCCGACAATCTGGGCAATGTCACCAGCGCCATTTATGCCCGACCAAGGGTCCTGGCTGACGGCACATTGGTATGTTTGATGCGGGAACGACTGTCATACCAGAATATCTGTACCAATCCCCATGCAACCTATATGTTCATTGAATCCGCTGCAGGCTATCAGGGGGTTCGCTTATATCTGCATAAAATTGACGAAATGAACGACCCACAAATGGCGCAGCAGATGACCCGTAAAAGCCTGACCGCAAGACAGGACCAGGAAAAAGGTCCGAAGCATCTGGTTCGTTTCAGGGTTGAAAAATCACTGGCCCTGATCGGAGCACAAGAACGCCGGTTTACTGATTCTTGAAGGTTTTATTGTAAAAAACTCTTGTGTCAATTGCCAAGCCCGCTACCCTGGGGGTATAATCATCAGCGACAAGAAAAACCAACCCATCAAAGGAGACCGTTATGTCTGAAACTGTATGTCATTGCATGGATGTCGATCGTGACACCATCGTGAAAGCGATCAAGGAACAAAACCTCACCAGCGTTGAAGAAGTTCAGGAGGCCACCAACGCCGGCACCGGCTGTGGTGGCTGTGTTCCGGACATTGAGGCCCTGCTGGCTGAAAACAAGTAGCACCCTGGCCCGCCACAATTCAAACAAGAGCCCCAGCCTTGCAGCTTCACGCTAGGACGTTGGGGCTTTTGTCTTTTCTAAGTTCTTGCGACTTTGCCGGCAAAACCTTCTGCAACCACCTGCGTTCGAATTTTTCTGGAACTGGCAGCGGCGCCTGTTATATCATGCCGCTCCACCAGCATTCTGATGATTCCTTTTCCTTATTGCAGGTCGATCATGCTCCGGGATAAACCATGAATCCAAACCCCTTCTGGCAAAATATTTTCCGCAATCAGGCTAACAAGCAGACCCTGGCTTATTTCTTAAGTCAGGTACCGATGTTCTCCAAACTCAGCCGGCGGGAACTTAAGTTCCTTGAAAAAATTGTTCACATCCGCAATTTCGAGGCGGATGAAATGATTTTTTCGGCAGGGGATATCGGCTCGGGCATGTACATTATCCGTTCCGGCCAGGTGCAAATTTTCTCTATTGACACCAACGGCAAGGAGGTTGAACAGGCGATTCTTGAACCGGGCGATTTCTTTGGCGAGGTCGCCCTGACCGGGACCCGTCCCCGTACGGCAGGGGCCCGGGCGACAACCGCCTCGTCCCTGATGGGCCTGTTCCGTTCCGACATTCTCGAAGCGACCCTGCGCCATCCGGCACCAACCGCAAAAATTCTGTTTGGACTAAACCGCGTTCTTGCCGACCGCCTTCACCAGTGCAGCCAGCAACTCGAACTGCTGCAGGCCGGGGCCACAACTCCCGAGGAACCGCACAATGAGTGATTCTACCGGCTTCAGACGTGCCCAGGTCGCAGTGATGTACCTGGTTCTGACCACGGCAATCGCCTCGGGAATAGCCATCTATTCGTCTGCTACCACCTTTACCAGCCTGTTACAAACAGCGACTGCCGGATTGTTCCTGCCGATTCTGCTGGCCCTGATCGTTGCCTTCATGCTTGAACCACTGGTAAGCCTGATTGAAAATCGTGGTGTCCACCGAACCTTCGCCATCTTTATCATCTATCTGCTGTTTTCCGCAGCAGTGATCCTGCTGCTGCTGCTCATCGGCCCACCTAACTGGCGTGGCATGATGCAAGCGCTCAAAGCCGATGTACCGCGCTATATCAGTTTTGCCATCGTCTATCTGACCGGCTTGCTCGAACTGGCGCAGCAGCATTTCCCCTTTATCGCCCATTACAATCTGGGTGATCATTTGCGCAATTTCTCCCAGGAGCTGATCGGTGCTATTCTGGTACAGACCCCGCGCTCGGCCATGCGCATTGGCAGCCTGCTGATTCTGGTACCACTGTTCTCCTTCTTTTTTCTGCGTGACAGTCGTCGGATCATGCGCGGGCTGATTTCCCTTACCCCCAATCGTTATTTTGAAATGGTGCTGGATATCTACGCCCACGTCAGCTGGCAACTGTCCCATTTTATCCGCGGCAGAGTCATTGAAGCCATTATTATCGGGCTGGTGGTCTGGGTCGGGCTGGCGCTCACCGATATCCGCTATGCCCCCATTCTTGCTGTGGTTGCCGGGATTACCAACCTGGTTCCCTATGTCGGCCCGATTTTTGGCATGCTGCCGGGAATCACTATCGCTCTGGTTGATCTGGGTGTTGGTCCCCAGTTCTGGTGGATTCTGTGTGTTTATATTCTGATCGCCCAGATCATCGTCGACAATATGATCCTGATTCCCATCCTGATCTCCAAGGTATCCAATCTGCACCCCCTGTGGGTCATTCTGGCAATCATTATGGGGGGGAAACTCTACGGTATCCTGGGAATGATTATCGGTGTCCCCATCGCCAGTATCATTAACATCATCATTCTCGAAATCCGCCAGTACCGGCGCACCTTTAACCTCTATAACCGCTACTTTTCCAGCCGCGGAAAGATGCTTTGACGATGTTCCATACCCAACAGCAACCGCTGACTTGCCAAAACGATCGTACCGATCAAGGTAGAGCACAGTATTTCTTGCGAAAAACGGACAATAAAAAAACTAGTTACCGCCCAACTCGCGCGAGCGAGCCGCCGACGCTGAAACGGCCTCCATCAGTGTCGTACGCAAACCATTTTTTTCCAGAGTGCTGACACCGGTAATGGCCGTGCCGCCGGGGGAACAGACCTGATCGCGTAAGATGGCCGGGTGCTCTTTGGTCTCTCGTACCATCAGCGCCGCCCCGACCACCGTTTGAACTGCCAGGGCATGCGCCACTTCACGACGCAACCCTTCCCGTACCCCGCCATCGGCAAGGGCCTCGATCACGGTATAGATATAAGCAGGCCCGGATCCGGACAAGCCGGTTGCCGCATCCATCTGACGCTCATCGATCAACTGTACCATACCGACACTCTCAAACAGTTCGCGGACAATCTGCAAGTCCTCGTTGGTGGCATGGGTACCGCGGCAAATGGTACTAGCCGCTTCACCGACCAACGCCGGGGTGTTCGGCATAACCCGCACGACCCGTGGCGACCCGGCGAACTGTCTTTCGATACTGGTACAGGTTACCCCGGCCAGGATCGATACCATCAACTTATGGTCATTCCAGATCGAGGCAATCTCAATAAGCACTTCGTCGACAATTTGCGGCTTGATTGCCAGGACGACAATCTCACAGGAACCTACCAGCTGCAGATTGTCGGCCATCACCGTCACTCCGAAAACCTCATCTAAGTGCTTGCGCCGGTGTTCAAGGGGTTCCGATACCACGAGTTTGTCAGCTGGATAATTCCCTGCCAAAAGCCCTTTGATTAAAGCTTCGGCCATGTTGCCGCCACCAATAAATCCAATTTTACAAACATTTGTCATCACGATTTTCCTTTTTTTATTTTCGCTGATTGTTTTAAATAATCGACCCTGCTGTTTGCTCTTGAAGACACCATTGTTTAACATAGTGAATAGAAAAAAGCAGCCAGACAAACAAAGGTCATTATTTCGGGACAGGAGACCAGAATGACGTTAAGCGAACTGATAAACTTCGATGGACAAAACGGCAAACCGGCCTATGTCGCGGTAAGTGGCATAATTTACGATGTCAGCAGCAGCAAACACTGGCAGCAGGGGAACCACGAAGGAGCACATCAGGCCGGTCAGGATCTCACTGAAGAATTGAAGACCGCTCCCCATGTCCGTTCGGTCATTGAACGCTTTCCCGTGGTTGGACAACTCACAAGCGCAGAGACCGCCCGGCAACCAGGGAGGAAATTGCCGGTGGTTGCAGTGGTTGCAGGTGTTGTCGTTGTTTTGCTCCTGGTGCTGATGTTATTACGTTGACCAAAATAAGAGAGGCGGCTTACCGATCCTGAGCCAAAAGACTTGCAATCGTTGCCGGTAATTTGAAGAAGATATCGGTTTTGGCGAGCACAGCTTTGATGTTGGTTGCAGCAATCCCCTCCTCCGCCATGGTTAACAGGTAGCCCGAGCATAGAATGATCGGCAACTGCGGGGCCAGCTTAAACAACTGCTGCGCTAATTCGATACCTGTCATGCCCGGCATCGACTCGTCGGTCACAACCAGATCAACCTGTTGCCCATGCTGCGCAAACAAGTCAAGGGCCTCGCGAGCGCCGGCAGCACAAACCACCTCGTAGCCTTCTTCAACCAGCAGATCTTCGCCCAGGGCCTGTAACGCCGGTTCATCGTCAACAAACAGGACCTTGATGGATGGGAGTGGAATACTCATCTACGACCTTGTTCCTTCACGAAGATATCTCAACATATCGCACATTAAAATTTCCAAGTGATTGTTCCCTAACCCTATCACAACAAAAGCCCTGCGCAACAAAATTTACCTTACTCATAGCAAAAAACGATTTTCTCCGTTTAACCCTTGCCAACCAGAAAGAAAATTAATAGAATTAAATCCTTGGCACGTCAGACTGCAACACTATGGAGGCATGATCTATGGCAAGAGTAGTTGAAAATCCCGACCTGGCCTTTCGTCTGGCCAGAGCGATTGTTTCCGATATCGCCCTGTACAACCAGGATAAGGTAGCCGAAGGAATCAAAGGTGACAATATCTTCGAACTGATGAATGCCGAGCTGGAAGAAGGGCGCGAACATTTCTACTCGCGTGTTTCGGCTGATATTGCTAATCGTGACCACCTCTATGAGCGTGCCATTGTTGATGTCATGATCAAACAGGCCGGGAAAATTGAGAGCCAGATCTGGTAAATGACCCTGTCCCGGCAGCTGGTGTTCCCCTATGATGCCCCTGCGCAGCGCATTGATGCGTTTCTGGCCGACGTCCTGCCCGATATCAGCCGGGCACAACTTAAAAAACTTATCGACCATCAGCAGGTTACCTGCGATGGCGCGGCAACCAAAGCCGGCGTCAAACTTAAAGGTGGTGAAACCATTGAGGTTTTGCTGCCGCCACCAGAGCCGAGCACAGCTCTGGCGGAAGATATCCCCCTGCATGTCCTCTACGAAGATCAGGATCTGATCGTCATCAACAAACCCGCCGGCATGGTGGTCCATCCGGCTACAGGAAACGTTCACGGCACCCTGGTCAACGCTCTGCTTCATCATTGCGACGATCTTGCCGGTATTGGCGGCACCCTGCGCCCCGGCATAGTACATCGTATCGACAAGGATACCTCCGGGGTTCTGGTCGTCACCAAAAATGATCAGGCCCATCAGCATCTAGCCGAACAATTTCATCAGCACAGCATCAAGCGCGAGTATCTCGCCCTGATCCACGGTCACTTGCCAACCCGCAAGGGGACCATCGATCAACCTCTGGGGCGCCATCCGGTTCAGCGAAAAAAATTCAGCACGAAAGCCAGACACAGCAAACGAGCGGTCACACACTGGTACGTTGTCACAAATTTTTCGAATGAAAAGTTCAGCCTGATCCGCCTGCAACTGGAAACCGGACGAACTCATCAGATTCGTGTTCATTTGAGCGAATCCGGCCACCCCCTGGTAGGTGACCCGCTCTATGGCCGGCGTTCGGAGCTTCATCATATCAAGGATCAACAGTTACGCACCTTGATCCGCCAGCTCCCAGGTCAGGCCCTGCACGCCCACACCCTCGGATTTATTCACCCACGCACCGGTGAATATCTCGAATTTAGCAGTGACATCCCGGCGCCACTGCGTCATATTATCGCCTATCTGGAACAGAGTGGGTCAAGCCACGAAACCGACTACCCGATCTGATCTGTACCACCATCATCTTGCTATGGAGTTGTTGTAATGAAACTGGTCCGCACCGGGAAAATATCCTATCTGCAACCTGCCGCGCTGGCTACCGGATTAACCGCGGGATTCAGCACCCGTAACGGTGGGGTCAGCCGTCCCCCTTATCACTCCCTGAATCTGGGCACCAACACCGATGATATAAAAGCGCATGTCGAAGGTAACCGCTCGACCCTGGTCCGCGCATTCGACCTTCCGTTACATCAACTGCTGACGGTTAAGCAGGTTCATGGCAATGATCTGTTGCTGATCGACGAAGCCAATCTCGACTTGAGCCATTTCGCCCGGGTCGAGGTCGATGCGATAGTCACCAATCAACCCGGTATCATGATCGGCATTCTTACCGCGGACTGTTATCCCTTACTGTTATGGAACAAACAGCAGACGGTTATTGCTGCCATCCACATCGGCTGGCGCGGAGCGGCCGGCAGCCTGATTTACAAAACGATCAAGGCAATGACAACCCATTTTGACTGCATACCCGCAGATCTGGTCGCTGCCATTGGACCCGGTATCGGTGCCGACAACTATGAAGTCGACCGCCCGGTGCGGGAGGCTTTTCGCCAGGGGAGTGGATTCTGGAATGAAATCAGCCGGGAAACCAGCCTCGGGCACTGGCACCTCAACCTCGCCCGCAGTTGCCGTTTACAACTGGAACAGGCCGGTCTGAAACCTGATAACATCGAAGAATCAGGACACTGCACCCTGACCCAGGCAGAAATGTTTTTCTCGTACCGCCGCGATCAAGGTATAACCGGTCGCCAGCTCGGCTTTATCATGCTAAACCGATAGCGTGACCAGAAAAATCAGGACAAAGGCGTGAAAACAAGTGGATTTTTATCTGGATATTGATGAGCAGCAAATCCGCCGGGAACGCGAAAAAGCGCGGGAACTGCGCCAGCAGGGGTGGTGGAAGAACCGCATCGCTACCGGCATCTGTCACTATTGCGGCCGACAATTTGCCCCGAAAGAACTCACCCTCGACCATATTGTCCCCATTACCCGCGGCGGCCGCAGTACCAAGGGCAACTGCGTTCCCGCGTGCAAAGAATGTAACAACCAGAAGAAGGACCTGTTACCGCTGGAATGGAAAGAGTATCTGGGAAAGTAGGATGACATAATTCCGATTAGACTAATCGGTATTATGACCCCCCTATTGCTCCTCTTTTCCCATCCCCACACCAGCAATCTGTTGTCCACAGTCAGGACAGCGACTCTCTCTACCAATCCGGTTGTTTCTAAGGTCGTAGCCACGACGCTGAATCAGCGTTGCTCCGCACCCGGGACAAAGGGTACTGTTATCAACTCCGAGGTTGCCGGCATAAACATGCATCAATCCGGCTGTCCGACCAATCTCCACCGCCTGATTGATGGTGGCCGACGGGGTTGACGGGAGGTGATTCAGTTGATATTGGGGATAGAAGCGGCTGACATGCCAGGGGGTAGCTGCACCTAATTCGGTGACGATAAATTCGGCCAGTTCTTTGAGTTCCTGCAGATCATCATTGATCCCGGGAATGATCAGGGTGGTAACTTCGAGCCAGATACCAAGGGTGTGCAGTTTTTTCAGGCTGTCAAGAACCGGCTGTAAACGGGCGCCCGCATACTTGCGGTAGGTTGTATCACGAAAGGATTTGAGGTCGATGTTGGCGGCATCCAGGTACGGCTGAACCAGATCAAGCATCTCTGCTGTCATATAGCCGTTACTGACATAGACATTGGCCAGGCCGGCATCATGGGCCAGACGGGCCGTGTCGAGGCTGTACTCGAAAAAGATCGTCGGTTCGGTATAGGTGTAGGCGATGGAATGACTGTCGCTCTGTTGAGCGGCAACGACAATCTGCTCAGGCGTCATAGCATCCCCCACCGGAAATTTCACGTCGCGCGGTACCTGGGAGATCCCGGCATTCTGACACCAGTGACAGTGCATGTTGCAGCCGGGGGTCGCGATGGAGAGGGAGCGACTGCCGGGATAAAAATGGTACAGGGGCTTTTTCTCGATCGGATCAACATGGTGAGCAATGGTGTGCCCGTAAACCAGGGAATAGAGTATGCCATCACGATTTTCGCGCACCCCGCAACGACCCCGCTCGCCACAGTTAATCACGCAGAAGTGGGCACACAGACGGCAGGCGACCTGATGGTTTTCCCGGTTATCGTACAGCAGGGCCTCTTTCATAGCCTTAGCTGTTCTGCAGCCAGGCAAACAGCACCACCATCACCATAATAAGCACCCCGGTCACCCAGGCCAGCAGATTGGCAAACAAAAGTCTCATCCACTTACTCCTTAAGGGTCGATTATACCATATCAAACAATTCCGAATGGATCCGCGCCAGCGGCACCCCGCCCTGATGCAGAAGTTTCTCGGTCAGTTCGATCATTTTTACCGGTCCGCAGATCAGGTAAGACTGTTCCGGGTCTGCCAGCGGCACTCTTCGTTGTAATAGATCGGCAGTCACCAGCCCGGATTCACCTTCCCAATTCGGGGGCGGGTCCTTCAACAGCCAGATAATTTCCAGGTCAAGGCGCTCTTCCAGCTCCTGCAGCTCATCCCGAAAGGTCAACCGATCCCAGGTATTATAAGCATAGAGCAGCTTGAGTGGGCGCTTTTCCCGGCGATCAGCAAAGGTTCGCAGCACTGACATCATCGGTGCGATGCCGATTCCCCCGGCAATCAGGACAAAGCCACCGGCCGTCATCCGATCCGGGCTGAAAGCACCGTAAGGGCCATCAATATAGGCGATCTGTCCGGGCTTTACCTGCTTGATCGTGCTACTGAAATCACCCAGTTCCTTGATGGTGAAGGTCAGGGCTGGAACCTTCTCGGCACTGCCGGCAAAGGAAAAGGGGTGTTCCTTCAAGGCAAAGGGGGAACTGCCCAGGGTCAGCCAGGCAAATTGTCCCGGCTGGAAGCGTAAGCCCGCATGACCATCCGGCTCGAGGGTCAAACTCCAACTGTCCGCTTTTTCCTCTTTGACCTCAACCACGCGGTAGGGGTGGCGCAACTGCTGCAACGGCTTATACAGCCGCACATACACCAGCAGCAGCAACCACGACAGGGAAAAGGTACCCCACAATTGTTTGCGCCAGGGCGTGTCGACATAATGGCCGACACCCAGCACATGCCAGATCGCCAGCCCCAGGGCGAGTACCGCCAGCAGCGCATGAAGAACCCGCCAGAGATCATAATCGAGGGCTAGTTGTTTGCGCCAGATCGATGTTGCCACCAGCGCCAGCAGCGCCAGGGTAGAGACAACCGCGCCCCAGAGATGGGCGGGGGCCACCCCCGGTTTGAAGAGATCGAAAAGCTGTGGTTTGAGAATCAGCAGAATGATCGGGTGGGCGACAATAAAAAGAACGGCGATCAACGCCACCTGGCGGTGAAAATAGTAGATAATATCGATGCCGAAGGGCGCTGAGGCCCGACGAAACCGGGCCGTTTGCAGAAACAGCATTCCCATCATAGCGGTGCCGGCAAAACCCAGCCCCAGGGAGACATCCCACCAGAAACCATTACCGGGGGGGACCGGCTCGATCAACAGGATCGCCAGGGGGGCCAGGATCAACAGCAGATACACCCCGATCCAGAATGCGCCTTTTGCTACGTAGCTCATCGTCTAGTCCTTTGTTTCCTCCTGGAGCGCCGGCAGGCCGATCATGTATCGGTAAAGCTTAAGGTATTCCTGGGCAGATGGCAGCCAGCTGAAATCCTGCCTCATGCCACGCTTAACCAGCTTGGTCCAGGTTGGGGGCTGCTGGTAATAGTGCAAGGCCCGATCAATGGTAGCCAGCAACAGCCAGGGGTCAGAATGATCGAAAACAAAACCGTTACCGACGGCGGGATGCTCGTCAATATCAACGACCGTGTCGGCCAGCCCACCGGTACGACGCACCAGAGGCAAGGCGCCGTACTTCAGGGCAATCATCTGGGTCAGACCGCAGGGTTCATATAAACTCGGCACCAGCAAGAGATCAGCCGCCGCGTATAGACGGCGCGACAGTCCTTCGTTAAATGTCAGATTGATCGACACCTGACCGGAGTTTGAACCCTGGCGTTCCTGCCAGAACCGCATATTTTCTGGGGTCCCTGAGCCGAGCAGGCAAAACTGCAAGGGGCGCTCGAGCAGTTGCGGCCAGATGGTCTCAATCAGGTTAATCCCCTTCTGGCGATCGAGACGACTGATCACCACCACCAGCGGCACATCGGCGCGCACCTCAAGCCCCAACTCCTGCTGCAGCAAAGCTTTGCATTTCTGCTTGTTCTTGAGCTGCCGCGAACTGTAGTTATGCGGCAGCGCTGCATCCTGGGCGGGATTCCAGACCCGCTCATCAAGGCCATTGAGGATGCCGTGGAGATGCGCACTGCGCTCGCGCAACAGACCATCGAGGCCGTAGCCCTGCTCTACCGTCTGAATTTCGCGACAGTAGGTCGGCGACACCGTGTTGACCAGATCGGAAAAAACAATCCCCCCTTTGAGCAGCGACAGATTACCGTAATATTCCAGTGCCGCCGGGCTGGTCAGTTCACCCGGCAGCTCAAGTTGCCGCAGCAAGGAGAAGGGGAACGTGCCGTGGTAACCCAGATTATGAACCGTCAGCAGGGTCCTGGTATGGGCAAAGAACGGATCGCTGATATAGCTGGTCTTCAGCAACACCGGCACCAGCCCGGTCTGCCAGTCATGCAGATGGATGATATCCGGAGGAAACTTCAGGGTTCTGGCCAGTTCCAGCAGCGCCCGGCAGAAAAATCCAAAACGCATGCCATTGTCGGGGTAATCACCATCAGGACCGGAGTAGAGTCCATCGCGCTGGTACAGATCCGGGGTATCGATAAACCAGTAGGGTACGCCATCGTAAACCGCCTGTTTCAGGCTGGCGCGGCGGGGCACCCCTGCCATGACAATTTCAACACTCTGCGGCGCCTTGCGTGGAATCGCCGGCGCTTTGTCGATCTGCGGATAAGCAGGGATGACCACCTGGACATCGTGACCGAGCAAGCGCAGGGCACGTGGCAACGAACCGGCGACATCAGCCAACCCCCCCGATTTGGCAAAGGGGGTCGCTTCGGAGGCAACAAAGAGGATTTTCAAACCACCAGCTTGGGCCGGCAACGGCTTCTCCAATGGTGGACGCGGATCAAGTTGTGCCAGCAACTGGTCAACGCGATAGCCGACCCTGGTCGCCTGACGTTGTAATCCGGCAATGACCCGCAGCAACTCAATGGTGCTATCAATCATGACCTTCGGTTCTGTCGTGATCCGGTCCCCTTGACGGAACAGCTGGTAGCTGAGCAGGACCAGACAGAAACGCTCCAGATCCTGATGAACACACCAGTCGCTGAAATCGTAGTAGTGGCAACCGAGTAATGGCCGCAGGGGATAGCGGTTGCAGATCCGGTCAAACAGCTGGAACCAGCCATCCGCCGTAGCAGCACGATCAAGGTACCAGGCCAGCTCGCCATAACCTTCCTGCTGCCGGGGCAGATCAGGATAACGCCCGCGCGTCAGCACTTCGAGGACATAGTCCGGCGGCATATCGGCAAGGGGTGAAGCCGTATAGGTGGACACCAGTTCGGTCAGTAGCTGGCGGATCTGCCGGCGCGCCCGCTGGGGCTGAGGCAGCGCAAGCAGGTCACTTAGCAGCGGCCAGCTTTTTTCAAGCAACAGGCCATCATGCTCGAGCCACAGGTGACGCACACCACGATCACCGTGCTGCTGCCACAGGCGCTGCCAGCGCCCATCCTCGTCCCGGCGTGGGACAAAGCTGCCAATCACCCGAACACTGTAGGGCGCCAGGGTAAAGGCTCCCCCCCGGCGCAGGGAAGCAGAAGGTTGCAGATACTGGAAGTTGTCGATCAGATCGTTCAGCACGACAAAATCGCTGCGGCAATCAATCGCACAGGCATCAACGACATCGCGTCCGGCGCGTCCGGCCATGGTGACCGGGGCCGCGATGCGACCGGTAATGCTCTTGTCCGAGTTATTACAGATCACCAGCACCCGGCGCTGATCAAGCTGATTGCTGTAAACAAACACATCCTCTTCGACCCCGTAAACCGATTCAAAATCGTACAACTGAAAGGCGTCCGCGCCGCTGAACAGGGCACGTTGACGCAGCAGGGGAAAGATACTCAGCCGATGACGCTCAAGTAACGGTTTGTCGACCGGTTCGTCCCAACGCGGGGCCAGATACTCCATCCCGTATTTCTCACGCAGCCCTTCAATCTGACCATGACCGAACATGGGCAGGCCGGGCATGGTGGCGAGCATGGTAGCGACACAGAAGTATTTGTCGCCATCACCAAACTGCTCAATCGCCGGTTCTTCATCAGGGTTGCTCATGAAATTGACAAAGCGCTGGAGGATCGCCGGGTCAAACACCAGGATATTCTTGATGGTCTGGCGGTACTTGGCGTTTTCTTCCTGCATCAGCATATTCATGAAGGCGCTGTTGTAGACCCGGTGCATCCCCAGGGTGCGAACAAAATACCCTTCCATCAGCCAGAAGGCTTCGGCCACCAGCAGGGTATCGGGAGCTTCAAGCTGCACCCGATCCACCAGTTCACGCCAGAATTCAATGGGAAAATAGTGATTGAAGTCCTGCTGACTCAGGGCGTGATCGCTGCGTGACGGCACCCCGCCGGCAGACCCCGGCAACGGGTACCAGAGACGCTGAAAGTGGCGCTTGGCCAGGGTCATGGCGGCGTCGAAACGGATAATGCGAAAACGCCTGGCCACCCGGATGATCAGCTGAATCATCGCCTCACGCATCTGCGGAAGCAGGTAGTTGAGCTGTACCGTATCATTCCACGGCAGATGGGTACCGTCGTTGCCGTGGTAGATGTAGCGCACCTCGCCGCTCTGACGGTGCTGGTAACGACAGACAACCGCAGCCTCAGAGTGGTCGTAATAACCATCTTCAATCTGAATGCTGTAATCCGGGCTGCTGCTCAAATCGGGGCCGGTGAAGCGATAACCGGGATAGGGGGAATAGGATAACTGGACAAACCAGTCGGGGTGCTCACGCAGCCAGGTCGACTCAATTCCGGTGTGGTTGGTAACCACGTCACAAGCCAGATCGAGCCCGCGCTGCAGGCAGCGATGACGCAGTTGCTCAAACGCCGGCTCGCCACCGAGCTTATCATCGATGACATAATCGTCAATGGCATAAGCCGAAGCGGCAACATCCTGTTGGCCGCAGAGATTTTTTACCTTCAGGGAAGCCTGGGACCGTTTCCAGATACCGATCAACCAGAGGCTGGTAAAACCGTATTCAACCAACGCATCAAGTTCCTCATCGGGAATCCGGTCAAGGGTATAAATCGGTCGTTGATAGCGTCGTGACAGTTGCTCGAGCCAAACGTAGGTGGATTTGGCGAGCAGCACTGCCCGCGGCATCCAGGCCAGGTCGGCGGTAAAACCGGCGTATTCATGGTCACCAAAGGTGGCCGGATCAAGCGGCGTGGTATCCGGCGGTCCGGGAAACCCGGGCTTGTGCCCTTCCACCTCAAACTGCTGGATCGCGGTACTAATCCGCGCCAGCAGTTCCGCCGGCAACAGATCCGCCCAGAGATCACGCAGCAACTGCACCTGGGCATAGAGGTCCTTGCCTTTACGCAAGGGTTCGAGCAACCGCGCCAGCAAGGTCTGCGGCTGGGCGGCGTAGCCATCATCGAGGGTCGGCAGGGCCTGATCAAGTAAGATCAATTGTTGCTCGTAGGCGCTGATCCGGCGCAACTGCAGCTCCTCTTCGGCAAACAGGGAACGTGCGCCGATTAAGGCCGGATTGTGACTCTGAACATAAAGCAGCACCAACTCCAGCAACAGATCCAGCCATTCACCACGGTCACCCAGTTGCTCTACATAGGTAGCTGGATCCACCGACTCCAACTGCAGGGGCAACGCCGGGAAAAAACCGAAAAATGAGGTGAAGCTGGTCTTCAGTGCCGGCATGGGCAGCTGACGGTCACCAATCTCCATGGCATTTTTGGTCAAGCGACAGCCACGGCGGCGTAAAAAATCGGTCGCCACCTCACGCAGGATCTGATTCAGGGTTGCCAACAGCTCCAGCTCCGCGGCAGTGATGCCTTGCGCTGACTGAGCGCGCAGGTGGTCAGCGAGGAGGTGACGCATAAAGGTGCGCCCCGGCAGCTGGTCGTGGCGGAAGTAACTGGTCAGATTGATGGCATCCCAGACCTTACGGCTGCAGTGAAGGTCAAGGGGATAGTGACGTTGTGAAAAGGATGGTCCTGTCATCTTCTATAGTCCTGGCTCGGCACTGCGCAAAAATTCGGCGGCTTCCTCCGGCGGGGTCGGGTTAATGTGAAAGCCGGAGCCCCACTCAAACCCGGTCAACCTGGTCAATTTAGGGGCCAGCTCGATATGCCAGTGATAATCAAAGGGGAGAGATTCCCAGTAATCGGGGCGTCCCATGCGTGGATGGCGAGGTGGTGAACTGTGCAGAATCAACGAATAAGCCGGATCGCGCAGGGCAGTGCGCAGCCGCTGCAGGATATCACGCAGGGTACGCGCCAGCAGGCGCAGCTGCTGGTCACTCTGCTGGGCAAAGTCGTGATGATGGGCCAGAGGCGCAATCATCAACTCAAACGGAAAACGCGAAGCATAGGGTGCATACACCAGAAAATTACCATCATCACGCACAATTCGGGATTTATGCTGTTGTTCCTGACGGATCAGGTCACACACCAGACAACGCTCTTTTTGCTGAAAATGTTTGCGGCATTGTTCCAGTTCATGGGAAATCAGGGGCGGCATCAAGGGGACCGCCATCAGCTGGGAATGAGCGTGGGAAATAGTGGATGAGGTTCCCACCCCATGATTTTTGAAGATAAAGATATAGCGAAAACGGCTGTCCTTACGCAGATCGAGCATACGTGAGCGATAGGCTTTGAGCACCTCGGCGATCTGGACTTCGCTCAAATCCGCAAGGGTTTTACCATGATCCGGGGTCTCGACGATCAGTTCGTGGGCGCCAATCCCGTTCATTCGGTCATAGAGCCCTTCTGCCCGGTTCTCAAGCTCACCTTCAATACGCAGCGCCGGGAACTTGTTGGGGATCACCCGTACCTGCCAGCCCGGCTCGTTGGGGGCGCTGCCCTGGGGACGGCAGGCCATAATTTCCGGTGGCGTGCGCCCTTCGTGGCCGCTGCATAACGGACAGTTATCCTCCGGCATCTGCAGCCGCTGATAATCAGAACCTTCCGGCGCACAATCCTCCTGGCGTTTCTGGAGGAATTCCTGCGGGCGACGACTGTGCCCCAGGGTCATGATCACCCAGCTATTTTTCAATGGATCCCAACGCAACTCAGACAAGGTATCTATCCTTTCAGACGGTTAAACCGACCAGTTTTCTTCATCAAGGGCACTGCCACGATAACATAAAACCGCATCCCCTTCCGTTGGCCAACGACCATTTTCCCGTTGTTGGCGAACAACATGACAACTGATGCGGATACTCTGGCCCTGCTCCAGTTGCAATAACTCGATCGGCACCGCCAACTCGAGGATCTTGTCGGAGGCCCCCCGACCACCGGGCACCTGTTTGCCGTCGATCAGCACCTTGACCTTATTGTCGGTAAAACTGAAACAGACATGAAAAATGCCGCTGCCGTTGAGGCGCAATTCAAAGTAACCGTCTTTACCGCACAGGCGCCTGAGCAGATCAGACTGATCGATACGAAAATAGAGATGCTCATTATCATAACCGTAATAAAGATGGTCCAGGCCTTCGCGGCCGCTGTACATGGCCCCGCCAACGGCGAGGTCGATACAGCCGGTTGCCAGCCACTCGAAATAATCACCGATGCGCCCGTCAATACTCGGAGTGAAACAGGCCGATGGTTCATAACCACCGGTGACGGTCCTCACGCCGGGCTTGATTCGCTGTTGCAGGCTCGCCGGCACCGGCAATCCTTTGAGGTGATACATCCCCTCCAGATGCAGACGAAATAAACGGTCAAAAATATCGGCCTGTAAACTGGAATGCTCATCGCCGAACCACCAGAACCAATCACTGCCTTCAGCCCGCAGGAGCTCCTGCACCAGATCGCTCAGCGGTTCCTGCGGGTTAGCCAGGGCATCAGTCACCTCGGTGGTGATACAGTCGCGGCGCGCCTGATAGAGCAGCTGCCAGGCGACGTTATCCTCGGGGTGGCCGATCCAGGTGGTAAAATCTGAGCGGATCCAGGATCCGGCGGCCAGCCGCGTTAAGGGCTCCGGCCTGCTCTGCTCCAAAGCCTCGCCAACTGTGTTCATAACAAACTGGTCGTCCTGGTCAAGCATCTGGTAAAGATCGCGCAAAAAGGGGTAACCATTGTCGGCATAGCGCTCCCAGCAGTTTTCACCATCAAGGATGATAGCCACCGTTCCACCTGGAGCCATCCGGGCAATCTGGCGCAGGCGCTGCTGGATATCTGCTACCGCTTCAGACGCCTTCCAGGTGGCGTAAAGAAAGCCGACCCGATCAGACAATTCGCGATCGCGGAAGATCAGGGGCAACCCCTCATACTCATAAAATCGGTACAGCCGACCGCGATCACGCAGACCACCATCCAGGCTGCGCGCCAGGATGTCCTCATCGGTCGCCGCCCACAAAGCCCCCTCTTCCTGCATCAGCAGCGCTGCTTCATGGCTAACGCCCCCTTCTGCCGGCCACATGCCACGGCGGCGCTTGCCAAAAAAACGCTCTGCGGTACGCAATCCTTCGCGTACCTGCAAGCGCGCATCCTCCGGATAGCGAAAATCAGCGGCCGGCAACGGCAATCCCGGCGACGGCTCCCACGCGCTTTGCAGATTACATAACAGGGGCAGAATCGGATGAGCATAGGGGGTTATGGTAATTTCAATCAGGCCGTCCGCTTCCAGCTCCCGGTGAAAATCGATGATGCGGGCGATCTCCTCATGGCACACCAGCAGCAGCTGGTGCTTCTGCTCTTCATGATAGAGCCCGCCACGCTCAAGCAAGGCACTGACCAGGGATGAGCGTTGGCGCAGATGATAACCGGTCCAGGCCAGCAGAAAACAGACCTGCAGATCGAGGATATCCTGAGGGCTGAAGCTCTCGGCCCGTGGCTCAAGGGTCCCCCGCTGCAGATAGAGTTGGTGATAACGGCGGTTGGGCAGGATCTGGGTCTCGATGTTAACGGAAAAAAATTGTTCAACCACGAATTGCCGCTCTGCATCCGATAGTTTGTCAGCCGGCCGGGCGATCAATTCGAGCCAACGGTCCTGATCCTTGCCGCCGGCATAACGTTCAAGTTGCTCCAGCAAAGAGGGAACCAGATTAACCGTCACCCTGGCCTTGGTTTGAGCCACGGTTTCAAGCATTTCGCCATAATCTTTTAAGCCATGCAGCCAGGTCCAGGGAAGCAGGGTCTGACCACCGACCGGATCACGGTAGTCAGGTTGATGCATATGCCAGAGAATACAGACTTTCAGTTGTGCCGGGGAGGCAGTAGAAACATCAGGAGAAGCCATGTCAGTCCTTTTGCAACCAGAGGTTGGCGCATGAAGCGGTGAAGAGATTCTGCGCAGGCAACGAAGAATCAGTCCATTAAAGCCACGACATGTTGTTAGATCATGTTGCTAGATAACCATCAGGCAAGCTTGATACGCGCATCCGATCAAGGGTGCCGTTGTGCAGTGTAACAATTTTTTCCCGGGGATGTCACTTAATCCCCGCATATTTATTCTGCCTTGATTGCCTAATTAACACCTTGCCCAGATGTAACGAGGCTGGCATAGTTGCATCATGCGCAAAGAGAAAATGCTCCTCTACTCAACCTATCTTAAACATCGCTTCGGGGGGCGGGTTCACAAGATTTCCGTTGATGCCGGCTTTGGCTGTCCTAACCGCGCCAACGGGCGCGATGGTCACGGATGCATCTTTTGTGACAGCTCCGGCTCAGCGGCGGTGGGCATTGCCCGTCAGGTCAGCATTAGGCAGCAACTGGAGCAGGCCAAGGCACTGATGCAGCGTAAATACCGAGCCAAATGGTTTATTGCCTACTTCCAACCCTACTCCAACACCTTTGCCCCCCTCGCGCAACTGCGGCGCTGTTATGATCAGGCCCTGAAGGTCGACAAAGTGGTCGGTCTGGCCGTCGGGACGCGACCCGACTGCGTAGACGATGGGGTGCTGGACCTGCTGGCCGAATATCATCGGCGCACCTATTTGTGGCTCGAGCTGGGTCTGCAGAGCAGCCACGACCGGACCCTTGCCTATCTGGGTCGTGGTCACGATTATGCCTGTTTCCTCGATGCCTATCAGCGTGCCAAAACGCGCGGTCTGCGTGTCTGCGTTCACCTGATTATCGGTCTGCCCGGTGAAAGCCGTGACGACATCCTGCAGACTGCGCGGGAAATGGCCGGACTCGGGGTTGACGGCATCAAACTGCACCTGCTCCACGTTTTACGTGGCACCCCCTTGGGCGACAGGTATCTGGCCGGTGAGATCAACACCCTGGCAAGGGAGGAGTATGTCCAGCTGGCGGTCGATGTGATTGAGTGCCTGCCGCCCCACACCCTGATTCAGCGCCTGACCGGCGACGGCCCACGCGAACTGTTACTGGCGCCATTGTGGTCACTTAATAAATGGGAGGTGCTCAATGCGATTGGGGCGGAGCTTGAACGGCGGGGAACCCGCCAGGGGAGTCATTTCCCAGGTACAAAATCCCGTACCTGCGATTTGTAAAAAACAAGGACGCAGTCCCGTTCCGCAAAGGATGAAACCTTCAGGCCGGGTTGCTGTTGGTCGTTACCACTGTTGATCGGTCTGGTTCGGGGGTCGCCCCGCTCCAGGAAATCAATAGCAGTGAAGCCCAGAGTATGCTGATAATAACTATTGCCATTCGAAACATGGCGCGCAATCTAGCAGAAGCCTGTGCGAGAATCAACTGTTTTACTCACGATTCTCTTTTTATCCTCAAACCTTAAATCAACCTTCGGAAGCTTCACCGGCGACCACCCCCTTGACCCACAGGAGGTTCTCGGGTATCAGATAGGTCCACTATTTCACTGCGCAGGCATGCCACCATGTTCGATCTGAACCAACTCAATCCTCAGCAGCGTCAGGCCGTGACCCATGGCGCCGGGCCGTTGCTGCTACTCGCCGGCGCCGGCTCGGGCAAAACCCGGGTCATTACCTGCCGTATTGCCCACCTGGTGCAGCAAGGCACCAGCCCCGAGCAGATTCTGGCGGTGACCTTTACCAACAAGGCGGCGCGGGAGATGCGCGAACGGGTGCAGGAGATGACCGGCCGCAACGCCGTCAAGGGGATGACCATCTCCACCTTTCATTCCCTTGGTGTGCAGATTCTCAAAAGCCACATCGATCGCCTCGGTTTCAAGCGCAACTTCTCCATCTATGCCACCAGTGACCAGCTGCGCCTGGTCCGTGAATTGCTGCGCGAAGCCGGAGCGGACAGCAGCAACCGCGATGCTGAACAGATGATCTGGCGAATTTCAGCGGCCAAGAATCGCCTGATTGACGCCGGCCAGTATCAGCCCACCCTACGTGACCCCCTCTCACATCTGGTCGCCACTATCTACCCCCGCTATCAAAAAGCTCTAAAAGCCTACAATGCGGTTGATTTTGACGATCTGTTACTGTTGACCGTCCGCCTGCTCGAGGGTCAAAGCGAGCTTCTGGCGCACTACCAACAGCGCTTTGTCTACCAGATGGTCGACGAATATCAGGACACCAACCCGGTCCAGTACCAACTGCTCAAGCTGCTGGCCGGCGGCCACAAAAACCTCTGTGTTGTCGGTGATGATGATCAGTCTATCTACGCCTTTCGCGGTGCCGATATCAGCAATATCCTCGATTTTGAAAAAGACTTTCCCGGCACGCGGATCATCAAGCTGGAGCAGAACTATCGTTCCAGCGCCACCATTCTGGCGGCTGCCAACCAGCTGATTGCCAACAACCGCCAGCGCCGTCCCAAAACCCTGTGGACCAGCAGCCCGGCAGGGTACGCCATCGATTATCTGCGCTGTGAGGATAGTGAGGATGAAGCACGACAGGTGGTCGAACTGATCCATGCCGAGACCTTCCGACATCAGCGCAAGTTCAGCGACTTTGCCATTCTGTATCGCACCAACACCCAGTCGCGCGCCTTTGAGGAACAGCTGCGCTACGACAACATCCCCTATGTCCTGATTGGAGGGCAACAGTTTTTCGACCGCAAGGAGATCCGCGATCTGGTCGCCTACCTGCGCACTATCCTCAACCCTGCCGATGAAGTGAATCTGCTGCGCATCATCAACTACCCCAAGCGCGGAATCGGGGAAAACAGCATCGATCAGATCATCCGTCGATCGGCCGAACAGAACGCCGGCATCTGGCAGCTTTTACAGCAACCGGAACAGTTTGACGGCATAGGGCAAAAGACCCTGACCGCCATTGCAGAGTTTGTCGCGCTGATTAAAAGCTATCAGAGCACGTTCAAAAATCCTCTGCGCCTGCTCGACACCCTGCGCCAGCTGCTGAACGAGCTCAAGCTGGCTGATGAAATCTACCGTCAGGAAAAAGATCCCCAAACCGCCCAGCGCCGGATTGAAAACCAGAACGAAATCCTCAACTCCCTCGGCGCTTATATTGAACGCAACGAACGTCCCAGTCTTGCCGGCTTTGTCGATGCTATTTCCCTGCTCGATGCTGATCCCGCCGGCAAGGACGACAAGGAGAAGTTGCTGTCCGGCAACACGGTGACGCTGATGAGTCTGCACTCAAGCAAGGGGCTGGAGTTTCCGGTGGTTTTTCTGGCAGGAATGGAGGAGGGCTTTTTGCCGCACAAAAAGTCCCTGGATGTCACCTGTGATATCGACGAAGAACGGCGACTCTGCTATGTTGGTATTACCCGCGCCGAGCAACGGCTGGTCCTGCTGGGCGCCCGTCAACGCCGCAAACATGGCAAGCTGGAACTACGTGAACCAAGCCGCTTTCTGGCGGAGCTACCGCAACAACTGCTGGCGACCCGTCAGGCCGGGGTTCCCGCCGACGACGGGGAAGAACAGCAGGAAAAAAGCGCCAATCAGTTTTTTCAGCAGATGCAGCAACTGCTGGGGTAAGCTGGGCGCTACGCAATATCACCTTGTTATCAGGAGTCGTTGATTATGGCCACAGTTGACGTCAGTTTTCCCGGCGGCGTTCAGGTCGCCGCCCGTATCGGTTCCTTCGCTATTCTCACCGACCAACCGCCGGAGGATGGCGGCAGCCATGCCGCGCCCTCCCCTTACGACCTCTTTTTGAGCTCGGTGGCGACCTGCGCCGGTTTTTATGCCTTGCGCTTCTGCCGGCAGCGTCAGCTCCCGACCGAAGGGCTGGCCATTGCGCTGGATATCGAGCGCCACCCCGACACCCGGCGGCTGGAAACCATCAGGATGACACTGAGCCTGCCCACCGATTTTCCGGAAAAGTACCAGCAGGCCATCCTGCGCAGCGTTGATCAGTGTTCGGTAAAAAAGGCGCTGAGTGATCCACCCGAGATTGAGCTTATTCTAGCCTGATTTGTAAGCGGGCTGAACAATGTTTTTTGGTTTTCTGTTTGACTCTTTGACTCCGGTAAAGCAGAAAAGAGGAAGTAGATTCTGCGACTGCGCGCAGAATGACTGCAGCGTTTAATTGCATCAATGTCATCCTGCGCGCAGTCGCAGGATCCAGATTATTAGCGGGCAGTATCAATCTCGATCCTATAAACAACGTTGTTCAGATCTGATTGAGCAGCTTCAGCTCCTTGGGATGCGGATTCAGATAATACTGCTGACGCAGATAAGCCTGATCATACTTGCGGACAAAGTGATTGAGCAGGGTTAAAGGCACGATCAAGGGCACCAGCCCCTGGCGGTAATGTTCCATCAGTTCGAGCACTTCCTGTTTTTCATCGGCCGCAAGCCGGCGCTTGAAATAGCCGAGGATATGCTGCATGACATTGACCTGTTTCTTCACCGTGGTTTTCAGGCGCAGGGCGGCCACCAGTTCCGCCAGATAGTTCTCACGCAGCTCCGTCAAGGAAAAATCTTTCCCAGCCGCTACCAGCTTGCCCATCTGCCGGTAATGCTGCGGGCTGTGGGCCATGATCAACAGTTTATGACGGGTATGAAACTCCACCAGCCGCCCAAGGCCAAAGCCCGCAGCCAGCAACTGGCGCCAGCGCTTGAGGACAAAAATGGCGGTGATAAAATTCTCCCGCAGGCGCGGATCATTCAGGCGACCATCTTCTTCAACCGGCAGCAGGGGAAAGTGCTCCATGAAATGCCGGGCAAACACCCCGACCCCGACCTTTTTCGGCACCCCGTTACGATCATAAAGCTTAACCCGCTCCATGCCGCTGCTGGGTGACTTTGCCTTGAAGACAAAACCGTCAAGCTGTTCTTTTTCCAATTGTCTGACACGCTCGCGCGCCCACCCCTCCATCCGCTCGGTGATATCCTCGCCGCTGCGTGAAAACACCAGACGCACCTGCTGCTCAGCGTTCTCTACCAGCCGCAAGGTGTCGCGCGGAATCGGCAACCCAACCTCAACCTCAGGACAGACCGGCACATACTCGACATAGTCGCCCAGCACATCGCGCAGGAACCGGTCAAGCTGGTGACCGCCATCGTAACGTACCTGGGCTCCCAACAGACAGGAACTGATACCGAGTCGAATCTTATCATTTTTATCATCCATGCTATACTCTCCTCGCTGGGCAGATTATTATTTGGCCATATTTGTTCTGCACCGGATCGGGGTTCCTATGGCAAGGGACGCGATTGTTTCCCGTTGGGTCATCCCTGACCGCTTGTTGTCGCCGTCCATGGCGACAAACACCCTTGCCACAGAAACCCCGACCCTGCGCAAGGACAGTGGTGAATAGTTTACATTTGCCCCATACTAGCAGAAAACAGTGCTCAAACAATCCTGGATATCTTCATCAGGAAAGATCAGAGTGCCATTAACCAGGTTTTTTTGATGCGGCAACCAGTCTCATCACCCACTGGCCGCAGGAGATACCCATGAATAGTCATCCTGAAAACAATCTGATCCTGGTCACCGGCGGCAGCGGTTACATTGGCGGTCGTCTGATTCCGCGCCTGCTTGATGCCGGCTACCGGGTCAGAGCCCTGGCGCGCACCCCGAAAAAACTCGCTGGACGGCCCTGGGGAAACCATGCGAATCTGGAAATTATCAAAGGGGACGTACTTGATCCTGACAGCCTGACCGCAGCAGCGGCTCACTGCCGGGCGGCCTACTACCTGGTTCACTCCATGCTCCCAGGGGTCCACGATTTTGCCAACACCGACAGGATTGCGGCAGAGAACATGGCCCATGCGGCAAGCCATGCCGGATTGGAGCAGATCATCTACTTAAGCGGACTGGGTGAAGACCATGCCAACCTGAGCCACCATCTGCAGTCACGTACCGAAGTCGGCGATTACCTGCGTCAGGGGAAGGTGCCGGTCACCATTCTGCGGGCAGCGATGATCATCGGTTCCGGCAGTGCCTCGTTTGAGATCCTCCGTTATCTGGTCGATCGCCTGCCGGTCATGGTCACGCCACGCTGGGTCAGCACCCCCTGTCAGCCGATCGGCGTGCGCAACGTCCTCTACTATCTGATTGGCTGCCTTGAACAACCACAGACCCTTGGTCGAACCTTCGACATCGGTCAGCCGCAGGTAACGAATTATCGCGAATTGATGGAAACCTATGCCGAAGAAGCGGGTCTACGTAAACGATTAATCATCCCGATCCCCCTGTTGACCCCCCGCTTGAGCTCCTACTGGATTCACCTGGTCACTCCGGTTCCCGCCACCATCGCCCGCCCCCTGGCAGAAGGGCTCAGCAATCCGGTGGTGTGCACCGAAAACAGCATCACCGAGCTGCTACCCCAGGAACTCTTTGATGCGCGCAAGGCGATCCGGCTGGCTCTCGACCGCATTCGCCAGCAACAGGTGGAAACCACCTGGAGCGACTCCGGCAACCTGCACCCGGCTGAGTGGAGCAGCGCCGGTGATCCAAGCTGGTCGGGGGGGAGCGCCTTTGAAGATTCCCGCGAACTGGTGCTTGACGCATCAGCCGAAGAAATCTGGCCGGCCGTCACCTCGATTGGCGGCGACGTCGGCTACTACTATGCGAACTGGCTGTGGCAACTGCGCGGACTGATCGACCGCCTTGGCGGCGGCGTCGGTTTACAGCGGGGTCGGCGCAGCGCCGCCGCTCTTTACCCGGGTGATGTCATCGATTTCTGGCGGGTTCTGGCGATCAAGCCGCAACAGCAGTTGCTGCTGATTGCTGAAATGAAACTGCCGGGCAAAGGCACTCTGTCCTTCCGATTAATAGAGCAGGACCAGGGCACGACCACCCTGCAGCAAACGGCCCGCTTTTTGCCCCGCGGACTGTTGGGTCTGCTCTACTGGTATCTGATCACCCCTTTTCATTTTTTTGTCTTCAACGGCATGATTCGCGGCATTGCCGCTGCGACCCAAAAACCGATCAAGTCCGGACCACGCAAGATAAAGGTTCCCGGCAGCGCTGAGAGGACCTGACGCCTGTCCCATCAACAACTGATAACTTGCTACTTTTACTGACAAAAACATGTTAGGGCAGCAAACAAAGAGTACCCCATCGAAAAAAATCGTGTTAGAGTGCGGATCCTGATAAAATCGTAACCATGCAGCTGCTGTCCTTCGCGCAGGGTCGGGGATTCTGTGGCGAGGGTGACTGTCGTCATGGACGGCGACACCAAGAGGTCAGGGATGACCCAACGGGAAACAATCGCGTCCCTTTCCATAGAATTCAAAGGCCCGGTGCTGAGGAGATAGATAAAATCACCGGAAGGAAACCTGGATGAAGCCACGCTTAACCGATGTACTGGAACTGGAACTGGAGCAGTCCAGACAACGGGTCAGTCAACTTGAGCAGCAGCTGCTTGCCCTCAACAGCACTGACCAAGCCATTCCCCCGACCGCCCAGCTCGACAATGAACTGCGCCCATTATTCGATAGCAGTGAAGATCTGATCATATTTGTTGATCTTGAAGGAAGCATCGTTTTCGCCAATCAGGCCACCGTTGTGCTGCTCAAAGCGGCCGAGGGTCTCCACGTCCATGCTGGACTCGACGTTATCAAACTCTTCCCGGCGGACCAGATCGATTTTATCAGCCATAGTTTCAGGCTGGTGAAGCGAGGGAAAACGCTGCGGACAAATTATACCGGTGCCAACCAACGCGAATATGCCGCCATTATCCAACCGGTGCGCGATGAGCAGTCAATTGTCGGGATAGCCATCTTTGCCCGCGACATCACCAAGGCTCATGAAATGCAGCAAAGGTTGCGTCGCTACGAGCAGATCGTCGCCTCCAGCCCCAACCTGATTGCCCTTGTTGATTGCAACCATCAGTTACAGCTGGTCAATGATGCATTTCTTCAGGCTTTCAATAAAAAACGCCAATTCATCATCGGTAGCCACATCAATCAACTGGAAGCCACCGACAGCTACAGCGAACTGACGCTGCCGGCATTAGAGCAGGCCTTTCTCGGCCGACATATCCAGCTAGAACGCTGGATTGACACCCCGGGAATCGGCCGACGCTTTTTCAGTATCTCCTACCGCCCTCTGCGCAGCCAGGATCTGCAACCGAAATTTGTTGTCATGACCGCCAGAGATATGACCGATCTCAAACGCGCCGAAACTGATCGTCAAAGGGTTTTTGAACTGTCCCTGGATATGCTCAGCATCAGCACCATGGAAGGGCAGTTTATCGAAACCAATCCAGCGTGGAAACGCATCCTTGGATGGTCAAAAGAAGAACTGCGGAACAAGGCCTGGCTGGAGCTGGTGGTTACAGAAGATCTCGACAGCAGCACCGATGTCGCCGCCCGACTGAATCGAGGGGAAATCGTTGTCGGTTTTGAAAACCGCTGCCGCTGTAAGGATGGAAGTGTTAAATGGTTGGCCTGGAGCTCTTATCCCGACCCGGAGAAAAAACGGATTTTCTCGACGGTTCGCGACACCACGGCACGTAAACGGATGGAGGAGGAGCTACTGCAGCTGGCAACGACCGACCCGCTGACCGGAGCCAGCAATCGTCGCTACTTTATCGACTGCGCTACCAGCGAGCTGGCACGGGTCAGGCGCTATGGCTCACACATGGCGGTACTGATGCTTGATATCGATTATTTCAAGGAGGTGAACGATACCTACGGCCACAGTGTCGGCGATGAGGCGCTCAAGCGGCTGGTCGATTGCTGTCATCAGGAACTGCGTGAGACCGACATCTTTGGGCGCTATGGCGGTGAGGAGTTTGCAGCAGTACTGGTAAATACCGACAAGGCAGGCGCTCTAAACATCTGCAAACGGCTTTTGCTAAAGATTGCGCAACTCAAAATCCGCGCCGGCAGCGCAACCGTCAAGATCACCGTCAGCCTCGGCATGACCATGCATCAGGCCGATGACAGCGGCATCGACGCGTTGCTTAAACGTGCTGACGATGCCCTGTACCAGGCCAAAAATCAGGGGCGCAACCAGCTCGTGCTGAGCTGATAACACCCCGCCAGTCTGCGTTTAAATATACTTTCCGTCTTCGCCAACCTTTCTCGCCGCCACCGCCTGCAGCCTCCAGATATCCTCATTGTACTGGTGCATCGTCCGATCGGTAGAAAACTTACCGGAAGCCGCACTGTTCAAAATACTCATCCGCGTCCAGCCCTGCTGATCACGATAAGCCCGTGACACCTCTTCCTGGGCAATCCGGTAACTGTCAAAATCAGCGGCGACCATCCACAGATCGTCAGGATTGACAATCGCCCGAATAATCGGATCGAAAATCCCCGGCTCAAATTGATTAAAATGAGCGCTCTGCAGCAATTGCATCACCTGCCCCAGATGTTTATCCGCTGCGATAATAGCGGCAGGATCATAATGCCGACGGCGCTCTTCGACCTCCTCGGCCGAGAGCCCGAACAAAAAGAAGTTGTCGGCACCGACCTCTTCACGCATCTCGATATTGGCGCCGTCCAGGGTACCGATGGTCAGGGCACCGTTCATCATGAATTTCATGTTGCCGGTGCCTGAGGCCTCCTTGCCGGCGGTGGAGATCTGCTCGGACAGATCGGTACCGGCACAGATAATCTCCATAGCCGAGACATTGTAGTTGGGCAGAAAAACCAGCTTGAGCAGATCGCCAACCTGGGGATCGTGATTGATGACTGTAGCAACATTGTTCACCAGCTTGATAATCAGCTTGGCCATGGCGTAACCGGGAGCCGCCTTGCCACCGATCAGAATGGCACGTGGCACCCAATCGGCGATATCACCCTGCTTGATCCGCTGGTAGAGATGAATCACATGCAGGATGTTAAGCAGTTGGCGTTTGTACTCATGAATACGCTTGACCTGAACATCGAACAGGCTGTCAAGGGGGAAGGCGACCCCGCACTTATCTGCGACAAAATCGGCCAGCAGCTCCTTATTGGCGTTTTTGACCTGCTGCCACTGCTGCTGGAACGCGCGGTCAGCGGCAAGGGGTTCCAACTGCTTGAGCTGAGCAAGGTCGGTCGTCCAGCCACTGCCGATCCGACTGCTGATCAATTCTGCCAGCAGCGGGTTGGCATAGGCCAGCCAGCGCCGCTGGGTCACGCCGTTGGTCTTGTTATTGAATTTTTCCGGCCACATCTCGTAAAAGTCACGGAACAGGCCCTGCTGCAGCAAGCGCGAGTGGAGCGCCGCCACCCCGTTAACCGAAAAGCTGCCAACGATACCCAGGTACGCCATGCGGACCTGCGGCACCGGCCCCTCCTCGATCAACGACATGCGCCGTTGACGCTCCAGATCCCCCGGCCAGCGCAGGGCAACCTCTTTTAAGAAACGGGCATTGATTTCATAGATAATTTCCAGTAACCGCGGCAACAGGTGCTGGAACATGCGTACCGACCACTTTTCCAGGGCCTCGGGCAGCAAGGTGTGGTTGGTGTAGGCCATAGTGGCCTGAACGATCTCCCAGGCCTCATCCCAGGTCAGATGGTGGACATCAAGCAACAGGCGCATCAATTCCGGCACCGCACAACAGGGATGGGTATCGTTAAGCTGAAAACAATTCAGTTCGGCAAAGCGGCTGAAATCCTTCCCCTTGATGGTGGTCCAACGGTCGATAACATCCTGCAGACTGGCCGACGCGAGAAAATATTGCTGTCCCAGACGCAGATTCTTACCGTTTTCACTGGCATCGTTGGGGTACAGCACCATGGTGATTTTTTCCGCTTCGTTCTTTGCCGCCACTGAACCGGCATAATCACCAGCGTTAAACTCACCCAGATCGAACTCTTCGGTGGCCTCGGCGCGCCACAGCCGGAGGGTATTGACGGTACCGTTGTTAAAACCGGGGATCGGTACGTCGTAGGGAATGGCCTGCACATCCTGGGTATCAACCCAACGCGCCCGTCGCCGGCCGTTATCGTCATAATAGTGTTCGCTGTGCCCGCCAAACTTGATGCGCTGGCGGTACTCCCGCCGCTCCACCTCCCAGCGGTTCGTCATCGCCAGCCAGTGATCCGGCTCTTCGACCTGATAGCCATTGTTGATGTTCTGCCGAAACATGCCGTACTCATAGCGGATACCGTAGCCCATGACCGGCAGTTGCAGGGTTGCACAACTATCAAGAAAACAAGCAGCCAGACGCCCGAGGCCACCGTTACCCAGGCCGGCATCCGGTTCGGCATCAACCATGTCTTCGTAGCGCAGACAGAGGTTGTTCAGGGCTTTTTCAATTTCCTCATCCAGGCCGAGATTGAGCACCGCGTTGCCCAGGGTACGCCCCATCAGAAATTCCAGTGACAGGTAATAGCAGCGCCGCGCGTCGGCGTCCTCGTAAGCCTGGCGGGTATTCTTCCAGCGCTCCATCAAACGATCGCGGATGGTCAGGGCCAGGGCTTCGTAAGCGTAATAGAGCAAACGACAATGCTGATCGCGCCCAAGATTGTTGGTGTAGTAATGTCGAATATCCATTTCCAGGGAGGCGGCATCCATCCCCAGAGGCGGAACATCAGTGAGTTGTGGACAAGCCAGATCTTTCATTGCGTAGCGTTTCAAATTCATCAAAGACAATCTCCTTAGGATGTTGCTATAGCGGGGCGACCGCCGATATTCTTAGTGCCTTATATCTGTTCAGCACCGGGTCGGGAGTCCTGTGGCAAGAATAGAGCTGAATAGCTACAATTCCTTAATGAGCTTGGGCCCAGCTTTTACCCGATCCCAGATCTACCTGCAGCGGCAAATCGAGAGCAACCGCATTTTCCATCTCGTCGCGAACCAGTGACGCGACGTATTCCTGTTCCTGCGCCGGGGCCTCAAACACCAGTTCATCATGAACCTGCAGCAGCATGCGAGTCTGCAACGTTTCTTGACGTAAGCGCCGGTCGATATTGACCATGGCGACCTTGATAATATCCGCCGCACTGCCCTGAATCGGATAGTTGATGGCGTTGCGTTCGGCGTAGCTGCGCACCGCACCATTGCTGCTGTGAATCTCCGGAATAGCACAGCGCCGTCCAAGCAGGGTCGTCACATACTGGTGTTCACGCGCCTGCGCCTTTTTTTCTTCGAGAAATTCAAGCACTGCCGGGTAGCGCTGAAAATACTGATCGATAAACTCCTGGGCTTGGGCACGACCGATCCCCAGGTCCTTCGCCAGGCTGAAGGCTCCCATGCCATACAAGACACCAAAGTTGATGGTCTTGGCCTGACGGCGCATCTCGGGCGTCACCATTTCGGGAAACACATTGAAGATTTCCGCAGCGGTGCGGCGGTGAATATCCTCACCGGCGGCAAAGCTCTGCTTTAAATCTGCCACATCGGCCATATGGGCCATCACCCGTAACTCCACCTGCGAATAGTCTGCCGCCAGCAGCACCCAGCCGTCCTGCGGAATAAAGGCTTCACGGATGCGCCGCCCCTCGGGGGTTCGGATCGGAATATTCTGCAGGTTGGGATCGCTCGACGAAAGACGTCCGGTGGCCGTCACCGCCTGGTTGAAGGAGGTATGCAAGCGCCCGCTGGCCGGGTTGATCAGGCGCGGCAAAGCATCGGTATAGGTGCTTTTAAGCTTACTGACGGAACGATAGTCGAGAATGCGCGCAGCAATCTCGTGCTGATCGGCCAACCCCTGCAGCACCTCGACATTGGTCGACCAGCCGCTCTTGGTTTTTTTGCCCTTGGCCAGGCCAAGACGTTCAAACAGCACCTCGCCCAGTTGCTTGGGGGAATTGATATTAAAAGCGCTGCCAGCCAGCTGATGAATCTGCTCTTCAAGAACCTGCAGGCGCTCCCCCATCTCCGCCGAGAGGGTGCCGAGGAAATCAGCATCGACGCGGATACCCGTCCATTCCATCCGGGTGAGGACCTCGACCAGCGGCATCTCGACCTCGGCAAAGAGTTTGCGGCTCGCCTCATCCTTAAGCTCCGGCAGCAGCCTGTCTGCCAGGCGCCAGGTGATATCGGCATCTTCGGCGGCATAGCGGGTCGCCCTGGTGACATCGACCTCACTGAAACAGATCTGTTTTTTACCGCTACCGGCAACCTCGCTATAGGGCACGGTACGATAGTTCAGATGGGCCAGAGCAAGGGCGTCAAGGCCGTGGGATTTAGCCTCCGGGTGGGTCAGGTACGACAGAATCATGGTATCGGTACAAATGCCTGCCAATTGGATACCGGCACGACGCAACACCAGGGCATCGTATTTGATGTTCTGACCGATTTTCTGAACCTGTGGATCTTCCAGCAAGGGTTTGAGCTTTTCCACAACCAGCGGCAGCGGCAACTGCTCAGGTACCCCCAGATACCGATGCCCCACCGGCACATACCAGCCGGCATCCGCCTGCACGGCAAAAGAGAGGCCGACAAGGTCGGCCTGTACAGCGGTCAGACTGGTGGTTTCGGTGTCAAGGGCAAAGGTTCCGGCCTTTTTCAGCGCGGCGATCAGACTATCCAGCTCCGCTGCACTGACAATCATGCGATAATCAGCAGATGAATCAGCTGCCGGCTGCGTCTTCAGGGCCGGCAGATCAGTAAGCAACTTATTGAATTCCAGACGCTTGAGCAGAGCCCTCAAAACCTCGGCATCCGGCTCTTCCAGCAGCAACTGGTCGAGATCGACATCGACCTCAAGGTCTTCTACCAAAGCGGCAAGGCGGCGCGACAGACGTGCCTGCTCGGCAAATTCGCGCAGATTCTCCTGCCTTTTTTTCCCCTTGACCTGATCAATATTGGCCAGCAGGTTGTCGATACTGCCGAATTCCTGGATGAGAGCGCTGGCGGTTTTTTCACCAATACCCGGCACTCCGGGAATATTGTCAGAGCTGTCGCCTGCCAGACCAAGCACCTCGAGGACCTGTTCGGGCGGGACGCCAAAGCGTTCAATCACCTCCCGGCGCCCTGACACCTTGCCCTTCATCGTATCAAGCAGACGAATACGTTCATCGACAATCTGCATCAGATCCTTGTCGCCGGTGACCACCGTTACCTCAAGCCCCTGGGCGGCAAAACGGCGAGCCAGGGTAGCAATAATGTCATCAGCCTCAAACCCCGGCAACTCCAACGCCGGCATCCGAAACGCCGCCACCACCTCCTTGATCACCGGGATCTGGGGCACCAGATCCTCCGGCATGGCACTGCGGTTGGCTTTATAGTCGGGGTAAAGCTCCTTGCGAAAGGTTGGCCCCTTGCTGTCAAAAATCACCGCAATATGGTCGGGCTGTTCCTGGCGCAGCAAGGTCAGCAGCATGGTGGTGAAACCGTAAATGGCATTGGTAGCCTCTCCCTTCGAGTTGGAGAGGTGACGGATGGCGAAGTAGGCACGATAGATATAGGAAGAACCATCAACCAGATAGAGGCGCTGAACCTTGTCGGACATGGGTGACCTTTTGGCAAAAATGAAAGTATCGCATTATTCCACAGACAGGCAAAAAGCGAAAGGCGAGAATCAACGCAGAAATCTTCTGTTTACAGCGGACATGGAGCTGTGCGAAAAGACAGGTACAATCTTTGAAAAAACCGGAACAATATTTTTTATGCAAATTGCACACAGCAACCGATAGCAACGATCTGATGCCATTATTAAATTCCAAAATATCACGTTTTTTACCGGGCACAATGGTAGTTTGGCTATTGCCCTTGTTGCTCGTAGTACCATCGTCGGTCTTTGCAATAACATCCGCCACCCTGGTGGGCGAAAACTTCTACCAGCTGATTCACCCCGGCGACACCCTGATTGAATTAGCCCGCCGGCATGGCATTGGTTACGGTACCCTCATCAATGCCAACCCCACCATCGACCCCTGGCAACCACCAGCTGATAGCGAGATTCTCATTCCCCGCGCGGCCATCGTTCCCTATCAGGCGCCGGCAGGAATCACCATCAACCTGGCTGAACAGCGGCTGTACCTGATCCGCGAAGGGCGGCAACAAACCCTGATAAATGTCTATCCCATCGGTATTGGCCGCGAAGGTCGCGACACCCCGACCGGCTATAATCAGGTTGTCACCATGATTGCCAATCCGAGCTGGACACCGCCGCCCAGCTGGCGTGCAGAGCATCCGCAGCTACCGGCAGTGATTCCACCGGGGCCGGATAATCCCCTGGGTGATTACTGGATCGGACTCTCGCAGAAGCACATCGGTCTGCACGGAACCAATCGTCCCTTTGGTATTGGTCGCCAGGTCAGTAGCGGCTGTATCCGCCTCTACCCCGAAGATATCCAACGGCTGTTTGAGCGCGTACACCTCGGGATGGCGGTCATGATTATCGATCAGCCGATTAAACTGGGGCACAAAGAGGGGCAACTGTACCTCGAGGCGCACCCCGACCCGGCCAATCGGGTGGTGGCAGCGATAGAGGAAATCCTGCGGCAACGTGACCTGATTGCCCCCCAGGCCGATATCGACTGGCAGCAGGTACGCCTCATCCTTGAGCAGCGCACTGGTGTGCCTCAGCCGGTATCAGCACTGCCGAATCAGCCCTGATGGCAACAAAAAAGCCCCGGCTAATCGGGGCTTTTTTGTTGCTGCACAGAAATTGCTCGAACAATCTATTTCTGCTGACTTAACTCAAAAGCCTTGGCGGCTTTATCGGCAGCGGCTTCAGCGCGGTCAGCACTGACCTGGGCAGAGCTGGCAGCCGCGTCAGCACTTGCTGCAGACTTCTCAGCACTCGCCGCAGCTCTTTCGGCTCTTGTTGCCGCCGCCGCTGCCTGATCGGCCGAGGTTGAAGCAGCCTCTGACGCCGCCAGAGCGTCACGCATCAACTTCTCATCTTCCGGGGCCAGAGTATACTGCGTAGCACAGCCCGCAAGAGCCAGCACCATAGCACCAACCAACACACCATTAACCATTCGTTTCATTGTCTTCCTCCTTGATTGAAAAAATTTATCATTCGGGACTTCCGAACTCTATTCCGAATTCTACCATATTTCCCAACAAAATCCTTTCGTGCTCTCAATTCTTAGCCAACCACCCAAAAACACAGCCAATTTTAATCGGGGAATCGTTAATCGGGGGACATAAAACCGATAAATCTTTTAATCGGTATTATCTCCCCCGAATACCCAACAACGTCCCCTTTACCCACTCTGAGACCTGCTCTCTACTCTACCCCGAATACCTTAGCCTTCCTCTTGAAAACGAATAGTGACTAGGTTAATATTGTCACACTTGGTATTCAACCTAGGAGAAAGCCATGTCAGAGGTCGTTTCGAAATCTCAATTCAAGCCACGGGCGTTGGAATATTTCCGCAAGATTCAAGATCAGGGGGGGGAATTAATCATCACCGATCACAATCAGCCGGTTCTTAAAATCATACCGTATCACGATCAGCCACCTCAGGTTTTACAGGAGTTGCGCAACAGCGTTCGGCGCTATGATCAACCTTTAGACCCGGTCGCTGAAAATGATTGGGCGGCTCTGCAGTGATTGTTCTTGATACTCAGTCTGGCTCTGGTGGCTCAGTAACCCGGAAAAGTTATCACCACCAGCCGAGGAGGCGATTGCAGCAGCCATATCAGAAAAGGGCATTCTGATTTCTTCCATCTCAAGTTGGGAGATTGCTCTGCTGGTCAAACGTGGTCGCCTTGAATTAGCCATCGATCATCGTGATTGGATCAGCAAAACGCAAGAGCTTCCATTTGTTCAATTTGTCCCGGTCGACAACCTTATTGCTTTGCGTTCGGTCGAGTTACCCGGCGAATTTCATGCCGATCCGGCGGATCGCATCATCGCTGCCACGGCCATGACAATGGCTATCCCCCTGATGACCTGCGGCCAGAAAATCATCAGCTATCCGCACCTACAGACGATTTGGTAGGAGCAAGGTGATTCCTCTTCCCGGCCCAACTTCGGATAGTTTATTTACCTTCAACTCCCGCTCCGTAGTGGTAGAATGTCCCACCCTCACGCTGCATTAAGCTTACGGATTTGCCTAAGCTTCCCGGCAACTTCTCTTCCGGCCTGCCATAAATCTACTGCGCTTTGTGCGTTCAGCCAAAACTCGGCGCTGTTACCATCAGCCGGTAATCCGGAAGAAAATCCTCGCGCAACATAGCGCCAGGATGGGTTGGTGGAACATCGCGTTTCCTTTAATCGGGGGAGATAAAACCGATAATCTCTTAATCGGTATTATCTCCCCCCGATTTTCCATATGTTAGGCTGCCGGCTTATGAGGCCGAGCCGTCATGTCGACTCCGAGGGCGCGCATCACGGCGAGCATCGTCTTCAAGGTTGGATTACCTTGCTCGCTGAATGAGCGGTATAGTTGCTCACGTGACAAGCCTGTTTCGCGGGAAAGTTCAGTCATTCCCTTTGCGCGGGCCACGACCCCCATCGCTTTTGCAATATAGCCAGCATCGCCCGTTTCCAGCGCATCAGCAAGAAAAATGGCGATACCTTCTTCGTTCTCTAAAGCAGCTGCCGGATCGTAATCATAGACAGGTTCACTCATTGTATCCTCCACTGGTCCGCAAGCTGTATTGCAACCTCAATATCCTTTTTTTGACTGCCTTTATCACCACCGCACAGTAGCAGAATCAGCTCGTTGCCCCGCTGGTAAAAATAAACGCGATAACCAGGTCCAAAATGAATTCGTAATTCACGTACTCCCTGCCCTATCGACTTAACATCTCCCGGTAAGCCGTTGGCCAAGCGAAAAACTCTCGCAGCAATCAGGGCTTTTGCGCGCCGATCCTTTAACTTGCCCTGCCATCTTTGGTAAGTTGCAGTCTGTTTGATTTCGAGCATACTCAATCGTAGTTTATAAACAACGGCATTGCAAGCTCAAAGGCCATGATGTAAATGTCCAGAATAGCTTTATCAGCCCTTCGGACCAGGTATTGGTCAGATGAATCTGAATCTGTTGTTTCAAATTCAGCAGCCAGTGGCGCAAGCGGGAGCGCGGGAACGCCAGAGGGGGCCAACGTCCCTGATGAACTCGATGAGTCAAACAGGTGACAATGACCGCTATACAGCTGCGAATCCGGGGGAAATAATCGGCAGGACGTGCGGTGATGACACAACGGCACAAAGGACAACGATAGCATTTCATCGGCAGGGCCTCAGCAAAACCAGCAAAGTAGCGCAGCGCGTAACCGTGGCCCCAGATCCGCCACTGGTGACAACGTGGGCAGGAGTCCGGACGGGGCCAACGAAAATTTTTGCCCTGCTGCTGAATTTGCTTGAGATCAACCGCAACGGACCATATCATGATCACTCCGGTTAAAGGGGCTGTAACCCCGAAAGCAAAAAGGGCGGAGAGTTCTACGAAAACTCTCCGCCCGCTTTATTTTAACGACCGCATAAAGAGCCTTATCTGAAGGCTCAGATAATCTGACACCCTGCGGTCATTGGTCAACACATTCTGACAATTTCATACCCTCTCTAAATCATTTTTCGTGGCAATCAACACTAGCTCACGTCGCCCCACGCCAGTGGAGGCGTTTTTGCATCCTTTTGACGCCTATCAAAAGGATGACGTCTGGCGGGACGCGACCCGCCGGTTGTGGGGCTGGTTTATAAATCCGATCATCTTTTAATCGGTATTATGTCCCCCGAATAAACTGTACTAACTATCCCCACACAAAAAAAACAGCCGAACGGTATTATACCCGTTCGGCTGTCGTGTTGGTTCTTAGTCAGCTGCTATTTTGAGGATTAGCGGCTGTGTACCTCCATAATGCCTGCCGGGGTATGGCAGGTGGCACAATCGAAGGAGGTAAAATGCGCCTGGGGTTGGAAGTCAGTGTGGCAACTGCCGCAGGCTTCGATGCTGGGGTTATTATTCCAGCTGTTGCGTTGAGCATTGGTGCGCTCATCCGCAGCCAGCGGATTGTCGTGGCAAGCCTTACAATCGGTGATGGCCAGTGGGTAACGGGTGGAAGAATAATCACCGCTGACAAACGTGTAGTCCCGTCCATCGGCCTGGTAATCCGCCGTGTTGGAGTGGATCTGGTGAATCATGCGTGCGAGGTCAAGAGTGACCCACTCATTATCGGTTGACTCTGTTCTGTCATAAGTATTTCGATTGTGGCAAGTGGCACACAGGTTCACATCAAAGCGCCAGTTACTGTGGAAGCTGCGGCCGTTTGCGTTGTTGCGTTTATCGAAGAACAACGGATCATCATGACAGGTGCCGCAAGACTGATTGGTGACGATCTGGCGCTCTAATTCCCAATCGGACCACAGATTATCACCTTGCGCATTCAACTGCGCCGGGATGAAGTCAGCCACGGCATTGTAACGGAAAGGAGTAGCATTCCCATCACGCTTATCCTTGGGCACTTCGCTGGGCCGGATCAAAATTGTAACCCGATGAACGGCGTTGGGATCATATGCGAGGTCAAGGGAAGCCAGAACATTAGCAGCCACAGGATCATTATTGAAGTCAGCGCCGGAGGGATTATTAGCGGCGGGATCTGCCAAATCCACGGTGAAGGTATAGGAATAAATCCCGTTTACGGCCGCAGTAGCATCTGTTACATCGGTGACACGGATGCCATTGGCACGTAGTACGCCGTTCGTTGTGCCTTGGCCTGGACTACGGACAACATTAACCAGATTCTGCCAGTAGCTCTGCTGCCGCCCATCACCAGGAATCAACTTGGCGATGGTGAATTCAAAGCGTTTGCCCTGCATATCGGTAACCGGGTCGCCAACGGCGTCTAGAACCTCAAAAACGACGGTGGGAGTTTTTACGTCCCCGGCAGGCATAGTGACGGAGACGATGCGCCCGGTATAGGTCGGGGTGTAGTACTCCTGCAGATATGGAATAGAGGGATACGTTCCAGCTGCCTTCGTTTGTGTATAGTTGCTGCGATAACCATCACTGCCCGGCCCGGCGACGCCGGGATGGCAGGCGTTGCAGTTGGCCATGGACTGCGGATAGCGCAGTCCGGTGTAGTCGCGACCCGCAACTTTATACGAATCCATAGCGGTTATGCTGCCGAGGTACTCATTAATGGTCGCTCCAGTGCCATCAACTGGGCCAGAGGTGCCGGCATGAATTTGGTGGATCATTTTGCGCTGGTTAATATTGACCCAGGCCTCATCAGTTGAGCCACGGCTATCGTAGGTGTTGGGGTTGTGGCAGGTGACGCACAGGGCATTGTCGAAGCGGGTGTTGCCGTGGGCATTGGGCATTTGCATCGCCGGCATGCCGGTTGCTGAAAGGCTGGTCGCCGCATGGCAGCTGTTACAGGCAACGGCGACGGAGCGATCGCGGGCGAGGCGCGTGGTGCTGTCAAACGCCGGCAGATCCTCTGGTTTAAAATCAGCCACGGCGTTAAAGCGGTAAGGGAGAACTCCCTCCACGGCTGCGGGTCGCGCAGAAATAGCAATGCGGTGCAACTTGGTCGCGTCGTAGGTGAGATTGAGGGCGTCCAAGACTGGTCCAGCAGCTGATGAATCTAGTACACCGTTGTCGCCGACGCCTGCAACCCCACCATCAGGGGCATTGGCATTGCCGTAATATTTGAACGAGCTGACTGCATTCAGATCGGTCTTGAAGGTGTAACGGTAGTAACCATTGCCTAAGTCAGCATCGGCGGGTTGTCTTTCGCCCGCAGCCCTTAACACTTTAACACCACCGCTTTGCAGGCGAGAACGGTTGATATAGCTTTGCCAAGAAACATCCCGCTTGGCGATGGTAAATTCTAAGCCATCGGTCAGGCCGGAAACCGGCTGGCCAAGTTCATTCGTGACGCGGAAGGTCACAATGGGGAAGCGCTCACCAAGGGCGTTTTCCGACATGTCAACCTGGGTGATAACTGCGTCGTATTGTGTCCCCAGGGTTGCGCTTACCTGAGTGGGCTCGGGCTCAGCAACGGTCACGCTACTCGAACCGCCACTGCTGCCGCAGCCGGTGGTCAGAAAGGCTGTCACGGCAAGTGCCAGCAGGATGTAAAGATAATGATGCTTTCTCATGTTTAACCTCCGTTATGGTTTAAGTCGTATTAGTGGCAGACACGGCAGGTTCTGCCGCCGCTAGCTGAGTCGAGTCGATTTTTGCCGCTTCCCCAATTGCTTGGGTGCGGGCTGATCATGAGGCCTGATTTTGCGCTGTGGCACTGCATACAGACATCACCCTGGGGATGGCAGGATTGGCAGGTCGCGAGATTTTTGCGTGCTTCACGGGCGTGGTTGCCTGACCATTGATGGCTGGGCAGTACGCTTCCGGTATGGCAGGTCTGGCATTGTGACTCATTGAATTGCTCATGGGTAATGTTGTTGCCGACCGAAATATCACTGAAGCCGCGACGATGGGAATCAAAGGTCAGATCAGTGCGATTAAAAGCGCTGTGGCAGTCGGTACAGAAGCTGGGCTCGTGACAGCTGGCGCAGGTCTGCTGATTACCACGGGCCGCCAGCGGGTGCGTGATGTGAAAATCACTGGAGTGGCTGTTCATCATGTGATTGCTGAAGGAGCCCTGCTCATCAGCAAAACCGGAGACGTGGCACTCCATACAGTAACTCTGGGAATGACAGGCGTTACAGTCCATCGCTGCGCCCGTGGCCATGCTACCATGGTTCCGTGCCCACATGGGGCCATGGGTGTTGAGCGATCCAAAGGCCGTCATTTCGGCATAGGAACTATCGTGGCAGGCGAGGCAGGTTTCGGCGTCAGGGATAATGCTGACGGCATCAGCCGTGTGGCAGGTGGTGCAATCCATGCCGGCGGCATACTCTTCCACGTGCGCCTGGTGGTCAAAGCGCATCTGTGCCCAGGCGACAGAACTGCCGACCAGGAGAAATGCGAGTATTAACAAAAATTTACGGTACATATATGAACTCCTTACCTTAGAAGGTGACATTCAGACGAATACGGCCACGGTTGTAGTAATCCCACAGATCACTTTCGATCCGCTCGACCTTGGCCTGGACATTCTTGGTGCGGGAGAAGTACCAGGTCGCGTCTACCCAGTAGCGGCTGCTGGTGGTTTCGTCGCGGCTACTCTCCTCATTGAAATAATTGACGGTGCGTTCAAGGACATCAACATCGACACCAACCCCGGCTTGCAGTTGCTGGATAAAGCGTCCAGCGAGATACAACTTGAAACCTTTGAGATCCTGACCACCCCGGTCATCCCGGAAAACGCCGGTGAGATACCCTGAATAGATGTCGGTCCGGCGTTTTTCAACCCCAGCCTCATAGACATTGGCGTTGGAAAATTTCGGATACATTTCATAGGTTAAGCGTCCGAAGCTGCGCCAGCCGTTACCGATATTGTAGTTCACTTCACCCATGATCTCTTCGTACTCATCGACGGCAAATACCGAATAGATGGAAGTAGAAGAAAAGACCGGCAAAGAGTAGAGATACTCAAGACGTCCCGACCATTTGGGGGAAGCGTAGAGATTTGCGCCGGCAAGGAAGTAGCTGACGCGGTCGGAGAGGTAGTCGTACTGGGTTTCCGAATAGAGAAACAGCAGGTTGTTGTAGTCGTATTCGATGTCGAAGCCGATCAGTTCCATGGCGAGGCGACCACCATCGACCTTGGCCACATAAGAAATGCCCAGGTCGAGGTTTTTCACAAAACGGTCGCTAACGGTAAACTCGGCACCCAGGACCAGATCCTTAGCGCTGTAACCTTCGTAGTAGGTGACATCGCCGCCGCCAAACAGGGTCAGTCCATAATTGTCCATCAAGCGATAATCAAGACGCAGACCATCCATGACCGAGGCACCGGCGGTGGTGGAGATAAACTGCCTGCCCAAGCGAAAATCAAGAGCGTTGGTCAGAAAACCCTTTTTTTCCAGGTAGGCCAGATACAGGCGGCTGTCAGTATAGTTGCTGTTGCTGGCGAGTTCATCAGCCAGATCATAACCGAGGCGACCGTAGGTGTAGAAGTTGTATCCCGGGGCACCTAAATCTTTGACGTTGAGCTGCAGATACTGGAATGCCGGAACCGCGGTATCTTCATTCGCGGTATCGAACCATTCCAGAACCGTGCTGGAGCGGCCCGAGACTGATGCCGCTTCGACATGAACTGCAGGCAACAGAGCCAGTGCAGCGCATGCCAGACTACAGGTGAGACCCTGCCAGAATTTCATGTGACCTCCTTTTGTGTGTGTGATAACTGCGTGTCGATGGATTGGTTGTCGATACAAATCAGGCTTGCTGGACTGTGGCAGTGGATTAAGCAACCAACCATCAAACATTAGAAACGAATATTCATTGCATTTTTATCTTGGCCATATCATCAAATTTTTCTAGCCATGTCAAAGGCAAAACACGCATAAAAACACTAGGGGAAATATAGATATTTAAATGTAGAGCTTGACTGTTTTTGTTGGGTATTTGCCGGCTGTTTTTTTTGGATCTTTCTAACAAGCCGAATTGGCGGAGAAAATTAACGTTATCAAGGTGTGGCAGGAAGCGGCGGGAAACTGTGCTTAAGCGCAAACGCCCCTACTTCTGCAGTTCGGCATAGAATATTATTTTTATCTCATGAAAAGAGAGGAGATATAAATCGGCAGTAGTGTCCGGTTAGCAAATTGCAGTTAGCCGGAGCAATAAAAATAATTTAAAAATTCGCAAGTTGGCGCGTTTTTTACTTGACAAATCGCCATTAAGTCGGCGCGGCGATTTTCGTAAATACCTATTTTTATGAGGATTTACGAAAATGTCGCTACTCGTTCGCTACCACCGTTCCCGACTCGACCGGCGCTCTGTCGCTCAACTTTTCACCCCATTCAAGGGGGCTCTTGAATATGCCCCGGTTCTTGAAGCCCGAGGCAACAGGCCACTGCAGATGACGTTTGAAGATCAGCTGAAAATTCTGACCTACTATCACCTCGAAGAACATTCCTCGGGGCGTCATCTGCTTCAAGTTCTGGCCCAGGAAGATTTCGCTGCAACCCACATCGCACCCCCCGGCGGGATTCAGAAAAGCGCTTTTTTTGAAGCGATCAATTCCCGTGGATTGGAGCAGATGATTCATGTTTATGAAGACCTGCAAAAACAGGCCACAGCAAAGATTCCGATCGCCAAAGATATCTCCGGCTTAGGTGATCTGATCGCTGTCGATGGCTCACTGATCGATGCCACCTTGTCCATGCTCTGGGCGGACTATCGGACGGAAGTCAAAAAGGCCAAGGTCCACCTGGGGTTCGACATCGGTCGCGGTGTGCCACAGAAAGTCACCTTAACGGACGGCAAAGGGGACGAGCGCCCGCAAGTGGAACGCCTCGTTGCTCCCGGCCAAACGGGCGTCTATGACCGCTATTACCAGTGCTATAAAAACTTTGACGACTGGCAAAAACAAGGGCGCCATTTTGTCTGTCGCATCAAAGCGACGTCCCGCAAGACAGAACTAAGCGTGAACCCCGTTGATCCTGACAGTCATGTTTTCTATGACGCCAGAGTATTGCTTGGCACCAAGAGTCAAAACCAGACCGAACGGGACGTCCGCGTGGTCGGCTGCGTATTCCGGAGCAAAACGACCACCGATTCCGCTGCAAAGTGGGCCACCTGTTCCGGGGCAAACTGGTCCAGTCATTCCGCTATAAACTGGGCCACTGATTCCGATCCAATCTGGGCCACTTTTTCCTGACGAGCGGAATCGGTGGACCAGTTTCCACCGGAATAAAAAGCGATGCTGGATAACCTGGTGTACAACCTTGGAAATACTATTTTCCAGGAGGTGCACCGTTGGCAAACACGAGGTTATCCATGCGTAAAATTAGAGAAACACTCCGTCTTCACCACGACAGTGGTTTAGGGCAACGCCCCATTAGCCGCTGTCTGAACATCTCCCGCACCACCGTTGGTGACTACCTGCACCGGGCGAAAATAGCCGGTCTGAGTTGGCCGCTACCAGAGGCCCTGACCGATCAGCAACTCTACAACCGATTATTCCCACCGGCGGGTTCTGTTTCATCCTCCGACCGCCCCTTACCGGACTGTGCTTACCTCCATGCCGAGCTGAAACGCAAAGGAGTGACCCTGATGCTGCTCTGGGAGGAGTATCAAGCCGAGCACCCGCAGGGGTATCGTTACAGCCACTTCTGCGAAATATACCGGCAGTGGGCGCGCAAGTTGAAGATCTCCATGCGGCAGATCCACAAGGCCGGCGAGAAACTGTTCGTCGACTATTGCGGTCACACCCTGCCCATCGTCAACCCGCAGACCGGCGAGATCAGTGAGGCTCAGATCTTCGTGGCGGTCTTAGGCGCCAGCAATTATACCTTTGCCGAAGCGACCTTGAGTCAGAACCTGTCGGACTGGCTTGGTTCCCACCGTCGCGCCTTTGAATTTCTTGGTGGCGTCCCGGAACTCGTCATCCCTGACAATCTGAAAAGTGCCGTCAGCAAACCCTGCCGCTACGAACCGGATCTGAATCCAAGCTATCAGGAGCTGGCCGAACATTTCGGCACGGCGGTCATACCGGCTCGTGTTCGCAAACCGAAGGACAAGTCCAAGGCTGAAGTCGGTGTCCAGGTCGTCGAGCGCTGGATTATGGCGCGACTGCGCAAGCAGACCTTCTTCAGTCTGGTCGCTGCCAATGCCGCTATCCGGGTGCTGTTGACGGATCTGAACAACCGCCCCTTTAAGAAACTTCCCGGCTCACGCAAAGAGGCCTTTGAGGCCCTCGATCGTCCAATGTTGAAACCGTTACCGACAAACGCTTATGCCTTTTCTCAGTGGCAGAAGGTGCGGGCCGGGATCGATTATCATGTCGCGGTTGATGGTCACTACTACTCGGTTCCCTATCAACTACGAGGCCAGCAGCTTGAGGCCCGTATCACCGCAACCAGCATCGAATGTTTTGTGCAGCGCAAACGGGTTGCCTCCCATGTCCGCTCTTACCAGAAGGGTCGTCACACCACGGTCAGCGACCACATGCCCAAAGGCCATCAGGAGTATGCTGACTGGACCCCGCAGCGACTGATCCGTTG
>NZ_JACWUN010000006.1 GCF_014773365.1 Pelovirga terrestris
CGAAGCAAGGCTTCGAGAGCTTGTCGGTCTTGCGCTGTTAATTCGTATTTTTCATGAGTGCGTGCCATGTTTGAAACTATAGCACAACTTCAATTTAAGCAAAAGAACTAACCGCACGGGACACTAGTTCAGCAGGTATGGTTTACGCGTCTTGATTGTCTTTCCCTTCGCCCCGATCCCCAGTCCCTGTCCAGCCCGGATTTTCAACCGGCAGGAGGATACTGAATCGGGTGCCCACCCCTTCGGAACTCTGCACATCAACCTTGCCGCCATGGTTTTGAATGATACCATAGGTAACCGACAGGCCCAGGCCAAAGCCTTTCTGTGATTTGGTGGTGAAAAAAGGATCAAAAATCCGGTCCAGATGTTCACGACTGATACCGGTGCCGGTGTCTTCTATCGTAATGTGTACGCTATTCTCTGCCTCAAGGAAGTGTGTAGTGATGGTTAAGTTCCCTCCTTGCGGCATGGCCTGGCCGGCATTGATGATCATGTTGACAAACACCTGCTGCCACTGATCGGCATCCAGCTCAATTTCAGGGATATCCTCGCCAAGCTGACAGACGATATCAACGTCCTGAAAAATCGACTGGTGGGAAACCAGCTCGAGGGTCTGGGAAATAATGGTATTGATAGAGGAGGGGGTTTTTTCTGGAACCGATTCGCGCGCGAACTCCAGTAAGCCCCGGACAATCTTGGCGCAACGTCCGGTTTCCGCCACGATGAGGTCAAGGTTATCCTTGACCTGTGGTGGCAACTCTTTGTGTTTAGATGACAAGGAGGCAAACATCAGAATGCCGGTCAGTGGGTTATTGATTTCGTGGGCGATCCCCGCGACCAGCTCTCCCATAGAAGCCAGCTTGGCTGATCTGATTAACTGGTTCTGGATTTCCTGCATTTCTGCGGTGCGGACATCAACCTTCTGCTCGAGGGTTGCTCCCCAATCTCTTAGCTCCTCCTGGGCATGCTCCAGATTCTCTGCCATCTGATTAAAGGAGTGTCCGAGCTCGCCAATTTCATCTCTGGAAGGGTTCACGACCCGAGCATTAAGATGGCCTTGGGCAAGGGCCTTGGTTTCATGTAGCAATCCTTCGATCGGCTTACAGATATAACGTCTGGTCATCAGGTAATGACCAACCGACAGCAAAACCAGCATCACCAACGTAGACAGTAACACATCATTGTGGTGCACATGGGTCAAATAGGCCATCTGATCCAGGGAAATAACCATGTCGAGTACGCCGATTTTTTCCTGTTCAGGTGGATGGGCATGACAGGCCGCCGTTGAACAGTTTGGCTCATTGTAAATCCCCCTGGTGACATTCATGTACTGGTATCCGGAAAGGGTCCGGATTCGATCCTGCGCCGGCACATTCACCAACGCTTCAGATTCAGAAATATGGCAAAAAGTGCAACTCTCATCCTGAATGACTAATACACTACCAACCTCATCAGCATTGGTTGAAAAGCTGACAACCCCCTCGCGGCCGAGAATCCTTGCCCGCTTGATGCGCTTGCTCTCGCCCACCTCTTCCATCATCAGTTGCAGGTTATACCTGTCATTTTCCAGCATCAGGTGGTAGGAGTTACGTAACAGCAGATCTGCCAGGGCATCAGCATCTTGGATGGAGGTTTCGGCAAATATTTTCTGAACTTGGGTAATGTGAAAGTATGAAGAGGTAAGCATGATCACCAGCAAAATACAGCTGGAAAAAAATGTATACCTGATAGCCAAACGTACGCGCATCGCTCACTCCCAGTACAATGATACGGCAGGGACAACCACAAGTAACTCTAATAATGCATTATTCGCGCCAATCCACAAGCAGGTCCGGCGGAACAGGCCACATTCTCACCTTTTATTGGGACCTCTGATGCGTCCTAAAGAACAACCAATGCCCACGACACAAAGACCGCTGAAGATCAACAGTGCCAGTCGCATACTGGCAAGAAACCGGGCCTGGGTGGCCAAGGTCACAGGTTGATCGTTCATCAGATGGGCAAAAATCAGGGTGATGATCATCATACTGGTCAGCATACCGAGGGTGCGCATGCTTGAATTCAGTCCGGAAGCCACCCCCAGGTATTTCGGCTCGACACTGCCCATGATCAAGCTGACATTGGGGGAAGAGAAAAAGGCAAACCCCAACCCCAGCAACACCAGCAACAGATAAACCAGGGTGAGTTCGGATCCCGCATTAAGGGTCGAGGCGACGGCCAGACCCACAGCACACAGGGCCATCCCGGTGGTGGCCACGTAAGAAGCGGGAATCCGGTCGGATAAACGGCCGCAGAACGGGGAAAAGAGGGTCTGGACGATCGGTTGAACAATTAAAACAAGACCGGCCTGGGATGGACTCATCCCTTTGACGTATTGCAGATAAAGGCTCAAAAAGAAGGTGACACCAAAGGTCGCGGCGTAGTTGAACAGGGCCGCCAGGTTGCTCAGGGCGAAGACCCGATTATTGAGCAGCAAGTCGAGATTAAGGAGAGGATAGGGGTGGCGCGACTGCTGAACAAAGAACATCCCGAGCAGCAGATTGGCCAGCACCAGGGTCACCCAGGCCCAGTTGCTGCTGCTTAAATTGGTGACGCTGATCACCAGCAGCATCACCGCTGTAGCGTAAGTTATCGCCCCACGCCAGTCGAAGGGCTCCCCTTTAGCGTCGGCCCATTCGGTTTTGATTTTGAGGCGGGTCACGCCCCAGGTCAGCAAGCTTAAAGGAAAGATCAAGTAGAAGATGGAGCGCCAACCCAATATCTCAACCAGCAGGCCACCGACAAAAGGGCCGCAGGAGATACCGGCATAAACACTGGCGACAGCAATCCCCAGGGCCTTGCCGCGCTCGGTCACGGGAAAGGTCGAAACCAGCATCGCCATGGTCGTCGCCATCACCATGGCACCCCCCATCCCCTGTAAAAAGCGCAGAACGATGACGGTTTCGATAGACCAGGCCTGGGAAATCAGCCCCCCCATACCACCAAAAATCAGCAGACCGGTCTGAAAAATCCGGCGCCGGCCGTGAATGTCACCAAATCGGCCCATCGACAACAAAAAGATTGACGCCGACAAGACGTAGGTGGTTTCTACCAGCCCCAACTGTAATGCGCTGGCGTTGAATTCGCGACCGATCACCGGTAGGGCAATGCCTACCGATGACATCATAAAAGGCATGAGAAAATGCGCCATGCAAACCGCAAACAGCACGGCGGAGCGTGAGACTTCCTGATTCATTTAGGTTGACGACGCTCTTTTTTCTGCCGGCCGGCCTTGAGCAATTCCCCCAGGGTTCCCATGCCGCTGCCGCCAGTAGGGCCTTCACTGTAACTGGTTTCGGTCACCTCATCGACCGTTCCAGCCAGGGCCAGGGAGATCCGTTTTTCACCTTCATCAATTTTTTCAATCACCACCTTAAGCCGCTGCCCGACCTTGAGCAGATCCTGCGGGTGGCGGATACGCTGCCCGTCCCCCATCTTGGAAATATGCAACAGCCCGTCGATCCCTTCTTCGAGGGTGACAAAGGCCCCGAACTGGGCCAGGCGACTGACCGTGCCCGAATATTGTCCACCGACCTGGTAGCTGCTCCCCACCTTGAGCCAGGGATCGGCCAGGGTATCGCGCAGGCTGAAGGAAAATTTGTTATTGGCCCAGTCGATTTTTTTGACAATCAGATCCAGCTGTTGGCCGATTTCCAGAATCGTGCTGATATCTTCCACCCGGCCGTAGCTGATTTCGGAAATCGGCAGCAATCCTTCAATCCCGCCGATATCGACAAAAGCGCCAAAATCACGCAGATTGGTGACCGTGCCACTGACCATCTGCCCCTCTTTGAGGGTCTGGCGTAACGCCTCGCGCTGCTCTTGGCGCTCTTCATCAAGCAATACCCGGTGAGAAACGACGATATTCCGCCCGCGTTCGCCAAACTGGGTAATGCGAAAAGCGAGAGTACGCCCAATCAGTTCGCCCGCATCAAGTGGCCGCAAGCCGACCTGGGAAAAGGGGCAGAAGGCGCGGACATTGCCTGACAGGGCGACCTCATATCCCCCCTTGATCTCTTTGTCGATCCGCCCCTCAACCGGGATGCCGCCCTGATAGGCCTGCTGCAGCTGCTCGGTACCTGAGCCGGAACCACCGACCTTGGTGGTGAAACGCAATTCACCGTCCTTGCGCGAAATAAAATACACACTGAGCTGATCCCCGACCGCCGCTGTCAACTGCCCCTCGGCATCGAGCAGTTCTGCCGTCGCCAGCACCCCCTCACCCTTCTGACCGACATCAAGAAAGGTCCACTCGGCGCCGGTTTGCAGAATTGTTGCGGTGATCTTCATCCCCGCGTGCAATTCCCGGCCAACCCCGGCCAGGCTCGCTTCAAACATGGCGGCAAAGTCATCATCATCCATACCCATCAATTCGTCGTTGTTGATATCATCATTCATGTTAACCATCCTTTGGCGATTAGGCTGAGGGTTTTACGCGTCTCGCCGGCAAGACTACCTTGTTTATCCTTTCCAAGTAAACGCTGCAAATGGTCTTGGTGTGCAGTGGCTGAACCTGTTATCTTTATTTTTGATTGGTTACTCCAGGTACTGCCAACCCCAACCCCCGGCGGCGCACCATGAAACCCAAAAGCTGGCTGGAAAGTCTTAATTGCGCTATCGAGGGCATCCTCTGGGCGGCCAAAAGTGAGCGCCATGTTCGTTACCACCTGGTCGCGGCGCTGGCCGTGCTGTTCCTCGCCCTGTTCTTTCATGTATCAGCACTGGAATTTTTCCTGCTGGTGCTGGCGGCTATGCTGGTACTCTTTGCAGAACTGATCAATACCGCCATCGAAACCGTTGTTGATCTGGTTTCTCCCGACTATCACGAACTCGCCAAGCTGGCCAAGGATGTTGCAGCCGGAGCCGTGCTGGTTACCAGTATCGGTGCCGTGGTGCTCGGATATCTGGTGCTGTCCGGCCATATCTTCCCGCTGTTTGACAGCTCCCAAACCCTCACCCGCGAACCTGGCGGCACGGTTCCGGTCGGCGCCCTGTTGGCGGTTATTATTCTGGTGATTCTCCTCAAGGCGCGCTTCAACCACGGTTCCCCCCTGCACGGAGGAATGCCCAGCGGTCATTCTGCCATCGCCTTTTCCATCGCCGTATCGACCCTGCTTTCCAGCGCAGGACTGCTGATCGGTCTACTGGTGCTGATTCTGGCACTACTGGTCAGCCAGAGTCGACTGCTGATGGGCATCCATACCCCGCGCGAGGTTTTTCTTGGGGCTCTGTTGGGAGCGGTCGTTACCCTGTTGGCGTTTTTGCTGTTCGGCTGAACTCCCATTTGAAGTAGAGGAGCGATGATGTCAATTTCAGGTAATCCGAAAAAATTTGCCCAGGCACTTTCCGACGGCTTTGTCCGCCTTTCGCCGCCCATGCTGAAAGGGCATACGCCGGGGCAGCTCAAAACCCTGCTCAGCAACCTTGAGATGGTGCAGCGTGAACTTCGACAAATACCGGTTTCCCTTGATGACGTTGACGCGGTAAAGCAGAAAAACTACCGCACGACTCGTCTTACTCAAGCTGAAATGATCCTGCGCACTTATTGTAAAAAAATGCGCATCCCGCTTTAGGCAAAACGTAACTATTCAGCTCTGTCCTTGCCACAGGATCCAAAAGCCCGGTGCTGAACAGATACGGCATAACAATGGACCAATCAAAACGACCTGCGCTATTACACATAGACGAGTGCAGATATTCAACCTTGCGATGATGTGCTTGCCGGGGTTACACTGCCCCGATAGTCATTTAACATCCGCCTTTACACGGCGTTGGAGAGCTTATGTCCCGGTTCACAAAAACCATAGTTCACAGTTTCTTTATTGCTCTGATTTTTCTGCTTCCAACAGCTTCTGTCGGGTTGGCAGAGGAGCCGCTGAACACCAATCGTGCCCGCCTGCTTGGTCATATTCTGCACCAGCAACTGGGCAGTCAGCATTACAATCAGAACCTCAGCGCTATGCAACTGTCGCAGACGGCTTTCGACCTCTACCTTAAACAGCTCGATCCGCAAAAACGTTTTCTGCTCCAGGAAGATGTCGAACAACTGCAGATTCACCGCAACCAGATCGAAAGTGCCATCAGCCGCGGCCGCCTGGATCTGCCGCTGGCCGGGCGAGAGCTATTGCAGGAGCGGATCAAGCAGGTCCAAACCATCACGGTCGCCATCCTCGATGAGCCCCTCGACCCTGATGCTGCTGAGGTCATTGAGACTGACCCGGACAAATATGAATTTGTTACCAACCTTGCAGAACTGCGGGATTTCTGGCGTAGAAATATCAAATTTCAGATATTAAGTCGCTATATCAGCCTGCGCGAAATCGAGATCGGCCTTGATGATGAGGGTGAGCTTCTTCCTGTTGATGAAAAGACCCAAGCGGAACTGTTAACCCGGGCGCAGGAAAATGTTGTCAAATCCCACAACACTTTTTTAGAGCGGATGCTGGCGGAAACCGAGCAGGATCATTACGATCGCTACCTCGACGCGATCGCCCGGGCCTATGATCCTCATACCAACTACTTGCCGCCAACCAGCAAAGAAGACTTTGATATCCAGATGAGTGGTTCGCTGGAAGGAATTGGAGCCACTCTGCGTGACGATGACGGCTTTATCCGCGTAGTCAAAGTGATTCCCGGTGGGGCTGCAGCTCGCCAGGGCCAACTCGAGGCGGACGATATTATTCTCAAGGTTGCTGAAGGAACCGCGGAGCCGATTGAGGTCACCAATACCCGCCTGCGCGATGCGGTATCGCTGATTCGTGGCAAAAAGGGAACCGAGGTGCGCTTAACCCTGCGCAAACCGGACGGCCGGCGGCTGATAGTGCCGATTATTCGTGATGTTGTTGAAATTGAAGAATCTTTTGTCCAGAGTACGGTGATCGACGGAATCAATGGCAAACGTATCGGCTACGTCAAAATCCCCTCGTTCTACCGTGATCACAGTGGCAAAACCGAACGCAACAGTACGGACGACACCCGCACGGAACTGATGCGTCTGCAACAGCAGGGAGTTTCCGGGTTGATTCTGGATCTGCGCAATAATGGCGGCGGCTCCCTGACCGATGCAGTCAGTGTCAGTGGTCTGTTTATTGATGGTGGCCCGGTGGTTCAGGTGCGGGACGGTTCCGGGACGGTTCGTTCTTTGCGTGATGACGATAAGGACGTTGCCTATAATGGCCCGCTGATTGTGCTGGTTAACCGCTTCAGCGCTTCGGCTTCGGAAATTCTAGCCGGCGCCCTGCAGGATTATGGCCGCGCCCTGATCGTCGGTGATGAACACACCCACGGCAAGGGGACGGTTCAGGCAGTTCTTGATCTGGATCGCTTTATCCGGCTGCGTGGCATGTCTCAATATATGCCGTTAGGTGCGGCCAAGGTGACCATTCAGAAATTCTACCGGATTACCGGTGATTCAACCCAGGAGCGCGGTATTATCCCCGATATCATCCTGCCCTCCCGCCTCGATGGGCTTGAAAGTGGTGAAAAATATATGGACAATGCCCTGAGCTGGGATCGTATTGCCCCCGCCAACTATACTCTTTGGCAGAACCCGGTGGACAACCTTGAAAAACTGCAACAACGCAGCCGGGAGAGGATCGATAACAGCGAGAAGTTTCTCAATATCAGACAGGCCGCACAGCGTGCTGCTAACCGTCGGGAACTGACCACCCAATCCTTGCGTCTTGACGATATGCTTATGGAGCGCCGCCAATTACAGGAAGAAGAAAAAAACCTGAAAAATACCCCACACAGAATGCCCTCGGCGGATGTGGACAATGGTAACAAAAGTCGGGAAGAGGCGCTTATCGAGGCCCTCATCGATGACCCCTATGTTCAGGAAGGGAAAGAAATTCTTGCCGATCTTCTATCCCTGCCCGCGGCTGCCTGATCTCTGCTTCTTCCATCCAGTAGAACCGTTCTACCCTGTGCTACTGGATGGTTTTTGTGTGTCACCTCAGGGTGCTCAGAATACTTGTAGCCATTGTCCTGATCAGGGAAAAATAAGCCTCCGGCCCCTCTGCCAGCTCCGCTCCCAACGGATCAAGAACCCCCGCTTTTGCCCCTGTCCCCTCTAGTACTGTGGCGACGATCCGAGACTGGAATTGCGGTTCGCTGAAAACCGCCCGGGCTCCCAATTCCGTTATTTTTCCCCGCACCTCTTTGATCCGGCGAGCGCCCGGCGAGCGCTCCGTATCAATGGTTACCGAGCCTACCGCATTCAACCTGAAATCCCGTTCAAAATACTGATAGGCATCATGGAATACGATGTAAGGCGTTGAAGAAACCGGCGCCAGTTGCTGACGGACCTCCTGATACAATAGCTCGAGCTTTTTCTGCAGCTCTGCGGCATTTTTTTGGTATTGAGCCTGATGGGACGGATCCATGTTACTCAATGTCACGGCAACATGATGGACAATCTCTTTGGCAACCAAGGGGCTGGTCCAGATATGATGGTTCAGTGATTTGAGTGACGCATGGGCGTGATCGTCACCGTGGTGGGCATCCTTGTGGTCGTCACCCTGATGGTCATGGGCGTGACCTTCCCAGGGCCCCCCGGCGCGCACCGGCAACATCCGATCCTGCAGGTGGTCAGCAAGTTCCAGCTGTTGCGCTGACTTACCCAGGGTGGCCAGGGGGCGCTGTAAAAACGTTTCCAGCCCCTCGCCAACCCAGACCACCAGCCCTGCTTCCGCCAGCATCTGAGCCTCAGAGGGTCGTAGGGCATATCCATGGGGTGACCCAGCGCCCTTAACCAGCAATTGCGGCTCACCTACCCCTTCCATTACTGCTGCTACCAGGGAATGAATCGGCTTGATGCTGACAACAACACGGGGTACGGCTTGTTGTTGTGCCCATACCGCAGGGGCGAACCCACAGATCAGCAGCCATAACAAAAGGTGTCTCTTCATTGTTTTTCTCCGTAGGATAGGGTAGCATAAATCTTGAGTCGTAACGTTATATTATAACATTTGCTGGAGTCAAGCGCTCCCCTGGAGAAAGAGGTTGTCCCTCTTGCATTCACCACGCTTTATCGATCCGGACCATGATCATCAACAGTGCGTCGCTAGTGCTTTATCCAAGGCCGAACAGATTTGTCTTGAGCAGGGGCAGCGCTTTACCAGCATCAGGCGCAAGGTGTTTGAACTGATCTGGCAGCAGCATAAGCCGATCGGTGCATACCAGATTCTGGAGGAGCTGCAGCAGCAGGCACGCACCGCTCCCCCGACGGTCTACCGGGCCCTCGATTTTTTGCTGAACCTTGGTTTGATTCACCGGATTTCATCACTGAATGCCTTTGTCGGTTGTGTCCATCCCGGAGCGTCCCATGAGGGATATTTTCTCATCTGCACCTCCTGCCGGGCCTGCGCCGAACTCAGCACCCTTGCGATTACCCGCGAGATCAATCGCAGCGCCGGTCAGTGCGGCTTTGTCGTTCAGGATCGTCTGGTCGAGGTCATGGGATTGTGCCCTGACTGTTCAACTGAGGTTAACCCGGCATGACTGATACGAACAGCACATTGATTCAGGCCACTGATATTTACCTGGAGCTGGGCGGCAATGTCCTGCTGGAAGCAGTCAGCTTCGCGGTTCGTTCCGGGGAAATAGTGACCGTTATCGGCCCCAATGGTGCGGGGAAGACGACGCTGTTGCGGGTGGCTCTTGAGCTGCTGCGACCAAGCGCGGGAACCCTGTATCATCGTCCCCAGCTGACCATCGGCTATATGCCCCAGCGTTTACAGCTTGACCCGACCTTTCCCCTTTCGGTAAAGCGCTTTCTGTCCTTTGCCCGCAAGGGATGTGACGCTACCGCATTCCGAACCGTTCTAAAAGAGACCGGCGCTGACCATGTGATCGATGCTGCCATGCAACACCTTTCCGGCGGAGAACTGCAACGGGTACTGCTCTCCCGCGCGCTGTTACGTCAACCGGATCTGCTGGTTCTTGATGAGCCGGTGCAGGGGGTTGATGTCCATGGTCAGGTTGAACTCTATCAACTGATCGGCAAGATTCGTGATGAACGCAACTGCGGTGTCCTGATGGTCTCCCATGATCTGCACCTGGTAATGGCAGCCACCGACCGGGTCCTGTGTCTGAATCGTCACATCTGCTGCAGCGGTACCCCTGCCGTCGTCACCAGTGACCCTGAATACCTTAAAATGTATGGCCACCTCGCCCTCTACCAACATGATCGGACCCATCATCATGACCATGGAGGCTGTTCTTGTGATCGATGATTTTCTCCTGCGGGCACTGCTCGGCGGAATTGGCGTGGCTCTGGTCGCAGGGCCGTTCGGCGCCTTTGTGGTCTGGCGGCGTCTGGCCTATTTTGGTGACACCCTTGCCCACTCGTCGCTGCTCGGTGTTGCTCTGGGATTTTTACTGCACATCAACTTAACGCTGGGGGTGATTATTGTCTGTCAGCTGCTGGCCTTACTGCTGTTCTTCAGTCAGCGCCAGCGTCAACTGGCCGGCGACACCATGCTGGGGATCTTTGCTCACGGTGCCCTCTCCCTGGGCCTGGTCACCCTGGCCTTCATGCCCGACGTGCGCATTGACCTGATGGCGTACCTGTTTGGTGACATTCTGGCTATCGGTAACAGCGATCTGCTGTGGATTTATCTCGGTGGCGGAGGGGCTCTGATCGCGCTGTTATGGCTGTGGCGACCGCTGTTGGCAATCACCATCCATGAGGATCTGGCGCGGGTCGAAGGGGTGCCGGTGACACGGATTAACGGTCTGTTCCTGGCCCTGATCGCTCTGACTGTTGCGGTGATGATGAAGGTGGTGGGTTTGCTGCTGGTGACCTCCCTGCTGATCATCCCGGCAGCGACGGCGCGGCGCTTTGCCCGCAATCCGGAAATGATGGCTCTGCTGGCCTGCCTGTTCGGATGTGCCTCCGTCGCCGGCGGACTCTACGGATCCTTTCAGTGGGATACGCCTACCGGGCCCAGTATTGTGGTCGCAGCTTGTATCCTTTTTGCTCTGAGCTATCTGGTTCCGGTCAAGCGCTGACAGTTGATCTGAAGAAATCGGGCCGGCAGGTTCAGGCAAACAGCTCTTGTCTTTTTAGCAAGATATTTTTTCGCCACCGGCCAACAGTCGGTACAGCATATCCACCCGAGGCATCGTTACTCCGGCTGCAACGGCCCGTTGCAGCGGAATCGCAAAGATCGCATCGAGCTCCAAAGGACGACCCTCTTCCCGGTCAATCTGCATACTTGGCCGGTAGTGATCCATCTGATCAGTCAAAGTAATCATCTGTTTGCTGAATATCGGGCCATCGATTTCGTTACTCAGGCCCTGGGCGTTGGCTCCGGCGATCACTTCCAGCATCAGCTCACGCACCAGCTCCCGGGTGTGTCCACCGGTGAGGAGTTCAGTGACATCCTGTCCCAACAATGCCGACAGGCCGTTGAAAGGAATATTCCAGACCAGCTTTTCCCAGCGTGCCCGGCGCAAATCCGCTACCGCTTCGCAGGGGACCCCGGCATCTCGAAACATGGCGGCGAGCTTTTCACTGCGCGGGGTCAGCCCGGCGCCAAATTCACCGAGACGAATCCGTCCTTCGCCAAGATGGCAGACGACCCCCGGTTCTCCTCGATTGCTGCACAGAAAAGCGATACCACCCAGCACCCGTTCCGGGCCAAAGCTTTCTGCCAGCAGTTCCTCATTACCCAGACCATTCTGAAGGGTCAGAATGGCTGTTTCCTTTCCAATCAGGGGCCTCATCAACTCACCCATCTGAGCATTTGAGAAGGTTTTGAGACCTACAATAACCAAGTCTGCCACCCCGATTTCCTGCGGGGTTCTGAAGGCTTTGATCTGCGCCAGGTAAAAATCTCCATTGACCGAACGCACCTGCAAGCCGCCGGTAGTGATCGCCTGATAATCGCGCCGCAGTAAAAAACAAACATCGAGCCCGCTACGCTGCAACATAGCACCATAATACAGACCAAGGGCTCCAGCCCCAACAATGGCAATACGCATTGTCTGACCTCCCTGCCGAGTGGTGAACAACTGAGGGAATCCTAGCACAGTCCCTGCAGCAGCTTTTAGTCAAAAACTTTCTTCCTATAAATCAGTGTGTTATCTAAAAATGAGGCATTGACGCCCGAGGCGACTTGTGCTATTGTCGGGAGGTCGAGCTAAAGGAGTACCATTTTGTTTAAAATCGGTGATATGGCAGTATACCCGACCCAAGGGGTCGGGGTGATTGAAGATATCGAAGTCCGGGAATACTCCGGCCAAACCCTGAAGTACTACATCCTGCGCCTGGTCGACAGCGATATGCGGATTATGGTTCCGGTCGGCAATGCCACCAGTGTCGGCATGCGCCAGCTGATCGATCAACAGCGGATTACCGGCATTTTTGATGCCCTGGCCGAGCGCACCGAAAATGGCAAGATTGCCTCCTGGAGCCGCCGGCAACGTGAATATAACGACAAACTGAAGACTGGTAACCTGCTGGAAGTTGCCGAGGTGTTGCGCGATCTGTACCAGATCAAGACATCCAAAGAGCTTTCTTATGGTGAAAAAAAGGTGCTTGAGCAGGCGCGCAAGTTGCTGGTGACCGAAGTCGCCCTCGCTCAGGGGGCCAAGGAAGATCAGGTCATGCAGCGGCTGGAAAATATCTTCCACTGATTTTTCGCCATTACGAATTAGCGTTTCAAACAATCAAGACCAGGTGCTATAGTACCTGGTCTTTTTTTAATCCAAGGTATCTGTTCAGCACCGGGCCTTTGAATCCTCTGTCAAGGGACGCTTTTCGTCATCAAGGACCGCTTGTTGTCGCCGTCCATGGCGACAAAACCCCTTGCCACAGGATCCAAAGGCCCTGCGCGAAGGATCGTGCTGAATAGTTACAATCCAAGGAGTTTGCATTGCCAGCCCTGCCATTGCCAGAATTGAAGTCCATTGTGCTGATTCCAGCTGCTGGTTCGGGACGACGTATGGGCACCACGACCAGCAAACAGTATCTTGAGCTTCAGGGCAAACCGCTGCTGGCCCACACCATCGCCCTGTTTGATCAGCACCCCCAGGTTGAAGCAATCTATCCCATTGTCCCTGCAGATGATCGCGAATACTGTCAACGTGAGATCCTTGACCGCTATCAATTCAAGTCTGTTCGACGCCTGATTGCCGGTGGCAGTGAACGTCAGGATTCTGTTCGTAACGGACTGGCGGCCCTGATAGAAGATGGCTACAACCAACCAAGGCGTCCGATCCTGATTCATGATGGTGCCCGCCCCCTGTTCAATACCGATTTGCTTGCAGCACTACTGAAGAGCATTGACGCTAACGGGGCCTGTATTATGGCTGTACCAGCGAAAGACACCATAAAGCAGGTCATTCAAGGACAGATTGTCGACTCGCCGTCGCGTGATCAGTTGTGGCAGGCCCAGACTCCCCAAGGGTTTCATTTTGAGATTCTTGACAAGGCTTTTCACCTGCAAGCTTCTGACGAGGGTCCCTCGACCGATGACGCCGCTCTGGTGGCCGCAGCTGGCTATGCCGTTCAGGTTCTGGCGGGGGAGGATCGTAACATTAAAATCACCACGCCGGCAGATCTGCTGATCGCTGCGGCGCTTCTTGACAGCTACCAGGAGAAATCGGCATGATGCGCATTGGTCAGGGCTACGACGTTCATCAACTGGTACCAGGACGGCAACTGGTTCTTGGTGGGGTTACTATTGATTATGAGCTGGGGTTGCTGGGGCACTCTGATGCAGATGTGCTGCTACATGCCATCTGTGATGCCCTGTTAGGCGCTGTCGGTTTGGGGGATATTGGTCGCCATTTTCCTGACTCAGATGCAACCTACAAAGGGTGTGACAGCCGGGTGCTGCTACGCCGGGTGATGGAACTGATTGGCAAAGAGGGCTATCTGCTCGGCAATATTGACGCGACCATTGTCTGCCAGCAGCCCAAACTGGCGCCCCATATCCCCACCATGATGGCCAACATTGCTGCAGATTGCCGGGTACCGCTGCAACAGGTCAATGTCAAAGCAACCACAACGGAACAGCTGGGCTTTTGTGGACGTGGCGAAGGAATTGCTGCTTATGCCGTCGCCCTGATCAACCGTCCATCCACCATAGAACGCGCGCGCCGTGCCGCGCTGTTAAGCTGATATCGAGGTAACCCATGACCACCCCGGAGATGGCATCAGGCTCCAACTTTATCCGTACCATCATCAGCGACGACCTCGCCAGTGGCCGCCGCAAAACCATCATTACCCGCTTTCCCCCTGAACCCAATGGTTATCTGCATATCGGTCACGCCAAAAGCATCTGTCTGAACTTTGGCCTGGCGCAGGAATTCGGTGGGCACTGTCATCTGCGCTTCGACGATACCAACCCGAGCAAAGAAGAGACGGAATATGTCGAGGCGATTAAAGAGGATGTCCAGTGGCTTGGCTTTGACTGGGGCAAACATCTTTATTACGCTTCCGATACCTTTGATCAGCTCTACCTGTGGGCAATCGAACTGATTAAACAGGGGAAAGCCTACGTCGACAGCCAGAGCGCCGAGGACATGCGCGTTAATCGCGGCACCCTGACCGAGCCCGGCGTTGCCAGCCCCTACCGTGACCGCTCCGTCACCGAGAACCTGGATCTCTTCGACCGGATGAAGCGGGGGGAATTCCCCGACGGCAGCCATGTGTTGCGGGCAAAGATTGACATGGCCTCACCCAATATCAATCTGCGCGACCCCGCCATGTACCGGATTCTTCATGCCCATCATCATCGCAGCGGAGATAACTGGTGTGTCTATCCAATGTACGACTATGCCCACGGCCAAGGGGATTCCATCGAAGGGGTGACCCATTCCATTTGTACCCTAGAGTTTGAGGATCACCGCCCCCTGTACGACTGGTTCCTTCGCGAACTGAACATCTTTGCCCCCCAGCAGATCGAATTTGCCCGCCTCAATCTGAGCTACACGGTGATGAGTAAGCGCAAGCTGCTGCAACTGGTCAAGGAAAACCATGTCAGCGGCTGGGACGATCCGCGCATGCCGACCCTGGTGGGCATGCGCCGGCGCGGCTATCCGCCGGCAGCGATCCGCACCTTCTGTGAGCGTATCGGCGTCGGCCGTGCGGCCAGCTGGATTGACCTTTCGGTGCTGGAAGATTGCGTACGCGAACAACTGAACGAAACCGCGCCGCGCCGCCAGGTCGTTCTGGATCCCCTTAAGATCGTCATCAGCAACTACCCGAAGGGCCAAACGGAAGAGCTGGAGGCCGCCAATCATCCGCAGAATCCTCAAGCCGGGACACGGCTATTGCCCTTCTGCAACGAAATCTACATCGAGCGCGCTGATTTCATGGAAGACCCCCCAAAGAAGTTCTTTCGTCTGGGACCGGGCAGGGAGGTACGCCTGCGCAATGCCTATATTATCCGCTGTGATGAAGTGATCCGCGATGAGCAGGGGGAAGTGATCGAACTTCGCTGCAGTGCCGACCTTGACACCCTGGGGAAAAACCCGGCGGATGGGCGCAAGGTCAAAGGGATTATTCACTGGGTGTCCGCCCGCCATGCCAAACCAGTAGAGATCCGCCAGTATGATCGCCTGTTTCAACTCGAAAACCCGGATAAAGCGGATAACTTTCTTGTTGCCCTCAACCCGGAATCATTCCAGGTAACAGAGGGTTTAGCGGAACCAGGCCTGTTGAATGAGGAAATGGGCGCGACCTTTCAGTTTGAACGGGTCGGCTATTTTACTATCGACAGCAAGGATTCGCTTCCAGGACAGCCGGTGTTCAACCGCACCGTGACTCTGCGGGATACCTGGGAAAAGATTAAGGAATAATATTTCACCACTTAAGGCATAGCGTTCTGTGCTTCCCTGTCAACCTACGAAGCTGTCATGCTGCGCAAAGCAACGCGAAGTCGCAGAATCTATCTGGACCCTGCGGCTTCGCGCAGGGTAAAAAAACAGGGTGGGGCTTGAATGGTAATTTTGGTTTTTGGGAGATGATGATATGAGTTTACGTGTTTACAACACCTTGAGCGGCAAGAAAGAGGATTTTGAGCCTTTGGAGCCTGGCAAGGTCAAGATGTATGTCTGCGGCGTGACCGTCTATGACTACTGCCACATCGGTCACGCCCGCGCCAATATTGTTTTCGATGTGATCTTCCGCTACCTGCAATACATCGGCTTCGACACCACCTACGTGCGTAACTACACCGATGTGGACGACAAGATCATCAACCGCGCCAACGAGCGGGGGATTCCGAGCCAGGAACTGGCCGAAGAATTTATCCGCGCTTTCGATGAGGACATGGAGGCTTTAGGGTTAGTCAAACCGACCCATGAGCCCCGTGCCACCGCCTATATTGGTGAGATTATCGGCATCTGCCACCAACTGATCGACAAGGGTCTGGCGTACGAGGCCGGTGGCGATGTCTATTACCAGGTTGACGGCTTTCCCGACTATCTCAAGCTCTCCAAGCGCAACAAGGATGAAATGCTCGCCGGAGCGCGGATTGCGCCGGGAGAGTTGAAACGCAACCCGATGGACTTCGCCTTGTGGAAAGCGGCCAAACCGGGTGAACCAAGCTGGGATTCCCCTTGGGGGCCGGGGCGACCAGGCTGGCACATTGAATGTTCGGCGATGAGCTCATCTCTGCTGGGAGACAGCTTTGATATCCACGGTGGTGGTCGCGACCTGATCTTTCCCCACCACGAGAATGAAATCGCCCAAAGCGAGGGGGCGAGCGGCAAACCGTTCGTCAAGTACTGGATTCACAACGGCTTTGTCAATGTCAATCAGGAGAAAATGAGTAAGTCCCTGGGTAATTTTTTCACCATCCGTGACATTCTCAAGGTCTACGATGCCGAAGTGGTACGCTTTTTCATCCTCACCGCCCACTACCGCTCACCCATCGACTTTTCCGACCATAACCTTAAAGAAGCACGCACCGGCTTGAGCCGTTTCTACGAAGCCCTGCAGAGTGCGGAACACGCCACCGGTAGCATCCCTGCTGATCCAGTGACCCCTCCCAGTACCCTGGGGGCTGAACTCAAGCAGCAGTTTGTCGAGGCGATGAATGATGACTTTAACAGCGCCCTGGCCATTGCCCATCTGTTTGAAGGGGTGCGCACCATGAATCGCCTGCTCGCCACCAAAAAGTTCGCTAAAAAACCGGAACTGGTCGTCCAGGTCAAGGATCTGCATACCACCATCATTGAACTGGGCAGCGTTCTGGGCATTCTTGGCTCACACCCGGCAGAGTGGCTTGAGCGGGTGCGCATGGCGGGACTGGCAGGGCTGGATATCAGTAAGGAAGAGATAGAGGCCCTGATCAACGAGCGTCTGGTGGCCCGTCAGATCAAGGATTTCGAGCGCAGCGATCAGATCCGCTCTGAACTGGAAGAACGTGGCATTGAACTACTGGATAGTCGTGAAGGAACGAACTGGAAGTTAAAATAAAAAACGTGTAGATACTGCAAGGGGGTCGGGGCTCTCATAACAAGGGTGTCTGTCGCCAGGGATGGCGGCAGTCAAGCGGCCATGGACGGCGAAAAGCGTTCCTTGGTATGGGAGTCTCGACCCCATACCACCTCACTACTTCATTATACCAGTACCCCCATCCCCATATCCCGCTGCAACTCCCGGCGTAACTCCCGCGCCACCGGCCCAACCACGCCTTTACCGATAATAAAGTCATCTACCCGCACTACCGGCAACACCTCCAGAGAGGTAGAGGTAATAAAGACCTCGTCAGAATAGTGCAGATCCTGCAAACGGAATTCACCACTGATCAGGCGCAACCCCAGCTTTTCTTCACACAGATGGATAATCGTTGAGCGCGTCACCCCTTCTAACAGACCGGTTGAGACATCAGGGGTAAAAACCCAGCCACCACGCACCCAGAACAGATTGGAAGCCGACCCTTCGCACAGGTGGCCCCGACTGTTGAGCATGATCACCTCGATGGCCCCGGCGGCCCTGGCCTCGAGTTTACCAAGGAGACTGTTGAGGTTGCTGATGGATTTGATCTTGGGATTGATGGCCTCCGGCGCGTTGCGCCGGGTTTGCGCGACCGACAAAGACACCCCCTGGCGATACAGATCTTCATTCAGTCCTTTAAACTCGCGAGCAACGATCAGGCAGGTCAATGGGCTCTCCATATTGCGCAAAAAACCAATCTCCCCCGGTCCCCGGGTGATGGTGATACGAAAGTAACCATTGCTGATCTGATTGAGGCGCTGCAATTCCAGCAGCTTCTCCTCCAGGTCTGACTGCGAAAAGATCACGGGGTAAGACAAGGATTGGGCCGATTGGGCCAGGCGCATATAGTGTAAAGGAAACTGGTAGAGCATGCCGTTAATCGAACGGAAACTCTCAAAAATTCCGTCTCCATAGAGAAACCCCTGGTCCAGTACCGAAATACAGGCCTGGTCTTCGGCGATAAATTGACCGTTCAGGTAGACGCAGTTCATCATAATCCCTTAAGCAACAGGTCATTGATAAAAGTTACACCGTTTTGCTGTTGACGTTGGCTTTCTTTAATGTTTATCTTCCAATAGACAGTCGGTTTTCGCACAATGGGACAGGCTCTATTTAGAAGAGAGAAGGTCGCGGACTATTGACCGATTTTGGTTCAGCCATCCGGTCAATAGTCATTGTCTCTGACTGGTTATTACTGTAGCGCTTCGGTACGAATTTCAAACGTTTCCAAAAGCCGCTTCAACATACGTTGGTCCTGCGGGTCTTGCAGATGGTCGTAGGTATAAAACCAGAACCAGTATGGCTGCGCATAACCAACCACTCCTTTAAATGTCTGGCGTTCGCCATGCTGGGTATAATCTATTTCAAAATAATGGGCGTGCTGGGTACCCTTGACCTGGACCGGACGATGATCTTCGACATGCTTGGTCCACCCTTCTGCGGTTACCCCTGACATTGCCGCCAGAGCCGAGCCGGCAATGTGACCAGCGGTCGGTTCAGGTTGCTGTGGTTTGAGTTTGGCAAAACTGAATAAAAAATGGGCCTCACTCCGGGTGTTCAAAAAATAAAGGTCCTTGCTGTTTTCAAAAAACCGGCGCGCACGCTCCATCGCCTCTGCTCTGGAGATCTGCTTCCCGGCGTTGATGGCATTCTCCTCTTCATGTTCGGCCTGATGCTCAATCATTTGCGCGGTGGCCTCGGTGGTAGCCTGCCAATGTTCCGGTAGAATTTCAAGAACAAGACCCAGATCGGAGCTAACCCGATGTAACTCAAACCCTGGGGCAATTGGAGCAGATAAGGCAATAGCATTGACTGGATCTAACCTTTTAGCCGGGCCGGTACAGCCCACAGTGAGTACTAGTAAAAATAATAAAAACAGAAGCCTTGCTCGGGTAAAATATTTCATTGTTTTTTCCTTTCATTTAAAAAATCATTCATCCATTTTGACACATATAACTGCTATCTACAAAACAGAATGTCATCATGACTACTTTTTAAGTTAAGCCGTTTGTTTAATTTTTAAAAAAAATCATAAATATGTATCAATTGTATCCCTGACTACATTCTTATTGTCATTCGTCTCTTACTATTATAATTAACTAGACGACTCGATCGAGTCTTTTGATCTCTAAGAAAGGAGAAATACTATGAAAAAGTTAGCTGGATGGAGTGTTTTGATCCTCATGGTTTTGGTTCTGTCCGCATGTGGTGGCAAGCCCCTGATGGTCAAATGTCCCAACTGTGGTTCCGTATTTGATGCTCAGGAGCACATAATTGAACTGGATAAAACTAAAGGTTAATGAATGATTTTCTCCCATGTCGGATTTGACATCAGATCCGACATGGGACATTTTTCTGCCTTCCAGCTTTTTTCCTAAAAACCGCATTATCCTGATAAATTATGCCGCTATCACCCAAGTCCCTCCGGAAGCAACTCGTACAAATACCAGGTAATTTCACTGAACAGATCAAAGAACAGCAAAATCCCTGTAACCATCAGCAGCAAACCAGTGATCAGTTCCAGCAGGTGCATATGCTTTTTCAACCGGTCAAAAATGCCGACCAGACGGTTAAATGCAAGGGCAGATAGAATAAAAGGGATGCCCAGTCCGGCGGAATAAAAGCTAAGCAGAATGGTGCCTTGTTCGACACTGCCGCCACTACCGGCAACAACCGCCAGAATAGCTCCCAGAATCGGTCCGACACAGGGAGTCCAGCCGGCAGCGAAAACAATACCGATCAGAAAGGTACCCATCAGTCCGGCCGGTTTATGCTGCAGATGGATCTGCTTTTGCCGCAACAGAAAGCCGAAGCGATAAATACCGCTCAAGTGGATTCCAAACAGAAAGATCAGCACCCCGCCCGCTTGCTGAATCACTCCCAGAGCATCGCGCAGATAAAAGTTGATAGATGCGGAGGCCAGGCCCGTCAGAGCCCCAAGGGCGATAAAAACCAGAGAAAACCCGGCAACAAACAGCAACGCGTGCCATAAAACGTGGATTCGTCCAGCGGGCGGCGTTTGTTCGTCTTTGAGGTCAGCAAAGGAAAGTCCTGAGATATAGGTCAGATAGGCAGGCACCAGAGGCAACACGCAAGGGGACAAAAACGACAGGACGCCGGCAAAAAAAGCGACCACGATGGTAATATCAGCACCAGCACCCATAATTATTTTCCCTGCCTGCTGCTTATTCTGCCAGCAAAGGGGTTATTACCTCTGAGACTGAAAGACCCATCCAGTCCTGTGTTCCATAAAACACCTGGACAATTGTTCCATCACGATCCATGACAAAGCTCTGCGGATAACTTAATACGCCATAGGATCTGTGCATTGTCCCTTGCTCATCCCGTAAAACAGTCAAACTAAGAGGGAATTTTTTTAGATATCTTTCTACCGACCGTTTTTTTTCTCCTGTGACCGCAAGAATTTTTAGCCCCTGATTTTTTTTATCCTGATAAAGTTGATCCATCGACGGCTTCTCCTGGCGGCAGGGGGGACAGTAGCTTGCCCAGAAGTTAATAATGACCACCTGTCCCTGATAATCCGCCAAGGTTCTCTGAATACCTCGATGATCCAAAACAGCAAAATCCGGTGCTGCATCTCCAACTTTCAAGGCCATGGCAGCCGTAGCGGAAAGACATAATAGAATGAGGGTTAGTGCTGTACAGCAGATTCTCTTCAAGGAATAACAGCTTTTCATAGTTAGACTCCTGACTGATTTTTCAACTTGATTTCATATTAAACCGCTGTTTGTCTTCTTAAAATATAAGCTGGCATACTATTGGCCCATGGGGATGATATTTAACCACTTTTTATTTTTTTAAACAGATGAAAACCTGTTAGAGCTAGGATCTTGGTGATTATCAGGAGAAGATCGATGCAGGATAAAATCTGGTACCTCAAAAATACCGACGGGGTTTTCGCCACCCTCAATGATGAGGACAAGACCTATCTGGCCGGCATCAGTAAAATGGAGGAATGTCGGCGTGGACAACCTTTTTATCTGCCGAAGGATGTCAGCGATAAAATCTATCTGGTCAAAAAGGGGAAGGTCAGACTGGGGATGGTTAATGCGAACGGAGATGAAATCAGCCTTGATGTTCTTGGTCCCGGTGAACTCTTTGGTGAGCTGGCCGTTGCTGATGAAAAACGCCGATCACACTTCGCCGAAGCAACCGAAGACAGCCTGGTCTGTATTTTTTCGCGGGCCGACTTTCAACAGTTTTTAACCGAGCACCCGGAGTTGACCTTTAATGTCATGAAAATGATCGGCTTCAGGATGCGCGAAATGGAAATAAGGCTTCAGGATCTGACCTTTAAATCGGTGGGCGAACGGTTGAAAACCATCCTGTTACGCCTGGCCGAGCGTCATGGTATTGAGGAAGCCGGCGGCATCAGGTTGACGATTACCCAGAAGGACATTGCCTGCCTGGTAGGAGCTACCCGCGAAGCAGTTGCGGAAGAAATCGCCCGCTTCAAACGTGCCGGGCTACTGGAAACGGCTTACCGCTCTTTGTTGATTCCGGACCTTGAGGCTTTAAAAAAACAAGAACGATAACTATTCAGCTCTACCCTGGCGCAGGTTAACCGATGGAGGCCTGAGTTCAAGGGCTGTCTTTTCAGCGTATCATGGTTGCAGCAACGCCTGCATATCGCGGAAGACGTCGCTAATCACCATGAATTTAGATCGTACGTACCCGTTATGGCCGTTCTTTCCCCCAGACCTGATCAAGAAATTTGTCACGACCGGAGCCGTAGCGGTAGTAGCGATAACGCAGGGGATTCTTCTTGTAGTAATCTTGGTGATACTCCTCGGCCGGGTAGAAGGGGGCGGCAGGGAGGATCTCGGTGACGATCGGCTGGTCGAAAATCCCTGAGGCGGCAAGTTCATTGCGTGATTGTTCCGCGATCAGTCGTTGCTGTTCATCCAGATAAAAAATTGCGCTGCGGTAATGTTGGCCACGGTCGACAAACTGACCACCGCCATCGGTGGGGTTGATCTGGCGCCAAAAGATATGGAGGAGCTGCTTATAGCTGACCAGTTGAGGATCAAAGTGGATTTCGACTGCTTCAACGTGGCCGGTGCTGCCGGCGGTGACCTGCTCGTAGGAGGGGTTTGGTACCTGACCTCCGGTGAAACCTGAGATCACTTCAGTCACTCCGTCGAGCTGTTCAAAAGGTAATTCCATGCACCAGAAGCAGCCGCCGGCAAAAATCGCTCGTTGTGGCGCGGATTCATCCGCCAGTGCAACGGTGGTAAACGTCAGGAACAGGATCGTCAGAAATATTTTTATCATTTAATCACCAGGGGATTCCTACAGGCCGATTCGCGAACCGCCCCTACAATGGATGAAAGGTCAGGGATGTGGAATTGATACAGTGGCGCTTACCCGTTGGCGGAGGCCCGTCATCAAACACATGCCCCAGATGCGATTCGCAGCGACGGCAGATCAGTTCATTGCGGGTCATGAACAGGCGCCGGTCAAGGCGGGTAGCGACATTTTCCGGAGCGACCGCCTGATAATAGCTGGGCCAGCCGCTACCGGAGTCAAATTTATGATCAGAGTGGTAGAGGTCATTGCCGCAACCGGCACAGCGATAGACGCCACGCTCCTTGTTGCCAAGCAGAGCGCCGGTAAAGGCACGTTCGGTGCCTTCTTCCCGCAGAACATTGTACTGTTGCGGCGTCAGCAATTGGCGCCACTCGGCCTCACTGCGGATAACTTTTTCCACGTCTATGTAGGCCCCTTGTTCAACAGAAAAAACCCTCACGGTTGATTCGTCGTTATTCATGATTTTATCCTTCTCTGCTTGTGTCGAAAATCCCTGGGACGCCAGCCATAACATCCCCAGTTGTGAAGCCAATAATGTTACAAGCTGTCGTCTGGTAACAGAAGCTGTGAAAATTTTCATTTTTCAATGCCTTGGATTAATAGTTGACCTTTTTACTTGTATTATCTGGTGCTGACGCATATAAATGCAAGGGTTCCAATAAATATTAACGCTCACACAATTAATATTAAAAGTGATGACCTCGGTTGTTGGTTTGTGTTAACTATTTTTGCAACCCAAACCGGCAAGGAGAATGGCCATGCCACCCAAATGTAAAGTGACACTCTTGTTGACTACCGCCCTGATGTTTTTGCTCACCCTGAGCACAACCTCTTTTGCCGATGAACTGCTGTCGATTAAGGCAGGCTATCAGCTCCTGAGCCCTGAAGGCTCCATTGCCGGAACCGACAACGGTGTCGGGCAAAAGATCGACGTCCGTCGCGACCTGGATCTGGATGACAGCGGTGGACTCACCGGTGAGGTCGCCCTGCAGTTGGGCAATTCCCGCCTCGCATTTAACTACCTGCCGATCAGCTTTTCCGGTACCGGTACCCTCAAGGTTAGTGGAACATTCAAAGGTCAAAGTTTTTCGGTTAACGATCGAGTAGAAAGCGAACTGGATATCGCCCTTTACGATATCGGTTACACCTACTTTTTGCTCAATCTGGATGATCTTCCGATCCGTCTGCAACTTGGTCTGGAGTTGGCGGTTAAGATTGCCGATGCTGAAGTGATGTTGAGAAATCTAACAAATGTATTTGAGGAAAAAGAATCAGCGCTGGTGCCAATTCCCACGGTTGGCGTGCGTGGGCGCGTCGCCCTGGCCGACTTTCTTGGTCTGGTTGGGCGGGTAGGCTATATGGAATACGATAATAATCAGTTTCTGGATGCCGAAGCCCAGGTGGAATTTTCGCCACTTCCTACCCTTGGTCTCTACGCCGGTTATCGCTATTTTGATCTGAAGGTTGATGAGAGTGACCTGTTTCTGGAAACAGAATTTTCCGGGCCATTTGGCGGGTTGTTCGTGCGTTTCTGACCCAGTCTGATCAATTGTGCTCAATGTCATGCGGCCACTTCACTTTATTTTGGGGTGGCCGTTTTGCATCTGCTTGCCATTATCCGTTATGCTGGAGCTGTTGTAACCTCATGGGATAACCGAGCGCATTGAAAAGGATCTGACTGATGGCAGCAAAAGTGATTCCGATAAAAAAATCGCAAGCGCAGATAGAACAGATTATTGATGAGGCCTTGGCGAAGCATCCCCCTGACCAGAACCCGGAAGTGATCAATTGTTTAAAGACAGAACTTGAAAAAATTATTGAAACGTACTTTATTGAAGATGTTCCGGAAATCTCGCTGAAACTTCCATCAGATCTGACCCAGCAGCAGTTTGATGAAATAAAAAAGGGTTTAGGTCAGCTGGTTGACTGCTATAATCAACAGATGCTCGAACGCTCCAGTCTGGTGTTCCGTGATCTTTATCGGGCTAAACTGGAAATCTGCCGATTGAGACATCAGTATCAGGCCATGGACAACTAGACAGCTAAGGTTGGCCAACGTCATTTACCCTTGCCTTATTAATGGAAAAAACAAAGATGCCCACTTCTTTTGACCTGATTGTTCTTGGAGCTGGTACGACGGCATTTGCCGGCGCTCGTATTGCTGCGGCTGCTGGTAAAAAGGTGTTGATGATCGAGCAATCCCACTTGGGCGGCACCTGTGTCAATTGGGGGTGCATTCCCAGTAAAACCCTGATTCACAAGGCCGAGATGTACCATGGCGCGCGCAAGGGGGAAGGCTGGGGGCTGAACCTGCAGGCCGGCGCGCCGCATTGCGGGACCCTGATGCCGTTAAAGCAAAAGGCGGTGGTGACGGTGCGTGAAACCCACTATCAGCGTGAGGTGGACCAGTCACCTAATATCAAGGTCATCAAGGCGCGTGGACATTTTATTTCCCCATGTGAAATAGATGCCGGTGGCACCATTTACAGTGCTCCACATATGTTGATCGCCACCGGCGGTGAGCCACGTGTTGTGCCGATCCCCGGCCTTGACACGGTCAACTTTCTCACCAGTTACAACGCCCTGCATCTCCCCTGTTTTCCCCAATCGATAGTCATTCTCGGTGGCGGTGTCATCGCCTTGGAGATGGGACAGATGTTTGCCCGCTTCGGTACCCGGGTCACCATTCTCGAACGTGGACCGCGTCTGCTGGCTGAGTTCGATCTGCGTCTGACAGAATTGTTTCGCATGATGCTTGAGCAGGAAGGTGTGGAGATCCTCTGCAACGTCGAGGCCCAACGGGTGGAAAAACACGGCGACAATACCTGCCTGTTTGCTTTGATTAACGGGGCGGAGGTCGGCTTTAGTGCCGAACGGCTGATGCTTGCCATCGGGACCTCGCCGGTAACCAAAAATCTTGGACTGGAAGAGATTGGCGTGGAAACTGATCAGGCCGGTTTTATCAAGGTTGATCGTCAGTTACGTACCAACGTGCCGGGAATTTGGGCGGCCGGCGATGTGACCGGCGCGCCGCTGATTGCGCCGGCGGGGGCGCGGGAAGCCCAGATTGCCGTTAAGAACATCCTTGATCCAAGCGGCAATCATTCCATCGACCATCGGTTTTCCCCGATGGCGGTTTTTGTTGATCCCGAGTTTGCCACCGTTGGTCTCACGAACATCCAGGCCGAAGCGCAGGGCTATAGCGTTCTGACCACGTATGTTGATCTCGAGCGGGTGCCCAAGGCGCATGTTATGGGGGAAATGTTGGGCGGCGTGCTGCTTACCGCCGAACAGGGGACCGGAAAGATTCTCGGTGTCCAGATGCTCTGCCCGCGGGCAGCCGACATCATCCACGAGGCGACCCTGGCAATCCGTTTTGGCCTGTCGGTGGTCGATTTAAGTACCACGGTTCACGTTTATCCGAGTATCAGTGATGGCCTGCGTCAGGCCGCGCGCGATAATGCCCAGATGCAGGGGCTGATCTGACTCGGCCCGATGCCTCCAACAGAATGGTACTAATTAAGCCTCTCTTGACTCATTAAATCGGGTATTTCAGCTACCTGATCCTTCCTCCGTTGGCCAACTCATGTTATAAAGTCACAGATTTTGTTCGGAAATCCTGACCGGCAATGAGGTGTTATGGTCCGCATATTTTCCCGTTTTCTCAACAGAATGAAAATTCGCTGGAAAATGCTGGTAATTATCCTGCCCCTGATCATCGTACCGATTTTTCTGCTCGGTGCAATTATTGGGTACGTCGCAACCCGCCAGGCTTATGAGGGATTGACGCAAGTCAGTCGTGCCGACCTTGATCATATGGCGAGCTTTACCCTCGACCTGCTGGAAAATCATCATCGCCAGTTTGAGGTGTATCGTGATGACAAGAAGAAAATTGTTGAACAGGAGATGAAAAGCCTGGTTGAGCTGGCTTTCGGTGTGATCAATGAGCAGCAGCGCCGACAGCGGATCGGTCAGATCGATCTTGAGTCTGCCCAACAGGCGGTGGGTAATAGTTTCAAGGAAGTCAGTATCGGTACCAGCGGGTATCTGTTCGCCATGACCGGCAGCGGAATGTTGACCGTACATCCGGCGCGTGAAGGGGAAGACATCAGCGCTGCGCAGGATGAAAACGGCTGGTTGTTTATTCAAGAGATGAAACAGCGGGCCCTGGCGAGTGCGCCGGGGGAAGTCCTTTATACCATCTATCCCTGGCACAATGAGTTACCCGGCGACCGTCGTCCGCGCCGCAAGATTGTCGCCTTTCGCTATTGTCATACCTGGGACTGGATCGTTGCTGCCGGCGGCTATCTGGATGAAACCTATGATGACCCGACCTTTGAGCAGAACGCCATGGCCCTGTTGGGCCAACAGATCAAAAGCAAAAAGGTCGGTCAGACCGGATATATCTACACGATGACCGGAGATGGTACCCTGACTATTCATCCTGACGCTGAAGGTGAAAATCTGCTGCATGCTACCGATCTTGACGGGCGGGCCTTTATTGTCGAGATGGCGCAGCAGCGTGATGGCTGGATTCGTTACCCCTGGCGTGGCCCGCAGGATACAAAAAACCGGATGAAAATTGTTCGTTATCGCTACTTTGAGCCCTGGGACTGGATCGTTGCGGTTGGCAGCTATGAGGATGAATTCTATCGGGCGGCTAACGATCTTAAGTGGCGCATTGCCCTGCACGTGTTGTTGCTGCCGTTGATTATCGGTCTGGTGGCGACCGCCCTGCTCGCCCTGGCGGCGAAGGTTCTGACCGATCCGATCCAGCGGATGATCAGTGTCATGCGCAAGGTACGTCAGGGTCGGCTTGATGAGCAGATGTCGGTGGAAAGTCAGGATGAATTGGGTGAACTGGCCATCGCTTTTAACCGTATGACGCGGATGTTGCGGAAGAACAAGGAGATGGAAGCAGCGCTGGCGCAGCAGGGGAAAATGGCATCCCTCGGGGTGCTTTCATCCGGGGTAGCACATGAAATCAATAATCCTCTGGGGGTGATTCTTGGTTATGCCGGGTATCTGGAGAAGAAGATTCCGGAAGATGACCCCAATTACAGCTTTATTCATGAGATCAAGCGGGAGAGCAAGCGCTGCAAAAAAATTGTTCAGGATCTGCTCAGCTACTCCCGCACCCCCAAGCCGGCACTGGAACCCACCGATATCAATCGTTTGCTGCGCCAGATTATCGATTTTGCCGGCAACCACATGGATATGAACCATGTGCAGATTGTTCAGAATTTTACCGACGACCTACCGATGATTGCGGCCGATGGTGACCAACTGCGCCAGGTTGCTATCAACCTGCTGCTTAATGCCGGAGCAGCTTCTCAACCGGGGAAACAGGTCAGCGTGGCCACCAGTATCGAAGATGATCGCTATATCCGGATCGAGTTTGCCGATCAGGGAGAAGGCATCAGCGAAGGAAATCTGGACAAGATTTTTGAGCCCTTTTTTACCACCAAGGCGCGTGGTACCGGCTTAGGTCTGGCGATTACCAAACAGATCATTGATATGCACCAGGGTCAGGTCACCATCGACTCGGAGATTGGTAGAGGCACTCGGGTGATTATCCGCCTGCCGTTGGTACGTGAGGAATATTGATATGATATGTCAGGGGAATGAGGAATGACGGCAAAACAGATCATGGTTGTTGATAATGAAGAGGGGTTGTGCCGGATGATGGCAGCGGTGTTGATGGACGATGGTCATGCTGTGCGCACCTTTACCGACCCCCTTGAAGCGGTCGAGATGTTTCGCCCCGGGGTGTGGGACCTGGTCATCAGCGACATCAAGATGCCGGGGATCGACGGCCTCGAAGTGCTGCTGCGGATCAAGGCCAAGGACGCTGATATCCCGGTGATCATGATTACCGCTTTTGCCACCGTCGATATGTCGATTCAGGCGTTGCGCAAAGGGGCTTACGATATGCTGACCAAGCCCTTTGAGCCGGATGAGCTGTTGTTTCGGGTGCGCAACGCCCTCAAGCATAACCAGTTGCTCAGCGAGAATGAGCAACTGCGCCAGGAGCTTGCCGGGAAGTTTAATTTTGACAAGATCATTGGTACCTCGACGATTCTTCAGCAGCTGCTGGAAAAGGTCAAAAAAGTCGCGGTGCGCGACACCTCCGCCCTGATCACCGGCGAATCCGGTACCGGCAAGGAGTTGATCGCCCAGGCGATTCATTACAATTCCCCGCGCAAGGAAAAGCCCTTCATTGCCATCAACTGTGGCGCGATCCCCGATTCGGTGATGGAAAGCGAACTGTTCGGTCACAAAAAGGGGGCCTTTACCGGAGCTGATACCGACAAGGAGGGGCTGTTAAAGGCGGCCGATGGTGGGACCCTGTTCCTCGATGAAATCGGCAACCTGCCTCTTAATGTTCAAAAAACCCTGCTGCGTTTCCTCCAGGAGCAGGAATTCCGGCGGATTGGTGATACCAGCCCGACGCGGGTCGATGTCCGGCTCATCTCCGCGACCAACTCCGATCTGGAAAAAGAAGTGGAACAGGGAACCTTCCGCGAGGATCTGTTCTATCGCCTCAATGTCATTAATCTGCACCTGCCGCCATTGCGTCAGCGTCAGCCCGATATTTTGCTGCTGGCTGCCTACTTTATTCGTGAACAGAATCGCAAGTTCGCGACCAATATCAGTGGCTTGTCACCGGCGGCGCAACAGGCGGCCACCAGTTACAACTGGCCGGGAAATATCCGTCAGTTGAAAAATGTCATTGAAGCCTGTATCACCATTGAAACCGAGGACCAGATCAGTTTGACGACTCTGGCCCAGTTTATCGATATTGAAGAGGTGTCCGCCGGCGCTGATGATTACAATAATGCCCTGGCACGTTTTGAAATCGATTATCTGCGCCAGTTGCTCAGTGCCGCTGGAGGGAATATCGAGGAAGCAGCCGTCAAGGCGGGGATGAATATGGCAACAATTTATCGGAAGATGAAAAAATACGGTCTGCGCAAGGAAGATTTGCTCGGCGATAAGGGGAAGTAAAGCAGGAATCAGCCAAACCCAAACATTTCAAGAAGGGAAACGCCCACCGGTTTCATAATCCACAGGCCCAGAGCACACATGATCAGGATGACCATCACCCAGTTGAGAATCTGGGTACGCAGAGCCCAGTTTGGCTCGGGGCGAGGCTTGCCGTTTTTATCTTTACGTTCTGCTCTCACCCGGCTGCGGGCCATACCGCGCAACAGGCGCCCGGATGACAGAAAAATGACTGCCGAAACGACAAATTGCGGCATAACGTCGGTGCTGACCACGCCCGATGCCACCAGGATGGCATAGTAAGCCAGAGCAACCAGCCCCAGTAATGTCATTTGTTGTGCAGGACTCATGCTACCCCGTTATGTTCGCAGGCGCGTTTTTGCGAATCTGCGAAAAGGAAATTTACATCCGGAATTTACAACCGGTGGTTTGCCCTCTGAAAAAAATATCCTAAAACAGCGTTTGAGGCAAGCCTGTTACTTGTCTTCCCCTTCCCATTCTTCATTCCAGTGGCCCAGGGGAATAACGTCCTGCCCTCTGCTTTCATTGATTGTCTGGGCAACTGCGATATACATGGCCGTTGCTGAAGCGATAAAACCGCACAAGCAGCCCAGCAGCAGAAAGACTTGATCCTCCCTGAGGTGATTCATCGACAGTGCCAGCAAGGAACACATGATCGCGCCGTACAGAGTTTGCACGGCTATACTGCGGCGAAAACTACCAAGGAATAAAATGGCTGCAAACAGGGCCCACAGGCTTAAATAGGAAAACATGGTCATAGCGTTGGGGTGACGCCCAAGACCCAGTTCCGGAAAAATTTCGTAACTGATCAACGATAGCCAGAAAAATCCGAAGGGGAGTAAGGTTGCGGCCGCTCGGGGGTGCCCCTGCTGATGACTGCGTAAGCCGTAGGTTAGTTGAATCACCCCGCCGCACACCAGGATGATCCCGCTCAGCAGGACCGGCGGACGGTAGGGCCCCAGCAGGCTGAACAGATAGATCAGCAGTGAAGCAGCCAGAGCCAGAAGGGCTGGAGTAGGGAGTTCGTGCTGGATGGCTTGAGGTGCTGGTGCAGTCATGTCAGCTCCAGTAAAAGGGAAGACAGCCCTCGCAATGGAGGGCTGTCTTTTAGCACCATGAAGGGGTGGACGGTTAGTCGCGTACTTGTTCCAGGACCAGATCTTCGTCTTCGACAAAGATCGGTGCCGTTGCCGGTACGGCTGCTTTTTGTGGACGCAGTGACATGGCCATCATCGCTCCGACCAGCAACAGAACGCCGGCGACCATGAAGGAGCTTTCCATGCCACCGTATTTAGCGTTGAGTAGCGCTGACACTTTGACCAGCACAAAGGCGCCGATGCCCCAGGAGGAAAAGAGAATACCATAGTTCATCCCGTAGTTTTTGGCACCCCAGAAATCCTTGGCAAAAGAGGGGAACAGGGACAGGTTAGAACCGTAGTTAAAGCCGATAAAGGTTGCCAGCAGGGTCACCAGCAGGGCGCCGGAACCGGCTCCGGAGACAACCGGAATGGCAGCAAACATCAAAGCAGCCTGGAAGACCAGCATCAGGGTCAGGGTTGAGGCACGACCAATCTTGTCCGACAGGATTCCTGCAACAATCCGTCCTGCAGCATTACCAATGGCCATAACCGCCACGGCAATAAAGGCCATTTCGCCCATGCTTTGTTTGGCGATGCCGGCGATACTGCCGATGACCATCAGGCCGGCACCGGCACCGATGAAGAAGGTCAGCCACAGGGTGTAAAAACGACCTTCTTTGAGCATTTGAGTCGCCCCAACATCGACCGTAGGTGCTGCAGGGGTGGTTTTAGCGCTGGAAGCTGTATCTTTCGTAGCGGCGGCAAAACCGGCCGGGGGGTTGGTAAGCAGCATCGACATACCACATACAATGACAATGAAGGCGACCCCGAGGATCATCATGGTACTATGCAAACCATACTGGCCCAGCAGGTATTGAGACAGTGGTGCCAGATAAACCGGAGCAATGCCGAAGCCGGAGACAACGATCCCGGCAATCAGACCGGTTTTGGCTGGAGAAAACCACTTCAGAGCCGGCGGCGTTGCGGCCGAGTAGCCGAAGCCGATACCAAGGCCGGCCAGGACACCGAAGCCCAGCACCCAGCCCCAGTAACTCGACGTCATGGAACAAACGATAAAGCCGGCTCCTACCAGCAGACCACCGAGAATGGCGGTCAGGCGTGGGCCAACCTTGTCCTGCATCTTGCCACCAAGAATCATCGATAAAGCAAAGGCCAGGCAGGCAGTAGCGTAGGGGTCGCCCGAGCCGGCAAACAATTTACTGATTTCACCCTTGAGCATACTATAGGCATAGAGAATGCCCAGGGCCAGGTTGATGCCGAGTCCGGCAAAGACAACTTGCTTGCCACGATTTTTGATGGTTTCCGGTTTCATCACTTCTCTCTCCTCTGGTGTTATGACATGAGATTGTTGAATGGACATCACACGATTCAGGCGATGGAACAAAGGCCATTTATTGTCAAATTTGATGGCAAGAGGGATCCGCACCCTCCCGGCAACCTCTCTTTGTGCCGGTTTTGCATAGGCGTAGAGTGGCTGGGCTTCTTCAATTCCCTTGGGGATGGCTTCAGCCGGGTTCACTTGCGCCAGGATCTCCGGGTAGCGTTCGGTCAGACTGGGAAACTTGTCACATTCCCGGTATCTGCTCGAGCAGTAATGAGACATGGCAACAACGTCGTAAGGAGAAACATAGTCTTCACCGACGTCGCAGAATTTTTGGTCTTGATCAAAGTAGGGGCAGATGGCCATGGCAGTTCTCCTCGGGTGCGATTGTATGACCTTCTTTAAGGCAACCTGTGTGCCAATCTGTGAAAAAAAATACCCTCAATAATTCCAAATAGTTAAGAGCTAATGTGCGATTGGTCAAAAACACCGTGACGAGGGCATTTTCGCACATTTGCAATTGCTGCAGGGGGAGGGTAGCCTCCTTTTAACTCGGAACAGAAAAGAAGTTTTATTTCTAACCACTTGAAAATAGGTAAAGATTTCAATAAAACCAATTAGGAAAGGCTGCAATCAGAACAGCGGTTTGTACTTGTGATGTCTGCCGAAGATTTTTTTGCAGAATTGCGAATTTGTGGGGCTGGTCACCGGGTTGATATTTCCGTACACTTAACAACCCGATGATGTGTTCAAATGCAAAAATTCAGAGAGGTGTATTATGCCGACACTAGATCAGATTATGACCCGCGGCGGCGACAAAGGCCAGACCAGTCTGGTTGATGGAACCCGTATTTCCAAGGCTTCGCAGCGGGTAAAAACCTACGGGACCGTCGATGAGCTCAATTCAGTGCTGGGGCTGGTGCGCTGTGAAGAGATGCCGGCAGGGATCAAGGACAAGCTGCTGCAGGTGCAGAACGAACTGTTTAATCTGGGGGGAGAGCTGGCGACTCCTGCCGACAGTGAATTTGCTGCGCGCATACCCAACGTCCACCAGGGACAGATTGACGCCCTGGAAAGCTGGCTCGAAGAGGCCAGATCGCAAATTGAACCAGCCCGGAACTTTGTCCTGCCCGGAGGCACCCGCGCCGCTTCACTCTTCCATCTGGCCCGCACCGTCACCCGCCGCTGTGAACGCGAGCTGGTTGCCTTGGCTGAAATGGAACAGATTAATCCCCTGTGCCTGGGTTTTCTCAATCGTCTTTCCGATCTCTGCTTTGTCTGGGCCCGGCTTTGCAACGACGGCGGCAAGGCAGATATCTTCTGGCAACCGGGGGAACATCGATGACGCGACAGGTATGAATCTGATCTTGCTCGACGACAACGATTTTATTGATGATCATCGTGTGAGGTTAAGTGATCGCCGTTTCGATCACATCACTGGCTTGCTGGGCAAGGACCTGGGTGACCATTTGCGCACTGGGCGGATCAACGGTCTGATGGGGCAAGGGGTGATTGAGGCTATTGATTCCACCGGTCTGACCTTGACGGTTCATCTTGATCAACAGCCACCAGCTCCGCTGGCGGTGACACTGCTGCTGGCTTTGCCGCGCCCGAAAATGCTGCGGCGACTGTTGCGCGGGATCACCAGTATGGGGGTTAAATCTCTCTATCTAATCAATAGTTATCGGGTCGATAAAAGTTACTGGAGCAGTCCGTTGCTGCACCCTGGCAAGATGAGAGAGCAACTCTGCCTGGGCCTCGAGCAGGGGTGCGATACGGTCCTGCCGCAGGTTCATTTGTGCCCGCGCTTCCGCCCCTTTGTCGAGGATGAACTGCCCGGCATCAGTAGCAGCACCATCAACCTGGTGGCTCATCCCGGGGGGGATGATGGCGCCTTTCCCTATCAACCACAGGTTCCCGCTTGTCTTGCGGTTGGCCCGGAAGGGGGCTTTATCCCCTACGAAATTGAAAAACTCAAACAGGCCGATTTCGGGGCAGTTCATTTTGGCGAGCGTATTTTAACGGTGGAGACGGTGGTGCCGGCGCTGTTGTCACGCTTTGTCCGCTAGATCCTTTACGATGAGCGTGGCTGGTAGTATGAACAACAGTCCAGCAACCCATGATGTTTTTGCGCCGCCATCAACCAATGGAATATGACAATGATATTAGAAGAATGGGGCTGGGCGACAGATTTTGCGGAAGCTTTTGCCCCCTTTAATGACGGTCGTCATCTGCCGGCACGGGTGATTCGCGGGGAGAAAAATTATTTTCGGGTACTTTCTCCGGTTGGTGAACTGACTGTCCGCTTTACCGGAAAGATCCGCCACCACGCCGGTGGTCGTCCGGATCTACCGGTCGTCGGTGACTGGGTGGTAGTTGCTCCTCAAGGGCAGGAGCGAGGCACCATCGTTGCCCAGCTTCCGCGCCGCAATTCCTTTTCGCGCAATCTGTCTGGTCGACGTAAAGGCAAGGAGCAGCGGGCCGAGGAGCAGGTGATCGCCGCCAATGTTGATCTGGTGATCATTGTCAGCGGTCTCGATCAGGATTTCAATCTGCGCCGGATTGAGCGTTATCTGACCCTGGTCAGCAGCAGCGGCGCTGCCGCGGTGTTGATTCTCAACAAAGCTGACCTGTGCCCTGACCCTGCAGTTTGTGTTAAAGAGGTCAAAAATGTTGCCGGCACAACTCCGGTAGTTGTTTGCTCGGCGTTGGAACCGCTGCAGCTATTGCCCCTGCAGCAGTATCTGAAACCGGGCCAAACCGTGGCATTCCTCGGTTCCTCCGGGGTAGGCAAGTCAACGATCGTCAATGGGCTACTCGGCGAGGATCGCCAGAAAATCGCGGCGGTCAGCAGTTCCGACGGTAAAGGACGTCACACCACCACCCATCGTGAACTGTTTCTGCTGCCACAAGGGGGGGTTTTAATGGATAATCCCGGCATGCGCGAATTGCATCTGTGGGGGGAGAGTGCCGACCTGGAGGAGTCGTTTGCCGACATTCTCACCCTGGCGCAAAAGTGCCGCTTTCGCAATTGCAGCCATGACCATGAGCCGGGCTGCGCCGTGCAACAGGCGGCAGTTGCGGGAACCCTCGACAGCGATCGCCTGGCCAGTTATCTCAAGCTGAAAAATGAACTCCATGCCCTGGGTCGAGGTAGAAAGTAAACCCGTCAGCCGCCGGCTTTTCAGGTAGCGGATCGCTTTTCTTCAACGCTGCGGATTTTGTCCTGCATGCTCTGCTCCCGATCGATACGTGTCCCCAGCCTGATGGTGGTGCTGATGCGCGGGGCACCTGCGGCATGAATATCTTCATGACAGCGCTTGATCGCGGCGAACACCTGATCAAAATCTCCCTCAATATTCGTGCCGTAGGCGTGCAGATTGATTGTTAGTCCGGCGTCTTCGAGGATTTTCTGACAGCGCGCGATATAGCTGGAAACGGACACCCCCACCCCCAGGGGGACGACACAGAGATCGACGATCACCTTCATGATATTGGGCTCCTTTGTCTGGTCGGGTTGGTATTCTGGTACCGGTAGTATAGCTCTCCCTTGACGTGCCGGCCAGCACTTGGTGGGGCACAATACGGCATTAAGACTCCGAAAATCTCCCATCAGAAAGAATAATCTGTTATATTCATCGGTTCATGGCAGACTTAAATCGTAGCAAAGTCATCGTTCGTCAACCCTGACACAGAAAAAAAGAGGTAGCAATGCAGAATTGGGGACAAGGTCCTTCCGGGGAAGACCTGGAGAAAAAGGTCATCGACATGACCAATCGCTTTAAAGAAAAAATGCAACTGGATCCCAAAAAGAGTATGCGGCCGATTATCCTTATTGTGGCCGTGCTGGTGATCATTATTGGTGTTTACAGCAGTATGTACGAAGTTAATACCGAAGAAACCGGTGTGGTGCTGCGGTTTGGCAAATTTGCCACCTTCTCCGAGCCGGGCCTGCACTTCAAGGTGCCTTTCGGCATCGATCAGGTTTTTCTGGTACCGACCGGGCGAGTGCTGAAAGAAGAATTCGGCTTCCGGTCTGCAGGATCGGGTGTTCGTCCCACCCTTTCCACGCGCGGCCTGGAGGAAGAATCTCTGACCCTGACCGGTGACTTGAACGTCAGTGACATCAAGTGGATTGTTCAGTACCAGATTCGTGACCCCTATAAGTATGTCTTTAAAATCCACGATCCTGTCGGCACGATCCGCGATGTTTCCGAAGCCATGGTGCGCCGGGCGGTGGGTAACGCCAATGTAACCGAAGTTCTGACCACGGAACGGGTGTCACTGGCGCTGAAGGTTGAGGAGACCCTGCAGGAAACCCTCGATAATTACGATATCGGCGTACAGATTGTCACCGTCCGCTTTCAGGATGTCACGCCGCCCGATCCGGTCAAGGGTGCCTTCAACGAGGTCAACGAATCCGAGCAGCAAAAGGAAAGTCTGATCCTGCAGGCGCGCGCCCAGTTCAACCAGGAAGTTCCGCGCGCCCGTGGTGAAGCCCAGAGAGCGTTGCAGGAAGCCGAAGGTTATGCCGTAGAGCGGGTTAATCGCGCCCGCGGTGAAACCAATCGGTTCCTGTCCCTGCTCACCGAATATAAACGCGCGCCCGAGGTGACCCGTCAGCGGATTTTTATCGAAACCATGGAGCAGGTCCTGCCCCAGCTCGATGAAACCTACATCATGGATGATATTAACGGTGGCGCACTACCTTTGCTGCCCCTGCGCAAAATCACGGAAGGAGCCGCCCGATGAAAAACGGATTATTGGTTGTTATTATTCTGGCGGCTGTTCTTGTCGGCCAGGACGCATTTTATACAGTGAACGAAGCCGAACAGGTGGTCATTACCCAGTTCGGCGATCCGGTACGTACTGTTACTGACTCGGGGCTGAACTTTAAACTCCCCTTTGTCCAGAACGTCAACCGTTTTGAAAAACGCATCCTCAAGTGGGATGGTGATCCCAATCAGATTCCGACCAAGGATATGCGTTTTATCTGGGTGAATACCACCGCCCGTTGGCGGATTACCGATCCGCTGGTTTTTTACCGAACCGTTTTCAATATCCAGGGGGGCTTGAGTCGCCTCGACAATATCCTCGATTCAGTGGTGCGTGACGCGGTCTCCAGTCACTTGCTGGCCGAACTGGTGCGCGGCAGTGATTACAAGGCTGACGCAGGTGAAGCCTTTGAGGTAGATGGTAAAGAGATCGGGGCGGATGAAATGATCGGTCGCGAAACCATTATCCGTGATGTGCTCTCCCGCGCCAGTTCCAGTACCCCGGCTTACGGGATTGAACTGGTCGATATCCAGATCAAACGCATCAACTACGTGGAGCAGGTACGTGAGCGGGTCTATGAACGGATGATCAACGAGCGTAAACAGGTTGCGGCTCGCTATCGGTCGGAAGGTGAAGGGGAAAAGGCCAATATTCTAGGCGAAATGGATCTGCAACTGCAGCAGATCCGCTCCGAAGCGCACCGCAAGGTTCTGGAAACTCGCGGTAACGCCGATGCTCAGGCCGCCGCAATTTATGCTGATGCTTACAATCAGGACAAAGAGCTCTATGCCTTTTTACGGACGATGGAATCCTACCAGAAAACCCTGACCAAAAATGGCAAACTGGTGATCTCCGCAGATTCCGACTATTATAAATACCTGCGCACGCGCGATGCCGGATTTTAGCCGGTAACATCCGTTACAACACCCTGAAACGTCGCCGTATCAGCCTTTGCTGGTCGGTGGCGTTTTTTTTTGAAAGGTCGCCATCCTGGGGTTACACAAGATCACAAGAAATCATCTGACTAATTACAGAGTTGAGTAAATTCCATGGCTAAAATGATCGTCACCACCACCGAAGCCGGTTTATCGCTGGAAGATTTTCTCCAGCAGCGGGTTGCGGCGGCTCCAGCAGCTTATCTACGCAAGCTGGTGAAAGATGGAAAAATCTGCCGCAGTGAGGATACCGCTGGTGCATTAGTTGCTGGCGAGCACATCATCCTGCCAGACAGTCGCCGCCTCGTCGATTTACTGACACTAAGCGAAAAGATGTCGGTAACGGTTCTGTACGAAAGCGAGCATCTGCTCATTCTCGATAAGCCATCGGGATTGGCGACTCATGCCGGACAGGGGCATGAAGAGGATAATTTGACGGCGCGAGTGGCAGGCTTGCTCCATCGGCGCGGAGAACCCTTCGTGGCGGCACCGATTCAACGCCTTGACCGTGAAACTTCCGGCGTGGTGCTGTTCGGTAAGGGGAAAAAGAGCTGTTCGGTACTTGGCAAGATGATGATGAACGCACCGGTCAAAAAAACCTATCTGGCGTTGGTCAAAGGGAACCTTACCACTGCCGGCACCATAACTACTGAGATTCCAGCCAAGGGCAAAAGCAAAACAGCGGTCACCAGTTATCTGGTGCTGGCCGCCAATGACAGTGCCTCCCTGCTGCAGATTGAATTAAAGACTGGGCGCCAGCATCAGATTCGCCGCCAGTTTCAGCAAATCGGCCATCCCCTTTTTGGTGATCGCCGTTACTGCGGCCCCTGCCCCGATAACCTGCCCCGGCTGTTTCTGCACTGCCGGCAGCTGGCATTTGACGATCCCTTCACCAATACCCCTGTGAAAATCACATCACCCGTGCCGCAAAACCTCAGAACTTTTCTAGAGGATTTGAATGTTGAACTCCATCGTTGCAATCGTCATTTCGGCGTCGAAGGCAACTATCCCTGCGTCAGTTTAAACCTAAACAAGGACGTTATCCAGTAAATCGCTTTGATCCTTGGGACACCGGGGGCAAAGAAGCCAATCTGAGCGGAACTGGATCTTTCATCCTGTTTTTCGATCCAGCCCCCGATACTGAATCGCTTCACTTAAGTGTATCCGGCCGATCTGGTCGCTGCCGGCCAGATCGGCGATGGTGCGCGCGAGCTTGAGGATACGGGTGTAACTGCGGGCTGACAGACCGAGCTTGTCGGTAACCTGTTCCAACAGGGCGTCGCCATGCGCGTCGAGTTTACAGAAGCGGCGGATATGGCGCGCCTGCATCTGGCTGTTGGCGTGGAGGCCGAAGGGAGCAAGACGCCGGCGCTGGCGATCGCGGGCCTGGTTGACGCGTTCACGGATGGCGCCACTTGCTTCACCGGCGGCAACATCGGTGAGATCCTTGTGGGTGACACGAGGCACCTCGACGTGAAGATCGATGCGGTCGAGCAACGGGCCGGAGAGTTTGCTGCGGTAACGCTGCAGTAGCGGCGGGGTGCAGGTGCAGTCGTGCACCGTGTCTCCCAAAAAGCCGCAGGGGCAGGGGTTCATGGCAGCAACGAGCATAAAGTCGGCCGGATAGGTCAGGCTCAACGCCGCGCGACTGATACTGACCTGGCCGTCTTCCAGGGGTTGCCGCAACATCTCCAGCACGTTCTTTTTAAACTCGGGAAATTCATCGAGAAATAAAATGCCGCGATGGGCCAGGGAGACTTCACCAGGCCGCGGGTACGAGCCTCCACCGATCAGTCCGGCATCGGAAATAGTGTGATGGGGGGAACGGAACGGGCGCTGACGCACCAGGGCATTGTTGCGCGACAGTAGGCCGGCGACGGAATGAATCTTGGTGGTTTCAAGCGCTTCTTCAAAAGAAAAATCAGGCAAAATCGTAGGGAGGCGCCGCGCCAGCATGGTTTTGCCGGACCCGGGTGGCCCACTCATCAGGATGTTGTGGGAGCCGGCCGCCGCGACTTCAAGGGCGCGCTTGACGTGCTCCTGGCCGCGCACTTCAGCAAAATCCTCAGCGTCAGTGGTTAGTGAGGTTGTCAACGTAGCTGGAGGCATGGCGAAGGGGGAGAATTCTTTTTCGCCGTTAATCAGGCAGACAGCTTCAGCCAGATCGCGCACCGGATAGATAGCCGGCCCGGCGACGATGGCCCCTTCCTCGGCATTGTCCAGCGCCAGGATCAGCGCTTGATCGCCCCAGTCGCGGGCGACAACGGCAATTGGCAGAACCCCGCGCACCGGCTTGACCTGACCATCAAGGGACAGTTCACCAAGGAGGATGAAATTTTTCAGGCGTTCGGCATCGACAATGCCGGTGGCGGCCAGCAGGCCGATGGCAATGGGAAGATCAAAAGCGGCACCGTCCTTACGGATATCGGCGGGAGCAAGATTGATGGTGATGCGCCGCGCTGGAAACTCGTAACCGGAATTCTTGATAGCTGACTTGACTCGGTCCTTGCTCTCTTTAACGGCACCTTCGGGCAGGCCGACCGTAGCAAATTGCGGCAACCCCTGAGCGATATCGACTTCAACGGTCACCGGGTAGGCATTAATGCCGATCAGGGCTCCGGATGTAACTTTAGCGAGCATGTCCCCCCCCTTCCTGCTCTTATGTCAGACTGTAATAAACGTTCTTGAGCTTTGACAATCAGGACGCTTGATTGAGTTCGTAGATCAGTTTTTCTGCCATGATAGCAGCAACAGCGCCATCGCCAACAGCAGTGGAAACCTGTTTGAGGACCGAAGTACGGCAGTCGCCGGCGGCATAGATTCCTGGAACATTGGTAATGGTATCTTCGCCGCAACGGATATAACCATCTTCATCCAGGTGAAGCAGTCCTTTGACAAAATGAGTTGTAGGGGTAATCCCGATGGCAACAAACATGCCGTTTAGCTCAACCTGACGGCACGAACCGGTTTTCATATCGCACAAAACGGCTCCGGTAAGACCGCTGTTGTCCGATATAAATTTTTCGACTACGGAGTTCCAGACCATTTCGATCTTGTCGTTGGCATAAATACGCTCCTGAAGAATTTTGGTGGCACGCAACTGATCGCGACGATGCACCATGTAGACCTTGCTGGCAAAGCGCGTTAAAAATAAAGCTTCTTCTGCGGCTGTGTCGCCACCACCGATCACGGCGATAGGCTGGTTGCGGAAAAAAGCGCCGTCGCAGGTGGCACAATAGGAGACCCCTTTGCCAACCAGGGCGGCTTCGCCGTCAATTCCCAGTTTACGCGGAATCACTCCGGTAGCGACGATCACTGCCTTGCAGGTCATTTCCTTGCCATCAACCAACAGGGTTTTGCTGGCGCCATTGTCAATGATCTTTTCGACGGTGCCGTAAGCGATTTCCAGACCGAACTCAACACTGTGCTCCTGAAAACGCATCATCAGTTCCGGTCCTTCGATACCGCCAGGATAACCGGGCCAGTTTTCCACCAAAGTGGTGGTCATCATCTGGCCACCAAGGATCATTTTTTCGATCATCAGGGATTTTAAACAAGCGCGCGATGCGTAGAGACCGGCAGTCATTCCCGCCGGCCCGCCGCCAATGATAATGACATCGTAATCGGTGGTGCTCATAATAATCGTTGACTCCTTCAAGCGATGCATTCGTTTAATACCGATGCGAATTCTTGCATAATTATGGTGAAAATGGAATAGCTTGCAGCCAGACAATTCCGTTGCGTATGATGTGTTCTGTTCAGCGATGTTGAGATTTTTTATGGTGGGAGGCAGCAGGTTGAAATTTATTCGTTTTATCTTGTGGGTGGTGTTGGCCCTGATACTGGTTGTGATGATCGATCAACTGGCGATAAAACGCCACTTTACCACTCCTGTATTAAAGGAGGTCCAGGTTTTTTATCGTGATTTTCGTTCGCGGTTACTGACCTTGGGGCGCACCGATGACCGCATCGGCCAGACTATTGAGGTGCAAAAAGATTTTTCTGATGAGGAGGCTTCGTCGCGCTATATCTATGTTGATGCTGCCGGGGTGTTGCATTTTGCCGACAGCCTCAACCAGGTGCCACCGGCCTATCGTCAGAGTGCGCAGCGTTTGGCTCCCTAGTCTGTGCTCACACTTGTTCGTTAAGGGGTGCCGTAAATATCGGCGCGCCGATCATGCAGGATCTTGATCTGATCGCGATAGATCTGCATTTCTGCAACATCACAATCAGCGATCAGCTCGATATCCTCTTCTGCGGCTTCTGCGAGGATCGTTCCCAGTGGCGAGATGATACGGCTGAGGCCACAAAAATCCAGCTTTCCCTGCACCCGACAGCAGTTAGCGGCAACGACAAAAAGTTGATTTTCTATCGCCCGGGCACGTAACAGGGTCTGCCAGTGTTCCCCTCGTGGCTTGGGCCATTCCGCCGGGACGCAGATGATTTCGGCCCCTTCCAGCGCAAGCTTGCGGAAAAGCTCTGGAAAACGCAGATCATAGCAGATGGCAACGCCGACTCTGCCCACAGAGGTGTCAACGACGAGGCTCCGACTGCCCGAGCCGAGGTGGCGGTCCTCACCCATGGCGGAAAAAAGGTGGAGCTTGCGATAGCTGCCGACGACTTTCCCATGATCAATGACATAGGCGGTATTGTAGATTTTTCCAGCGCTCAACTCCGGCAGGCTGCCGACACTGACCAACCCCAGTTCTGCGCATAGTTGTTGCAAATCTGTGACAATCTCGGGGGTGTGTTGGGCCAGGGTGGGTAGGTGGCGGTAGTCGTAGCCGGTGCTCCACATCTCAGGCAGGACGGCTAGCTGACCATTGGCAGCAGCGACCCGCCGCAGAGCGGCAGCGACCTGTTTGCGGTTGCTGTCGATGTTTCCCAGAGCAATGTTGAACTGAATGGCGGCACAGCGCAGTTGTTTCATGAAAAGATCTCCCTGGGTCAGATAGAAAAGTGTTTTATTTTCACTGGGGATATCGACAATAAGTAATGCCCCAATTCTCTGTGGTAATTTGATGAAAACAGCCCATAGAGGCTGTTTTCCGCCACCAGTGTGCCATCGTATAGTAGCGTTTTACAAACAGTGGTTTCGATAATTCTTGCTTTTGCTCCCCGAATTGAATACCTTTTTGGACGGTATTTTTTATACCATTGAATCGTCTTTGGTAACAAATGCAAAGCCCGAGAAGGATGAACTAATGACTCTTGCATTGATCCCTTTGCTCCCCTTGTTAGGAGCGCTCATCCCCTCCCTGTTTCGCAGTCGCAATCTGAATGCTTTGAGTGCTGGAGCAATCGCCGGCATCTCGATGCTGCTGTTGCTGCTGCAAGCACCGGCGGTCTTTAATGGCGAGATGCCGCTGGCGAGTTGGAGTTGGATTCCCGCTATTGGACTGAATTTCGCTTTTCGGGTCAGCGGTTTTGGTTTCATGTTTGCTTTTTTGATCCTCGGCATCGGTTTGCTGATTGTTCTTTACGCCCGTTTTTATATTTCAGCTGATGACCCGATGGGGCGTTTTTATTCTTACCTGTTGCTGTTTATGGGATCAATGCTGGGGATCGTTCTGTCGGAAAACATCATGTTGCTGATGATGTTCTGGGAATTGACCAGTATCAGCTCGTTTCTGCTGATCGGCTTCTGGAGCTACCGTACCGATGCCCGTGAGGGGGCACGTCAGGCCCTGGTGATTACCGGCGGCGGCGGTTTGGCAATGATCGCCGGCTTTCTTCTGCTCGGTCATATCGTCGGTAGTTTTGAACTGACAACCATTTTGGCTGCAAAAGAGATTATTCATGCCCATCACCTTTATCCAATCACCCTTATTCTGATCCTGCTCGGCGCCTTTACCAAGTCGGCACAGTTTCCCTTCCAGTTCTGGCTGCCTCACGCCATGGCGGCACCGACGCCGGTGAGTGCTTATCTTCATTCTGCAACCATGGTCAAGGCCGGAGTGTTTTTGCTGGCACTACTGTTTCCGGTACTATCAGGCAGTTCCCTGTGGTTTTATATTGTGACGCCCGTTGGTCTGATCACATTTATGTTTGCTGCTTACATGGCCATGTTCAAAGATGATCTTAAGGGGCTGCTGGCCTATTCCACGGTCAGCCACCTCGGCCTGATTACCTTGCTGCTTGGGCTCGGCAGCCCGCTGGCGGCTTTTACCGCGGTCTTTCACATCCTCAATCACGCCACCTTTAAGGCCGGCTTGTTCATGCTTGCCGGGATTATCGATCACGAGACGGGTACCCGTGATATGAAACGGCTGTCGGGCTTATGGAAGTATATGCCGATTACCGGCACCCTGACCATGATCGGTAGTGCATCCATGGCTGGAGTCCCCCTGTTTAACGGCTTTTTGAGTAAAGAAATGTTTCTGGCGGAAACCCTGGAGCCCAACCTGTTCGGTGCTTTCAGTTGGATCGTACCGCTCGGGGCTACTCTGGCGGCAATTTTTGCCGTGGCCTACTCGATCCGCATGGTGCATGACGTTTTTTTCAAGGAGCCCTTCACCAATCTGCCGAAAAAGCCCCATGAGCCACCCCACGGCATGCGTCTGCCGGCCGAAATTCTGATGACCCTCTGTGTTCTGGTCGGCCTGTTCCCCATGACCCTGGCGGCGCCTATGGTCAATATGGCTGCCGGCAGCATCCTCGGCGCAGCGACCCCCGACTACCACATTGCCATCTGGCATGGTCTCAACATGGCGCTGGCGATGAGTGTCATTGCCCTGGCTGGTGGCGCCGTTTTTTATCTGCAGCGCCTGCGCCTGTTTGATTCCCACCGTTGGTGTATGCGCTATTGTGACGGAAAAGCGACTTTTGAGGCCCTTATCCGTGGCCTGGTACAGGGTGGCAGAACGTTGACCGGCCTGATGGAAAACGGCTCATTACAGCGTTACATTGCCCTGCTGGTAGGAGCCGTGTTCGTGCTGGGCGCGAGTCCGTTTTTTGGGTCAAGTGTGCCTTTTATCGGTCCTTTGGCCATGTCGTCAGTCGATCCGGTAACCCTGATCATGGGCTTGGTGTTGATCGTTTGTACTGTGGCAACGGTGGTGAATCATCGTAACCGGATTTTGTCGATTATCATGCTCGGTTCTGTCGGACTGATCGTTTCACTGTCTTTTATCCGATTTTCGGCACCGGATCTCGCCCTGACCCAGATTTCCGTTGAGGTGGTCACTATTATTCTGCTGATGATGGCGCTGCATCTGCTGCCGCGCACCACTCCGGTGGAGTCGAGCAGTGTTCGACGCGGACGTGATATCGGCTTGTCTGTGCTGGCGGGCGGTGGAGCTGCGGCTCTGATGTTGGCGGTACTGTCACGTCCCTACGATACCATTGCCGGATATTTTCTCGAGAACAGCAAGCCTGGTGGCGGTGGTACCAATGTGGTTAACGTCATTCTGGTTGACTTTCGGGGGTTTGATACCCTGGGTGAAATTACCGTGCTGGTGATTGCCGGCCTGGTGATTTACGCCATGCTGCATAATTTTGAGCTGACCGCACCCGGAATTGACGCGCTGGGACGCCCTTGGGTTCAGGATCGCTTTCCGATGATTTTGGCGCAGATTACCCGGCCATTGATGCCGTTGGCGCTATTGTTTGCCGCCTATATTTTCCTGCGTGGACACAATGAACCGGGCGGCGGTTTTATTGCCGGCCTGATCGTCGCGTCGGTACTGATCCTCCAGTATATTTCCAGCGGGATTGTCTGGACCCGCCCACGGCTGACTGTCGATAATCACATCATTATGGCCTGGGGTTTGGTGATCGCGGTGTTGACCGGGGTTGGCAGCTGGGTGATCGGTTACCCGTTTTTGACCACCAGTTTTACTTACCTGACCTGGCCATTGGTTGGCAAATTTGAGGTGGCCAGCGCTATCGCTTTCGACCTTGGCGTGTTTCTGGCGGTGGTCGGTTCGGTGATGCTCATACTGGTGAAGCTGGGATCGATGAATTCGAAGGATGCCGAAATCGTGTCCGCCAGCGTGCAAAAAGCCAAAGAAAAAAAAGAAGGAGCACACTAAATGGAGCTGTTGTTTTCCATCTGTCTGGGCGTGATGATCGCCTGTGGTGTTTATCTGATGCTGCGAGGGCGAACCTTTCCGGTGATTCTCGGTTTGACCTTGCTTGGTTACGCGGTAAATATGTTTTTATTTGTCAGCGGGCGGCTGCACACCAATCTGCCGGCGGTTATTTCGCCTGAGCGCGCCCAATATGCAGACCCTTTGCCCCAGGCGTTGGTACTGACGGCCATTGTTATCGGTTTTGCCATGGTCGCATTTGTCGTGGTTTTGGCCTTGCGGGCCAGTGGTGAGCTTGGCTCCGATCATGTTGACGGTCGCAAGGAGAACGAATCATGAACCATTTGATAGTTGCTCCCTTGCTGCTGCCATTGTTGATGGGAGCGATCATCGTTCTTGCAGTAAATCGCAGTATGGCCCTGCATCGTACCCTGGGGCTGATCAGTTCCCTGCTGGTAACTCTGATTACCGGTGCCTTATTGTATCAGGCGGCTACCGGTCCGATTCAGATGTATGTCCTTGGTGACTGGAGTCCACCTTTCGGCATCATCATGGTACTCGATCGGTTAAGTGCGATGATGATTTTTATTACCTCCCTGCTGGCTTTTCTTTGTCTGCTGTATGCGGTGAAAGGCACCGATGAGCAGGGGAAAAACTTTCACGCCCTGTTTCAGTTTCAGCTGCTTGGCATCAACGGTGCCTTTCTGACCGGTGATATTTTTAATCTCTTCGTCTTTTTCGAGATCATGCTGCTGGCATCATACGGGCTGGTGCTGCACGGCGGCGGTGCCCGACGCACCAAGGCCGGCATGCACTACGTTATGCTTAATCTGGTGGGTTCCAGTGTGTTTCTGATCGGGGTGGGTATCCTTTATGGCCTGCTCGGATCCTTAAATATGGCAGATATGGCGGTACGTCTGGCTCACGCCCCGTCCGATAATGCGGCGCTGCTGCAGGCTGGCGGGTTGATCCTGTTCGGGGTTTTTGCCCTCAAGGCGGCACTGCTTCCACTCTATTTCTGGTTGCCCAACGCCTACGGCTTTACCAGCGCCCCGGTGGCCGCCCTGTTTGCGGTCATGACCAAGGTTGGGGTTTACGTCATCCTGCGCGTTTACACATTGATATTTGGAGATCACGCCGGAGTTGCTGCCAATGTCCTTGAGCCGTGGCTGCTACCGGTCGCGCTGGTAACCCTGGTCGCCGGCTCTATCGGCGTTGTCGCCAGTCGTGACCTGCGCCAGACAATTGCTTATATGGTGGTCGCTTCGGTCGGCACCCTGCTGGCCGTGATCGGTACCTTCGGTGTCGATGCTATCGCAGCAGCCATTGTCTATCTGCCTCATACCACCTTTATGACCGCCGCCATGTTTCTGATCGCGGATATGATCCGCCAGCAACGTCTTGATGCCGGTGCGGCCTTGACTCCTGATCGGCCGGTTGGGCAGGAACGGTTACTGGGACTGTTGTTTTTAGGCGCCGCAGTGGCGATTGGCGGCTTGCCGCCGTTAAGCGGATTTACTGCCAAGGTGACGATGCTGATGGGGGTACAGTCCCATGCTGCCGCACCCTGGATCTGGTCGCTGGTACTGATTGGTGGACTGTTGGGGCTGATCGCCCTCGGGCGTGCCGGTAGTGTGATCTTCTGGAAAACCATACCTCTTGATGACAGTGGTGTCGACGCCTTTTCCAAGGAACCTCATGCCAATATCCCGCGTTACAGTGCCGGCTATGTCTTCCCGGTATTGATTCTTCTGGCGATCAGCCCACTTTTGGTATTGTTCGGTGGTCCCTTAAGTGATTTCGGCTACGCTGTCGCAGCCCAGATCAGCCAGCCGGTTTATTACATAGAGGCGGTACTCGGTAGTGATGCCGTAGCTGCATTGATGTCAGCAGGAGGTCGCTAATGCAAGGTAACCGTTGGATCCCTCATCCGTTAATGACCGTTGCGCTGATTGTTTTGTGGCTGTTACTCAATAACACCTATTCCTTTGGCCATATTCTGCTTGGTACCCTGCTGGGAATCATGATCCCCTGGTTTACTAATCGCTTCTGGCCGGAGCGCCCGCGGATTTGCAAGCGCCGCTTGTTTCTAAGGTTCTTTTTCATGACTTTTGTTTATGATGTCGTCATGTCCAACATCAATGTGGTGCGCCTGATTCTTAAGCCCGATATTTCAACTCTGCAACCCAAGTTTATTGAGGTACCCCTTGATATTGATGATCCGATGGTGATTTCTATCCTCGCCAACGTTATTTCCATGACTCCGGGAACCGTATCGAGTGAAATCAGTGCTGACCATAAGACCTTGATCGTTCACGGCCTTAATGTGCCCGATGAGCAAGCGGCGATTGCTCAGATAAAGTCCCGCTATGAAGCCACTCTCAAGGAGATTTTCACATGCTGAATGTCGCCCTGGTGATCGCATTTGTGTTTATGACTCTGGCCCAGTTATTGAACCTCTATCGTTTGTTCAAGGGGCCAAGCCTGCCGGATCGGATCCTGGCATTGGATACCATGTATATCAACGCGTTAGCCCTGTTTGTATTGTTGGGTATCTATTTTGATACGGCAACCTACTTCGAGGCAGCGTTGATTATTGCCGTGATGGGTTTTATCAGTACGGTGGCGACCAGCAAGTACCTGATGCGTGGCGATATCGTTGAATAAATCGAGGAGTTTGACATGATCGTTGTGGAGATTCTGGTCTCTTTCTTTTTGATAATCGGAGCCTTTTTTGCACTGGCCGGCTCCATCGGTCTGTTTCGCCTGCAGGACTTTTTCACTCGTCTGCATGGACCGACCAAGGCAACTACTCTGGGGGTTGGCAGCATGGCCATTGCCTCGGCCATTTATTTCAGCTTTCTCAAAGAAGGCTTAAGCCTGCACGAAGTGCTGATCACTCTGTTTCTGTTTATCACCGCTCCGGTCAGTGCCCATTTTCTTGCCAAAGCAGCGCGTCATCAACGTCTGCACGAGGATAAAGATCATCCCGAAACCTGAGATGGATGTTCCGCACGATTGAATCTATGACGGCTGCAATCACTTCTTCGTGATTGCAGCTGCTCGCGGTGAGTCGTGAGCGTTTACGGCAGGACTGGCAACTTGGTCATGAAAGGATTAAAAAATGAAAAAGAGCAATCGCGTAGTTTTGGTATGGATGGTCGTTGCCTGTTTGTCTGTGCCGGTGCTGGCGGCCCCCGGTGGCGGTCGTGGCGGCGGCGGAGTTGGTGCCGCAGGAAGTAGCGGGGCGCCGCAAGCCGTGCAGCAGCGGGTTGAACAAAAACAGCAGATGCAGCAGCAGCGCGTGGAACAACATCGTGAAATGCAACAACAGCGGGTCGAATCGAATCAGCAAATGCAGCGGCAGCGGGCTGAGCAGAATCAATCAGAACGGCTGCAATTGCGCCAAGAACGTCGCGAACTTGACGGGGAACAACGGCAGGAGCGTTCACAGTTACGGGTCCGGGATCCTCAGCAGCCAATTACTCCTGCGTTAAACGAATAGTAGCTATCCAGTCCTGGATCGGGGTTCCTGTGTCAAGGGACGCTTTTCGTCATCCCTGACCGCTTGTTGTCGCCGTCCATGGCGACAAACACCCTTGCCACAGAAACCCCGACCCTGCGCAAGGACAGTGGTGAATAGTTACAATGAATAATACAGAGTTATTTACTTGTCGGTTGAGATTGTAAGCTGAAGGGTCATGGGGCCAGGGTGAGTTTCACCTCTGGCCCCATGACTATTTGGGTATCTGGTTAGCCCCTTTACTCAAGTTGTTCGGGCAGACAGCCAGACTTGGGCCGTTATTTTTCATGATGCCGGGAGGCAAGGTCGCTTCTCCATTGAGCTTTCATCTTGCGGTAGCGTTGATTGAGCCAGAGAATCATCAGAACCACAAAGACGATACCACCGATAGTCAGCCAGGGGTTGTCGCGATCAAGATAGCGATTGATCAGGGTGGCTCCAAAGTACATGAGCGAGCAGCCAACCGCGCTGCCGGTTACAACACCGAAAAAGGTGCCGAGGCGGGACATCCCCAGCAGCCGCCCAAAAATGGAACCGCCGACGCTGCCGGTGGCCGCCAGTGGAAAGACGCAGAAGGCAACAATGCCGGCAAAGGTGGCGCTTTTCATCCACGGATTGCTGGCAAGAATAAATTTCCCGTCTTCCTGTAATTCTTCCAGCTTGTTGCCAAGCAGCGGCAGACGGTACAAAAAGCCGATATGGAAAGCGAGCAGACAAGCCACCATCACGTCCATGTAAAACACCAGAAAGGCAAGCTCCCCGGAAGAGAAAAAGCGCGCAGCTTGTTGAACGGCCTCTTGCATCACGTCATCGACAGCGCTGTAGGTTTCGCCTGTTGTGCTGGAGCTGCCACTCAGAATGACAAAGCGACCAAAGAAAAAAAATACCGCTGCTGCTGTCAGTAGCAGGGTTTTCACAAAGGGCCAGCCGTGTTCGAGGTAAAACAGCACCAATAGCCCCAGAGACAGGGCAAAGGGGGCAATCAGGGTAAAAAACCAGACAAAGCCAAGTTGTTTGCGGTCAGTATCGCCTGGTCCAGGATTGATCACGGGCATTGGTTTCCGGTTGTGATTTTCGGTTTGTTGGCGCAACGTTTCGCCCCTCAGCGATGGTAGTGACAGCAGCCAGGTCGCAATGACAACGATACTGCTCAAAGATAAGGAATTTAGCTTATCAGTGCGGGATTGTTCAAGTATGATCGGTCGCAGGGCCGTTGATTTTTCACGCCATGGTGCGGTCTACCAGATCTGATGTTGTCAGATTGCCGATAAGGGATTGATTGTCCGTGAGCTCTCTGTATTTCCATATTCCCTTCTGCCGCAAGCGTTGCCGCTATTGCGATTTCTTTTCAACGACGGCCGGCACCGGCGAGCGTGACATCTATGTTGATCTGCTGTGTCGGCATTTAACGCTGATCTCTGGAGACGATCAGACCTTCAGCCCACTGAATACCATATACTTTGGCGGTGGCACCCCGTCGTTGCTCACGGCCAAACAGTTGGCCCAGTTATTGGGGACCTGCCATAACCTGTTTGGTCTGAACGCCACGGCGGAAGTAACCCTTGAGGTTAATCCCGCCACCTTCGGCGGCAATTATCTTCAGCAGGTACGCCAGCTCGGTGTTAATCGTTTATCTATCGGTATTCAGTCTTTTGATGACCGGCAACTGCAGCAGCTTGGGCGCTGTCACGACGGTCAACAGGCCCAGTCTGCTGTGACCGCCGCTCGCGCTGCCGGATTTGATAATATCAGCCTCGATCTGATGTTTGCCCTGCCGGGGCAGAACAGCAATGATCTGAAGCGAGAGATCGACCAGCTGTTGCAACTGGAACCTGAACACATTTCAGTCTACGGACTGACCATTGAAGAAGGAACCGAATTTGCTCGGTGGCGCCTTCAGGGGCAGCTCAAAGTACCGGATGATGAGGAGTACGCCGGTCAGTACGAGTTCTTGCGCATACGTTTTACCGCCGCCGGCTACGAACACTATGAGGTGTCGAACTTTGCCCGTCCAGGACATCGCTGTCGGCATAATCAGTGCTACTGGCAGCGACGCACGTGTCTGGCTGTCGGTGCGGGGGGCCACAGTTTTGTTGAATCCGGCTATGGTGCACGCCGGCATGTGCCGGCCGATCTGGTGCGTTATCGCAAGTTCCTGGAGGCAGGAGCAGACCCCGCTGAATTGCTTGAGCAGTTTGACCGTAAAGGGGCAATGGCCGAGACCGCTTATCTTGCCCTGCGCACCAGCGATGGCCTTGGTCTGGCGGCTTTTGAGCAGCGTTTTGGTGAATCTTTACAACAGGTTTTTCCAGACGCCCTTGCTCAGTTGCAGGGCTCTTTGGTGTTCGATAATGGGCGGGTGGTCCTGCTGCCACAGCATTGGTTGATCTATGATCATCTGATCGCGTCCTTTTTTTAAAGAGTCCATGCGGCCTGGTCGGCGCTTTGCCCGGTTAGATCTTGACAAAGGGTATTAGCGTTGTTAATCTGCGGTATTAGCACTCGAGCTGGTTGAGTGCTAACATAAATGGGTCAGGGTATGGTGGAGTTGTGTTGATGGCTGAATTGAATGAGCGTAGCCAGAAAATCCTGGAAGCGATCGTCAAGGATTATATTGCTTCCGCAGAGCCGGTAGGCAGTCGTGCCATTAGTCGCAGGCATCACTTTAACCTGTCACCGGCGTCGGTGCGCAATGTCATGGCTGATCTTGAAGAGATGGGTCTGCTCTGCTCACCTCATACTTCGGCCGGGCGGATTCCGACGGAAAAGGGGTTTCAGTATTATATCGACTCCCTGTTGCAGATTCGTGATTTGAGCGACAAGGAAAAGAAGCAGTTACGAAGTAGCTACCGTTTTTCCGGCATGAAGATGGAAGATATCATGCAGGAGGTCGGGCGGATTCTTTCGGGTTTATCCAAATACGCAGGGCTGGTGATGGTGCCGAAGTTTGCAACCACGGTCTTCCGTCAGATAGAATTCGTCCGTTTGTCCCATGGCCGTCTGCTGGTGATCTATGTGTCTGAAACCGGACTGGTACAAAACAAGGTGATCTCGGCTACTGCTGATATTGATCAGCGCGAGTTGGAAAAAATCAGCAATTATCTGAATCGAGAGCTTAATGGACTGACCATTAACCAGGTGCGGGAAAAACTGAAAAAAGAGATGCAGGATGAAATGACTCTCTATGATCAGTTACGCAAAAGAGCCTTGAGCTTGTCTTTTGCCGCCCTGCAGGACGAGATTGAGGATCAACTCTACGTTACCGGTACCTCGTTGATGTTGGAGCAGCCTGAATTTTCGTCGCCGGATCAGATGCGGCGTCTGATCCAGACCTTTGAAAGCAAAAAAATTCTGATAGACTTACTCGATCGCAGCCAGTCAGCTCAGGGAGTGCAGATTTTTATCGGCAGTGAAGTCGATTTGAAGGGTTGCAGCCTCATTTCAGCGAATTTTTCCAATCGAAAAGGTGCGATAGGCGCTCTGGGTGTGGTCGGACCGATGCGTATGGACTATTCCCAGGTTGTGCCCATTGTTGATTTTACCGCCCAATTGGTTAGCCGTGTGCTTGATCGGGAAGCGGAATAAATACATCAAAAAGGAGATGAATGACTGTGGGTAAAAAGACCGAACAAAGTGCAGCAGATCAGGTTGCCGAGAACCCTGCCGAGGGTCTTCAGCCCGAGGCTGAACCCCTCGTGGAAAATAGCGATCTGGAGCAGCAGTTGACCCAAGCCCTTGAAGAGAAGCAGCGGTTACATGAGCAGTATCTAAGAACCCTTGCGGACATGGACAACCTGCGCAAACGCACAGCCCGCGAAAAAGAAGAGACTGCCAAGTTTGCTAATGAAGGAATCCTGCGTGATATTCTGCCGGTGATTGACAATCTCGAACGGGCCTTGGAACATTCGGATAAAGCCGAAGACAGCGGGGGGCTATTTGAGGGCGTCCGCATGACCCTGACCCAGTTCAACCAGGTGCTCAGCCGGTTCGGGGTGGAGACCATTGAATCTGTCGGCAAACCCTTTGACCCCGCTTATCATCAGGCGATGGGGCAGTTGGAGTCAGCTGACCATCCGGTTAACACGGTGATGGTGGAGATGCAGAAGGGCTACCAACTTAATGAACGTTTGCTGCGCCCAGCTTTTGTGCTGGTGGCAAAGTCGCCGGAACAAAAGCTTTCAGCAGCCGACGATGACAACAAAACTACCTGATATCAGGGAAAAAGGATCTAGGGAGGAAACAACATCATGGGTAAAGTTATTGGTATTGATTTAGGCACCACCAACTCCTGCGTCGCCATCATGGAAGGTGGCGAGCCGGTTGTTATTGCAAACTCGGAGGGGGCACGCACAACCCCGTCCATGGTGGCATTCACCGAGTCGGGTGAGCGTCTGGTTGGTCAACAGGCCAAACGTCAGGCGGTGACCAATCCGGAGAACACACTGTTTGCCATCAAGCGTCTGATCGGCCGCAAGTTTACTTCGGAGGCCGTACAAAAAGACATGAAAATCAGCCCCTTCAAGATTATTGAGGCGGACAATGGCGATGCCTGGGTCCAGGTGCGGGAAAAGAAATACAGCGCGCCGGAAATCTCAGCCATGGTGCTGCAGAAGATGAAGCAGACCGCCGAGGACTACCTTGGGGAAAAAGTCACCGATGCGGTTATTACCGTGCCGGCCTACTTCAACGATTCCCAGCGCCAGGCCACCAAGGACGCCGGCAAGATCGCCGGTCTTAACGTCCTGCGTATCATCAACGAGCCAACCGCAGCGTCTCTGGCTTACGGCCTCGATAAAAAGAACGAAATGACCATCGCGGTTTTTGACCTCGGTGGCGGTACCTTCGATGTTTCCATTCTCGATCTGGGTGATGGGGTCTTTGAGGTTAAGTCAACTAACGGCGATACCTTCCTTGGTGGTGAGGATTTTGACCAGTTGATCATCGACTATGTCGCCAATGAATTCAAAAAAGATCAGGGAATCGACCTGCGTAACGACAAGATGGCCCTGCAACGCTTGAAGGAAGGGGCTGAAAAGGCCAAGATTGAGTTGTCTTCATCGATGGAGACCGACATTAATCTTCCTTTTATTACCGCGGATCAGTCGGGACCGAAGCACTTGAACATCAAACTGTCTCGTTCAAAGCTTGAAAGTATCTGCAGCGGCCTGCTCGACAAGCTGGTGGGTCCCTGCAAGATGGCCCTGAAGGATGCCGGTCTGTCAGCCGGCGACATCCAGGAAGTGGTGCTGGTTGGCGGAATGACCCGTATGCCGGCGGTACAGGAGCGGGTCAAAGAGATCTTTGGCAGAACCCCAAGCAGGGGAGTCAACCCTGACGAGGTTGTTGCTATCGGTGCAGCGATTCAGGGTGGAGTGTTGACCGGTGATGTCAAGGATGTCCTGCTCCTCGATGTCACCCCATTGTCTCTGGGGATTGAAACCCTCGGCGGGGTCATGACCAAGCTGATCGAGAAGAATACCACGGTTCCGTGTAAGAAGAGCCAGGTGTTTTCCACCGCTGCCGACAATCAGCCGGCGGTGTCGGTTCACGTCCTCCAGGGTGAGCGTGAGATGGCCAATGATAACAAGACCATCGGAAACTTTGAACTGGTTGGTCTGCCCCCCGCGCCGCGCGGCGTGCCGCAGATCGAAGTGACCTTCGATATTGACGCTAATGGCATTCTGCACGTATCAGCCAAGGATCTGGGAACCGGTAAGGAGCAGTCGATCCAGATCACTGCTTCCAGTGGTTTATCCGAGGCAGAAATTCAGCAGATGGTCAAGGATGCTGAACTCCATGCCGGTGATGACAAAAAGAAACGTGAACTGATTGAAGCCCGCAACCAGGCTGATGGTTTAGCTTACACAACGGAAAAATCCCTGGCCGAGCATGGTGAAAAGGTTGATAGTGACACCAAGGCAAAGATTCAGGAGGCCCTGGATGAGCTGAAAAAAGCGATTGAAGGGGATGACGCGGAGCTGATCAAGAAAAAAAGTGAGGCCCTCGCCCAGGTTTCTCATAAACTTGCTGAGGTGATGTATTCCCAGGGCCAGGAAGATGCCGGTGCTCCCGGCAGCGAGGGGACGACAGCTGAGGACTCAGCCAAGGACGACGTCGTTGAGGCCGAATTCGAGGACGTAGACGACAAGAAGTAAATTGCTAACCGGGCCGGACGCTGACCTTGCTGATCATTGGTCGGCGTTCGCCTTTTTTCTGTCTGGATAATTATTTTGGTAAAATCTGACTATTACGAGATCCTGGAAGTCAACCGTAACGCCAGTGAAACGGAAATAAAAAAAGCCTATCGGCGCTTAGCGGTGCAATACCACCCGGATAAAAACCCAGGTAACAAGGAAGCTGAAAATAAATTCAAGGAGCTCTCCGAGGCTTACGCGGTTCTTTCCGACCCCCAGAAGCGGGCAACCTATGATCAGTTTGGTCACGCCGGGGTTAACGGTGCCGGCGGCTTCTCAGGCGGTGGCTTCGATTTCGGCGGCGCACCTTTTGAGGATATTTTCGGTGATATCTTTGGCGATATCTTCGGTGGCTCACGGCGCCCCGGACGTGGCCGTCGTGGTGATGACCTGCGTTACAACCTGACCATCAGTTTCGAAGAAGCGGCATTTGGGGCCGAAAAGAAACTGCAGCTGCCGCGCAGTCAGCCGTGTGAAAGCTGCCAGGGCAGTGGCGCTCGCAGTGGAACCTCACCTCAGACCTGTTCAACCTGCCGCGGTGCCGGTCAGGTACGTTATCAGCAGGGGTTTTTCACCATGACCCGCCCCTGTCCTGACTGTCACGGTGAAGGAAAAACGATCAAAGATCCCTGCCCCGATTGTAAAGGCAGTGGTCGCGTCAAACAAAAGCGCACCTTGCCCCTTAATGTGCCCGCCGGGGTGGAAAATGGTACCCGCCTGAAACTTAGTGGCGAAGGGGAGATGGGCAGTCAGGGTGGTGCTCCTGGTGATCTGTACGTTGTGATCAGCGTCAAAAAACATCCGATCTTTGAACGCGATGGTCAGGATGTGATTTGTGAGGTGCCGATTTCTTTTGTCCAGGCCGCCCTTGGTTGCGAACTCGAGGTTCCCACCCTTGAAGGTCGGGTCAACCTTAAAGTGCCGGCGGGGACCCAGAGCGGGAAGATTTTTAAATTGTCGGGCAAGGGGATTGTCGCTCTGCAAGGTTATGGCCGTGGCGATCAGCTGGTGGTATTGCGGGTCGAGGTTCCCACTAAACTCAATGCGCGTCAAAAAGAACTACTCGAAGATTTTGCCAAAGCTGGTGGCGAAGAAATCCATCCCCAGGGGAAGGGTTTCTTTGATAAGGTGAAAGAACTGTTCGACTGACATTTTTTGGTTGGTGCAGCGCTTTCAACATGGAGTACCGATGAAGCGATTCACTTTTGTGTTTCTCTTGCTGTTAGGCCTGTGTTTGTGCCCGGGGTGGTCGAGTGTGGCAACCGCCGCTGAGGTTGAGCGTGGCCTGGAGCTTTATCAATTGGGGCGCTATGATCAGGCCCTCGCGGTACTGCGTGAACAGATTCGTAACGCGCCTGAAAATATTGACACAGGCCGTGCTTTTGCCTTGATCGGTAGAATTCTGACCGAGCGACAGCAGTATCCCGAGGTCATTCTCTATCTGCAGCGTACCCCTGAGGTGTTACGCAGCCCTGAGATCGATTTACACCATGGCCACGCCCTGGGGGCTACCGGCCATGGTGCCGAAGCGCTGCGCATGTTGCAACCGCTGATCGGCGAGCCTTTGACTCCGGCGGATCAGGGGCTTCTGTTCCAATCTCTGGCCCGCGCAGCTATCGCTGAAGATCAGCCGTTATTTGCCTTGTACTATGTGCACCAGGAACTGGCCCTGGAGGCTGACCGGGAGACGGTTCTGGTAAGGGCGCGACAGCTGCTGCAGAATCGTTTGTCTGATATTGACCTGGCCGAAGCAGCTTTTATGTGGCAGGGGACAGAGATCGGTCAGGATGCCCGACTGCAACTTGCCCGGCGGGCGCTGGCACGGCAGAATTCACAAGCGGCAAGAGAGCAGCTGGAAAACCTCTTTGCGCTCGGTGTCCCTTTCCCTTACTGGCAGGAAGCCGAGGATCTGTTGCAACGTACCCGGGACGATGGCTGGCTCAATCGCAACGCCATCGGGGTGTTGCTGCCCCTGTCAGGGCCATATGCTTTTTATGGTGAAATGGTTAAAAACGGCCTTGAACTGGCTCTGGCAGAACACAATAAGACCCGTTTTCCCGTGCGTTTTATCTACCGTGACAGCGCCGGCACTGTGCCCACTGCCCGTCTGGTTAGCGGGCTGGCCAATGAAGATCGGGTGATCGGCGTTATCGGTCCACTGCTCAGTGCTGATGCTATGGATGCAGCCCGTGAAGCCCAGCGGCAGATGGTGCCGCTGTTGGCGTTGGCGCAGACCGAGGGGCTACCTCAGGTTGGTAACTTTATATTTCGTGATACGGTCACTGCGGAACAGCAGGTAGCGGCCCTGGTCGATTATGCCAAAGCTGACCAGCGCATCAGTTTTTCGGTGTTGCGTCCGCAGACCCGTAGTGGCGAGCAGATGACCCGGCTGTTTGAAACGATGGTACGCCGTAGTGGAGGGGAACTGGTTGATGTTATCAGCTACCCGGAGGGAACCACCGATTTTCGCGGGCAGATTGAGCAATTGCTCTGGTCCAATCGCAGCCGACCGATTTCTGAAGAAAAAAGAGGCGGCCTTGAACCGCCCGAATATCCCCTGCCCCCTTTCCATTCCCTGTTTATTCCCGATTTTGCTGAAAATATCAGTCTGATTGCGCCGCAGTTGATGTTTTATGGCATCAAGGATGTGCTGTTGCTCGGGATCAATGGTTGGTATTCGCCGGAACTGATCAATCGTGCCGGTCGTTTTCTGGATAATGCGGTATTTGTTGAGGCTTTTTATGCCGATAGCAGGACCCCGGAGGTGCGACGTTTTGTCAGTCTGTACCGCAGTACCTATGGTGAGGAGCCAAGTATTCTCGAAGCTCAGGCCTTTGATGCGGCGAGCCTGATGCTGGCTACCGTTGATCGGTCGGAAGTAGCTAATCGCGAGGACCTGCGGATCGCTTTACTGAATATTGATGATATTCGTGGCGTAACCGGCACCAGGGGGTTTGATCTGGAGGGCGAGGCGATCAAGGAGCTCAACCTGCTGGGGGTGCAACGGGGTCGTCTGGTCCAGAAATCCAAGCCATAGCTCTGTCTTGCTATCTGTTCAGCACTGGATTGACAGACCCTGGCAAGGACAGTAGTGCATAGATACCTGCCTTGGCTCTTGTTCAGGAAGATCGCGGCAACAATTCAAGGGCGCGTGAGCGCCACGAAAGCACGCCGATCTGGATGTGCATGCGCGCTGCAAGCTGGGGAAAATCACTACCGATGACGTTGGCAGCAAAATTAGCAAGGAAGCGCGATTTCAGTTCAGCGCGCGCGCGATCCATTCCGATTCCTTCGTAGGGAACCGACGTAAATAGCAAAAAGCCATCGTCGGGAATCCGTCCGGCAGTCATATTCCCCTCAATAATCCCTGCCGCTTTACGAATCGGATCTGCCAGGTCCGGGCTGTAGGGCCCAATAATCAGTGCCAGATTCGGCGTATGCAGAAAGTCGAAGCCGCGCCCCAGGCAGATCATCCATTCCCGATGTTCTACATCCAGCAACCGACAGGTGTTGCGTACCTCGGCAATGCGCTTAATATTCCCCTGCAGCAAGGGGAGCAGGTCGTGCTGCATCTGTTCCGGCATGTCGGGAAACATGCTTGCGATCTTGTGATCCAGCGCTGGTATGTCAGCCGGTGAAAGGGTTGACAGGTCGAGAAGTTCATCCTCAGCCCCATGCAGGATCAGGGCATCATCATCTGTTTCATAGCCACAGAGAAGAGGATAGATGGTGCCGTGGCGGTTGCCAAAGATATATTCCGCCTGTTGCTTGATTTCCCGGCAATGGGCGAGGGCAGCTGCAGTATCACAGTCAAAACCTCCACATCCACGGCGGTCATCTCCACGGGAAAAGTGATAGGTGATGAAAAACAGAACCTGGTGGCCGGCCGCCAGCATGCGGTGAACTTCCGCCGCCAGGACTTCTCCCAGATGCGGCCAGCCGAGGTTAAACATACCGCCAAGGTTACGGAAGGGCTGGATGATGCCGGGCGGGGTACCGGTAGCAACCGGGATATTGATGCGCCCGTCCATACATTTAAGGACCATAATCGCAGTGGGGTATTTGGCGAGATAAAATTCCCGGGCCAGGCTGGCATCAGGACTGCGAAACTCAGCGGTGTGACGTTGAGCGAGATCCTGTAGCCAGGCGATGCGTTCGGCAATCGGTTGTTGATGAATCAGCATGCCTAGCTCTCACCTGAAAGAGTCATGTTAGTCGACTTTTTGGCCTTCAGTCGGGGGGCTGTAACGCTCAACCAGGATTTCAAACTCAGCAGTTAACTGATTGTAGCAGCGCAGCTGGCCGGTGCCGATATTGTAGTACCAGCCATGCAGGCTCAGTTGGCCACGGTTGACCCGTTCACGCACCCAGGGAAAAGTCATCAGGTTTTTTAACGAAACGAGGATCGATTCCTTTTCACAGGCGCGTAGCTGTTTTTCCTCCGGCGCGTCGACAAGGTCCTGCAGCACCTTGTCGCGAGCAGAAGCGGCAATGCTGACCCATTTGCTGATGAATTCACCGGCAATCTCCCCTTTGGCGCTCTTCATCAAGGCGTTGATGCCACCGCATTGGGAGTGCCCCAGGATGATGATGTCAGAGACATTGAGATAGCAGACGGCATATTCTATCGTTGAACTGACACCATGGTAGTCATCACTTTTGGCATCGCTTTTAACGTAAGGGGGAACCAGATTGGCAATATTGCGCAGAATAAACAGATCACCGGGGGCACAGGCAGTCAGCAGCGCCGGATCGACCCGGGAATCGCAACAGCCGATCAGCAGGGCCTGCGGCCTTTGACCGGCAGCCAGAGAGGTTGCGAGTTCAGCGTTTTCGCCAAAGTGCTGTTTTTGAAAAACGCCAATCCCATCGAGAAATTTACTCACGTCCGCCATGATTCCATCTCCATCGAATGTAATATGGGCTGAATAGTAGCATAAAAAAAACGCTAAAACACTGTTTTTTCAGCTCTTGCGGTGAGGCAGAAAAGCGAAAAAAGTAAAAGAATTCAGCTGTGATCGTTGTTGGCAATGCAAATGGCTTCCAGTGAAGAACTTGTGATATGCTGCAGCGGCAAGTCTTTAGCAGATGATCCATCGCAATAATAACCTGGCCTGACGTTCGAAAGAATTGGTCATACAAAAAAAGCAGGGGAGCAAGATGTCAAGTCAATTTGGACGGCTATTCAATATCAGTACCTTTGGCGAGTCCCACTGTTACGGGGTCGGAGTCAGTGTCGATGGGGTGCCGGCGCGGATGTCCCTGTGCGAAGCCGATATCCAACGTCAACTTGACCGGCGTCGCCCGGGCGGTAACCAACTCGGCACGGAACGTAACGAAGCTGATCAGGTGATGATTCTTTCCGGGGTTGAAAAGGGTCTGACCCTGGGTACCCCCATCGGGATGCTGGTGAAAAATAAGGATCAGCGTCCTGCTGACTATGGTTCCATGAGCGAGATTCCCCGGCCGTCTCATGCTGATTATACCTATCGGATGAAATACGGGATTCACGCTTCCAGTGGGGGGGGGCGCTCCAGTGCGCGGGAAACCATCGGACGGGTTGCCGCCGGCGCGATTGCTGATAAGTTTCTGCGTGAACACTATGGCATTGACATTGTCGCCTGGGTCAGTGGCGTCGGACAACAAGCCAGCGCTGCCATCAACATGGAGACGATCCAGCGTGATCAGGTTGATGAATACGCCATCCGCTGTCCTGACCCGGGTGCGGCAGAGAAGATGACCCGGGAGATTGTCGCCGCCCGGGAAAGTAAGGATTCCGTCGGCGGAGTGATTACCTGTGTCTGCCGTAACCTGCCGGTGGGGCTGGGCGAACCGGCCTTTGATCGCCTGGAGGCACTGCTTGCCCATGCGATGTTATCGATTCCGGCGACCAAGGGTTTTGAAATTGGTTCCGGTTTTGCCGGTGCCCAGCGACACGGATCGGAGCATAATGACCCATTTGTTCGCAAAGGTGAGCGCCTTGGTACAGTGACCAATAACAGTGGCGGCGTTCAGGGGGGGATTTCCAATGGCGAGCCGGTCTGGTTTCGCGTTGCTTTCAAGCCGCCGGCAACGATTGGTCTGGCCCAGCAGACGGTCGATTATACCGGTAACCCGGTGACCCTCGAAGCCAAGGGGCGCCATGATCCTTGTGTGGTACCACGCGCGGTGCCGATTGTCGAAAGCATGGCGGCGCTGGTTCTGGCCGACCTGGCCCTGATCCAGAAGATGAGAAACTGATGGGGAGCCTTCGCCTGAAGGTTGCTGATCCGGGGATTCCCGGCGAAAGTACAAATGATTATTGACTGGTATCCCGGCCACATGAAGAAGGCCCGGGCGCAGATTATTGAGATCCTGCCGAAGGTTGATCTGGTTCTCGAGGTCCTTGATGCACGCCTGCCTGTTAGCAGCTCCAATCCGCTGCTGGAGCGTCTGCGCGGGCAGAAGCCGTGCATCAAGATTCTTAACAAGAAAGATCTGGCTGATCCGAACATCACCCGCGCCTGGTTGCGCCTGCTGGAAAAGCAGCAGCAGGTCAAAGCCCTGGCGCTGGAGGCCAAGGACCGGCGTGATGTTGGTTTGATTCCCAAACTCTGTCGTAGCGTGCTGGCGCAACGATTCAAAGCCGGCAAGCCCCTGAGGGTGATGGTGGTGGGAATCCCCAATGTCGGCAAGTCAACTTTGATTAATACCCTGGCCGGTAAAAAAATGGCCCGAGTCGGAGATAAGCCGGCGATTACCACCACCACCCAGCAGATCGACCTGCGCAACGGGATCCTGCTGCTCGACACTCCCGGCATCTTGTGGCCGGTCCTCGACAACCTTGGCGGAGCCGGTCGACTGGCCGCCAGCGGGGCCCTTGGTGAAGCGGCCTACGCGACCCTTGAGGTGGCGCTGGCGACCCTGGACTATTTGCGGGAACACTACCCGCAGCAAGTAAAGAATCGCTATCAGCTGGAGGACTTATCGGGAGCTGCGCTGTCCCTCCTGGAGCAGATTGGCCGTGGCCGTGGTTGCCTGGTCAGCGGGGGCGAGGTCGATCTGCATCGTGCTGCAGAAATGTTCTTGCGCGATCTGCGCGCAAATAAAATTGGCCGTATCAGTCTGGAACGTCCGACTGAAGATGCGAGCGCTTTTGACCAGTATCAGGAGTCTGAATGAAACGCAACACCGCCTATCGGGATATTTTCGTCAGTGACCTGCCCTACGAAATTAGTGAGGAAGAAATTAAACAGCTGTTCGCCCTGTGCGGCAGCGTCCAGTCGGTGCAACTGGTACGTGATGCCCGCGGTGAGTTCAAGGGACTGGCTTATGTGCGCATGGCCAGTGCCAAAGAAACCCGCGAAGCTATTAATACCCTCGATGGCACCAATTTGTCTGGTCGTTACATCAAAGTCAGCGAAGCGCGTACCAAGGAAGAGCGCAGTGAAGAAAGTGCGGTAATGCCGGAAAAAGCACGGCGGCGTCGTCCTATCCCGGGGCGTAAAAAGGTGCGTTAAACCGCTTTTTGCTGATCAACAAGGTGATCCATGAATGACAGCAGGTACAGCCGCGAAAAGTGGGATCAGCGTTGGCAGGAAAAGGCGGCCTTGCCTGCAGGGCAACCGGACGACTGGTTATTGCGGGTTCTGCCGCATCTACCGGACTTGGGGGAAGCTCTTGATCTTGCCTGCGGTATGGGGCGCAATGCACTGGTTCTGGCGCGAGCTGGTTATCAGGTGACCGCGGTCGATTTTTCCCCGGTCGCCCTCGATCTGCTCAGTGGGGTGGCGGCGCAGGAAGGCCTGCCGGTTGCGGTGGAGTGCGCCGATCTGGAGACCGGTGACTATCGGGTTGCCCCGGCTTCCTATGATCTGGGGTTGCAGTTCTATTATCTCCACCGCCCGCTATTGCCCCTATTGCAGGATGCTGTACGGCCCGGGGGCTACATGGTTGTACGTACCTTCAGTCAGGCGGGGGAGGAGCGTTTCGGGCCGGTTAATCGGGAGATCTCATTTGCCCCGGGTGAATTGCTCAACCTTTTTTCCAACTGGGAGATCTTGCTCTACGAGGAAGGGCTTGAGCCCTCACGCAAGGGGGGATCCTTAGTCGGGCTGTTCGCTCGCAAACAAAACGGCAGTGCTGATACTTGACCCTGGAGGTTGCGTCAATGTCTGAAGAGGCAACATTTTTTTTGCCGGTGCGGGATTACTGTCACCACAACCTGATTACCTGCAGTATCAATGACTCGGTCATTGCCGCAGCCCAGTTGATGCGTGAACGCAAGATTTCCAGCCTGATAGCCTGTGACGATCAGGGCCAACCGGTCGGCATTATGACCGATCGCGATCTGCGCGGTAAAGTGGTTGCTGATGGCCTCGACCCACGTACCCTCAAGGTCAGTGCTATTATGACGTCACCGGTCATCTCGGTCAAAGAAGATGACACTCTCTTCGAAGTCCTCTATCGCATGTCTCGTCACCGTATTCATCGCATCGGGGTCGTCGATGAAGATAATACCCTGGTCGGGTTTATCAATGAATCCGACATTATTCGCCTGCAGAACCGTTCCCCGCAGCACCTCTTAAGATCCATCGATGAAGCCGGCAATATCGAGGAGTTACGCCGGATCAACGCGGAAGGGGAGCAGTTGATCGTTTTCCTCCGTCGCAATGGGGTCGGCACCACCAACCTGGTACAGTTGATCGCCCTGATTAACGATCAATTGACCGATCGTTTGATTCAATTGCTCAAACAGCAGCGGTTTCCTGATATGGGGAGAAACAGCACCTTCATGGTCCTTGGCAGTGAGGGGCGCCGAGAGCAGACCTTAAAGACTGACCAGGATAATGCGATTATCTACGCTGACCATGTAACAGCTGAGGAGCTCAGAGAGATAGAAGATTTTTCCCGGGAATTGATCAACGCCCTGATCGCCATCGGGGTGCCTGAGTGTCCGGGTGGTATCATGGCCAGCAATGATTTCTGGCGCCGCAGCTTAAGTGATTGGAAGCGTACGGTCAACGTCTGGATAGAAAATCCCCGTAGTGAAAATATCGTCAATTTCGGGATGCTGTCTGATATGCGTGGACTCTGTGGTGATCGCCAGCTGGAACAGGAACTGCGTCAATTTATTCTGGAAAAAGCTCAGAATAATAGCATTTTTATGACGCGTATGGCACAGAATGTAGTCAATTTTTCCCAACCGCTGGGCTGGTTCGGGCGCGTCAAAGTGGAACGCAAAGGCCCCCATGCCGGCAAGATAGACCTGAAAAAAGCTGGTATTTTCACCATCACCGAAGGGATAAAAACCCTGGCCTTGAGTGTCGGTATTTTTGGGGGCAGTACCCTGGAAAAATTAAGTCAGTTGAAAACCCGAGGGGTTCTCGATAAAAAACAGACGGCCGATCTTGAGGCGACTTTTTCCCTGCTGACGGGGATGCGCTTGCGGTCTCAGATCGACGCTGCCGATGCCGGTGAAGAGATTACCAACTATGTCGCGCCGGAAACCCTGGATCGGGTTGAGATGGGGCGCTTGAAGGAAGCACTGGAGGTGGTGATGGCACTTATTTCAACCCTTCGGCAGCATTTTCGGGTCGACATGTTGCGCGGTTGAAAAAGGCGTGCTTGTGCGCCCTCATCATCCCTTGATGTTGATCAATGGGTGAACGCGGTGAAGGATGGTGACCAGATCCTTTTGCCGCGCCATCACCGTATCGAGGTTCTTGTAGGCTGCGGGCGCTTCATCCAGGGTTGTCCGATCAATGCGGGCCACAATACCGTCCATGCTGTCGTTAAAATGCGTCATTGAGATCTGGCGCTGGGCCTGTTTTCGCCCCAGAGCGCGCCCGGCACCATGCGAGCTTGACCACAAGGCTTGCGGATTTCCTTTGCCAACCACAATGTAGGAGCCGTCGCGCATGTTACCGGGGATCACCCCGCGCATCCCTGCTTCGGCATGGGTTGCTCCTTTCCGATGAATCCATAAACCGTCTTTTTCTTCGGCATGATTATGGTTGCGATTAATCAATTCCGACCAGCGCGCATCACCATCACAGTGCTGTTGCATTTCCGTCACCACCCGCCGCAAGATCTCAAAACGATTTTGTCGGGCGAATTGCAGACAGAAGTTTAAGTCCTTGATGTATCGGCACCCGGTTTCGCTGCTGACGGCAAAACCGAAATGGCCTTCCCGCGCTTTGCCACCACCGGCGAGTTTCATATAGTGGCTGGCAACACTGTGGCCAAGGTTGCGCGAGCCGGAGTGGATAATAACCCAGACCCGCTGGGATTCGTCGCTACCAATTTCGATAAAATGGTTACCCGACCCCAGGGAACCGAGCTGTTTTAAGCCATTTTTGGCCAATAACCGGTCAACCACAGGCGTTCGTGGAATATGTTGGCAGTCCCACGGCGTGTCGCTGCGGTTGTGGGAAAAGCCGACCGGGACAGCGCGGTAGATGGCGGTAAAGATATGTTTTGCTTGCCGCCGCACCTGATCCCCGTCAAAACTGGTAGACACAGCGCACATGCCACAGCCGATATCATAGCCGACCCAGGATGGGAGAATCACCCCGGAGGTTGCTATAACCGCGCCGATCGGCAAACTGTAACCGAGGTGAGCATCCGGCATGAGGGCGCCGCGAACACTGAAATCCTGTTCAAGGGCACGATAAAATTGATCGAGGGTTGCGTTGTCTAGATCGGTGGCGTAAATTTTGTGCGACTTCATCGTGACCCTTCCTTGTTTCACAATGGAGATTTTACTTGCCTGATGATGACAGAATCCCTGCATCACTGTAAAGACGCTGCCCTTTCACCTCCTGTCCTCAAGTGAGCGGGGATTGTTTTATGCGCAAAACCAAGCCAGTTCAGCCAACGTTTGCCTGGTGCTCAGTCATGCTGACAATGGTGCTACTCGTTCTTGTCCTGTTACTGCTGGGCGGTTGTTCTCGATCAACCGGACCGGAGGTTAGGGGATCCCAGGAGACGGATCCGATTGCCGCTTTGCTGGCCGGACCGGCCGGCGCAGATGAACCCCCCGCCGGCGGGGAAGAATTAAGGCGCATGGGGTACGCAGTGCAGGTTGGGGCATTTGCGGTGCTGGAAAATGCCGTTGGACTTGAAGCCTCGCTGGCAAGGCGAGGGATTGATGCCTATTATTTCCGTGCTGAAACCGGACTCTACAAGGTCCAGTTCGGCAATTATACGACCTATGAGGCCGCGCGTACTGAAGCGCAGCAGTTTCGACAGCAGAGCCTGATCGACAGCTTTTTTATTGCTGTTCCGGATCAATACAGCGTTGCCAGAATTCAGCGCAGCGGGCGCGGAGATATTCGTGAAGAACTGGTCATAACGGCACAGCGTTTTCTTGGTGTGCCTTACCGTTGGGGCGGGGAAGACAAGGGTGGGTTTGATTGCAGCGGCCTGACCATGGTCAGTTACCGCCTGAACGGACTCGACCTGCCGCGTAATTCCCGGGCCCAGTTTGATGCCGGGCGGGCGGTGGCGCAGCAGGCCCTGCAGCGAGGGGATCTGGTGTTCTTCGCTACCCAAGGGGGGCGGCGGGTAACCCATGTGGGAATCTATATCGGTAATGACCAGTTTATTCACGCCCCTCGCGCCGGTCAGACGGTGCGGGTTGCCAACTTGTCCAGCAATTACTTCAAAAAAACCTATGTTGGGGCCCGAACCTATTTGTAGCTGCCGATGAGCTAAGAGGGATCAGGGATAGGTCTTTGCCCATTGGACAGCAGGTTCAAGCTCGGTAAACAGGCGGATATTGACCCCCTTTTGGTAGAGAGCCTGAAGCAGTAACTGTTCGTTCTTTTTGTACTCGATGGTGGTGACAATGGCAATTTTGCGCAACAGGGCACGATGGCTATAGTGCAGAATCGTTTCAGCAATCAGATTGATGCTCTTGGTCTCGCGCGAACAGAGAATCTGACGTTTATCAATCACCAGGCCGGTGTAGTCCGAATCTTCCATTTTGTTCATGATCGGACGATAAAGCATATCGATGCAGTTACGGCAGTTAGAGGGTCCGGCGCAGGTAATGATCAGGCACTCCTCGTCCTGCTGCGAACTGATGGAAAGAGCCGGCACCTCTTGCCCTTCGAGCTTTGGCGGCAACTCAGCTTCTGAGATCATTGGCTGTTTCTCCATCAGCGGTTATTTGTGCTATTGAACAAGAAAGGTCATTCTTCCCTTCAACGGCCATACTAACAACCCTGAGATGGGATGACAATTGATAAAATTGCTGCTTTTTTTGATGTGTAAAAAAAAATTCTGATCGGTCTATTGGACCTTTCAGCATGGATATCGCAGCGTCGGGTTTTCAGGAGTGAAGCAATGAGCACCGCTTTGGCAACCAGAAAAGAAATTTTTGGCTGGGCCATGTTCGATTTTGCCAATCAGGGGTATACCTTGCTGATTATTACCGTTATTTACGGTGATCTCTTTACCCGCATCATTGTTGGCGATGCCGCCGGCGATTATCGTCTCGGCAACCTGCTCTGGAGCCTGGCTCTGGCCGCCAGTTACGCTCTGGTGGTGCTGACCGCTCCGGTCTTTGGCGCGATTATCGATTTTTCTGCCACCCGTAAGAAGTTTTTATTTGTCAGTTATCTGCTGACAGTGATCACGACCTCCATGCTTTACTTCATTGCCCCAGGTTCTATCGTGCCGGCAATGGTACTACTGATCATTTCAAACTACGCCTACTCCATCGGCGAATCTTTTATTGCCAGTTTCCTGACCGACCTGGGTAAACCCGAAGATCTCGGCAAAATTTCCGGGTTTGGTTGGGCCCTGGGTTATGTTGGCGGTCTGGTCGCTACCGCTGTGGCCCTGCTGTTTTTGGGAGAAGTGAGTCAGGATAATTTTGAAAGAATACGCTGGGTCGGCCCTTTTGCCGGCGGGTTTTTCCTGGTAGCCGCCATTCCCACCTTTATCTGGCTCAAAGAACGCGGGCGTGGGCGTAGATTGGCCCACCCGCCACAATATCTGTTCCTGGGATTTCGTCGGGTGCGCAAGACCTGGGTCAAGTTAGTTCAGTTGCGCGATCTGGCCCTGTTGTTCGGCTCAATTTTTTTCTCCATGTGCGGCATCTACATTATCATTGCATTTACCTTTATCTATGGTGCTCAGGTGATTCGTTGGGATGAATCTGTGCGGGTGTTGATGTTTGTCATTGTGCAGATCACTGCTACCCTGGGGGCCCTTGGTTTTGGGTTTATCCAGGATCGGATCGGCGCCAAAGTCACCTATGTCATGACCTTATTGCTGTGGATTCTTGCCATTATCCTGATTTATCTGACCCCGGACCTGGCAGACTGGGCAACCTCGTTATTCGCCTGGAACTGGCAGGCACAGTATGTGTTTCTGGGCGTGGGTTGCATTGCCGGCACCTGTCTGGGGGCAACTCAGTCTGCCGGTCGCGCTCTGGTTGGGCTGCTTTCACCCCATGGCAAAGTGGCTGAACTGTTTGGTTTCTGGGGGATGTTCAGCAAGGCGGCTGCGATCGTCGGGCTGGTCGGCATTGGTCTACTGCAGGTCGCCTTTGGGTTGCAGGCTGCCATCCTGTTCTGTGCCTTGTTGTTTGCCGCCGCCTTTATCGTTGCTCTGGCGTTGAACGAGGAGCGGGGCAGGGCGCAAGCGGCTGGACCAGTTAAGTAATGTATCTGTTCCGTACCGGATCCAAAGGCCCTGCGCACGGATAGCGCTGCATAGTTACTAAGTAATTTGCATCCTTGCGTGAGTGCCCCAATAAAGAGATTGAAGCGGCCAAAACAATATAGTAGTTTGATGAAAATCAAAAAAATACCCTTTTGCCTGGATGAGTTGGAGCAGGTGAGCATGCTGCAAAAAGTTAGAACGATCGATCCGGAAACTAAATATCATCAGGTGCTCGACTGTGCCCTGCGATTGTTTGTCAAAAAAGGGTATCACCGGGTATCGATCCCGGATATAGTCGGGGCCTCCGGGGTCAGTACCGGCGCAATTTATAATTTGTTCGGCAGTAAGGAAAATCTGGCCCGGACCCTGCACCAGCAGATTCTTACAGGCTTTCAGAATGACTTTGTTGCACGTTTGGTCGACTGTGAAACGGCCTATGACAAGCTGCGGGCTTTTGCTGAACTGGTTTACGAAAAGACCGACCATGACCCGATCACCATGGAATACCTGCTGTTCATGAAACATGCTGAGTTTATGGGTGATATGGCACCAATTTGTATGACCGGCCCCTTTCGTCTGATCCGCCAGATCGTTACAGATGGCATGGCCGGTGGTGAAATCCGTCAGGGAGACTATTTTATCTCTGCGGTGTCCTATACCGGTGCCATCCTGCGTCCGGCACAGCTCAAACTGGAATGCGTTCTGGAAGGTTCTCTGTGCGACATGGCTGATGAGCTTATCGCCAACGCCTGGGCCGCCATCAAGGCCTGATCTTTTTCTTTCCCTTTGCCCCCAGCTGTCGCCAATCTGCTAAACTTTCCCATAGTGTTTTAATGATTTTTATCTGGAGACTCCCTCAGGTCGTATGAACTGATAGCGGGGTGTTGTCTGTGTCACTGGAGATGTCGGTATGACTTACGATCAGGGCCTTTTATTTGCGATCTCTATCACCACGGTGGTGTTTTTTGTCTGGGGGCGCTGGCGTCACGATGTGGTCGCCCTCGGCGCTCTGCTGACTTGTGTCTTTGCCGGTCTGGTTCCGACTGAAGTGGCCTTTGCCGGGGTTGGCCATCCGGCGGTTATTACGGTTGCTTGCGTATTGATCTTAAGTGCCGGTTTACAAAGCACTGGCGCAGTAGATGCTCTGGTACAGCGTATCATGCCGAAAACCGGAGGGATATTATTAAGTCTGACTTCTCTGGTCGGCCTTGGTGCACTGTTGTCAGCGTTTATGAATAATGTTGGTGCCATGGCGCTGCTCATGCCGATTGCTGTCCAGGTTGCCAAAAAACATGGCCTGCCCGCGGGCAAGGTGCTGATGCCCCTGGCCTTTGGTACCATCCTCGGGGGCATGATGACCTTGATTGGTACCCCTCCAAATATGATCGTCTCCGGTTTTCGTGCTGATATTGGCAGCGGTGGTTTTGCGATGTTTTCCTTTTTGCCGGTTGGTGGTGCCGTCGCCGGGGCTGGGGTGCTGTTCCTGCTGCTGATCGGTTGGCGGCTGGTTCCTTTGCGCGAAGAAGCAGGCGCAGCAGGTTTTGAAACCGGAAACTACCTGACTGAAGCTCGGGTCTCAGAAAAAGGAAAAGCGGTTGGTAAAAACCTGTGGGAAATTGAAGAAGCCCTTGGGGACGTTGATGCCCAGGTGGTTGGCCTGGTACGTAATGAACTGCGGATTACCGCTCCCAATCCCTTGAGGGTTGTTAAAGCTGACGATATCTTGATTATTGAGGCGGATCCGGATGCCCTGTCGGCGGCATTAACCGCTCTGGATTTGACCCTCGAAGAAGAAGTCCCGCTGACCGTTGCTGAAGATGGTGAGGAAGAAACGCCGGCGGCTACCGTTGATGAGAGCAGGAACATTGATCATGGGGAGGCCAAGGAGGTCACGGACAAGCAGACTGATATTCAGGAATTTGTTGTGATGCCGGCAACTGCCCTGATTGGTCGTACCGCCAGTAGTATTCGTTTGCGCAGTCAATATGGCATCAACCTGCTGGCTATTTCCAGACAGGGCAAGCGCTCGATCAAGAGGCTGCGAATCTCCCCGATTCACGCCGGCGATGTGCTGTTGATGCAGGGGAACCCCAGTTCTCTTTCCGGCTTTGCCTCGACCTTTGGCTGTGTTCCTTTAGCGAAGCGGTCGATCAGCCTTCCCGATAAACGCCACGCGCTACTGGCTTCGGGGATTATGGTGTTGGCGATTGGTGCCGCAGCGTTGGGTCTTGCTCCTGCTGCTATCAGTTTCGCAACCGGAGTACTGGCTTTTATGCTGCTGCGCATCGTGCCGGCGCGCAAAGTCTATGAAAGCGTTGACTGGTCGATCATCGTGTTGCTTGGCGCACTTATCCCTGTTGCCGGTGCTATGGCAACCACCGGCGCGGCAGATCTACTGGCCCGCACCCTGCTGGAGAACGTCGCTCAAGGACACCCGATCCTGGCACTGGCAATGATGCTGATATTGACCATGACTCTGTCGGATTTTATGAATAATGCCGCCACGGCTGCGGTGATGTGTCCACTGGCCATCAGCCTGGCGATGGAGTTGCAGGCTAATCCGGACAGTTTTTTAATGGCAGTTGCCATTGGCGCCTCCTGTGCCTTTCTGACCCCCATCGGTCATCAGAATAACACCTTGATTCTAGGCCCGGGAGGGTTTCGTTTTGGGGATTACTGGCGACTGGGATTGCCAATGGAAATACTGGTTATTGGCGTCAGTCTGCCTGTCCTGCTCTGGGTTTGGCCCCTTTAATAGGCATATCCACTGTAACTAGATGTAGTATTGTTAAGTTTTTCTTGACACAGAAGATAGTGTTTACTATTGTGCTTACCATCGGTCATGTTTATTTCTTTTGTCGCTATTTGATCTCGAAGTGGAAATCCTATCGACACAAAACCCTGGGAGAACAAGATGAGCCAAATCTACACAGACAATTCCCTGAGTATTGGTGGCACCCCGCTGGTCCGCCTTAACCGCATTGCCCCCGGTAAAGCTACCGTTTATGCCAAGATCGAGGGACGCAACCCGGCCTACAGCGTCAAGTGTCGAATTGGTGCGTCAATGATCTGGGATGCAGAAAAAAGCGGGAAATTGCGACCGGGTTCCGAGTTTGTTGAGCCAACCAGTGGCAATACCGGCATCGCGCTAGCCTTTGTTGCGGCGGCGCGGGGGATTCCTATCACCTTGACCATGCCGGAAACCATGAGCATGGAACGGCGCAAGGTGCTCAAGGCTTTTGGCGCCAACCTGGTATTGACTCCCGGCAATAAGGGGATGGGCGGAGCCATTGCAGCAGCGGAAGAAATGGCCGCAAGTGATCCCGCCAGATATGTGTTGCTGCATCAGTTCAAAAATCCCGCTAATCCGGCGATTCACGAGCAGACCACCGGCCCGGAGATCTGGGAGGCGACCGGTGGCAAGGTGGATATCTTTGTGGCCGGAGTGGGTACCGGTGGTACCATTACCGGGGTCTCGCGTTATTTCAAAAAGATCCGCGGCCAGGCGTTGCATTCGGTTGCGGTGGAACCGACGGACAGTCCGGTTATTACACAGCAGTTGGCCGGGCAAAGCCTGCAACCGGGTCCCCACAAGATTCAGGGGATCGGTGCCGGTTTTATCCCCGACACACTTGATCTGGACGTTGTTGATCAGGTTGAGCAGGTCAGTAATGACGAGGCCATCGACTATGCCCAGCGTCTGGCCCGGGAAGAAGGCATTCTTGCCGGAATTTCCTGTGGCGCGGCGGTTGCTGCTGCAGCCAGACTGGCGGCTCTGCCGGAGTCGGAGGGGAAAACCATTGTGGTGATCCTGCCCGACTCGGGTGAGCGTTATCTGTCGAGTGTTCTATTTGAAGGCATTGTATAAATTGCTGGTATTTGTGCAGCACCGACTCTTTGGATCCTATGTCAAGGGACGCGATTGTTTCCCGTTGGGTCATCCCTGACCGCTTGTTGTCGCCGTCCATGGCGACAAACACCCTTGCCACAGGAACCCCGGTCCTGCGCAAGGACAGCAGTGAATAGTTACAATTGGTGTAACGCCTGTCGGTGGTTTGACCCCGGCAACATCTCATCAAGAGTGGTGGAGGGACAGGCCCTGTGAAACCACAGCAACCGGTTCGTTCTGATCGAATGTCAGGTGCTAAATCCTGCCCTGACGTTTTCAGGGGAAGATGAGAAAGTGACCCGGTTTCGCGCTTTGATAGAAGGGACCCTTTCTCAAGATTAGAGAAGGGGTCTTTTTGCGCAAAGGAGTGTAAGCATGAGTAGTCAGCTTAATTTTTCGGCGCTCAGCCGTACCGTTCAGATCGGAACCGGGGTCGATGAGCGCACCGGAGCCGTGAGTTTTCCCATTTATCCGAGTGCCACCTATCGCCACCCGGGGGTCGGCCAGAGTACCGGCTATGATTATACCCGCTCAGGCAATCCGACCCGAGAGGTGCTGGAGGAGGCGCTGGCGGATCTCGAGACCGGGGCCCGAGGCTTGGCCTTTTCGTCAGGGATGGCGGCCCTGACGACCCTGTTTTTGCATTTTTCCGCAGGTGATCATCTGATCGTTTCTGAGGACCTTTACGGCGGTACCTACCGGGTGCTGGATCAGGTGTTTGGGAAATTTGGCCTGCAGGTCAGCTATGTCGATACCACGGCGGTAGCGGCAGTGGCAGCAGCGCTGCGGCCAGAGACCAGGGCGCTGCTGGTAGAGAGCCCGGGTAATCCGTTGTTGGGCATCGCCGATCTGACAGCGCTGGGAACCCTGTGTCGTGAGCACAACCTGCTATTTGTCGTCGACAACACCTTTGTGACCCCGGTGTTGCAACGCCCTTTTGACTATGGTGCCGATATCGTCGTTCATTCAGCGACCAAGTATCTGGGTGGCCACAGCGATCTCTGTGCCGGGGTGCTGGTTGCCCGTACCCCGGAGTTGGGCGAACGCCTTTATTTTCTTCAAAATTCTACCGGGGCGGTGTTGCCTCCCCAGGATTGCTGGCTGTTGATGCGCTCCCTCAAGACCCTGCATCTGCGGCTGGAGCGCCATTGTCAAAGCGCCGCTGTCGTTGCCGAATGGCTTGTCCGTCACCCACGCGTGGCCAAAGTGTTTTATCCAGGGTTGCCCGACCATCCGGGCCATGCCCTGGCGGCTACACAAATGCACGGCTATGGCGGGATGCTGTCTTTCAGGGTCGACGATGCCGCGCTCGCTCGTCAGGTGTTGGAGCGCTTGCAGTTGATTTCTTTTGCCGAAAGCCTTGGCGGGGTAGAAACCTTGATGACCCTGCCGGCGGTTCAGACCCACGCCGATATTCCCGCCGCGGATCGACAGCGACTGGGGATTGATGAGGCACTGCTGCGCCTGTCGGTAGGATTGGAAGACCCGCAGGATATTATTGCCGATCTGGCGCAGGCGTTGGCATCCTGATGACTGATGTTGTGATATCAACATATTTGTTTGATAGTTAACTTTGTGGGAGTTTGCTGATGACCCTTTCTGACAAGCGTATCGCGACCTTACTGGTCCACCAGGGGCAGGATCGCGATCCGGCTACCGGGGCCTCGACCGTTCCGATTTATCAGGCTTCGACCTATCATCACCCCGGTGGGGTCGGGCAGGAATTTGATTACGCCCGCAGTGGCAACCCCAGTCGCCAACAGGTTGAAGAGGCGATTGCCCTGCTCGAAGGCGGGGTCCGGGGTTTTGCCTTTTCCTCGGGAATGGCGGCCATCGGCAGTGCCCTGTCCCTGCTCGAAGCCGGTGACCACCTGATTGCACCGGACGATCTTTACGGTGGCAGTTATCGCTATCTGACGATGCTGTTACCGCGCCAGGGAATTGAGGTCAGCCTGGTCGATCAGTCAGATCGCGCCCAGGTGGCCGCAGCTATCCGTCCCACCACCCGGGCGCTGTTTCTCGAAACCCCGTCCAATCCCCTGTTCAAGATCACCGATCTGCGCGCCATGGTTGACCTGGCGCGTGAGCATCGCTTGCTGACTCTGCTCGACAATACCTTCATGACCCCACTGTTGCAGCGCCCCCTCGATCTGGGTATCGATGTGACGATCCATAGTGCCACCAAGTTTCTCGGCGGTCATAGCGACATCCTCGCCGGATTGGTTGCCGTTGGTGATAACGAGATTGCCGGTCGAATCAAGCGTATTCAGAATTCATTTGGTGCGGTACTCGGGCCGTTCGACAGTTTTCTGCTGTCACGCGGGATCAAGACCCTCAAGCTGCGCCTTGAAGCCTCTCAGGCCAATGCCCAGGAACTGGCGACGCGGCTGGCCCGACATTCGGCAGTGGCCCGGGTGATTTATCCCGGTCTAGACGATTTTGTTGGACGTGATCGCCATTTTTCCCAGGCCGGCGGCGCCGGTGCGGTACTCTCCTTTGAATTAACGGATGCCGCTGCAGTAAAGTCTCTGCTCGAACGCGTGCAACTGCCGATTGTCGCGCCCAGCCTGGGTGGCGTCGAAACCATCCTGACCCATTGCTGGAGCATGTCTCATGCCGCGATTCCGGCAGCGATCAAGGAGCAGATGGGGATCACTCAGGGATTGCTACGCATTTCGGCCGGTATCGAAGATGTGGAGGATCTGTGGGAAGACCTGGATCAGGGATTGCAACAGTGTTGAAAAGACCGGGCGTCGGCGCTAGAGATTGACATTTTATCGGAATATCAATAGCCTAGCACTGATAGTCACTTGTTGAATTACTGCGGCACAGGGATTATGCTCATGAGAAAACTGGCAAACCTGTTTCTGATCCTTTTTATCGTTTCAGCGTTCTCCGGTATTTCCATGGTGTTGGCTCAACACGAGGGGTTGTTTCCCTTTGCTGCGCAGATGCACTATATCCTCCGGGGAGCCTGCCTGATCAGCGGTTTTCTCGTCTATATCGGTTTTGGTTTTAACCGTCATCTGCCCAAACGGGTGCTGATTCCGCTGTTACTGTGGTTGTTCTGGAGTCTGGTGGCGTACTGGCCACTGGATTATTTTGCCCTGGGGTGGGGGCAGTTGGTGGCCTATATTGCGCAACTGGTCTTTGGTATCCTGTTGCTTAAAGTCAATTCTCTGTTAAACAACAAGAGCCTACTGCTGGTGCCCGAGCAGTTTATCGGCTCGTCCTTCAGCTTGACCACCCTGGTCAAGTTTTCCCTGATCAGCCTGATTGTCCTACCGCTGTCCTTGCTGCTGATCCTGTTTTCCCTTGTCAGCGGAGTGCTCGAGCGCAGTACCGGTGGTTTTGTTCAGCTGCGACCCGACGGCCTTTACATGCAGGAGAAGGTCTATCACCTTGATGGCAAGGATATCCGTCTGGCAGGAATGATTCATCTCGGGCACGGGAGCTATTACCGCGATCTGATTGCCTCAATCCCCACTGAGCGCACCCTGATCCTGGCTGAAGGGGTCAGTGACGACACCGGTTTGATGGGTGAACGCTTCAGTTACGGCAATATTGCGGGTAATCTTGGCCTGTCGAGTCAGGAGCAGTTTCATTTTGTCGGCCGCCGTATCAGTCTGGCCGATCTGCGCCAGCCTTATCGCGAGCGCTATGATGGTCCGCATATTCTCAACGCTGATATTGATCTGCAGCAGTTCGATCCCCGCAGCGTCGAGGTGCTTAATGCCCTGGCCCGATATTTTTTACATGCCGATTCCCTGTGGCACGGATATCTGCAGTTTAATCGTTGGGCTGAGGAGAATATCACCGTCGATACCAATCGGGTGCTGATGAATGATCTGATTGATAAACGTAACCAGGCGGTCATTGCGCTGCTCCCCCAGGCCCTGGATCGTTACGATGTGGTAGTGATTCCCTGGGGAGCGTTGCACATGAAAGGGATTGAGGTGGCGGTGCGCGCGGCAGATTTTTATCTTCACGACAGCTATCTGCGCCGCAGCATCAGCTTTTTTGATCTGCCTTTTGGTCGTATCTTTCAGCAATGGCGTAGTCACAGCTAAAAACTGACGGTTCTGTTCACGGTTTTTTTGCGGCAGTGGCAGCACTGATTCCCGCCAGATACCCGGTCGACCAGCACAGCTGCAGATTGAATCCCCCGGTCGGGCCATCCAGATCGATCATTTCCCCGGCAAAATACAGATTGTCGACCACCTTGGAGCGCATCGTGCGCATGTCAATATCAGCAAGACTGACCCCCCCGGAGGTAATGATCGCGCGCTCCGGCGTATCGAGAGCGGTCACCTTCAGGCGCCAGTCTTTAAACAGACGGCCCAGACGTTGCCGCTCTTGTTTGGTGATGGAGTGGCACTTTTTCTCGGCTGGAATCTCGCTTAATTGCACAAACAGCGGAATAAGGAGTTGAGGCAGTAGTCCGGACAGGGCGTTAGCGAAGTTTCTGTTGCTGTGGCCAGCGAGTTCTCGCTGCAGTCGCTGATCGAAAAGTTCGACACTGACTGCCGGTTTCAGGTCAAGCTGAAGTTCGACCGGGCCGCGTTGCAGGGCATCACGAACCAGCGCACTCAGATCGAGGACAATCGGGCCACCGATGCCGTGACGGGTAAAAAAGGCTTCGCCAAAGCGTTCGGCAATCGGTTTGTTGTTGTGCCAGGCGGTGATGTTGACATTTTTCAGATTCAGGTTGAGTAAATCCTGGGTCCAGTCGGCATCAAGCTGTAATGGTACCAGCGCCGGCTGGGGCGGGGTCAGCCGATGTCTGCTATCTGTTGCCCAGCGGTACCCATCGCCGCTGCAGCCGGTCTCCGGGTAGGATAACCCCCCGGTGGCAACAATTACTGTCGCGGCAGCAAAGGTGCCATACGCTGTTTCGACCGCTCGAACGCATCCCTCTTCGTACTGCAGACCGTTAACCCGACAGCTGGTTTTGGTCTCTACCCCTGCCTGTCGAATATACTTCAACAGCAGCTTAAGGACTTCGCTCGCACCACCCTGTGCCGGGAATATCCGCCCACCCCGTTCGCGTTGTAATGGCAAGCCCCGCTGTTCAAAAAAATCGACGGTAGCGGCGGTACCGAGGCTGTAGAGTGCCGTCAGCAGGGTTTTGCCCTGCCGGCCGAAATATTCGCAGAACCGCCGTGGATCCTCTTCGTCATAGGTGATATTACAGCGCCCCTTGCCGGTGATCAGCAGTTTGGCCCCACAGCGGCGGTTCTTCTCCAGGAGCAGCACCCTGGCTCCCTGCTCAGCGGCAACCCCGGCGGCAAAAAGCCCGGCCGGTCCACCACCAATGACAATCACATCATAAACAGACACTCGTGCTCCCATTTTCCCTTCGCGGAATGAATTATTGCTTCAGTGCTGAGACACAAAAACTTTTAGGCCACCAAGCTACCAAGAACTCCAAGAAAAACAGGGCAAGGCCTTTGTTGTTTTACCTAATTCTGGTTTTTTCTCTCTTGGTGCCCTTGGAGTCTTGGCGGCTGATTTAGATCTTCTCTTAACCCCGGACAAAATCGCTGTTACAATTTGATGTTGTATGCCGACGCCAGATAGTGAAGATAGTCCTGGTCTTCACAGATACTTTTCCCCGGTTCGTCGGAAATCTTGGCAACCGGCCGTCCGTTGGCCGCCACCATCTTGATGACCATGTCGAGGGCGGGTGTTCCCGTATCGTTGGTCAGATTGGTGCCGATACCGAAGGCCACCTTTGCCCGTCCATGAACATACCGGTAAATCTCGATCATTTTGGGAAAGGTGAGGCTATCACTGAAAACCAGGGTTTTGGTTGCAGGGTCAATCCCCATCTGCCGGTACATGGCAATCGCTTTTTCACTCCAGTCAAAAGGCGAGCCGCTGTCGTGGCGAAGACCATCATACAGCTTGCCGAAGTAGGGGTCGGTGAAATCCCGCATGAATGAATCCATTGAATAGCAATCAGTCAGTGCAATGCCGAGCCGGCCACGAAACTCACGAACCCACCCCTCCAGAGCTGCTTTCTGGGCATCTGCCAGCCGGGTGACCGCCTGCCACGCCTGGAACCATTCATGGGCCATGGTGCCGATCGGGGTGGCGCCAAGGCGCCTGGCCAGATCCAGATTGCTGGTACCGACAAAATAGTGGGGGACGTTATCGAGCAGCAGGGTCAATGCTTTCTCCTGCCATTGCTGTGACGCTCGCCGACGGGTACCGAAGTCGGCAAAACCAAATCCTGCCAAGGGTTCCTGATTCTGCAGATAGGCGATTTTTTCGTTGAGTCTGGCGCTGGCGACCCTCTCATCAACCTTGCCACAAATGACCCTGGTATGTATTTCACTAATAATCGCGAGGGTGTAGATCTCAAAAAGAGCAACATGAATCAAGGGCCCGCGAATCCGCAGATCAATATCTTCACCCATGGGTCGAATCGTAACAAACCGCATGTCGAGCTGATAAATCCTTAGAAACTCGATAAAATCAGGGGTAAAAAAAGGGAAGGTGGCGAGGTAATCGAGCTCTTCATCGGCAAAACGCAAGCAACAGACCTGTTCCAATTGCTGCTTGATTGCGTAAATCCGGGCGGCCAGATCAAAGCCGTGGCGATTACGACAGTGAAATTTCCACTCAGCTTCAACGGTACGAAACTCGGGAGCATGATAAAAGGCCTGAAGCATGGTGAGCTTATAAAGATCGGTATCCATCAGGCTGGTGATCAGCGGTGGATGGTCCATGAGCGTCATTTTGTCCGGCTCAGTTCACGGCTGCTATCAATCAGAACGGCTCCTTGTTGGCGCATGGCGGCTATGGCTTCTCTGGTGGTATCAGGGGAGATGCCTCGGCAGGCGGCGAGATTGACGATCACCGTGAATCCCGCCCGCAGCAACTGCAGAACGGAGGTTTTGACACAATAGTCGGTGGCCAGGCCGCCGACGATCAGGGTCGTGATGTTGTGCTCCTGCAACCACTCAATGGCCCCGGTACTCTCGGTTTCCTGCAGGTCATGATAGCAGGCACCGTAAGGATGCTTGAGAGGATCGACCCCCTTTTCAATCACCAGGTCGTAATCGGTTTCAGCGGGCAGTCCCGGCAATAACCGGTTCCCTTCGGTTCCAACCACGCAGTGGGGTGGCCATTTCACATCAAGACCGGGAAAATTACCGCTGACCGGTTGCAGGGTTTCCTCCGGGGTAGCGGCAACCCAGGGTGCTTCGGCGGGATGGCAATCCTTGCTGACCAGGCGGACGGCACCAAAGGCAGCCTGTGCGTTCAACTCGCTGACGATCTGCTCCCCTTCGGGAACCGGCAGTTCCCGTGGGCACAGAGGTGAAAATCCACGTTGCGGATCCACATCAAAACTCGCAGTCACTGTCGGATCGATCATCATCGCTATACCTCACTGCTGGTTGCGTGCCGGAGAAATTAATTCAAAAACCATGGTAACTGTGGCCTGAATATCGACATTGCCGGGAGTGATTGGTACCGCATCGCTGGTGGTCATCATGCGCGCTTCAGCCATCAAGGGTGCGCCACCGCTGAAACCGCCGGGAGTATCAAGGGTCAAAGAGAGAATGTTCCCCACCTCGGCACCGGCCGCGGTGGCGAGTGCCTGCGCTTGTCTGAGAGCTTTCTGGGTGGCCAGAGTCATGGCCTGTTGCTGGTAGTCGTCCTGGTCAGCAATGGTAAACTGAAGATTGCCGACCTGGTTGACCCCGGCCTGATGGGCCAAACCAAGGAGTTGTCCAGCCAGATCAATCCGGGAGGTGCGGATCCACAGGTCATTGCTGACCCGGTAGCCGATAATTTCGCGCTGCCAGTTGGCCGGGGTTGGTCTGGGCGGTTGGCTCCATTGTGGCTGAATCTGAAACTGTCCGGTGGCCAGATCCTTGCGCTCAAGGCCGAGTTCAGCAAGCATTGTCATGACTGCACTCATACGCTGGTTGTTGTCGTTCACCGCCTGACCGGCGTCAGCCGCTTCGGTGATGACGCCAAGGCGTAAACGCAGTTGGTCGGGGGTGGCTTCGACCCGTCCTTCTGCCTGTACCCGCAATAGCTGTGGCGTCTGGTCAGAGACTGTTGTGACCAGGCTGCGTTCGGGATGGAATGGGTGGGGCATGCAGGCGGAAAGAACAAAGAGTAACAGCAGGCCGGGCAGGAATCGGTAGCTCATAAGGATACTTCCTTCATCTTAAATGACAAGGGTTGCGGTTGATGTTTACGCTGAAAAAGCGAAAAACGGTAATGAAAAGGTTCAACCTGGTGTTCCTGTAAGACGATCTTAAAAGCATCTTCATCGAACTCAGGAAAAAAGGTATCACCTGAGACTTCAATATCAAGCTCGGTCAGATAAATACGCTCTGCCTGGTCAAGGGTTTGCCGATAAATCTCGCCACCACCACAGACAAACAGCTGTTCAGCGGGTTTAGCTGTCGCAATAGCTGCCGCAATATCGGTCGCCACCATGCAACCGGGAGCCTGGTAGTCCGGTTTGCGGCTGAGAACAATGGTGCGGCGTCCGGGCAGGGGGTGGCCGATAGCCTCAAAAGTACGCCGTCCCATGAGCAGGGTGTGCCCCATGGTGTGACGTTTGAACCATTGCAGATCGGCGGGCAGATGCCAGGGCAGTTTTCCGGCATGACCGATGGTGCGGTTGCGATCCATGGCAGCAATCAGGGCAATGATCATCCCACCACCCTGTCAGCCGAGTTGGCAGTAATGACCGGCACCGGGCGCACCAGATAGAGGTCAAACAGACGCTCCGGCAGTTTGTTGACCAGCCGTACCAGCAGAAAGATCGCCACCAGGGAAAAGAGCAAGCGGCCCCAGAAAATGCCCGACACATGGGCGCCAAGAACCATCATCAGCAGGGTGTCTTCAAAAATACTGTGACATAGTCCCATCAGGGTGACCGAGGCAAATAGATCCCGTTTGCTTAAACGACCCGATTGCGCTTCCTGGATGATCAGCCCACCGCCGTAACTCAGGCCCAGGGTCATGCCGATAATGGTGACCGGTGCGGCTTCTCGACTCATGCCGAGGAGTTTGAGCAGTGGTTCCAGCAGCCTGGTCATCAGGGTGGTGATCCCGATTTTTTTCATGATCTGCAGCACCGCCATCAGGGTCAGGATAATCAGAAAAATAATCAGCATGTTACGCAGTTCCGCCAGCAGCCAGGCGCTCCAGGTCGGATCGATGGCTGGGGGGCTCCAGAGGGCCTGATTGGCGTGCTGAAGAGTGCCGCTCAGCTGGTAGGATACATGCAGCAGCCAGCCAAGCAGCAGGGCGCCGAACACGCGGATCAACACGCTGGCGCGAAAACGGGTGCCGGCCTTCTGGGCGATGCGCAATTCTACCGGCAGGCTGTGGGCGACCAGGATCATGGTACTTAAGACCGTCACCTGGGCAACACTCAGATTGAGCCCCGGCGCAACGGTAGCAAAAACCACCATCCCGCCATAAATGTTGGTCGCCATGGCGGTGGCCCACACCAGCCCCATCTGGCCTGGCAGGCCGACCAGCTCCATGACCGGTCCGAGCAGCAGACCGAATTGATCAACGACCCCCCATTGCTGCAAAAAACGGGTGGCGATGCTGATCGGAATGATAATCTTGAACAGCATCAAGCTGGTATGCAGCGCGTTGCGAAACAGGTCGTTAACTGCCGGAAAAGAGCGTTTGAACATCGGTTTATTTACCCACGAGATTGCTTGCCGCTCATGGATTCGATGACCAGTTTGAAAACCAGGGTCGCATCTATTTGAGCTGGTTCGAAGCTGAAAGTTTGATCCGTATATTGTGCCATCAGGATATGCAGTGCTGCCTGTTTTGCTTGTGAATCCTCGACAAGCTCAATCCGCCCGAAGCCCATCACACTGGTGAAACGGGCCCCCCAGTTGCAGGCGCGTTCAGCTTCGATGATGCCGTAATCGATGGTGACACTGAAACAGGCCCGTTGCTGTTTTTTTAACAGCTCGATTTTGCGTCCCTGGGGAGCGGAGTGGAAATACAGGACCCCCTCCTGATAACCATAATTGAACGGCACCAGGTACGGCAGGGGGTCATCCGGGATGGCCAGATGGCAGACCCGTCCCTGCCATAATACCTGTTCCAACTCGCCGGTAGCTGTAATCTCTTTTTCATGTCGTCGCATACCCACCTCTTATTTTCGCAATAGCCACATAATCACTGAAACAACACCACTAACCAGCAGCATGCTGGTAATGGGGAAAAACATGTTGAAGCCCGGCTTGTCAATGACAATATCTCCCGGCAAGCGTCCCAGGGGGAGCTTGCCGAGCCAGGGCCAGAGCAGGCCGACGATGAGAATAAACAGGCCGATAGTAATAAGGATTTTCTGCATGTCACCGGGTCCCTTTTACACGTCACATGATGTCTCCCAGTTTAGCATAAGATGACCGAGGAGTGACCAGAGGAAGAAGGATAGAGCGACAGGAAATTTTTTTGCCGGTCTGCTATTATTGGGAGTGTCACAGGATTTTTTCACTAGCTCCTGAAGAGGATACGATGCCCCGCTGGTTAAAAATAACATTGATCACTGTTGCTGTTGTTATCGGTTTACTGCTGCTGTCAATGCTGATCGTTCCCTGGCAGCTGCAAAAACAGTCGCAGCAGTGGATTGCTACCCACACCGAGCGAACCTTACGTTATGAACGGGTCTATTTCAACCCCTTCACCCTCAAGCTTGAGTTGGGTGGCGTTGTCCTGACCGAAGCCGACGGGGACGATCCCTTTGTCTCATTTGAGCGGGTGATGATTGCGGTCAGCCCCCATTCTGTGTTGCGGCGGGCGCTGATTCTCGGGCGCGTGGAGATCGACCGCCCCTATCTGAATATCGCGTTGCTGGGAGAGCAACACTATAATTTCTCTGATTTTATTCCCCTGTTTGCGGCAGAGGAAGAGGGGTCGCCGGAACCGGTGGTGGAGAAGCGCCCTTTTCATTTTTCGTTGAACAATATCGTGGTGACCGGTGGTGCCCTCGACTTTGTTGATTACACCTCTGTTACCCAACCCCACCACCGGATCCGCCAGCTGGACCTGAGTGTGCCTTTTGTCGGGAATATTCCTTTTCTGCTTGACCAATACGTTGAGCCGAGCTTAAGCCTGCAGCTCAATGATGCTGATATCTCAGCCCATGGCCGACTTAAGCCCTTCCATGATTCCCTCGAAACCCAGCTGTTTGTCAACTTAAGTGATCTTGATCTGCCCTTTTATGCGTACCACTCCCCTGTGCCCCTGCCGGTGGTGGTCAAAGGTGGGAGCCTTGATATCGACCTGGATCTGTCTTATCGGATTTCCCGCAGCGCAGAGCCGCAGTTGCTGGTGGGAGGGCTGCTGCTGCTTGGCGATCTGCTGGTGCAGGATCGGGACCAGGAGCCGCTGCTCGATCTGCCGCTGCTGGTGATCGATCTCGATTGGGCCCATCTGTTGCGCCGGGATATGAGCCTCGCCATGGTGGAACTCCATGACCCGCAACTATGGATCAGCCGCAACTCTGCCGGCAACTGGAACCTTGAATCCGTGATGAGCTCAACCACGGAAAAGAACGCACAGGGTAAGACCCCACAGGATGCCGAGGAAGCACCGCCCTTTTTGGTCAATGTTGAGCGGGTAACAATTTTTGACGGCATGCTGCACTTTCATGATGACTTTGTTGCGGAATCGGTGACTGAAACCTTGCAGGCGATCAATCTGGATATCAGGCAGTTGAGTAATCACCCGCAGCAGCAAAGTGCTATCGACCTAACCCTGCAGAGTGCGCGCCAGGTCCAGCTTGATGTCCGTGGTGAAGTGACGCTCCAGCCTTTGTCCGCTGCCTTTACTGTCGGGGTTGATGATATCCCCTTGCAACCCTACTACCCCTATCTGGAACCCTGGCTGATCCGGCCACCCCTGGGAATTGTCGATCTTGCCACGCGTTTTTCTTATTCCCCGCAAACCGATGTGCAGCTAGTCGATACCCATGTGCGTTTGCATGATCTCGTGATTCCCTTCACCGCTGAGGATCAGTTTAAACTGGCCCAACTGAACCTGATTGGTGGGGCTCTTGATCTGCTTGAACAACGGATGACCGTTAAAACTATTGAGCTCACCGGCGGCGAGATCGACTTCAGCCGTTTGGCCGATGGTCGTTTTTCGCCGGAGTTATTACTGCGTGAACAGCAGCAACGCGAAAGGGCCGAGAAGGTACCTGAAGAGCACGGCGATCAGCCTCCCGAGGGGCAGTGGGCGCTGGCGTTGGGGCGCTTCGTCATCGATAATGCCCGTATCAGCTTTACCGATGAGACCATGGCGGCAACACCGCGGGTGGAGTTGATGAATATCGATCTGGAACTGGAGGAACTGCACTATCCGACGGCGCAGACCAGCCCCTATCGATTTGCTTTGCAGATCGGCGAGCGGGGACGGATTGAAGCTCAAGGGCAACTGGTCTATTCCCCCTTCGACGTGGCAGCGCAGATTCATATGGATGATTTCCCCTTGGCTGGTTTTAATGATTTTGTTCCACCGGAGTTGAATCTTGCCCTTGCGGATGGTTATCTGCATACGGATCTCAAGCTTGAGGTCAAACGATCTGGCGACCATCTCAGTGGAAGTTTCTCCGGTGATCTTGACCTGACCCATTTTGCCTTGCGCGATCCTGTCGGCAGCGGCAACATGATCTCCTGGGAGGGGTTCGCCATTAAGGGGATGGGTGGAGATATCGACCCGTTGCGTCTGCATATCCGTGAGCTGGTGTTGAATAACTATCTGGCCACCATTCAGATCACCCCCGATGGACAGTTGAACCTGACCGGTTTTGGCTCGCCGCCGGACAATGAAGTCCTAACGGTTGCTGTCGAACCCCTTCAGGTCGAAATCGACTCGGACCGGACCCCGGCAGATATCCGCATCGATGAGGTCACCCTGCAGGGGGGAACAGTTTCCTTTGTCGACCGTCATGTGCCACGGGTGTTTTCAACCACCATGTATGATTTGGGTGGACGGATCAGCGGTATGCGCTCGAGCGCCGACATGCTTGCTGATGTTGATCTGCGCGGGCGACTGGAAAATCACTCACCGCTGACCATCAGTGGCAAGATCAACCCCTTGAGCGAAGATCTGTATCTTGACCTGACCTTGAGTTTCAAGGATATCGATCTAACCCCCATGACCCCCTATGCGGGAACCTATCTGGGTTACACCATCGATCGCGGCAAGCTCCATCTCGATCTGAATTATCAGATTGAGCAGCAGCAAATCCGCGCCGCTAACCGGGTCCTGTTCGATCAGTTCAATCTGGGTGAAACGGTGCAGAGCGATAAGGCGGTCAACCTGCCGATTCGCCTTGCTATCGCCCTGTTGAAAGACCGTAATGAAGAGATTCATCTCAATATTCCGGTTTCCGGCGACCTGAACGACCCGAATTTCAGCTTGGCCGGCACCATTTTTACCGTACTGCGCAACCTGCTGGTGCGGGCGGCAACGGCGCCTTTTTCGTTACTGACCGCCATGCTCGGCAGTGATAAAGACTACAGTGGCGTTGCGTTTGACCATGGCATTGCCCGTCTGGATGAGGAGCAACAAAAGAAGCTGACAGAACTGGCCGGTGTGCTGCAGTCGCGCCCGGCCTTCAATCTCGAAATCAGCGGTTTTGCCGATCGTGACAATGACCCGGAAGCCTATCGTCAGGATCGCCTCGAGCAGATGCTCAAAGAAGCGCTGCTGCGCAATCTGCAACGGCGGGGCCAACCGCTTGTGGCGGAAGAACCGCCGATTATTAATGAGGAAAATTATTCTGAACTGCTGTTGCAGGTATATGAGGAGGCGACCTTCCCGCGCCCGCGTAATCTGCTCGGCATGCTTACCAAACTGCCTGATGAGGAGATGGAGAAGCTATTGCTGGCCCATATTGTTGTTGAAGAAGAGCAACTGGCTGAGCTGGCCCGTGATCGTGCGTTGGCAGTGCGCAATGCCCTCGAAGTGATTAACGAAGAACTGACCCCGCGGCTCTTTCTGAAAAAAACTGATATTTTTGCCGCCCCCAAAGAAGGCCCGGTAAGCAGGGTTGAACTGGGGATTGTCCCGAGGTAGATCGTGAGAAAGTTATTATTGTTGCTGCTGTTGATTGCCGTGCCGGTGGGCGCAGGTGACCTTGACCTGCATGGTCATTTCACTCCTGGTGGGCTGGTATTTGGGCGTACCTGTGCCGATTGTCAGGTGGTGTTCCAGGGGCGTCAGGTGCCGGTGACAGCGACCGGAGATTTCATTATCGGTTTTGCTCGTGATGCGGCCCTGACAAAAGAACTGCTGGTGCAAACTCCGGATGGACAAGTGCGGCAACAGCCGCTTCAACTTGAACCACGGGACTATCGGATGCAGCGGATTGACGGCATCAGTCAGCGGCTCATGGAACCGTCGCCGGAAGATCTTGAGCGGATTGGCCGTGAAGCCGTGGAGATTGCTGCTGTCCGTCAACAGTTCAAGGTACACCGTAATTTCCTGGAGGCGTTCAGTTGGCCGCTGACCGGTCGCATCACCGGGGTTTATGGCAGTCAGCGGATTTTTAATGGCGAGCCGCGGCAGCCCCATTTCGGCATCGACATCGCCGCCCCAACGGGGACCCCGGTCAAGGCACCGGCCGGTGGGGTCGTAACCTATGCCCATCCCGGGATGTTTTTTGCCGGCACCACCCTGGTGGTTAACCACGGCCATGGGCTTTCCTCAACCTTCCTGCACCTGCATGAGATTCTGGTCGAGGTCGGTCAAGAGGTGACACAAGGGCAAATCATTGCCACTGTCGGTGCTACCGGTCGGGTGACCGGCCCGCATCTCGACTGGCGCCTGAACTGGTTCGATGTCCGTCTCGATCCGGCGCTGCTGGTTGGTGCCATGCCCAACTGAGCGGGCTTAGTAAATCTTCCTTTTTGAGAAGGTTGACCCCAGCACGCTGAAGGTATTTTCCACAATAAACAGGGCATGTTCGTCGGTGGTAAAAACGATCTCTTCCAGCCGCTTCAGCTGGATGTTGTTAATCACCACCATCATGACCGTACGACCCTCCTTGCGGTAGGCACCGATCGCCGGCAGCAGGGTGGTGCCGATTTTCAATGTCGTCATGACCCGGTCGGCAATCGCCTCTGACTTTTCCGAAATAATAAAGGCCAGTTTGCGCTGATTGAACATGGACAGCGTGTAGTCCAGGGTCACTGAGGTGACAAAGACGGCGATCATGGATGCAATGACCAGATCGTTATCGAGACTTATAAAACTCAAGCTGAACAGGATCAGATTAAAACCGAAATAGGTCTTGCCGATACCGATGTTGTATTTCTGATAAAGGATGATCGCGATAACATCAAGACCACCGTTGGAACCAAGGGAGCGTAGAACCATGCCGGCACCGAATCCGAGCATGACGCCCAGGGTCAAGGCAGCATAGAGCTGGCTTTCAATATGGATTTCAAACTGGATCAGCTGGTAAAAGATCGAGATTTGTGCCATCGCCAGGGCGCTGTACCACAGGAAGCGGCGGGAAATGAAGATGTAGCCGAGGATAAACAGCGGGATGTTCAGCAGCAGGTAGATCAGGCCTGGATTGAGCAGATCCGCCAGATAGTAAATCAATGAACTAACCCCGAACAGGCCGCCGGGGACAAAGTTATGGGGAATCGCAATCCCTTTGAGAGCCAGGGTCTGAATCAGTGAGCCGACGGTGATCAGTGCGCAGTTCCAGAAAATTGAGTAAACAAATTTGCTTTTTTCTTTGGTCATCCCGTATCCTCCGCAGATTGCGTTCGAACCGACCACACTAACGCTTTGACGCAAAAAAACAACCTTTTTCAAAAGAAATTCTCATGGCGCAATTTGAACTGCTATCTCCCTACTCCCCCTGTGGTGATCAGCCTCATGCTATTGACGAATTGGTTGCCGGGATCGAACGCGGCGACCGTCATCAGGTACTGCTGGGGGTTACCGGTTCAGGTAAAACCTTCACCATGGCCAACGTGGTGGCGCGGACCCAACGTCCAACCCTGGTGCTGGCCCATAACAAGACCCTGGCAGCGCAGCTTTATGGAGAATTCAAGGAACTGTTCCCCCATAACGCGGTTGAATATTTCGTCAGTTATTACGATTACTACCAACCCGAAGCCTATGTGCCGTCGACCGATACCTTCATCGAAAAAGACAGCTCCATCAATGAAGAAATCGACAAACTGCGCCATAGCGCGACTCGGTCCCTGTTGTCGCGTCGCGATGTGCTGATCGTTGCTTCGGTCAGTTGTATCTACGGCCTCGGTTCACCGGAAGCCTATTATGGGATGCTGGTCGATCTGCGCAGCGGGATGGAACTCAAGCGCAACGATTTTCTTCACCGGCTGGTGGAAATCCAGTACGAACGCAACGATATCGACTTCCACCGGGGCACCTTCCGGGTACGTGGCGACAGTGTCGAGGTGTTTCCCGCCTACGAGGAAAAGCGGGCCCTGCGCATTGAGTTTTTCGGGGACGAAATCGATGCCATCAGTGAGATCGACCCTCTGCGCGGCCAGGTGATTGATCGCCTTGAGCGCACCGCGATTTTCCCCGCCAGCCATTATGTGGCGACCAAGCCTACCCTCAAGCGTGCCATCGGTGAAATCCAGGATGAATTACAGCGGCAGATTCAGCATTTTCGCGAGCAGAATATGCTGCTGGAGGCCCAGCGCATTGAGCAGCGTACCCTCTTTGATATCGAACTGATTGAAGAAATGGGCTACTGCCAGGGGATCGAAAATTACTCGCGCTTTCTTGACGGTCGCAACGTTGGTGAACCGCCGGCGACCCTGTTATCCTACCTGCCCGATGATGCCCTGATGTTTATTGATGAGAGCCATGTCAGCGTCAGTCAGGTCGGGGCCATGTATCGTGGTGACCGCTCGCGCAAGGAAACCCTGGTCAACTATGGTTTCCGTCTGCCGTCAGCGCTGGATAACCGGCCGCTGATGTTTGAGGAATTTCAGCAGTGCCAGCCACAGACGGTGTACGTGTCAGCAACCCCCGCTGATTACGAACTGGCACAAGCCGAAGGAGTGTTTGTCGAACAGGTTATCCGACCGACCGGGCTGGTCGATCCCCCCATCGAAGTGCGCCCGGCCCTCAATCAGGTTGACGATCTGATCGAGGAAATCAGGGTGACGGTGGAAAAGGGCGCGCGGGTGCTGGTCACCACCCTGACCAAGCGCATGGCTGAAGATCTCACCGGCTATCTCAAGGAAGCGGGAATCAGGGTGAACTACCTGCATTCTGATATTGACACGGTCGAGCGGGTGCAGATTATCCGCGCTTTACGTGAAGGAGAGTTTGATGTGCTGGTCGGCATCAACCTGCTGCGCGAAGGGCTCGATATTCCTGAAGTGGCCCTGGTCACAATTCTCGACGCCGACAAGGAAGGTTTCCTGCGCAGCGAGCGTTCCCTGATCCAGACCTGTGGCCGCGCTGCGCGCCATATCGACGGCCGGGTCATCATGTATGCGGATCGTGTGACCCGCTCAATGCAGGCCTGTCTCGATGAAACCGAACGGCGGCGGGTCAAGCAGCTGCAATACAATCAGGAACATGGCATCACGCCGGTATCGGTCACTAAGTCCCTCTTTTCCATTGTCGATAATTTTATCGGGCGCAAGGATAAGGAATTACCCCTGTGTGCTGAAGAAGAGGCCCTCTATGCCAACCCCGAGGCGCTGAAAGCTAAAATGACCGAAATCAAGGCCCAGATGCTCGAAGCGGCTGCCGAACTGGAGTTTGAAAAAGCGGCTGTTTTGCGCGATCAGTTGCTGGCGCTGGAAAAGCGTGCCCTGCTGCTATAAGCAGGAGGTAAGAGGATGTTGCCAGATCATTCTAACGGCGGGCACAATGAATTGTGCCCCTACAATCATCGGTCAACCCATGATTCCTGTTGAAACCATCATCACGTTTTTCTCGGCCGCAGTGCTTCTGGGTCTGGCGCCGGGGCCGGATAACCTCTTTGTCCTGACCCAGTCGGCCTTGCGTGGTCGTGGCCCGGGGCTTGTTGTTGTTCTCGGTTTGTGTAGCGGTTTACTGGTACATACGGCGGTTGTCGCTTTTGGGGTGGCGATTATTTTTCAGAGCTCTGCCGTTGCTTTTACCCTGCTCAAATTGATCGGTGCCGGCTATCTGGTTTATCTCGCCTGGCAAGCTTTTCGGGCACCGCCGGAGACCCTCCAGGGTGAAGCAGGTGTGGCGCCTGGTTACTGGCGTTATTACCGCCGTGGGGTGATCATGAATCTCACCAATCCCAAGGTGTCGATCTTTTTTCTCGCGTTTTTGCCCCAGTTTGCCGATCCGAGTTACGGCGCCGTTGTATATCAATTGCTATTACTCGGCGGCTTGTTCATTCTGGCGACCGTTCTGGTGTTCGGTGGTATTGCTCTGCTGGCCGGCAGTATCGGCCAATGGCTGAACCGCTCGCAGCGGCTGCAGTTGGTTCTCAATCGCCTGGCGGGCGCGGTGTTGGTTGCCCTGGCCATCAGGCTGGCCACAGCTCAGCGTTGAGGAGAGGGTCACGGATGCAGGAAATTCTTGCTGAATATCGCCGGTTGTTGGGTGGCATTGACGACTGGTACGCCGGATGCATTGAGCGCTCAGGGGGGCAGATTGTCTGCCGCCCAGGATGCTCTGGCTGTTGTCGTGGCCTGTTTGAGATCAGTCTGCTCGATGCGGCTCTGCTCCAGTCCGGTTTTGCTGAGCTGGCCGAATCCGTCAAAGAACAGGTGCTGGTCAACGCCCGCTTGCGGGTGAACGACTTGCAGCAGCGGTGGCCGGAATTTCAGGCCCCTTACATCCTCAACCCTCTGCCCAACGATGAGTGGCAGAATATGCCAGAGAATGACCTGACCCCCTGTCCGTTGCTTGGTGCGGATGGTAACTGTCTGGTTTATCAGTCACGTCCCTTGACCTGCCGGTTGCACGGATTGCCGAATATCGATTGTTCAGGGGAGTCTTTTTCCGATGACTGGTGTACCCTGAATTTTGTCGGCAGCAATCCACTGCACAGGGCCGAATTGCGTTACCCGTTCCGTGACGCTTTTGCCCGCGAGTTCGAGCTGCTCGGGTTGTTTGCGCAGCAGCTGACCGGGCGGCGGCAGTTGGAACTGGACACCTTCGTCCCATCCGGGTTATTGATCAATTTTTCCACCGATTTTTGATGTTGCATGTCCTGCCCGACAGTGAGATCCCCGCGTGAGTACAACAACCACAGCAGAACTGAATACCCCCGGTGGTTTTCGTGAAATGCTCGCTATTTCCACTCCGATGGTGGTGTCTCACGCCTGTGAAACCCTGCTGATCTTTATTGATCGACTGTTTCTCTCGCGCATCGGACCGGAGCCAATGAATGCGGCTATGGCCGGTGGTCTGTCGAGTTTCATGCTGATGACCTTTTTTGTCGGTCTGATCGGCTACACTACCGCCCTGGTTGCCCAGTATCTCGGTGCCGGGCGCAAATCCCAATGTACAGTGGTGGTTACCCAGGCGATGCTGCTGGTACTCCCCGCCACCCTGCTGGTTTTTGCCTGTCGACCGCTGGTTTATTCGCTGTTCGGTCTGATGGACATCCCAGCGGTACAGCGCGAACAGCAGCAGCTCTACTTCGATATTCTCCTCTATGGAACACCATTGGTGCTGCTGCGTACCAGTTTATCCGGGTTTTTCTCCGGGATTGGCCGTACCCGCATTGTCATGATCTCCGCCATGGTCGCTATGGTGGTCAATGCCGTCGCCAATTACGTGCTGATCTTCGGGCACCTTGGTTTCCCCGCCCTTGGCCTGCGCGGCGCCGCCTATGGCACCCTGTTCAGCAGCTCCTGCGCCCTGCTGGTATTGCTGACCGCCTATGTGCGGCGCACGAATCGTGATGAGTTTACCATCGGTGCCGGCTGGTTATTTCACCGGACGATTATGGCCAAGCTGTTGCGCTATGGTTCGCCGGCCGGGGTTGAGATGTTTTTGAACCTGCTGGCTTTCACCCTTATTGTCCTGATTTTTCACAGCCATGGCGTGGTGACGGCGACGGCAGTGACCATTGTCTTTAACTGGGACCTGGTGTCCTTCGTGCCGCTGCTCGGCCTGCAGATCGGCGTTGTCAGTCTGGTTGGACGGTACATGGGCGCGGGAAGCCCGGAGGTCGCTGAACGCGCGGCCTTTTCCGGTTTGAAGATGGGGTGGATCTACTCATCGCTGGTGCTGCTGCTGTTTGTTACCTTGCCGCAGCAGATGGTCGATATTTTTGCCCCGTCTGCAACCAACGAACTGTTCCTGGCAGCAGCCCCCCTGGCGGTGGACATGTTGCGGCTGGCCGCGCTCTATGTGCTGGCAGATGCTACGATCGTCGTTTTCAGCGGCACCTTGCGCGGTGCCGGCGACACCCTCTGGGCCATGGGGCTATCGGTCGCCATGCACTGGATCATGGTGCCGATCGTTTTTGTTTTTCTTAAGGTGTTGAATTTCAGTCCGATTGCTGTGTGGCTGGCCTTTATTGTTTTTTTCCTGATCAGTGGCGGTTTGTTTTATCTGCGCTTTCGCCATGGTCACTGGAAGACCCTGGTGGTGGTTAAAGATTGACGGGATGCCGTACTATGTTGATAAAGTCGCCACTTGTTGATTAATGCTGAACCTGTTAACGGGAAGGAAGGAAGAATGACCAGCGAGCAAAAGTATGAGCAGTTACAAGCGACTATTGCGGCAATGGAATCGGTGTTGGTGGCCTTTTCCGGTGGAGTGGACTCCACCTTTTTGTTGCGCGTTGCCGTCGATGTGCTGGGTGCCGACCGGGTCCTGGCCCTGACCGCAACGTCGCCGACGTATCCGCACTATGAATTTGAAGAGAGTCGCAAACTGGCGGCAGCCATGGGAGTGCGCCAACTGGTTGTTGAAAGCAATGAGCTGAAGGTAGCTGATTTTACCCGCAATGACCGGCGGCGTTGTTACCATTGCAAAAGTATTCTTTTCAGCCTGTGTCGCGCCCAAGCAGCGGAACTCGGCTTCAGCCAGGTCCTCGACGGCTCGAACCTGGATGACCTCGATGACTTTCGCCCCGGCAGCGATGCGGTAAAAGAGCAACAGATCCTTTCACCCTTGCAGCAGGCCGGTTTGACCAAAGAGGACATCAGAACCTTGAGCCGCCGACTCGGCTTGCCGACGGCCGACAAGCAGGCCTTTGCCTGTCTCTCATCCCGCTTCCCCTATGGCACTGAGTTGACGCCGGAACGGCTGCTGCAAGTCGAACGCTGTGAGGCTTTTTTACGGGATCAGGGTTTTGTCAATTATCGGGTCAGATATCATCACGATGTCGCCAGGATAGAGGTCTCTCCCAGCGAGGTACCGCGCCTGCTTGATCCAGACCTGCGTGATGCGGTGGTTGCCGCCTGTAAAGAGGCGGGCTTCTCCTATGTTGCTCTCGATCTGCAGGGATACCGCACTGGCAGCATGAACGAGGTGCTGACCGGAACCGCGTAGTTAATCCTTATCCTTGTTCGTGTAGTTCTCGGGGTTTGTCCTTGAATAAGGGCACGAATCAACGTAGAATACGCGTATCTGAACGACGTGCGGAGGCAGTCAGTAGCCTGGTGGCGCTCACGGTCTTCAAAACCGATGGGGGGCGTATCCCGTCCCCGGTGTGTTCGATTCACATCTGCCTCCGCCAATTAATAAAAACAAGGGGTTATGGATTCGTCCATAGCCCCTTTATTTTTGTTCGTAGGGGCCGACGCCTAAATGGTGCTGACGTTCCAGGCGGACGGCCTCACCAAGGCTATCGAAGCCATCATGTGCCAACAGTTCCACAATATCTTGAATTGCGTTACACTCTGTCAGGTGGGTCACGGTTTCTCTCCTCTCTGGATGGGTTTGGCGATTCAACCAAAGAGGATAACCGTGGCCTGTCGTTTTGTCAGGCCTAAATGAATTTACAGAAACAATGATGCACTAACACCGAGCAGGCGATGGTTTAGTGCCTGCACCGTCTGTATGGCTATGATGCGCTGGATCAGGTGTGCGACCGACGTCCGGCCATGGCCACCACAGGTGGCGTGATGGAACCGGGCACCCTCGCCTACGAACCCCCTTTCGGCAAGCTGCACTCCGGCGGCCCAGATGGGCTATTCACCGGTAAGGACAATGTGATCGAAGGGATCTTCCAGACCATGGAGGAGGTTCATACAGGGTGCTGGGACAATGGGGAAGCTGATCGGGATGACCGTGCTGCGGTTTAATGATGGAGAGTTTGCAACCATGTTGAAAAAAATAACATCAGTTCTTTCGCTGCTGCTTACCGGTTGTGTCGGTATGCCCGCCGGGATCACCCCGGTGGAACCGTTCGACCTGGATCGTTATCTTGGGCGCTGGTACGAGATTGCCCGGCTTGATCATTCCTTCGAACGGGGCCTGTCGGAAGTGACCGCTGACTACAGTCTCAGGGATGATGGACTGGTGCGGGTGGTGAACCGTGGCTATGACCAGACTGCGGATCGTTGGAAGCAAGCCGAGGGGCGGGCACGATTTGTCCGTGAACCGACCCAGGGGTTCCTGAAGGTGTCATTCTTCGGGCCGTTCTACGGTTCCTATATTATCTTTGAACTTGATCAGGAGAACTACAACTACGCCCTGATCAGCGGTCCGGATACCTCCTACCTCTGGATTCTGGCCAGGCAACCCTATTTATCCGATGGGGTCAAACAACGGCTGATTGCTGCTGCCCGAGACAAAGGGTTTGCCGTCGACAACCTCATTGTTGTCGAGCACGGGGTGGCTGATCAGTAAGGAGATTCCCGTAAATCCAGTTCCCGGGATAACGCCCTATGGCCTCAGTGAGGATGTCCAGGGTATCAAGGCGCATGGTTCTATGTTGTTCCCGGCAGGAAAGGATTCCTGTTGTTTGATCTGCTCTATCAGGGCATCTCGAAACCGTTCAAAGATCCGGTTCGCCTGTATCGTCGTCAGTTGTCGTGTCTCGACCTTGGCACACAGGCCGATCCACAGGGCGTGGATGGTGGCGAGTGGTTCGGAGTCAGGGTCGTTGGTCAGCATCTGCTCCCACTTCTGCAGTTCAGCCGGGTCATGGCAGTAATCGGTATTGTACTCATGGGCAATGCCGAAGGATGGAACGAAAATCGTCAGGAGTAACCAGAGCATCAAGATTTTCATGATGAACACCCTTGTTACTGTGGTGCCGCGTTTGAGAAGACATTCAACACCATAACGCCTGCAACGATCAGCACTATCCCAATAATCGCGGCAGCATCCAACTTCTGACCAAAAACCAACCAGGCAATCAGGGAAATCAACGCAATGCCTGCTCCTGACCAGATGGCATAGGCAATACCCACCGGGATAGTCTTGAGGGTTAAGGAGAGAAAGAAAAAGGCGGTTGAGTAGCTGATGACGACAATCAGTGACGGCCACAGGCGGGTAAACCCTTCTGCTGACTTTAATGCTGACGTTCCAATGACTTCACTGACGATGGCTGCTGAGAGAAAAACCCACTGTTGCATGATCGCATACCAATTTGTGATTAGAAGGTTATCCGCCTGAATGAAACGGATCGGTAAATAAAAAAACCCCTCGTGCGGAGGGGGGGTGCACGAAGGGTTTTTGGGGAAGCCATGTAGCCCCTTGATTTGAAGGTTACTCCAACTCAGGAATTGGGGGCAAGCAAAAATCGCCAGAAAAGATCACACCAATATTCGGCACTGGAATGACTTATTGTGTCACCTTGGCAGCTTATCCTTCGTGCTGCAATGTCGTCAGGAGATTAATATGACAGCGATTCTACTCGGTCGGGCCGATCAGGTCCCGCCGGAAAACTTAAACATCCCCCTGTTCCTTGATCGGGTGCCCGCCGGGTTTCCCTCGCCGGCGTCCGACTATTGCGAGGGCAGTCTGGATCTGAACGAGCTGTGTATCACCAAGCCCGCCGCCACCTACTTTGTTCGTGCTTCGGGCGATTCCATGATCGATGCCGGGATTTTCGCCGGTGATGTGCTGGTGGTGGACCGGTCTTTGGAGGCCCGGCATGGCGATGTGGTGATTGCCGAATACGGAGGAGAGTTGACGGTGAAAAGGCTGGAGCTCAAACCGACGGTGCGGCTGATGCCGATGAACAGGAACTACCTGCCGCTGGTAATACCCGAAGGGGAGGAACTACAAATTTTCGGCGTCGTTACCACCGTCATCCATTCCCTGCGCAAACCATGACCGATAACGTCTTCGCCCTGGTCGACTGCAACAACTTCTATGTCAGTTGTGAGCGGGTGTTCCGTCCCGATCTAAAAAATGTCCCAGTGGCGGTGTTGTCCAATAACGACGGTTGTATCATTGCCCGCAGTAAGGAGGTCAAGGATTTGGGAGTCAAGATGGGGACCCCGCTGTTCAAGGTCAGGGATCTGATCAAGGAGCACAAGATCCGCATCTTCTCCAGCAACTACAGCCTCTATGACAACATCTCTACCAGAGTGATGCAGACCCTGGAAACCTTCTCCCCACGGGTTGAAATCTATTCCATTGATGAAGCTTTTCTGGATGTGAGCGGTCGCCCCCATCGTGAAACCTATGGCCACCGGATCAGGCAGACGGTGATCAAGGACGTGGGTGTTCCAGTCTGTGTCGGTATGGCCACCACCAAGACCCTGGCCAAGCTGGCCAACTATGCCGCCAAAAAATTCACGCAGACCGGCGGCGTGGTGGATTTGACCGATCCCCAGCGCCGGCAGCGTTTACTCGACATTACCCCGGTATCCGAAGTCTGGGGGGTCGGCCGTCATCATACCGAAAGTCTCGCTCGCATCGGTATCACCACCGCCGGACAATTGGCCCGGATGGATAGCCGCTTCCTCCGCAAGAAATACTCCGTGGTCATGGCGCGCACCCTCATGGAGCTGAACGGCGAATCCTGCCTGGATCTGGAAGAGATCACCCCAGTGAAAAAACAGATCGTCTGTTCCCGCTCCTTTGGCGAAAAGATCACCGACAAAAGCCAGGTCCGCCAGGCCCTCTGCGAGTTTGCCGCCCGTGCCGCCGAAAAACTGAGAAAAGAGCAGCAACGGGCAACCGTCATGACCGCTTTTATCCGTACCAGCCCGTTTGATAAAAACGCACCTCACTACGGCAATGCCGCTACCGGGCGTTTTTTTCAATCCACCTCCGATACCCGGCAGCTGGTCGGCATGGCCACCAATCTGTTTGAACGGATCTGGAAAGAAGGCCATCGCTATGCCAAAGCCGGTGTCATGCTGGGCGACTTTACCCCCGAACAGCAGATGCAATACCCCTTGTTTGGTCAACCCGAGGATACCGACACCGCTGACCGTCTGATGCTGGCCATCGATAACATCAATAAGGGCGTCGGCAAGATCTGGTTCGGCGGGCAGCGCCCGAAGAAAGACTGGTACATGAAACAGGATCTCAAGTCACCAGCCTATACGACGCGCTGGGATTGTTTGCCGGTGGTGCGGGGGTGAAATCCATCAAAGTTGGATCAACGATAAAAATTGAGTAACTATTCAGCTCTATCTCTGCCCCGGGTCGGGAATCCTTTGTCACATGGCCGGCACCAGTTCTTCCGGCTCTTCCACCTCGACCTGGTTGCGTCGCGGGGCGATGCGACGGAAAAAATCAACCAGCTTACGGCTGAGCTCCTGTGGCAGTTCCAGTGAGAGCAGGTGCCCACCATCCAGCTGGTCCGAGCAGAGGCAGCGCGGTAATATTCCCGCCATAACCCCAATGTGATGAGGGTGGCAGATGTTGTCATGCTCGCCGCTGACAACCATGGTAGGCAGTTGCAGGTTGGCAAGCAGTTGAGTGTAGTCGCGGCGATGAATCATCGCTTTGAGGCCATTGATCAGGGCATCGCGATCATAGTTATTAACCATCTGCCGCACCGAGTTGATCAGGTGCGCGGGAAGCTGCTGCTCGCGACCCGCAAAGAGCATGCTCACCAGTTGTTCGCGCGCATTCTCCCCTTCGCTTTGCATCAGCTGATTGATCAGTTCGGCACGGCGGGCACGCTCCTGCACATCGTCCTGAACCGGACGCGTGGAAATGAAGCAGGCTCCAGCAATCCGTTTGGGGTGGCGCTCCAGTAAATCGAAGAGGATGGCTCCGCCCATTCCCATGCCGCAGGCGGCAAAGCGGCGCAAGCCAAGGCGGTTGAGCAGGCGCAGGATGCTGTGGCTGTAATCAGCGATGGAGTTGTATTCACGGCATTGGGAAAAGTCGGGAAGAATGACGCGAAACCCGGCATGTTGCAAAGGGTCAATCTGCTCGTTCCAGATTTCTGCGGTTAAGGGGAGGTCATGGATGAGGACAACGGCCGGACCCTGACCGATATCCTTGAAGGGGATGGAGTTTTTCTTCTGCATTGCATTTTCTCCTTGTAGTGACAGATGATGAGATGCGTCCATTGATTTATGTTGTAAACGGTAATCACAATTTTCATTGCAAGGGGGGGCGGTTCATGTTTCGACTGTTACAAGGATGAGCAATTTGTATACCGATGTTTTACTTCTGTAAAAATATAAATAAATGATAAAAAACAGATATATAGAGCTTTATGGTAATTACTATAAGATATGTATTTTCGCAAAAACGCAAACAACATTCTAGTCCGCCAACCAGCTGCATGCTGGTTGAGTGGTGGCAAAACGTTGAAATATAAGGAAATTTCCATTTTCGCAGGATTGCGAAAGATCTTTTCTTTACTTTGGCATTTGGGCAATAGGCTGGGAGATAGCAGCGAGGGTGCAGCTATCCGTTGAGGATGGAGGTCGATGATGACCAAGATTGATAAGGTGCCGCCCGTTGTCCTGGTGACCGGGGGTGCGCGCGGAATCGGCAGGGGGATTGCCCTGCGTCTGCTTAAGGACGGGTTTCGGGTGGTGATTGCCGACATGGATGATGAGGCCGGCCGCCGGCTGGTCATCGAATCTGCCGGCGAAATCGCCGCGATAAGGACGGATGTTGCCGCTGAAGAGTCGGTCAAGGCGCTGTTTGAGCAGATCAGTGCGGATTTTGGTCGTTTGGATGGGTTGATCAATAATGCCGGAATTGCCCGTGCTCATGCGGTCCCCCTTGAACAGCTGGAACTGGCCGACTGGAACCGCCTGCTGGCGACTAATCTGACCGGCGTTTTTCTGTGCAGCAAGTACGGGATTCCCCTGTTGCGGCCCTGCCGGGGAGCCATTGTCCATATTGCCTCCACCCGGGCCTTACAATCGGAAGCCGATACCGAGGCCTATTCTGCCGGCAAGGGAGGCGTGGTGGCGTTAACCCACGCCATGGCCATCAGCCTCGGGCCGCAGATCCGGGTCAACTGCATCAGCCCCGGTTGGATTCATGTCACTAATGATACCCTGCAGCCCCGGGATCACGCGCAACATCCGGCCGGCAGGGTCGGGACTCCGGAGGACATTGCCGGCCTGGTGGCGTACCTGATTTCTGAGCAGGCCGGGTTTATTACCGGCCAGAATTTTGTTGTCGATGGCGGTATGACGCGCAGGATGATGTATGTCGACTAAAAGCTAGGGCGTCGCCGGTTCCAGTCGCAGCAGGGCCCCGTTACGGGCATCAGTCAGCAGGTAGATAAAGCCGTCCGGCCCCTGGCGGACATCGCGGATACGCCCGACCCGGTTCTGCAGCAGGCGTTCTTCAGCGACGATCTCTTCCCCCTCAAGGGTCAGGCGCACCAGCATCTGGCCGCGCAAGGCGCCAACCAGCAGATTCCCGCGCCAACCGGGAAACTGATCGCCGGTATAAAACGTCATACCTGCGGGAGCAATGGAAGGATCCCAGTAATACAGAGGTTGCTCCATCCCTTCTTTGTGGGTGCCGATACCGATTCTGGTACCGATGCCGTAATTGACCCCGTAGGTAATAACCGGCCAGCCGTAGTTATGACCGGAGCGGATAATGTTGATTTCATCTCCCCCCTGGGGGCCGTGCTCATGGGCCCAGAGCTCTCCGCTGAGCGGGTGCAGGGCGGCGCCCTGAATGTTACGGTTGCCGATACTGAATAATTCCGGCAGCCAATCCGGCTGCTGCTGGTACGGGTTGCCGGCAGGAATACGACCATCATCGTGAATCCGGATGACCGAGCCGGCATGGTCATCGGTGTCTTGAGCGCGCTCCTTCTGCCCATGGTCGCCCAGGCTGATATAGAGAAAACCCTTGCCGTCGAAGACCAGGCGGGAGCCGAAGTGACGACCGGTTGAGGTGCCCTTGTTGCCGCGAAAGAGCACCTCAACCTCCTTAAGCTGGTTGCCGATGAATGTACCACGGGCGACATCGGTACTAATGCCGCGGCTGCGGGTCGAGGTGTAGGCAATATAAATCAGCTGATTGTCGGCAAAGCGGGGATGCAGAGCAACATCAAGCAGACCGCTCTGCCCCTGGGCAACAATGTTGGGCAGGCCCGATACCGGTTGGGGCAACAGCTGACCATTTTCTACCAGGCGAAGCCGCCCCGGACGCTCGGTGACCAGGATGCGACCATCGGGAAGAAAAGCCATCCCCCACGGGTGTTCCAGCCCTCTGGTGATCTCGACGATGCGGATTTGCTCGCTGGAGGTCGTGACAACCTGCGCAGCAGCACTGAAAGGCGAACTGATAAGCAGTAAAAAAGCAAGACTAACGGCCAGGGTGCAAAAGCTGAATATTTTGCAGTTTGTCATGATGTGCCTCCCTGTGTTTTTTGGGAAAAAGGTAGCGAGTAAGTAGAACTTCCTGAAAAACCAGGTTTCTTCGGTATATCCTCTATTGCTCCAGTGAGCGAAGCAAACGGGTGGTGAGAACCAATATTATAACACAGTGCTGCCGGGCAATGGCTTTGGCAACCGCTGGGTCCGTGGTATACTTTGTTTTTGCAGATTCTCTTGATCCACATTGCAGCAGGGAGGTTTAACCTTTATGAAATTTAAAGCATTAGTCGTAAGTCAGCCGGAAAAAAAGGTGTTTGTCCGTTCAATTGAAACCCGCAGCCTTGATGAATTGCCCACTGGTGATCTGATCGTTAAGGTCCATTATTCCTCCCTTAACTACAAAGATGCCCTGTCGGCAACCGGTAACCCGGGGGTGACCCGTGAGTTTCCCCACACTCCAGGGATCGATGCTGCCGGCGAGGTTGTCAGCTGCACTGAAGGCAGTTTCCAGCCCGGCGACCCGGTGATTGTTACCAGTTATGACCTCGGGATGGAAACCGATGGCGGTTTTGGCCAGTTGATCCGTGTGCCAGCCAGTTGGGCGCTGAAATTGCCGAAAGGGTTGAGTCTCAAGGAGAGCATGATGTATGGCACCGCAGGCTTAACCGCCGGGCTGTCGGTTGACCAGCTGATCGCCAATGGGGTGACGCCGGACTCCGGTCCGATCCTGGTGACCGGTGCGACCGGCGGAGTGGGGAGTCTGACGGTCGCGATTCTGGCCAAGCTCGGTTATCAGGTGACGGCAGTTACCGGCAAGCTTGATGAAGAATCCTACCTTAAACGCCTCGGAGCCCAACAGGTGCTCAGTCGAGAAGCCTTTATGACCGGCAGTGACCGCCCGATGCTGAAAACCACTTGGGGTGGTGTTGTCGATTGTGTCGGTGGCGAGATGCTGGCGACGGCGATCAAGTCTACCCGTTACGATGGGGTGGTTACCTGTTGTGGCCTGGTGGCCTCGCCGGAACTGCCGATCAATGTTTTCCCCTTCATTCTGCGCGGGGTGCGCCTGATCGGTATCGATTCCGCCGAAGCTCCCATGGCGCGTCGGCAGCAGGTCTGGACCAAGCTGGCGGACGAGTGGAAACTCGCTGATCTCGACCGGATGGTCGAAGAGGTGGCGCTGGAGCAACTGGAAGAAAAAATCAAGCAGATGCTGGCGGGAGAACTCAAGCGCCGGGTGCTGGTTTCCCTGATTGAGGGCTGAAAATAATTTGACCGCCGGTGAACAGGTGAGCGGGAGGTAATGATGTTACGACAGCTGGGATGGATGTTGCTGCTGCTGGTGCTGACCGGGTGCGCCGTCAATCCGGTCACCGGGCGCAATGAACTGGTGCTGGTCGGAGAAGGAACCGAGCTGCAGATCGGCGCTGAGCAGTATGCGCCGCTACGGCAGATGCAGGGGGGGGATTACGCTGCCCAGCCGCAGATTACGGCCTACGTCAAGGAGATTGGCGGGCGTCTGGCCGCCGTCAGTGATCGTCAACTGCCCTATGAGTTTCAGGTGATTAACGATTCGACGCCGAATGCCTGGGCGTTGCCCGGCGGCAAGATCGCCATCAATCGCGGCCTGTTGACCGAGATGCAGAGCGAAGCGGAGCTGGCAGCGGTGCTTGGTCACGAAATTATCCACGCCGCCGCGCGTCACAGTGCCCAGAGTATGCAGCGCGGAATGCTGTTACAGGGAGCGGTGGTTGCCGCAGCGATGGCGGCGGGCAACAGTGAATATGCCGGGCTGGCGATGGGCGGCGCGTCCATTGCCGCCGGTTTGGTCAGCCAGAAATACAGTCGCGAAGCGGAGAGCGAGGCCGATTACTACGGCATGCTTTATATGTCACGCGCCGGTTATGATCCCAGCGCGGCGGTCGATCTACAGCAGACCTTTGTGCGCCTGTCGGAAGGACGCCAGGGTAACTGGCTTGAAGGCCTGTTTGCCAGCCACCCGCCATCGCAGGAGCGGGTTGATGCCAACCGCCGCACCCTGGCAAGCTTGCCCCCTGGAGGTGAAAGAGGGGTGGAGCGCTACCGTCAGATGATGGCTCCGCTGCGTGCTGCCCAAAAATCCTATGATGCCTATGATGAAGGGCGCAAGGCCTTAAATGACAATCGTGCCGCACGCGCGCTGGTTCTGGCCGACCAGGCGATTGCCGGTGAACCCAAAGAAGCCCTTTTTTATGGTCTGCGCGGTGATGCCCTGCGTAAGCAGGGGCGTGATCGCGAAGCGATAGCGGCCTTCGATCTGGCCCTGCAGCGTCAGCCGGACTATTTTCACTACTATCTGCAGCGTGGTCTGGCCTATCAGGCGTTGGGGGAGACCGGCTCAGCAAACGCTGACCTGGAGCGTAGCGTCGCTTTGTTGCCGACTGCCCCGGCCATGAACTCTCTGGGTCAATTGGCTCTCAAGCAGGGCGACAGCACGCGCGCGATGGAATATTTCTCCGGAGCGGCTGCGTCTGATTCTCCCGCCGGGCGCCAGGCCTATGCATCTCTGGTGCGACTTGATCTGTCCACCAATCCTGCAACATATCTTAAAATCGACTATGCTCTCGATCGCCAGGGACAACTGCTTGTCCGTCTGGCGAATCAGACCCCGGTTAGTATTGGTGATATCACCCTTGAGGTTGGTTACGACGATCCGGCCGGCAAACGCCAACAGACTCGGCTGCGCATTGCCGGACCGGTTGCCGCCGAAACGACTTACCAGGCTGCTACCGGACTTGGACCTATCGCTGATCCGGGAAAAGTAAAGAATCTGGGAAGCCGGATCATGGCAGCACGGGTCCTTGATTAGTATCGCCATGCACTTTTGTGATACGCACATTCATCTGGTGGCCGCTGGCACCAAAGAGAAGGCCGACGTATGGGTTGAATCCGCCGCCGCGGCGGGGATCGACTGTCTGATTCAGCCCGGCGTCAGAATCGGTGATTGGGATGCGATGGTCTCTTTGGCACAGCGCCATCCGAGCGTCTATGCCGCCCCGGGAATTCATCCCATGTGCGCGGATCAATGGGATGACGAGGCGGCCCGGCAGTTAAAGGAACTGACCTGCCATCCAAAGGTTGTGGCTATCGGTGAAATCGGTCTGGATGCTGTTGTCGGGCCTGCCCAAGAGGTTCAGGAGCGGGCCCTGCGCGCCCAGTTGCAGATTGCTCTGGATCATGACTTGCCGGTACTGCTTCACTGTCGTCAAAAAAAAGGTGCCCTGCTGGCGATATTGCGTGAGTTGGATATCGGGCGGCACATTGGCGGGGTCTGGCATGGTTTTTCAGGCAGTTTGCCCTTTGCTCGCGAGTTGGTTGACCTGGGCTTTGTCATCGGGGTTGGACCGGTTCTGTTGCGGCACAATGCGCGCAAGCTGATCGAGGTGGTCGCGGCCCTGCCAACATCATCTTTCGTCGTGGAGACGGATCTGCCGGATATGGCACGGACACCGGAGGAATTAATCAATGTGGCGAAAAAAATTGCTGAAATTAAAAGCCTGTCACTTTACGGTGTAGCTAGAGTAACGACAGAAAATACTTTAAAATTGGTATCTGTTCCGCACCGGATGCCTGCTCCTGGGCGAAGGACAGCAGTTGAATAATTACTATCAATTGTTTGGTAAATTTCAGGAAGGTAGCAAATGAATGAACATCGCTTCAGCCGGATGCAGTTGTTGGTCGGTGCGTCGGCAATGGACAGTCTGGCGGGAGCCTCAGTCGCTGTCTTCGGTATTGGCGGCGTAGGCAGCTACGCGGTGGAGGCTTTAGTAAGAGCAGGTATTGGAAGCCTGACCCTGGTAGACTTCGATGAAATCTGCGCAACAAACATCAATCGCCAGATCCATGCGCTGGATAGTACCATCGGCCGCTCCAAGGTCGAGGTGATGGCTGAGCGCTGTCACCAGATCAACCCCGCTTGCCGAATCATTCCCAGGCACGCATTTTATCAGGCCGCAACCGCGCCGGAGCTATTGCCGGCGGGCTACGATTATGTTCTTGACTGCATCGATCATATCACCGCTAAACTGCACCTGATCGAGAACTGTGTAAAACAGCGGATTTCGGTCATCAGTTCGATGGGCGCCGCTAATAAGCTCGACCCGACCCAGATCACGGTTGCTGACATCAGCGCCACAGAAAAATGTCGTCTGGCCCGGATTATCCGCAAGGAGCTGCGGCGGCGCGGGATCGATCAGGGGGTGCAGGTGGTCTACTCGACGGAAGAATTTCGTCCTTTAAGTGACGAAGCCCATATTTGTGCCGACAACTGCATCTGCCCCAATCGCGAGGAACAACGCTGGAGTTGCAGCGACCGGCGGGTCATTCTTGGCAGTTCGTCTTATATTCCCCCGATCTTCGGTTTGACCATGGCAGGCGTTGTTGTGCAGACACTGATCGGCGAGATCAGGTCAGCTACTGACGGCCAGAGCTAGCCATGCCCGGCGCTGCCCCTTTGTGGCAAATTTACCTGAAACTGACTTTTGCCGCCGTGTTCTGGGGAGGAACATTTATCTCCGGCAAGTTGCTTGCCGCTAGTTTGTCGCCCGCAGTGGCCGCATTTTTGCGCTTTACTCTGGCGGGTGCGGTGCTGCTGGGGCTTGTCTGGCGGCACCATGGCCATCTGCCACGGATTAATCGGGACGATCTGTTGCCGTTGCTGCTCCTGGGTTTAAGTGGGGTCTTTGCCTACAATGTCTTTTTTTTCAGCGGGTTAAAGCAGATTGAAGCGAGCCGTGCGGCAGTCATTATTGCCAATAATCCGGTGATGATCGCTATTGGCGCCGCGATCTTTTATGGTGAGGAGCTTAGTCCGAAAAAGATCATCGGGATTATCCTGTCGGTAGTCGGCGCGATCACGGTTGTCGTGCGCGGAGAATTGAGCCAGTTGTTGACGGGTGAGGTCGGTTGGGGAGAACTGATGATTTTCGGCTGCGTGCTCAGCTGGACCACCTACTCATTGGTCGGTCGGCGAGCCATGCGCAATTTTTCTCCATTGGTGGCAGTGACCTACTCAGCCGTTGCCGGGGCTCTGCTGCTGTTGCCTCTTGCGCTACTGTCCGGTCTGGGGCCGCAGGTTGTCGCCGGCAGTTTGACCACCTGGGGACATATCGGCTATCTGGCGCTGTTCGGCACGGTGCTCGGGTTTGTCTGGTATTATCAGGGGATCGTCCGGATCGGCTCGACCCGCGCCGGGCAGTTTATCAATATTGTGCCACTGACCGCCGTGTGCCTGTCGGTCCTGTTGCTGGGGGAGCCATTAACCTGGTCACTGTTGGTTGGTCTGCTCCTGGTCAGCGCCGGTCTTTATCTGACTAACAGATCGTCCTGATCAAGACTGCCGCCGGCGGCTCCAGAAGAACCACAGGCAGCTGATTCCCTGCAATATTAAGAGGGTAGCAAAGGCGGCGCGGTATCCTGCAGGAGCATAGCCACCACTGGCGGTGAGGGGAAAGAGGCCGATGATAATACCGACCAGCCACTGGGCACCAAAAGCGCCGGCAAAGACGAGCAAGTTCAGAACGGAATTGCAGCGGCCGAGAAGATGTTGCGGAAAGCGTTGGGCAAGGATGGCATAGGCCAGAATACCGACGGTGCCCAGCAGACCGAAACAGATCCAGGAAACGATAGGATAGGCCGGTGTGAGCAGCAATATCAGCTGGCTGACCATAAACAGCAACATGCCGACGGCGGCTATCTGTTCGGTCGGGATGCCACGGCGATTGAGTCGTTCTGCCAGCATCCCGCTGGTAAAATAGCCAATAATCATCGCTACGGCAATCCACCATAGTCCCAGTGCCACATCCCCCCGCTTAAGTCCGGCCACATCGCGTAGCCAGGGCCCGGCCCACAACCCCTGTAACGACAAATAGGCCGCCTGGCTGGTCATTGCCCAGGGGACAATCTGCCAGAACGATGGTGTCAGTACGACACTTTTTAACCCCTGGAGCTGTTGTAACAAGGTTTCGGGCACCTGTTGTCGTGGCTGTTCCGGGACAACAAAAAAGACGATCAGGGCGACCATAAGGGTTGAAAGAGCGAGCACCAAAAACAGCCCGCGCCAGTCGGTCAGGGCCATGGCCGCTTCCACTGGAGTGGTCGCAAGCAATGCACCAATCCCACCGGATACCATCTGCACCCCGTTGGCAAAGGCCAGACGTTCTCGCGGGAGCCAGCTGGCGAAAGCTTTGAATGCTGCCATCAGGCAGGCGCAGACCCCCAGGCCAATCAGCGCGCGTCCGATCAATAAGCCGGTAAGGCTGTGGGATAACGCAAAGATCAGGGCGCCGGCAGCAGCAAACAGCAGCAGAATCCCTTCGACCCGCCGGGAACCATAGCGATCAAGCAGGATGCCCAGGGGGAGCTGAAAGGCGGCGAAGCAGAGAAAATAGATCGATGTCAGCAGTCCCAGATCGGCAGCGGTAAGACCGAGGTCGGCGATCAGATCGGGGGCAATAACGGCGTTGACGCTGCGAAACAGATAGGAGATGGCGTATCCCAGTCCGAAGGGGACAAAAAGGCGCAACAGCAGTCTGATGGAGATGTTCTCCGGGCGGGTCATGGCAGCTCATGATTGAAAAATCAAAAAAACTGTGTCAGGAATTGCGCCCATTAAAGCCGATGAACAGTTTACGGGCAACTGCTTTCTTTTCGACCGGAAAGCGTCCAATCCAAGAGACAATTCTGCAAGGAACGTGTACAATGGAATTTTATTCCACCAATGAAGGTTTTGCACCGGAAGGGAGTTGTCTATGAGTTCACAGCCCGAGCCTCATATCGTCTATCGTTACGTCAGCCATCTCGTCAAGGACACCTTTGCCCTGGTTCTGGCCGGTGGGCGTGGTAGTCGATTGCATGAATTGACGGAATGGCGTGCCAAGCCCGCTGTTTATTTCGGCGGGAAGTACCGGATTATAGATTTTCCACTGTCCAACTGCGTTAATTCAGGGATTCGCCGGATCGGGGTGTTGACCCAGTATAAATCCCATTCCCTGATCCGCCATCTGGTGCGCGGCTGGAGTCATTTTAAAAAGGAATTAGGCGAATTTGTCGAGATTCTGCCCGCGTCTCAGCGTTTTTCCGAGGAGTGGTATCAGGGAACGGCAGATGCGGTTTATCAGAACATGGATATTATCCGTGCGGAAAAACCCAAATACGTTCTGATTCTTTCAGGAGACCATATTTATCGTCAGGATTATCGCGATATGCTCTTGCATCATGTTGAAAGTGGCGCAGATATGACGGTCTCCTGCATGGAGGTTCCGGTTGCGGAAGCGGCCGGCGCTTTCGGCGTCATGACGGTGGATGACGACATGCGGATTGTACGGTTTGACGAAAAACCCGAACATCCCTCGGAGATTCCCGGTCAACCGGGAATGACCCTGGCATCGATGGGGAACTACATCTTTAATACCGAATTTCTCGAAGAAGTATTAACCAGGGATGGCAAAAATCCCGACTCTGAGCATGATTTTGGCAAGAATATCATCCCTGCCATTATTAAGAGCCACAATGTCATTGCTTATCCTTTCCGCAATCCGGAAACCAACAAACTGGCCTACTGGCGCGATGTTGGTTCGCTTGACGCCTTCTGGGAAGCGAATATGGAGCTGATTTCGCCGACTCCGGAGCTGAATCTCTACGACCCTAATTGGCCGGTCTGGACCTATCAGGTGCATTTGCCCCCGGCCAAATTTGTGTTCAATGACGATGATCGTCGTGGCATGGCGGTTGACTCAACCGTTTCAGGAGGGTGTATCATTTCCGGTTCGCGCCTGAATAAAACCCTGCTGTTCTCCAACGTGCGGGTGCATTCCTATTCGACGATTGATGAAACCGTGATTCTGCCCGAGGTTGTTGTTCATCGTAACTGCCGCATCCGTCGGGCGATTATTGATCGAGGTTGTGAAATTCCGGCGGGTACGGTGATCGGCTACGATTCCGAGCAAGACAAAAACAATGGTTTCCGGATTACCTCCAAGGGGATCGTTCTGGTGACCCGCGAAATGCTCGGGCAACAGGGTGGATACGCCTGATTCGGCAGCTGGCTGCTGCGATTATAGACCTGTTCCGGGCTCTTCATTGACAGCAAGAAGATAGCCATTCGGATCCTGTAACCAGAGTTCGCGGCGCTGGTGCTCGCGATCATCCAGTTCATAGAGGATCGGCCAGTTGTGATGACGGGCAGTGCGGTAAATATCATCAAGTTCGCTGCATTCCAGCTCAAGGACAACCCCGGCGCCGAGCAGAGTGCGACTTAGATGCTGGAACAGTGCCGGGTGTTGCTGTTCCAGACTGGATAATGACTGGAACACCAGGCGCAGGTTGTCGCTGCAGATCAGCAGGGCGGTTACGGTGTTTCGTGAATCGGTCAGTCGTTGGATCGAGAGTCCCGGTAGTTGGCGATAGAAGTCATAGGTGGTATCCAGATCAATTGCCGCAAAGGTCATATTTAGCTGCATGGTCAGACTCCATAAAAAATTCAATGAACGGCTCTGTGCTGTTTTGCGGAGGGACACTCAAGTCTGATTGATTTTATTTTTGCCTCTGTGTTTTAATGCCGCAGGTTATGACAGAACAAGGTATGTGTCGAGTATTCATTGGTCTGGGTGGCAATCTGGGAGAACCGTTGGCGCGATTTTTAGAGGTCCGCCAGGCGTTTGCAGATCATCCGCAGATAACCGTTGTGGCCAGTTCCCCCTTGTACCGAACAGCGCCGGTCGGTGGTCCGGCAGGGCAGCCTGACTACCTCAATGCCGTACTTGAGTTGGCAACGCGTCTCCCTCCGCTGGAGCTGCTTGAGTACTGCCTTGAACTGGAACGTCGGGGCGGTCGCCGACGTGAGGTGCGCTGGGGTGCCCGAACCATCGATATTGATCTGCTGCTGGTAGACAACCTGATTTGTTCAACATCCCGGTTGACGCTCCCCCATCCACACCTGCATGAGCGTTCATTTGTTCTGCAGCCGCTGGCTGATCTGGCCGCAGATCTGATCCATCCCCGTTCTGGTCGCATGGTATCAGAGATACTGACCTCCCTGCCCCGTGCGGCTGGCGACATTCAATTACAAGGTGCCTGGTAAGCTGATGATCAAGTTGTTGCTGCTAATCCTGTTGGGTTTTGTCCTCTATTCTTTTTTTCTGTCTCTGACCCGCCCGAAGGCTAATCTTCCCCCCAAACATCATCAGAACCGGCAGGTTAAGGGTGATGTCATGGTGGAGGATCCGGTCTGCGGAACCTGCCTGCCGCAGGAGGATGCAATCACGGCGCGGATCAAGGGCAGCGATTACTACTTTTGCTCCAAGGACTGTCTTGAGCGTTTCAAGGACAGTGATAACGATCCCCCCCAATCCTGATTGAAGGAGTCATTTAATGAAGTTCTTTATCGATACCGCAGAAGTAGCGGAAATCCGTGCCGCCCATGAACTGGGACTGGTTGACGGTGTCACCACTAACCCCTCACTCATTGCCAAGAGTGGCCGTGATTTTACCGAGGTTATCACCGAAATTGCCGGCTTTGTTGATGGCCCGATTTCGGCCGAGGTGATTGCCCTCGATGCCGAAGGGATGATCAAGGAAGGCAAAGAGCTGGCCAAGATCCACCAGAATATTGTCATCAAGGTGCCCATGACCACTGAAGGTCTCAAGGCCACCAAGGAGTTCAGTCGACTGGGGATCAATATCAATGTCACCCTGATTTTTTCACCGTTGCAGGCGCTGCTGGCCGCCAAGGCGGGTGCGACCTATGTTTCCCCCTTTGTCGGGCGGCTCGATGATGTGGGTCACGAAGGGATGGAAGGGGTCGAGCAGATCCGCACCATCTATGATAACTATGGTTACGATACGCAGATCATCGTGGCCTCGGTACGCTCTCCCTTGCACGTTCTCCATGCCGGACTGATCGGCGCCGATATCTGCACCATCCCCTTTGCGGTGATGAAGCAGCTGGCCCATCACCCTCTCACCGATGTCGGCATCGAAAAGTTTCTGGCTGACTGGAACAAAGCCAAGGCGTAATTCGCCCAACAAGCAGTGATCACCGGCGCCGGTAATCTGACAGTTGCTCAGATACCGGCGTTTTTTAGTTTCCAGCTCTTGATCCCATTTTTTCAGCCAAACTAAAAAATTCATCGACAATATGGTCAGACCACTTGACAGTATGCCGGTAGTTCAGGTAGATGTTGGTTGTTTTGCTAGTCCTTTGTTTCAGCGCTAGTTTCACATCCGTTTTTTCTAACCAGGTGAGGTCACGATGAATATTCACGAGTATCAAGCCAAGGCAATCCTGCGCAATTTCGGAGTTCCGGTTCCGGATGGGCATGTAGTCTACAACAGTAACCTGGCCCGCGACTGGGCCCGGCGGTTGGGCGACGGCCCTTGGGCGGTCAAGGCCCAGATCCATGCCGGCGGGCGGGGCAAGGGTGGCGGTGTCAAGATTGCCAAGACGGCTGACGAGGTCAGGCAATACGCCAAGGATATGTTCGGAATGACTCTGATTACCCACCAGACTGGCCCGGAAGGGAAAACCGTTAAACGGGTTTTGGTGGAAAATGCCAGTAATATCGCTGATGAGTTTTATATTTCCTTTCTGGTCGATCGCGCCACCGATCGCGTGACCCTGATGGCGTCGGCGGAAGGGGGTATGGATATCGAAGAGGTCGCCGCCAAAACCCCGGAAAAGATTTTCTTTGAGGCCGTCGACCCGGTCGTTGGCCTGACCGCCTTCCAGGCCCGTAAAGTGGCTTTCAAGCTCGGTTTTGCCATGCCTCAGGTCAAGCAGGCAGTGCCGTTATTCCTGAACCTGTACAAGGCCTTTGTTGAAGCGGACTGCTCTTTGCTTGAAATCAATCCGATGATCCTCACGGCAGAAGGGGATCTGCTCTGCATCGATGCCAAACTGAATTTCGATGATAACGCTCTCTTCCGCCACCTGCGGATTCGTGATCTGCGTGATTACGATGAAGAAGATCCGATGGAAATCGAAGCCTCCCAGTACGACCTCTCCTACATTGCCCTAGATGGCAATATTGGCTGTATGGTCAACGGTGCCGGGTTGGCCATGGCAACCATGGATATTATCAAACATACCGGGGGTGAGCCGGCCAACTTCCTCGATGTCGGGGGCGGCGCGACGATTGAACGGGTAACCGAAGCCTTCAAGATTATTCTCTCTGATGACAAGGTTAAAGGGATTCTCGTCAATATTTTTGGTGGCATCATGAAGTGCGATGTTATCGCCACCGGCATTATTGAAGCGGCTAAGCAAGTCGGAGTCAGCATTCCTCTGGTGGTGCGTCTTGAGGGCACCAATGTCGAAAAAGGACGCCAGCTGCTGGCTGAGTCGGGGTTGAACATTGTCAGTGCCGAAGGGATGGCTGACGCGGCCGAAAAAATTGTCAAAGCTGTCAACGGCTAAGGAGAATAAACGCGATGAGTATTCTGATCGATAAAAATACCAAGGTGATTACCCAGGGGATTACCGGTGCAACAGGCCTTTTTCATGCCCAGGGCGCCCGTGATTACGGCACCCAGATGGTGGGGGGGGTAACCCCCGGCAAGGGCGGGACCAAGGTTGACGGCTTTCCTATTTTTAATACCGTAGAAGATGCGGTCAAAGAGACCGGCGCCACCGCATCGGTTATCTACGTCCCACCGATCGGTAGTGCCGATGCCATTATGGAAGCCGTTGATGCCGGCATTGAGCTGGTGATCTGTATCACCGAGGGTGTCCCGGTTCTGGATATGGTCAAGGTGCGTAAATATATGGATGGGCGCAACTGCCGTCTGATCGGTCCCAACTGCCCCGGCGTGATTACCCCCGGCGAATGTAAGATCGGCATTATGCCCGGCTATATCCACAAGCCCGGACCGGTTGGTGTTGTCTCCCGTTCCGGTACCCTGACCTATGAAGCAGTATGGCAGCTGACTAGCCGTAACATCGGTCAGTCAACCTGTGTCGGTATCGGTGGTGACCCGGTCAACGGCACCAGCCATCTGGATGTATTGAAGATGTTTGAAACCGATCCCAAAACCAAGGCGGTTATCATGATCGGTGAGATCGGCGGTAATGCTGAAGAAGAGGCTGCGGCCTATGTGCGCGATCACATGACCAAGCCGGTCGCTGCCTTTATTGCCGGTGCCACGGCGCCTGCAGGCAAGCGCATGGGCCATGCCGGCGCGATTATCTCCGGGGGTAAGGGTGATGCCGCCAGTAAAAAGGCTTTTCTGGCCGAGTGCGGTATCAGCGTAGCTGACTCGCCGGCCGATATGGCAACGGCCCTGCTGAAAATCTGGACCCCCTGATAGATTTTAAGCAGGCATTTTGATGAACGCCAAAGGGACGGGCCGCCAGCTCGTCCCTTTGGCGTTTCATTCGTTTGTTCGGCGCTGTCAGGTCAACATCAATTAGCCACCAAGGCTCCAAGAAGAGAAAAAGCAGTTTTGGTTAAAACAAGACACATTTGCTTTGTTTTTCTTGGAGACCTTGGCGTCTTGGAGGCCTGATGTTTTGCCCGGAATCCTGAACCCTGATCAGGGGCTGACCAGTCATATCAGATTTCTTTTGATTGCCCATCTGCTAAAACAGGGCTATCCTTTTTGTCATGGACAGGCACGGAGTCTGCCGGAAGAAAAACGTTCAATGTTGGTTCACCAATAGAGGAGGGTTATGGCGGGAATTTATCGGAATCTGTTGATCATTGACGATGAAGCTGCCATGCGTCATATGCTGCGTCTGGTTCTTGAAGAGCAGGGCTATCGTATTACCGAGGCCGCTAATGGTGTTGAAGCGTTAGCACGGCTAGGTAAAGAAAAATTTGATCTGATCCTCTCTGATATCCGCATGCCCGATATGGATGGTCTGACCTTCCTCAAGCACCCGGAAGTGGCGGTGCTGGACGCCACCATCATCATGATGAGTGCGTATGGTAGCATCGACACGGCCCTTGAATGTATCAAGTCCGGTGCTTACGATTATATCTCCAAACCGTTCAAGCCCGATGAAGTCATCCTGACCTTGCGCAAGGCAGAAGAACGTCTGCAGTTGCAGCACGAGAACGTCAGCCTTAAACAAGCCCTGTCCCGTTATCATACGGGGTTTTCGATTGCAGATATTATCCATACCAGCCCCAAGATGACGCTGCTGCTTGACCAGGTGCGCAAGGTTGCTGCGACTGATTCGCCGGTGCTGATCAAGGGAGAAACCGGTACCGGCAAGGAGTTGATTGCCCGCGCCCTGCACAGTGAAAGTGGCCGGAACGGGGAATTTCTTGCGATCAACTGTAGCGCCCTGACCAGCGGCCTGCTCGAAAGTGAGCTCTTTGGCCATGTCAAGGGTGCTTTTACCGGTGCCGACCGGGAAAAGCAGGGACTGTTTGCCATTGCTGCAAATGGCACCCTGTTACTCGATGAAATTGCTGATCTGCCGTTGGAGTTACAGCCAAAGCTGCTGCGGGTGCTGCAGGAGGGTGAAATCCGTAAGGTCGGAGGAACCCGCACGGAAAAGGTGTCAGCACGGGTGGTCGCGGCGGCCGGTCGCGATTTATGGGAGGCAGTACAAGCCGGAGATTTTCGCAGTGATCTTTATTACCGTCTGGCGGTGGTCGATCTGCATATTCCCCCTCTGCGCGAGCGCCCGGACGATATAGCGGTGCTGGCGCGGCATTTTCTGCAGCGTATTTGCGCCCGTGAACATCGGTCGGTACCCTTGCTGACCGATATTGCCATTGGGCAGCTTCGCCGTCATAACTGGCCGGGAAATATTCGTGAACTGGAAAACTATCTGGAAAAGGCGCTGATCTTCAGCGTTGCTGACGAACTGGAGTTGCCGCCTCTGGGGCCGGCGGCGCGACCCAGGGATGCGTCGCCGGCAGAGGATCTGTCCCTCAAGAGCGCTGCGCGGCGACTGGAGGAAGAATACATCCGCCAGGCGTTGGAGCGAACCGGCGGCAATCGCACCCAGGCGGCGCAACTGCTGGACCTCAGTCTGCGGGCGCTGATGTACAAAATCAAGGATTACGGTATCAATTGAACTGCCCAGCTACAACTCTCCCCGATCTGCCAGACTGATATAGGCCCCGTTACCGATAATGATGTGATCCAGCACGCGGATGCCGAGCAGTTCACCGGCACTTTTCAGGCGACCGGTGATCTCGATGTCTTCGCGGCTTGGCGTCGGATCGCCGGACGGATGGTTGTGAACAAACAGCACCGCCGCCGCCGATTCCTTAAGGGCCGGGGCAAAAACCTCACGCGGATGAACAATGCTGGCGTTGAGACTTCCTTCGGAGATCTGAACTTCACGGATCAGACGGTTCTTGGTGTCGAGCAGCAAAGCGATAAATACCTCTTTGCGATAGTCACACAGACGTTCGTGGAAATGATAGAAGGCGTCGGTGGAGCTCCGGTAGGTGTTCCCCGGTTGCAGGCGCTGGTCGGAAAAGCGCCGGGCAATCTGGAACATTGCCTGGATTTCAGCCGCTTTGGCCGGGCCGATACCCGGTTGCTCGCAGAGTTCAGTGATGGTGGCGGCAGCCAGTTGGCGTAACGACCCAAAGCGCCGCAGTAATCCGCGTGCCAGGTCAACTACGCTGTTTTTACTGGAAGAATCGCCGGTACGGATAATCAATGCCAGCAATTCGGCATCGGTCAGATGATCGGCGCCACGCGCCAGTAGTTTCTCCCGCGGACGCTCGTCGGCGGGCCAGTCCTTGATGCGTTGCATGTTTCCCCCTCCATTGTAGATGGCGTCGCAAAAACTCACCAACTGCTGCGTTGCCGCCATCGTTTCACTGCTTCGACGTACGTAAGTATGCCTCATTGTTCAACAATGGCGCGCCTTGCATTTGGCGCTTTTTGCTTAGCCATCCAACCTGATGCTTTTTGCAAAAACATCATATTTAACTTCAGATAGCGCCCTTCAGCTTGAGAAAATCAGCAATCTTGCGGGCCAGGGCTTCGTAGCCGGACGCGTTAAGATGGACAGCATCACTTTTAAGAGAACTGTTTTTCATCAGTTCAGTTAAGGCCCCTTCAAGCAGTGGAACTTTCAATTCGTCGGCCAGTTCCTGGTACAGGGGGGCATCCTGAATGATCAGCCCGGGCTTGGGAACGGCGATAAAAACCACCGGAATGCGGCGTTGGTGGGCTGCTTCGTGCATGCGCCGCAGATTCTCTTTGAGTTGTTGTTCGTCGCGTTTTTGCAGCAGGTCATTGCCGCCGTGCATAATCAGCACCAGGTGCGGTTTGTGGGTGTCGAGCAGACCGGGCAAGCGACTGGCACCGTCGGCGCTGACCTCGCCGGGAATACCTGCGTTGATGATGTTACGGCCGATCAGGCGATTCAAATAGGCAGTATAGTTGCTGTCGGCTTCGGCACCGGTTCCAGCGGTCAGACTGTCACCAAAAGCGAGGATTTTATCGTAAGGGCGTAACGGAGTGAGTCCCGCCGGATTATCACAGGCGCCCAACAGGCCAAGCAGTACCAGTAGCAGGATTGATCTTAAGAGAACGTTCATCGTGTTTCCTTTGTTGATACAGGGGATTGAAAAAACTGCCGCAGTGTAGCAAAAACCTGCTCGGTTGAGCCACGAATTATTGGTGCCGGCGGCAGAGATTTAAGAAAAATCCGCCCGTAGCCGCGTTTGACCACCCGACTGTCAAGGATCAGCACGACGCCGCGATCGCTGCGATGGCGAATCAGGCGGCCAAACCCCTGTTTAAAACGGATAACGGCCTGAGGCACGGTATACTCCATAAAAGGATCGCCGCCGGCAGCGGTGATGGCCTGACAGCGGGCCTCCAGGACCGGTTCCGTGGGTACCTTGAAGGGAAGCCGGGTGATGATGACCTGTTCCAGTGAGGAGCCGGGCACATCGACCCCTTCCCAGAAGGAGTCCGTACCGAACAGGGTACTGGAAATCTCTTCGGCAAAGCGTTTGAGCAGGTGATGGCGGTTTTCCTCCCCCTGACGCAGGCAGCGCAGGCGTTGAGCTTCGAGGATGGGGGCGAGTTGCTCATGGACATCACGCAGCAGGGCATAGGAAGTAAAAAGCACAAAACTGCGCCCCTGGCTGATACGCAGCGCTTTTTCGACAGCATCACGGACCCCTTCGGCAAAACCGGGGCGGCCCGGTTCCGGGATATCGGTCGGCACAACCACCAGCGCCTGGTGCTGATAATCGAAGGGAGAGTGCAGGGCCAGTTGTTTTTGCCGCCCCGCTTCGGTGTGATTCAGTCCGATGCGCGAGCAGAAATAGGCAAAGGAGTCAGCGACAGTCAGGGTTGCGCTGGTCATGACCAGGGTCTGGACCCGGTCGTAAAGGGCGTTTTTCAGGCTGGCTCCGACATCGAGGGGCGCCTGACAGAGGCTGGTCAGAAGCCCCTTGCCGCGCCCGATCCGCCCTTCACGGATGTCAATCCACAGGCAGTTGGCGGGGGTGGCGGCCTGAAAGGATGCCAGCTCGCCGGCGATAACACTTAAGCGACCAGTCATGCCCCGCAGATCAGTCAGGGTCGGATTCACTTTTTCCGCAATGTTATCGGGCAGCGTTGTCGCCAGTCGGAGCAGAGCAGTCAGCCCTTCTTCCAGCCGTACGGTTTCGTTGCGTAACCCTTCGAGCCGTCGGCACAGGCGTTGCCACAACTCTGTTGATAAAAAATCACCGAGGATACGATGTTTCAGCTCGGCCCCGCTGCCGACACTTTTGCCCAGGGCTGCCGGTAATTCTGAGGCAATCGCCTGCATTTCACCAATGGAGAGCTCATAAAGGCGCTGGCGGCGGTTGGTTAACTCCTCAATTGTTTCATGGAAATTGCGGTAGAGGGTGTCAGCACTGTCCGGCAGTGCCCGTGTCAGTTGATCGAGCAGGCGTGGCAGCAGCCCCTGCTCCGGTTTGCGCGGATGGCGCAGGCGACCTAAAACCCGTGAAAAGGTGAAGCGGGTGATCTGGGCAGAAAAATAGCTGGTGGCGACATCTTCGAGATGGTGGGCTTCATCAAGAATGACCCGCTCGAAGGGAGGCAGGACAGCGGTGGCTGAATAATTATCGGTCTGTTCGCGCAGCGCCAGGTCGGATAGCAACAAAGCGTGGTTGACCACCAGCAGGTTGGCACGTGCCGCCTGACGCCGGGCGCGATGGAAAAAGCAGCGACTGTAGTGGCTGCAACGAACCCGCGCACACTGATCCGGTTCGCAGCATACTTCCTCCCAGGCCTGGTACGATGGGATAAACGAGAGATCCTCGCGTGAGCCATCTTCGGTGGCGGCCGCCCAGCTGAGGATCTGTTGCAGCTCGGCACTCTGCTCCTGGTCGAACAGACCCAGTTCGGCACCGGCGGTTTCACCGCGACGCAGGCAGAAATAATTGCTGCGCCCCTTAACCAGCACCGCCTGAAAGTTGATACCGGTGGCGCGCTGTAAAAAGGGAATATCCTTACGGATCAGCTGTTCCTGCAGGTTGATGGTGCGGGTTGAAATCACCACCCGTTCGTGATTGTCACGAGCGAACAACAGGGCCGGCACCAGGTAGGCCAGACTCTTGCCGGTACCGGTGCCGGCTTCAATAATCGCCAACTGGCGCTGGTTAAAAGCATCGGCCACCGCAAAGGCCATGCGCAGCTGTTCCGGGCGTTCTTCGTAGTCGGGTAGCTTGCCGGCTATGACCCCGTCGGGACCGAGCAGATCCTGAATCTGCCCATAGTCGAGATGTTCGCTATTTTTTGCCGCAAAAGGTTCCACCACCCGATAGAGATCATCGACCCGGTTGTTGACGATGAAAAAGCCGACCCCCAGATCGCCTAACAGACCGGCGACATCGATATCGGCCGGTGATGGCTCAAGGTTGCCTGAAGGATGGTTGTGGATAACAACATCGCCGTGGGAGCAGGTGTTAAGGATGGCAGGAACTGCCTTTTTCGAGCCACGGGCCAGCACCTCAACCTGGACAACCCGTAGTGTTACGTCGGTCTGGCCGAGAAAAAATACTTCACGGCCACGGGCTTGGGCAATGGCGTAGCGCATCTGGTCGAGGCAATCTGGTGAGAAGTCAGCAAACATGGTGCGGGATTATAGAGGAAGCGGGATGAGAAGGGGAAGGATTGTCTTGCGGCAAAGACATTTTTGCAGTAAGTCTTTGCCTTTCACTGGAGAAAGATAAGGTTTTTTATGCCGACAATCCTGGAAATATATCGGCACCTGGGGCAGGAGTATTGTCTTGATAGCTGGTGGCCGGCGCAAAGCCCTTTTGAGGTGGCGGTCGGGGCTTTTCTGACCCAGAATACCAACTGGCATAATGTCGAGAAGGCGCTGGCAAATCTCAGAGAGGCCGAGGCTCTGGATTTAGCGCTGCTGGCGGATATGCCTCTGGCGCAACTGGAACAGCTGATCCGCCCATCCGGCTTTTTTCGCCAGAAAGCCCAGCGCCTGCAGCATTTCTGTCGTTATGTCCTGGATCAGCACGGTGGATCCCTCGAAGATCTGCTGCAACGCGATCTTGAACAAACCCGTAACGAGCTTCTGACCCTCTCCGGTATCGGCCCGGAAACGGCAGATTCGATCCTGCTCTACGCCGGTCAGCGCCCATCCTTTGTCGTCGACAGCTATACCCGGCGCTTTTTTGGGCGTTTGGGGCTGCTGACCGGCACAGAAAACTATGATGATATCCGTACTCTGTTCATGGCAGAAGTGAACCGGGAGGTTCCCCTCTATCAGCACTATCATGCCCTGATTGTGACCCATTGCAAGGAGCGTTGCCGAAAATCCCCCCTGTGCTCAGCCTGTTTTTTTAAAGATATCTGTGATTATGCCACTCAGGCGGCTTGAACAATTCCGGTTTCTGCGCTAAGCTCCCGCTGTTTTAAGCTTTTTTTGCCTTGTCTGGATACTGACCGATGGATCATCTGTTGTTTCTGTTGAAAAAAATCCTGGGAGATTTTCTCACCCCGGTTCCCTTAACCCTGTTATTGCTGCTGCTGGCGGTTCCTTCCCTGCTGCGTCGTAAAAACCGCTGGTTTGGAATTCTTTGCGTGGTTGTTGCTACCACCCTGTTGTTTGTCAGTAGTTACGCGCCCTTGAATAACCGCTGGCTAGCTGATCTGGAAACACGCTACCCGGCCTACGAACAGGGCAGTGGCGCACCGGATTACATTGCGGTTCTCGGCAGTTGGCACCAGACGGTAGCTGATCAGCCTCTGACCAGTGAGTTGAGTGCATCTGCTATTGTGCGGCTGGCGGAAGGCATGCGTATTTATCGGTTAAATCCCGGCAGCCGCCTGATCTTTACCGGTTATCAGGGTATTAACGCCGATCCGGTGGCCTATCCGGAAAAACTTAAGGAACTGGCCCTTGCTCTGGGTGTTCCCGATCAAGATATCCTGACCTTTGTCGGTCCGCGCGATACCGCCGAAGAAGCACAATTGATAGCGGAACTGTTTGCTGATGCAGAGTTGGTGCTGGTGACCTCAGCGACCCATATGCCGCGTTCCATGGAACTGTTTCGCGGCGCCGGGCTTGATCCCACTCCGGCGCCGACCGGGCACTTCAGCAAGCCGACCCGGCGGTTATGGAGATTCCCCGACGGAGAAGCTCTGGCCCGCACTGATGCTTTGATTCATGAGCATCTGGGGATGTTGTGGGCGCGGCTGATGGGACAAAGTGCGCAGGAGTAGGCTGGACAACACTATTATATCAGGGCATTTCAAGCCCCGTGGAGAGACAACTCATGGACTATAAAGACACCCTCAATTTACCTGTCACCGATTTTCCCATGCGCGCCAATCTGCCGGTGCGTGAGCCGGAAATCCTCGCCCAGTGGCAGCAGGCCGATCTCAATCGCCAGCTCGAAGAGGCCAATAGCGGCAAGCAGAAATTTATCCTGCATGATGGCCCCCCTTATGCCAACGGCCATATCCACATGGGCCACGCCCTGAACAAGGTGCTCAAGGATATCATCGTCAAGAGCAAGCGGATGGAAGGGTTCCATACTCCCTACGTCCCCGGCTGGGATTGTCACGGTTTGCCGATTGAGCTGATGGTTGATAAAAAGCTCGGCAAAAAGAAGCGCGAGATGAGCAAAACCGAATTTCGCCGCGAATGCCGTGAATATGCCAAGGTGTGGGTTGCCACCCAGTCAGAGGAATTCCAGCGCCTGGGGATTTTTGGTAATTGGGCCGACCCTTACCTGACCATGACCACCGGCTATGAAGCAACCACCGCCCGTGAGCTTGCACGTCTGGCCGAACGCGGTTCCCTGTTTAAAGGGAAAAAGCCGATTCACTGGTGTGCCTCCTGTGTCACCGCTCTGGCTGAAGCCGAAGTCGAGTACGCCGACCACAGCTCCCCTTCGATCTATGTCAAATTCCCCTATGCTGATGCCTTGCCGAAGTCGTTGGCGCAGCTGACCGATAAACCCTTGAGTTTTGTCATCTGGACGACAACTCCCTGGACCATTCCCGCCAATCTTGGCATCAGCCTGAATCCGGAGCTGCCCTATGTGGTGATTGACACGGGGACGGACTACCTGGTGGTTGCCGAAGGATTGCGCGAAAAGGTAGAAGCCGCCCTTGGCCTCGAAGGTGCCCGGGTCGTTGCGCCTCTTGACGCGGCGGAGTTCGATCAAAAAAATTGCCGTCATCCCCTCTATCAGCGCAATTCCCTGATCATGCTTGGTGATCATGTTACTCTCGAAGCCGGAACCGGTTGTGTTCATACCGCTCCCGGGCACGGTCATGATGACTATGTGATCGGCCTTAAGTACGGCCTGGAGATCTACAATCCGGTGGATGATTATGGCCGCTACCGCGAAGAACTGGGGCTGTTCGGCGGTATGAAGCTGACTGAGGCCAACCGCGCGGTCAACGATAAGCTCCTTGACGTTGGGGCGCTGTTGCATGAGAGTGACCTCAGCCACAGCTATCCTCACTGCTGGCGCTGTAAAAAGCCGGTTATTTTTCGCGCCACCGAGCAATGGTTCATCAGCATGGAACACAACAACCTGCGTCACAAGGCTCTCGCAGCGATTGAGCAGGTCGAGTGGATTCCGGCCTGGGGGCGTGACCGCATCTATAATATGATTGAAGCCCGTCCCGACTGGTGTGTCAGTCGGCAGCGCAGTTGGGGGGTGCCGATCACCATCATGTATTGTGAGAAATGTGGCGAAGCCCTCAACGATGGTGCCATCATGCACCATATCGCCGACCAGTTTGACGAGGCGGGCAGTGATGTCTGGTTCGAGAAGGACGCCGCCGAACTGCTCCCGGCCGACACCCGCTGTCCGGCTTGCAACCATGACCGCTTCACCAAGGAAACCGACATCCTCGATGTCTGGTTTGATTCCGGCGTGTCCCATGCGGCTGTTTGTGAGTTGCGGGATGAGCTTCACAGCCCCGCCGATCTCTACCTCGAAGGGTCAGATCAGCACCGCGGCTGGTTTCACTCCAGCTTGCTGGAATCGGTTGGTACCAGAGATTGCGCCCCCTACAAGGCGGTACTGACCCACGGTTTTGTGCTCGACAAGGCCGGACGCCCCATGTCCAAGTCGATGGGCAATGTCATTGCTCCGGATGAAATCATCAAGAAGTACGGTGCTGAGATTCTGCGCCTGTGGGTCGCCGCCACTGACTATCGCGACGATATCCGTCTCGGCGATGAAACCCTGCAACGCTTGTCCGACGCCTATCGGCGCATCCGTAATACCGCCCGTTATCTGCTCGGTAACCTGAACAACTTTAACCCTGCCGCCGATCAGGTTGATTCATCACAGCTGCTGGAGCTGGATCGTTGGGCCTTGTCACGACTGGTCCGGTTGACCCAGCGGGTGCGTCAGGCTTATGAGCGTTACGAGTTTCATACGCTCTATCATGCCGTCCACAATTTCTGCAGTATCGATTTAAGTGCTTTTTATCTTGATATCTTAAAAGATCGTCTGTACGCCAGTGCCCCGTCGAGCATCGAATACCGCAGCGCCCGGACCACCTTGTACCGTATTGTTGAGACACTGACCCGGTTGATCGCGCCGGTCTTGAGCTTTACCGCTGATGAAATCTGGCAACGCCTGCCCGGTGAACGGCCGGTCAGTGTTCATCTGGCATCTTTTCCCGAGGTTGCCACGGCGGATCTGGATGATGCCCTGGAAGCCACCTACGAGCGGCTGCTCAAGGTGCGTAACGAGGTCTCACGCCAGTTGGAAAAGGCGCGAACGGAAAAACTGATTGGCCAGTCGTTGGAGGCCAAGGTCGTGCTTCAGGTTCCCGCTGAATATCGTGAATTACTGAGCCAGTATCTGCCGCTGTTGCCGGCCTATTTCATTGTATCGCAAGTGGCATTGACTCATGACACGCTTGAGGTCGAGGCCTCTCCCCAGGTGCCGGGACTCAAAGTGCAGGTTGTTGCCGCCGAGGGCAGTAAATGTGAACGCTGCTGGAATTATGCCACCAGTGTCGGTGATCATGCCGAGCATCCAAGCCTTTGCTCGCGCTGTGTCGCGGCCCTGGCGGCGGAGTGAAATGAAAAAATACAGTATCTTCTGCGGTATCGCCTTGGTTGTGCTGATTCTTGATCAGCTCACCAAGGTCTATTTTGAGCGTAACTACACCCTTGGGCAATTCAAGGTGCTGATCGAGAATCACCTCTACCTGACCCATGTGCGCAACCCCGGTGCCGCCTTTGGCATTCTCGCCGACAGCCCCTGGCGCTTGCCGTTTTTCTTGACCGTAGCATTGATTGCGGTGGTGGGGATCCTCTGGTACCTGCGGAGCCTGCCGGCGACGGCCAGGGGGATGCACTTCTCCCTCGGGCTGATTTTCGGCGGTGCGATTGGCAACGTTATTGACCGCATCCGTCTGGGCGAGGTGGTCGACTTTATCGGCGTCCACTGGTATCAGTACCATTGGCCGGCTTTTAATGTGGCTGACAGTGCGATCAGTGTCGGCGTTGCGATCCTGCTTATTGTTTCACTGCAGGAAGAGTTGGCGCAAAGGCGTCAGCGCAACGCAACCCCTCAGGATTGATCGTTTCAGCAGCCGGAATCTGCCACGGGTTCCGGTTTTTTCACCCAACACTCATGTACCAGCAGTGATACCAGCAGTACCCCACCTCCAATGCTTAAACGTATCAGATCAGCATCACGATTCCAGATCAACAGGTTGACAATCAGCCCGGCGGGAATCAGCGCATTGTTCATGATCGCCAGGGTGCCGGCATCCACCAGGGTAGCCCCCTTGTTCCAGAGAAAATACCCCAGTCCCGAAGCAATCACTCCCAGGTAAACCAGTATTCCCCATTGCAGATGGGTTGTCGGTAACTTGTCCATGTTGCCAAAGGCCAGCCACAGGACCAGGGTCACCGCCAGGGCGCCGAGGTAAAAATAACCGAACAGATAACGTTGCGGCAGGTTCGTCGCCGTTCTTTCAATCAATGTCTTGTAGCCAACCTGCCCCAGGGCAAAGCAGAGATTAGCCCCCTGAACCACCAGGAATCCAGCAAAAACCTGACTTTCCACCGGACTGTAACGGATGATCGCCGCGCCGATAACGGCCAGCAACGCAGTTAGCAGGTAGCCCAGGCGGAAACGCCGCTTCAGCAAATCATGGATCAGGGTGACATAGATGGGGGTTAAAATAGTGAAGATCAGTACTTCGGGGACGCTGAGCAGGGTAAACGAGTGGAAGTAAAAAACATACATCAGCCCCAGCTGAATCGCGCCCAGAGCCATCAATTGACCGGCGAGTTTAAGCGGGATCGGTCGCAGCAGGGGGAGAAACACCAGGGCCGCCAGCGCCACGCGCATAAATACAGAAAAGTAGGAATCGACCTGACCGGCCAGATAAACGCCGATAAGACTGAAAGAAAAAGCCCAGAGCAGGGTAATGCCGACAAGATAAACCATCATGAACCCCTTGTTTATGTTGATGTGGAAAAAACAGGGGGACGATACTCAAACATGTCACACTAGTCAACCCATAAACTGGAATAGGGTTTACTAGTAGGGTTAGCCTGAGGCTGAGGGCGGGTTGCCTGGTTGTGTAAGCTGTTGCAGCAAGTTTCTTTTGCCTGTTACGCCACATTTGTCGCAAATCCGTTTCATGTAGGTTTTGACGGTGGATTCAGCAATGTCGAGTTCTGAGGCAATCTCTTTATAGGTGGTGCCTTTCAGGCTCTGGGTCAGTACCAGAAGCTCGCGCTCGGACAGCAGCAGGCGCAGATGATCGGGAATATAAATCTCATCCGTACTGTTTGGGGCCGCTTCGAGGGGATCGATTGCGGTCGGTCGATCGGGGGGAATCTCGGTCTCTGCCGTGGGGTGGCGGCGATGCAGCAGGTACAAGGACAGTACCGCCAGGTTCAGAAAAAGATGGCCGAACATGGCTACTGTTCCGGCACTGCCTGAGAGTAAATCACCGAGAATCTGCCCGCCATAGATGCCGAGACACAGGGTCGCCAGGCCGATACCAAAGGCCCGTAGCGGGTCGCTAAAGCGCAACAAAAACGCCAGCAGGAACAGGTCAATGAACCCTTGCCCCGCCTGCATGATGAACAGGCTGAGGGTCACGGCCGCAGCATGTTCCCATTGCAGTACAATAAATGCTCCCATCCCTAAAACCACGCCCAAAATCAGCGGAATCTCGCGGTTGATCCGCCCCAGAAAGACCGCTGCAATCACCGCCACCATATAAAAAGGCAACTCCACCCCACCCGGTACGTCCAATTGTTGATACGCGGGATAAATGACGCTGTACATCAGGCCGCTGACGACATGAAAAATCAGGATAAAAGGGAGGTAGTGGCTGAGCTTGAGGCTGTTGTCGACCGGGACCGGGTGCTGTTCTCCGGTCGGCACTAACAGCAGGAATAGAGGCAGGGTTGCCAGGGCAAACAGCGGCAACCCTGCTGCCGGAAGCCGAAAAACAACAAATAACGCCAGATTCGCCAGAATCAATCCGCCGCCAGCACTGACCAGGGGGGATGGAGAACAGTGCAAGCGCTTACAGGCCCCGAGCGCAACAAAGGCGCCACTAAAACTGAGCAATACCAGCAGCAGTTTGCCCAATTCCGGCACCAGCGGCAGCAACAGACAAAAAGCCGGAGTCAGGACGGTGGCAATAGGAGCCAGACGGGTGAAAAGTTGCCGGGAAAAGGACGTGCCAATGGTTACCAGCGCCAGCACATGGGGCAAGAGAAACCAGCGCATGGAATCATCAATACCAATCCCCGCAATCAACGGACCATTCATCGGCACCGCCAGCAGCCAAAAGACAAAGGCGGCGAAGGACAGGGTCGGTAACAGAGGGGATAATTTGGACATTATTTAGTGGCTTTTGTTAAAAGTTTGTTATTTCAATGGCTTGGCAGAATATTGATATTTTCAAATAGTATAGGGAAGCAAAAATAAATGCAAGGTTTACAAAAAGTCGACTTTTTAAGAGCAACAACATTTGGTAGTTGTTAGAAAAATTTCAGATTCAAGTTCCGGTGTTGGGCAGTTTTTCCATCCGACCACGCATGTCATTTGTTTTCCGAATGAGTGGGGTTGGTTGCCAGGTTTCTGAGTTTTATAAAAGTAAGGAAAGGGGTTTCAGATGAGGTGTTTCAGATTGTTAGCAGGGATTTGCGTTTTGCTATCGGCGCTATTTGTTTTTTCTTCAACCGCGCTGGCTATTCCTTCTCCATTTGCCGGAGGTGATGGCTCTTTCGATCATCCCTTTGAGATAGCAACGGTCGAGCAGCTTGATGCCGTGCGCCTTAACCTCGACAGTCACTTTATCCTGATTGCGGATATCGATTTGGATGTCGCGCCCTATAATACGGGGGAAGGGTGGGAGCCCATCGGAGCTAACGCCGCACGCTTCACTGGCCATTTCAACGGTAATGGACATGTTATTTCCAATCTTTTTATTGTCAGGCCTAGTACCCCTAATAACGAAGGGGTTGGTTTGTTTGGTTATACCCAAGGGGCAAATATCTCAAATATCGGGCTGGTCAATGTCAATGTCAGGGGCAATAGAAATGTAGGTGGGCTGGTGGGTTATGCGGTGCTGGGTTCTGTAATTTCTACTTCTCATGCCACTGGCAGCGTGCAAGGTGTTGAGGACGTGGGTGGCCTGGTTGGCCGGACGGATGGAGAGATTAATCTGTCTTTTGCCACGGGCGCGGTCAAGAGTGGGGGGCGCGTTGGCGGTTTGGTTGGATATGCCTTAAAGTCCACCAACATTACCCAATCTTATGCCACCGGCACGGTCTCTGGCACATTAAGTGCCATTGGTGGACTCATTGGACGATTGGACGGTAAGGTCTCTTCCTCTTATGCAACGGGTAAGGTTACGGGAGGCAATACCGTCGGCGGCTTGGTGGGTGATCTCGACGCCGAAGATGCTAAAATTGACGCATCCTATGCTACCGGTGATGTCAACGGAAATTTGCGTATCGGTGGACTGGTGGGAACCGCGAGCCAGTCTTCCATCGTAGATTCCTACGCGTCAGGTGCTGTGACTGGCGATGAAGAAGTAGGCGGACTTGTCGGTGAACTCAGTGGCGTGAGTGGGGCTGATATGGTCAAAAACTCCTACGCTACAGGCGTGGTGGTTTCGGCAGGCCCCCATGTTGGCGGTCTGATTGGAAAACTCTCGAATGCAACAATTGTTGCCTCATATTACAACAGCGATACTAACGATAAGGATGACAGCGGCAAAGGAGAGCCTAAAACCACCGCTGAACTGCAACAGGCAGTGACCTTCACGGGCTGGGATTTTAATGCGACCTGGAATATCGTCGAAGCGGCGACTTTGCCCTATTTGGACTGGCAGAAACATTTCGTGTTTGGCGCTGCCCAAGTATGGCTCGTTGAAAAAGAGGGGGACATCCAGGCGGGGCATGTCGTAGAGCCTGACCCTGACGCTGCGCAAACCCGCGTGCAAAGCACCATCACCGATGAAAACTCAAACTCGACAGGCATTGAAGAACTTCATGGCGGCTGGATGGCGGTGACGCGTGCAGGCTTTAGTGAAGTGCGAGCGGTTGCGATCACCGATGGCGACGGTGAAAGCCGCACCTGGTTTGAGATCAAAGATGGTGACGCCTGGGAGAGAGCCTTTTCCACCCTGGCGCGGGATATCGACACGTTCGAGGCGGGCAATCAGATTGTCATCGAGGAAGATGCAACCGATGGTCTGCAAATCCGTATCAAAACCCAGGTTACCCGCGAAATTCGCTTCTGATAAGGAGAATTTATATGCCTAAAAAATCTGTTTTTCTGATCCTTGTGGTCCTCGGTGGTCTGTTCTGGCTCGCCGGCTGCGGCAGTAGCAATCGTAGCAGCGCGGCGCAAGACGGCGTTATTGTGATGCAACTCAATGAAGAATATGAACTCTATGACGGCGATGTGCTTAAACCCACCGATGACGAGACGCAGATCGCCGTGCGCCATGTTTTTGAGGACGATCAAAGATATGTCACCCTGCTGGCCGGGAGTGCGACATTAATTCTGGGAGACGGCGTCCGCTAATAATTTTACTGCTTATTACGACTCTTTCGTAGCTGGTAACTCATCCCCTCTCCGTGAGGGACAGGGTTGGGGAGAGGGGCGAGGCCGACGCTAAAAAAGCGTCGGCCTTTTTTTTGAACAGCCAAGTGTTATCCGGAAAACAAGTTTTTCTCAGCGTTTACGCTGTTGGAGAATAGTGTCCAACCGATTGGCAAACACTTGGCGGTCCTTGGCGGTTAACGCTGCCGGGCCGCCGGTTTCAACTCCGCTGTTGCGCAGGCTTTCCATAAAATCACGAACATTGAGCCGGGCGCGGACATTCTCCTCGGTATAGAGTTCACCGCGCGGATCAAGGGCGACGGCGCCCTTGGCGACCACTTCGGCGGCCAGGGGGATGTCGGCGGTCACCACCAGATCACCTGTGCTTAAGCGTTTGACGATCTCGTTGTCGGCGACATCGCTGCCGGCGGCAACCAGCACGAAGGAGATGTCTGGAGAAGACGGAATGCGCATGCCGTGATTGGCCACCAGGGTCAACTTCAGACCGGTGCGCTGGGCGGCACGAAACAAAATTTCCTTGATCGTCGCTGGACAGGCGTCGGCATCAACCCAGATATGCATCAGTTATACTCTTCATTCGCTATCCAAGAACCCTCGCCCTCATCCAGCCATAAAAAATCTGCATCTTCCAACGTGACCTGATGACGGGTCAGGCGTCCGGCGACTTCCGGTAGCAGGACCAGATAGTCTTTGTAGCCAACATCAGCCATCTGCGTTGGTATGCCATATTTCCAGGCGTGGCCATTGCCGGCCAGGACGATGGCGGTTTGCTTGGGGTTGTTCTGAATATAGCGGGACATATAACCTGCCATGGCTTTATCCCACACCAGTTGCGCTTCGCAGAAGTTAAGAAAATCGAAGCTGCCATGACCGTGGCTCCCAACGGCGCGACGGATAAAATCTTCATATGTGGCATCGACACTGCAGGTCATGCCACCAAGAAAACTGACCTGCTCCTGGTCTAATGACGAAAAACCGCTAATTGCCACCTGGCGGGTGATGCTGCGCGGCAGGTTGATGCCGACCATGGGAATCTGCTGTTGGCGGGCATAGCTAAAAATTGGCTCATAGAGCGACCACCACCCCCAATTGCGTTGGTAAATCTGCCGAAACTCTTCGACACTGCTGGTACCGGCTATCCAGTCATCCAGCGCCTGCTGATCTTCAGCCTGAAACATCTCCAGACCGATGGCGACTTCTTGTTGTTTGGCAAGGGTACGAATTACTTCGAGCTGCATCTGATGGTGTCCGGCATGATCATGTTGTTCACCGATAAAAACCACGCGGGTTTGTTCGAGTTTCTCGACCAGCTGCCGGAAATCGAGTATTTCTCCCGTAGCGACATGAAGTATATGGGGATGGGCTGACGCTGAAATAACCTGGAACCACAAGATGATGGTGATCAGTAACAACATACGGACAGAACGCATGGTCATCCTCCACGTGATTATTTGAGTCTGGATCCTATTGTGCGTTGCACTCATGTGCGGGGTCAAGGGAGCGGCCAATCAGCCGCCGTTGATCTTAAAGATGCGCACCTCGGCAGCGTAATAGGCCAGACCGGTTTCGCCATCGGTCAGGCGGCCGGGAACCGCACTGTTGCAGAAGCCATCGAGCATGGGCAGGTTTTTCCAGCACATCAGGGTGCCCGCACGCACCTCATCCGTGATCAGGGCCTGAGCGCTGAAGGCGCCGCAATCCCCTTCGACGCGCAGGTGATCGCCGCTTGCTATTTCCTTTTGTTCGGCATCCAGGGGGTTGATGTGAATAACCTGAAGACCTTCTTCCTGTCCGTTCATTATCTGCGAATTCAGGTAGTCAAGGTGCGAGGCGGTCAGTAATCGAAAATCCTTCATCTCTTGTGGCCAGTGCAGATCAAGGCTTTGTGTTTGGTATTTGCGTGGTGCTGGTGCTGGTGCGCGCAAATTCTCTTCAGGGGTGCGGATCAGCGGAATGTTGAGCTTTTTTGCCAGGGCGTGGGCCGCCTGCATGTCACTGAGCTCATCAGTAAGGGCGGGGCGCGAATAATGGTGGGGGAAAAAGTAGCTGCCCTGAAAATCTGCTTGCGCGAACATGCCACCGACCTTAAGGAAAAAGTCAGCATAGGTAGCCGTTGTTGTCATATTCGTATCGACTACCAGGGTGGGGGTGCGGTTCAGAGCGCGAATCCAGAGGTTACTGTCGGCATAGGTTACTACCGGATTGACGGCAATGTTGACAAACAGATCGAATTCTCCTGCTGCGAGACGTACTGTTATCTCATCCAGGGAAAGTTCCTTACTGAAACGCACCGGGTGTGGCTGCCAGCGGCGTTTGGATTTATGACCGTAGTAGAGACGTTCTTCCCCTGCCGTAAAGTGAACCAGGCGGTTGATCCAGCGCATGGCGTTCATACCGTTTTCCTGGCGCTGCAGTCCCATGCCCTGGATATGGGCGACCTTTTTGTGGCGCAAACGGTCGAGCAGCAGGGCGAAGTCTTCGTGAGCTACTCCCGCAGTTTCAAGAAGCTGAGGGATCGGGTAGTCCCGTTCATGCCCCAGCTCCGTCAGCAGAGCACAGGCGAGCAGACCATCACAGGCCGGCTGAATCTGAATGAAGTAATCGGCAAGGCTGACAGTGGCAGTTCTGACTGGATCAATCAGAATGATTTCACTGCCCGATTTTTTCAGCTTTTTCAGATAGCTGTACAGATGGGGTGAGGTGACCGCAGCATTTTTGCCGTACAGAATAATGGTTTCGGCCTCGGCAAGATGGGTGACACAAGGGTTGCTGACGCAGCCGAAGTCCAGCCTGTGGGCTTTGCCACCGGTGGCATTGCAGGGATCGCTGTTGACCGTGACACAATGGGGAAAGGCGGCGAACAGCTGATCCCAGTAACCCATGTTGTAGCCCAGACTGCCGGATCCGCGCAGGTAGAGGATGTTTTTGTTACGGTAAGGGGCCAGCCACTTGGCAAGAGCACCCAGACCGTCGGCGGTATCAGGGAAATGCTGTATGTCGTCCCCGGTTTTTTGCCACGACCGCAGACCGTTGTTGATTTCACGGGTGGCGAAATCTTTGAATTTTGAACAGATAAAGCCGGGAGAACTCCACGGTTGGGGTTCGGCCCGGTAACTGATCATGTTTTCTTCACTGTGAATATCCATCCCACAGAGATCCGGACAGTCTTTGCTGCAGAAAAAATTCATGGTCTGGGCCCTTTGGCTGTGATTGACAAGAATGATCGTAACTATCATGCACCGGGTCGGGGATCCTATGGCAAGGGACGCTTTTCGTCATCCATGACCGCTTGTTGTCGCCATCCATGGCGACAAACACCCTTGCCACAGGAACCCCGACCCTGCGCAAGGACTGGGCTGAACAGATACGAATGATATCTCATTTTAACGGAGCTACTTTAGCAGGAGCCCCTGATTGAAGCAATTCACTATGGTTGGATTGTTGGGCTGGCGCTCAATCGATATAAACCGAATGGGTCAATTGCTGAATATTCTTGAAGCTGACGCTTAAACCCGTGCCTGTCAAAATACTGACCATGGTTGAGAGAGTCTTCCCTATAAGCTCGTTTTAGTTTTTGTAAAAATAAAAATACCAATAAAAATAGTAGGATAAGAGTGATTCCGGCGGATTGGCATGATTCTCGCCATTGATCCTCGCTGATGTGCTTTGACCATTGCCGGAGGAACGCATGACCCCATTGTTGACCTGGAAAAAAATTATTGGCGTTGGCCTGTTTCTGTTGTTGTTCTTTCTGAGTCTGGTGCTGCCGGCCAAAGCTGCAACGACGGTTAGTGGGATTCAGAAGCAGGAAGACCCAAGTCGCACCCGGGTGACCGTTATGCTGTCGCAACCAACGGACTTCAGCGTTGATTCATCAGGTCAACGAATCGATCTTCTTCTCGCCGGGGCGAGTTCGGACTCGACTCTGCAAGCCCTGCCCGAGGATGGTACCGTCGTGCGCATGACCCTGATCCGCCGTCATAACGATCTGCTGGTTTCCATGTTGATGCGGCGTCCGCCACTGCGTGTGAGTGCTGAGGCGCTGAACAATCCGGCCCGGATCGTCCTGGATATTGAATGGATTGGTGATGACGCGGCCCGTCCAGGGATCGCTTTTCGTATGACCGATGTCCCTTCCCGCCGTGGCGGCACGGTCGCCCTGCACCTGCAGCAGCAATCACCCTGGGAAGACAACTGGCTGGCGTTTTTCCGCGATTATCGTAGCGACTGGGACATTCGTATCCCCCAGCGCCTGACTCCCCCGCCACCACTGGATGCCGCCACCGACAGCGCCTTGTTGCCATTACAGCAACTTGCAGATGAAGGGATGTTTTTAAGTCTGCTCCAGAGCGGTATGGCGTTCCAGGGTGTGAATGCTGAAGAAAGACGTCAGCGCGATCTGATGATGGGGGATGCTTATTTACGCACAGGATCTTATGCCGCCGGATTAGCGCGTTTGGGGGCGCTGAGGGATCTAGGTGGCGATGAGCAAATCCGTGTCGATTATTTGACAGCGTGGGGAGAGGCTGCGCGTGATAATGCCATCGGTGCCCTGCTCCATCTGCAAATCCATCTGACCGATGTGTCCGAGGATCATCCTCTCGCCGGGCCGATACGTCTGCTTCACGCCGAAGCGGCGCTGGCTGCGTCCCAGCATCAACTGGCGCTTGATCTGTTGCGGGAGGAGGGATTGTCCTGGCCTGACCAGCTGGAAGAGGTTCGCCGGATTCGCCTGGCTGATGCCCTGGCTGGATTGTCAGAGCGTAGTCGTGCCCTGAGCACCTACCGGGAATTGGCTGACGAACCGTTATTGTGCGAATTTTATTACGCATCCTGCCAGCGCGCCGCCCACGCGGCATTCCAGACCCGGGATTTTGAATTCTCCCGTCGCCTTTATCAACCCCTGGCATTGGCCTTTAGCCGTGAACAGGGTGCCGATATGATCCATTTCGCTGCCGCTGCCGCAGTTTTTGAGGCCGGTGATCCGGACTGGGGGTGGATCGGGCTGGAGCGTACAACCCAGGATTACCCGCGCAGCGAAGGGGGAGATCGGGCCGCCTTGCGTTTGCTCGATATCCGGATGATGAATGCTCAAGAGACGACCATTGCTGCCATGGCCGGTGAATATGAGGCCATCGGAAAACGTTCGCAGATCCGCACCTTACGTGAAGAGGCTTTTTTCAAAGAAATCCTGGTGTGGTTTCTGGCCGCTGACCATCAAACCAGTGTTAACCGCCTGATGCGTTTTCGCCGCGATTTTGCCGGCTCACCACTGCGGCGCGAAGCCAATATTCTGCTAAGCCAACAATTACCGATTGTCGTTGAGCAGCTGCTTGATCAAGGGAACGATCTGCAGGCGGTGGTCCTGGTGGAACAGAATCGCGAATTGTTGCTGGCCAGTGGTTATGACCGGGCTTTTCTTAATAATCTGGTGCGGGCATTTAATCGTCTTGGTCTTTATGAGCGTTCATCGCGGGTGCTGCTCTACCTGTTTAACCAAAGTGCCGGAACCCCGGACCAGAAAGATGTTTTTCTACCGCTGGCGCAAAGCTTCATGCAGCGTGATCAGTATCTGGCGGCCGGCGACTATGCCCACCAGTATTTAAGTCAATACCCTGACGGAGCTGATGCCGGCGCCTTGTTTGTGCTGTTGATCGACAGCCTGGAACGGCAGGGACTGGACGCTGAGATCAGTCAAAGGATTCAGCACCGTGACCGTCCGGATACCCCGGAAGCCAATCTGCGCGTCGCCGCTATTCACTGGCAACAGGATGACTTTGCCGCGGTCGTCAACAACCTCGAACGAGCTGCCGCCGTTCAGTCGTTATTACCACGCGAGCAAGCCCGACTGGCCGAATCCTATTACCGGCTGGGTAACGTACCCTCGTCATTGCGACTCTATCAAGGTCTGGTTGATGATCCCGATTTTTCATCCCAGGCGCGTTACCGCAGCGCCCAGATGCTGCTTCAGCGAGGTCAACGGCCGGCGGCTTTAGCGCAGTTGCAGGCCCTGATTGGTGATGATGCCAACAGCGCCTGGGGAAAGTTGGCGCGGGATTTGCTCATACAGCTGGAACGCTGAAATTTTTACCCAAGTGTCAAAAAACAGTCAGGAGTGACCCATGAAAATAACTGATCGTACCCTTGCGGTTCTTGAAAAGAGTCTCGATCTGCGTGCCCGGAACCAGCAGGTGATTGCGGGCAACATGGCCAACGCCGACACCCCTGGATACAGTGCCCGCAAGCTGAGTTTTGAGGACGATCTGCAGCAGGCCATCAAGCGCCCGGAAATGAACACCAAGCCGGCACACGCCCGTCACCTCCCGGTCAACGGTGCCAGCCTTAACCAGATTCAGGGGCGTATTCACCGTAATGTCGATACCAGCGACATTGGTGACGGTAATACCGTCTCCCTTGATGAAGAGATGTTTTCTCTGGCGGAGAACCAGCTGCTCTATGAAGCCGGCACCCAAATTTTAAAGAAGAAGTTGACGATGCTCAAGTACGCCGTGTCGGATGGTCGATAAGGCGCTAAGGAGGTTTTATGGATCTGTTCAACAGTATGAAAATCAGCTCATCGGCATTAAAAGCGCAACGCACCCGGCTTAATGCCATCAGTTCCAATCTGGCCAATATTGAAACCACCCGCACCCCGGATGGTGGCCCCTATCGCAAGCGTGAAGTAGTGTTTCAGAGTACCCAGCAAGACTTTGCCGCTACCCTCGATAACCGGATGCGCGATGCGGCTCATGCGGTGCGCGTGTCCCATATTCAGGCCAGCGATCGCCCCCCCCGGTTGGTGTATGACCCGTCCCACCCGGATGCAGACGAAAACGGCACGGTGGCCATGCCTGACATCAGCCTGGTTGAGGAGACGGCCGACATGATGTCGGCATCGCGGGCCTACGAGGCCAATGTCACCGTGGTCAAGGCGGCAAAAAGAATGGCTCTTAAAGCCCTGGATATCGGACGTTGAGGTGAATGATGAAACATATTACGGATGTCACACTCGCAACCCAACTCAAAAGCCTGGCGCACCCACGGACCGCACCGGTTCAACAGATTGGTGACAAGTTTGCCGAGGCCCTGAAGGCTTCTATTGCCGGAGTGAATCAGGCGCAGATAACGGCCGACCGCGCTGCTGAAAATATTGTCGCCGGGGATACCAAAAACCTCCATGAAGCGATGATCCGCCTGGAAGAGGCAGATATTTCGTTACGCATGATGGTTCAGGTGCGCAATAAGGCGGTTGAGGCCTATCAGGAAGTGATGCGCATGCAGGTCTAGGTTGGATAAAGTTTCGGTAGTGGGTAGTGGGTAGTGGGTAGTGGGTAGTGGGTAGTGGGTCGTGGGTCGTGGGTCGTGGTTGGGAAAAGCGAGTTCATTGTTTGGTCAAGAACCAGTGAAAAAGGAGCAAGTCGATGGCTGAGGACAAACCGGCTTTGATCGGTACCAGTGATGAAGGCGCCGCCGCCGGCAGCAACAAAAAACAAACCTTCATCGATGTGATTGCCGCCTGGTCGATGGCGCGTAAACTCAGCCTGGTCGGGGTTGCGGTGGTCAGCATGTTGCTCTTCAGCCTGATCATTATGCAGGCGCGGGTGGCTGATTACAGTCTGCTGTTTGCCAATCTTCCCAGTCGTGATGCGGCCGAGGTGGTGCAATGGCTGAAGGATCGCAAGATTCCCTATCGTCTGGAAGGTAACGGTACCATGATCATGATCCCCGCCGATCAGGTTTATGAGGCACGGCTCGAGTTGGCCGGTTCCGGACTGGCCGATGGCGGGGTCGGCTTTGAAATTTTTGACAAGCAGAGCTTCGGCATGACCGACTTCACCCAGAAGGTCAACTACCGCCGCGCTCTGCAGGGGGAATTGACCCGCACCATCACCTCCCTGGCACCGGTGGAAGCGGCGCGGATCCATCTCGCCCTGCCGGAAAAACGCCTGTTTCGTGAACAGCAGCAACCTGCTACTGCTTCGGTCATTGTCAAGCTGGTCGCCGGCCGCACCTTGCGCGATACCCAGGTCCAGGGGATCGTTCATCTGGTATCCGGTAGTGTCGAAGGACTTGAACCGGAACATGTCACCGTCGTCGATTCCAATGGCCGTACCCTGTCCAACAATCGCAACGATGAAATGCCCGGGCCCATGACGCCGGGAATGCTGAGCTACCAGCAAACCATGGAGAGTCGTCTGGAACATCGCGCCCAGACCTTGTTGGACCGCGCTCTCGGGGTAGGCAATGCCCTGGTTAAAGTGAATGCCGGCATCGATTTTGATCAACGTGAGCGGGTTGAGGAAGCCTATGATCCACGGGGTACGGTGGTGGTAAGTGAACAGACCATGAATGAAGAAGGCGGCCGGCAGATCACCGGTGGTGTCCCCGGGGTTGTGGCCAATCTGGAAGAGGGTGGCGCCGGAGTAATGACCAATATCCCTTCCAGTCGGACCGAAGAAACCGTCAACTATGAATTGAGCAAGGTGGTCAGCAAGACGGTAGAATCTGTCGGAGCGGTGAAGAACCTGTCGGTTTCGGTGCTGGTGGCCGATCGAGTGACCCCTGGTGCTGATGGCGAAGCGCCGGTGACCACTCCGCGCAGTGCTAGAGAAATCCAGGAAATCGAACAGATGGTACGCACCGCCTTGGGCCTCAATGACGGCCGCGGTGATCTGATCTCAGTTGTTTCTATGCCCTTTGAAAGCACCTTTGGTGACATGACCCTGCCGCAACCCTCGATGGTGGATCGAGTCTACCCGTTGTTGCCCTTGATCCGTTATGGCCTGTTGGCGATTGCTGCATTGATGGTTTATCTGCTGTTCCTGAAGCCGTTGCTCCGCACCCTGCGGGGCGCCGGTGAGCAGACTGAACCGATGAAAACCGTCGAAGAGCTTGAAAATGAACTGCGTGGCCAATCTTCGACCCCGTTGTTGGGTGGCCCTGGCGATCCGCTGGCGCAAATCCGCCAGGAAGTGTTGGGCGGTGACATGTTCCCGGTCCAGGTGGTCAAAAACTGGTTGCGCCATGAGCCCGCTGAGTCCTGATCTGGTGTTGATCTGATTTTTTACAGGGAGAATCTGCAGTGAAAAAAACCAAACATCTGTCGGGTGCCAAAAAAGCGGCTTTGCTCCTGTTGTGTCTGGGCGAGGAAGCGACAGCACGCATTTTTGAAGCCCTCGATGACGCCGAAGTGCGCGAAATCAGCCGCTGCATGATGGAAATTGAGCACGTTGAACCCTCATTGGCGCGTGAAATTCTTGAAGAATACAAGAGTGCCCGCCATAACGATATCGGCGTGTATATCCGCGGCGAAGAATTTGCCAAGCATGCGATTTTAGGCGGTGCTGATAGCAACCGGGCCCAGCAACTGCTGGATCAGGTCTCGGCCGGGATCGAAGGGCGACCGCTGGAAACTATCTCCAAGATGCATCCGCGGATGGTCGCCGGCTTGCTTGAAAATGAACATCCCCAGACCATTGCCCTGATCCTGTCGACCCAGCGTGATGATCACGCCAGCCGGATCCTGGCGGAACTGTCGGAGGATCTGCGCGGTGAAGTGGTTTATCGGATCGGCAAGATCGATAATGTCTCGCCGGAAGTGATCAATCAGATCGAGGCGGCCCTGCAACGTGAGGTCGGAGTCATCGTCGGACACGATCACAAGCAGGTTGGAGGGATTGAGAAGGTGGTCGAGATCCTCGGTAAAATGGAAAAAGGGGCCGATCAGTATATCCTCACCAGTATTGAAGCGACCGATCCTGAAATGGCTGAAGAAATCCGTCGGCGCATGTTCACCTTCGAGGATCTGGTTGCCATCGATAGCCGCGGCATGCAGGCAGTATTGCGTGAGGTCAGCACCGACATGCTGACCCTGGCGCTGAAGACCGCCAGTGATGCGGTAAGAAACAAAATTTTTTCCAATATCTCCCAGCGTGCTGCCGACATGATTATGGAAGACCTTGAGGCTATGGGGCCACGCAAGTTGTCCGAGGTTGAAGCGATGCAGATGGAAGTGGTGAAGGTGGCCCTGAAGCTGGAAGAAGAGGGCACGATTGTCATCCCGGGCCGAGGTGGTGGTGGCGATGAGCTTGTCTAAAATCTATCGTGGAGCCGAAGCGGCTGACGTCAGAGAGTTTCATTTCAGCTCCTTTGGTGAGGACGGCGCGATTACCTCCGCGGCTCACGCTTTTGTCGTTGATCAGCCGGTAAAAGCCAAAGTCCCCGCCACCAGTTCGGCGCCTTCCTCGGCAGCGGCGGCCCTGACGAAAAAGGATGTTGACGAGGCCTATGCCCGTGGCCAACAAGATGCCATGAAGGCAGCCGCCGCCAGGCTGGAATCATCAGCCCAGGCGCTGGCTGCAACACTGAAGCAGGTTGACCAGTTGCGCGCCCAGATGGCCGAGAACAGCCGCGACGATATGTTGCGTCTGGTGATGGCGATTGCCGAGCAGATTATTCGGCGTGAGGTCAGTGTTCACGCCGATATTATCAATCAGGTGATTGCCGAAGCCCTGACCGTGTCGGTCCGTGCCGACCATTATCGTATCAAGGTCAATCCGGCTGATCTGGCCGCCGTCAACGAACACAAGCCCCTGTTTTTGGCAAGTATCAGTGGCCTGAAAAACCTGATGGTGGAGGCTGACCCGGCGGTGACTGCCGGCGGTTGTCAGATTGAGTCAGATCTCGGCACAGTGGATGCCACCCTGGAAACCCAGCTTGCCGCTATTCGTCAAGCCCTCCAGGAAACGATGACAGGAAACTCATGATCGATCTGGTCCAGCGGGTCAAAGCCGTCAACCCCTACAAGGTCAGTGGCAAGGTCATTCAGATCGTCGGACTGGTAGTGGAAGGCTATTGTCCATCGGCGACCGTCGGCACCTTGTGTGAGCTGTTACCTCATGACGGTGGTCCGGCGGTTCCAGCCGAAGTGGTTGGTTTTCGTGATTCCCGGGCATTGTTGATGCCCCTGGGGGAGTTGCGTGGCCTGGGGCCGGGCTCTCTCATTCAGGTGGTGCGCAGCAGCGCAACCCTGGCGGTAGGGGAGCAACTCCTCGGGCGGGTGCTGGATGCCCTCGGGCACCCACTGGATGAGATGCCGCTGCAACCCTGCGACAATGAATGCCCCCTGTACGCTCTGCCCGCCAGCCCGATGGCGCGAAAACCGATCGTCGCACCCCTCGACCTGGGGGTGCGGGCGATCAATTCTTTGTTGACCTGTGGTACCGGTCAGCGCATGGGGATTATGGCCGGTTCCGGGGTTGGTAAGAGTGTGCTGCTGGGTATGCTCGCCAAACATACCAAGGCCGACGTCAATGTGATCGCCCTGATTGGTGAACGTGGCCGCGAGGTGCGGGAATTTATCGAACGTGATCTGGGCCCTGAAGGATTGGCGCGCTCGGTGGTGGTGACGGCAACCTCCGACCAATCGCCGCTGTTGCGTATGCGTGGTGCCTTTGTCGCAACCACTATTGCCGAATATTTCTGCGCCCAGGGCAAGGATGTTCTGTTGCTGATGGATTCGGTCACCCGTTTTGCCATGGCCATGCGTGAAGTTGGCTTGGCCATCGGTGAGCCGCCAACCACCAAAGGTTACACCCCGTCGGTGTTTGCCACCCTGCCAAAATTGCTGGAACGCGCCGGCAATTTCAAGAACAAGGGGAGCATTACCGGTCTTTATACCGTGCTGGTGGAAGGGGATGACATGAACGAGCCGGTAGCTGACTCGGTACGTTCGATCCTTGATGGCCATATTGTTCTGTCACGCGATCTGGCAGCGCGCAACCATTTCCCCGCCATTGATGTGCTGACCTCGGCCAGCCGTGTCATGCGCGATATCGTCAGTAAGGAGCACCTGCAGTTGGCCGGTAACATGCGTGAGATTATGGCCGTCCATAAAGAGGCGGAAGACCTGATCAATATCGGTGCCTATGCCGAAGGCAGTAATAAAAAAATAGATTACGCCATCGGTCGTATTGAGGCCGTGAACGATTTTCTTCAGCAGGAAATGGATGAATCCTTTGATCTGCAAACGACCATCAAAGAGATGAACTCATTGGTTCTTGATCGGCGTAAAGCGCCGCGCGAAGGTTAGATCATGGTGAAAAAGTTCAAACTGCAGTCGGTGCTCAACTATCGTACGACTCTCGAGGAGCAGGCGCAGCAAGCCCTGGCTTTAAGTCAGCAGCAGCAACAGGAATTAATGGCTGCCATTGCCCGCCAGCAGCAGGAATTGAACGACCAGGATCAAGAACTTAAACAGCGCCAGCGAGAGGGGTTGACCATCGCCGAGATCAATATTTATGAAAGCCGCATCAACCATTGTCGGCACCGCAGTGCACAATTGCAGGCACAGTTTGCAACGCTCGAAAAAAAGATTGTCAAGCAACGTGAGGCGTTGCTTCAAGCAGCGCGTGACCGGCAGGTCATGGATAAGCTCAAGGAACGTCAGGAGGCTGAATTTCGGCGCGAGCAGGAGCGCAAAGAGCGCATTCAGCTCGATGAAATCAGCCTGCGCAGTAAGGGGACCACGCCATGAAAAAGCGACTGTGGATTATTGTCATTCTCGTCAGCATCATCATCCTGTTGCTGCAAACACCCCTCTTTGCCCTTACCGGCGATGAACAATTTGCCTCGGTGGAAGAGCGCCGCATTCTCACCGCCATCAGGGAGCGTGATGAACGCCTAAGTGTACGGGAAGAACAGCTGCACGGGCGTGAATTGCAGCTAAAGACCCTGGAAGCAGAGGTCGATAAGAAAATCGCCGCCATGCAGCGCCTGCGCACTGAACTGAGCGAACTCCTCGATCGTCGTGATGCCGAAGAAAATGCCAGAATCGGAGAATTAAGCCTGATCTATGAGCGCATGAATCCGCAGCAGGCTGCGGTTTTGATTAGTGAACTGGAAACTCAACTTGCGGTTAATCTGCTGCTTGGCATCAAGAAGAAAACCGCCGGGCAGATTATGGAACGACTCAACGCCGAAACGGCGATCAAGCTAAGTAACGCTTTTACCGACTTGTCGGTAGATGAAACTGCGGGAAATTAATCCGGCAAATAATCAATAAGGAAAGGAGGTGAAACAGCGATGATGAATGCAGCGATGATGATTGCGCCGGCTCCCCAGCCGGGCACTGTCCAATTTGGGGGAAAAGCGGCAGCAGAACAAGAGCCACTTTTTGGTCAGGCGCTGGCGCAACAGGAGCAACAGGTGGTTTATCAGACCCCGGAACAGGAGCAGACCGCGCTGTTTGGTGTGCCAGGCAAAGGGCTGTTGCTGAGCAACTTTTCCGAACTGTTGGGAAAAGACGCTGGCGAGTCCTTGGCCCAGCAAACTCAGCAGCAGGATCTGCTGGAGCAACGTGGCAAACTCCATATGGAATGGCTCGACAGTGTGGCGCTGCTACTTGAGCAAGGAGCCGTTCCGAACTCAATGGATCACGCTCAACTGCAACAACTGGTCGATCTGGTTGAAGAGGTTCTGCCCGAGTGGCCGTTTCACAATCAGGTGGTGGCAGAACAGAACAGCGGACAGGAGTTGCTGCCCGAACAGCAGGACCCGGCCTTAGAACAGAAGGTCGAAGAGCTGATCGCCTGGTTCGATCAGTATCAGGAGCAGCAGGTTCAGCATCACCCGGGCAAGGGGATTGTCGGTGACTTACCCCCCGGGCAACTGGTGGCCGCACAACAGCTCGAGCAGGTTCGTGAGCGCTTGACGCAACTGCGCGCCAGCCTGGCAGAAACCGGCAACAAGGCTGAGCCAGCTAAAGTAGAAGGCGAAGCTAAAGGCCACCAGATGGCTGCCGCTGCAGTTCGCGGTGCTGCAATGGCGGGGCACAAGGAGTCCCCCGAGTCCCCCCTCGAAGCACGCTTTAGTGAACTGCTTAAACCCCGACCACCACAGGTAGCGCCACCACAGGTAGCAGAAGCAGGTCGTCAACTGTCCCAGGTGCAGACCAATCAAGCCGCTTCGGATGATGCTGTAGAGGCTTTTTTTGCCAAGGTTGCTGAAAAGAATGGTGGGCAAATCCCCGTGGCCCAGATGGCCATGAACGCCAAACCAGGATCTGAAGTTGTGATGTCACAACACGGCCAGTTGCCAGGTCAACCAACCCCGCTGGTTAATGCTGCGCAACACATAGCCGCTCCAGCAGCGGTTGCAGCACCCTTTGCCGCCAGCGCGCAAGTTACCGATAGTCAGATCTTTGACCAGGTGGTGACTCATCTTTCCGGCAGCGCGAAAGGTGATATGGGCCGCATGGTGCTGCGCCTGCACCCGGCGGAACTGGGATCCTTGCGGATTGAGTTGATGGTTGAGGGAGACAAGGTGCGTGCCAATCTCCATGCCCAGACCCAGCAGGTTCAGGAAGTGCTTGAGCGCAATCTTGGACAACTGCGTAACTCCCTGGCTGAACAGGGGTTGAAGATCGACCATTTTCAGGTCAGCAGTGATGCCCGTCAGCATCAGCAACAGGGACCGGCCGAAGATTTGGCGCACCAGCGCCAAGCAGCAGAACAATCAGCACAACACCGGCGCGCCCATAAGGAAGAGCCGTTAGTGGAAGATCAGGCCATCCCCCTGACTCACCTGATCCAGAATGGTGGCAGAGGTATCAGCCTTCATGTTTAACCTGATAAAAAGTCGGTAGGAAGAAAGGTCAAACAACGATGACAGCAATCAGCTCAGCCATTTCAGCACAGGCGCCACCAGTGACCAATATGGGCGATCGTGATGTGTCCATGGGCAAGGAAGACTTTCTCAAGCTTCTGGTTGCCCAATTACAGCATCAGGACCCGTTAAATCCAGCGGATCCGACCGAGTTTACCTCCCAATTGGCGCAGTTTGGCCAACTCGAACAGCTGACCAATGCCAACAAAAGCCTGGAACAACTCGGGCGTATGAGTGGCGAGATGGAAAAAATGTCAGCTTTAAGCCTGATCGGTCAGGAGGTGGTCGCGGAAGGGTCGGCCTTCCATTTTAATGGCGAATCAATGCAACTTGGTTACCAGCTGGATACGCCGGCAGAGAAGGTGACCCTCTACGTGCAGAACCAAAGTGGTAGCACCCTGACCACCATTAGCGCCCGTGAAACCAGCTCCGGTCAGTACTTTGTTGACTGGGATGGTTACACCGATTCCGGCATGCCGCTGGTTCCTGGTGATTATTCCCTAATTGTTCATGCTATCGATGCCGATGAGAAGACCATCGACAGTAAGAGCCTGGTCAAGGGGCGGGTGGAGTCAGTCGATTTAGGCGGTACCAGCGTGCAACTCGACACCAGTAGCGGTACCTTTGCGCTGGGACGGATTACCAGGGCCGGAGGCAGCTGATGACCGATGCGATTAATATCTTTCCGCAACCGGTATTTCCGGGTGGTCAGCCGCCGGCTAAACGGCCTGATCGTGCGCCGGCGACCGGAACCAACTTTGATGCGTTGTTGCGCAATAAAATGGCGCCGCAGAACATCAAGTTCTCGCGTCATGCCGGCGAACGCATGCAAAGCCGGGGCATTACTTTTAACCCGCAGCAATTGCAACGACTGGAATCAGCCATCGAGCAGATCAACCTCAAGGGGGGACGCGAGTCCCTGGTGATGCTCGACGATACCGCCCTGGTGGTCAGTGTCAAAAATGACACGGTGGTGACCGTCGTGAGCAAGGATCAATTGAAAAACAACGTATTTACCAACATCGACAGCGCAGTTATTGCTTAAAACCTGCCGAACCGGTCCTCATTTGAGGAGGTTCGCAAGCCGCCGACCGACGGACGCGGCTTTCGACAAAAAAGGAGTAAGACCATGGGAGTATCGAGTTCTCTTTATAGTGGTGTCAGTGGACTCAACGCCAATGCCAACGCCATGAGCGTTATTGGTAACAACATCGCCAACGCCAATACCGTTGGTTTCAAATCGAGCCGCGCCATCTTTGGTGACCTGCTCTCCAGCCAGATCTCCGGCTCCGGTGGCGCCTCCCAGGTTGGCCGCGGGGTCGGGCTCTCGATTGTTGATAATATCTTCAGCCAGGGGACCTTTGAAAACACTGAAACCAATACCGATCTGGCGATCGAAGGTTCCGGTTTTTTCATCGTCAGTGATCCAACCACCGGTAATGCTGGTAACTTCTATACCCGTGCCGGTGCCTTCCGTTTTGATGCCGGTGGTTTTCTGGTCAATCCGGAAGGGTTCAACGTGATGGGCTACGACCTTGACGCCAACGGTAATACGGTGGGCGATTTACAACCGATCTGGGTCAACACCAACTCCTTCACCCAGTCCGGTCCGACCGGCAACGTCAATCTCAATACTAACTTGAATTCTGATGCGACGGCGATTCCAGGTGGATTTGATATTTCTGATCCTTCCGTCACGTCCAATTACGCAACATCAATCCAGGTGTTTGATAGCCTCGGCAGTACCCATCTGATGACAACCTACTTTACCAAGACGGCAGACCAAACTTGGGATTGGAATGCGGTTGTTGACGGCGGGGAACTGGAAGCTGGTGCTGTGGACTCTGACGGAAATGCGATTGTTGGTGCTGGAATCCCTGGTGAGTTTGCCATTGTTGGTAGTGGCACTCTAGGGTTTGACCCCAGTGGTAATTTGATCGTTATAGATGAACAGCCTTTATATTCAAATATTACTGAAGATCCACCGGGTTCTGGTACGTTTGTCTATCCACTTGATTCGTCTGCTTATGGTGATCCCGTTGAACCTAAGCCAAAGGCCACCATTCCTGGTGGCAATCTGCCGTGGGGTAACGGTGCGTTGCCAACTCAGGAAATTGCCATCGACATGCAGACCACCCAGTATGCCAGCCCTTCAGTGGTGGTGTCGCAGGAGCAGGATGGCTTTGGCACGGGTACGTTGGTCAAGCTGAGTATTGATGCGGAAGGCTATATCGTCGGTAATTTCTCCAACGGTGCGCCGCGGAAACTGATGCAGATGGCGCTGGCGAAATTTACCAACCCCAACGCGCTGGATAAAATCGGTAATAACATGTACTCTCAGAGCACCTCATCGGGGGTGCCGGTTGTCGGCACCGTCGGTTCCGGGGTCGGTAATATCTTTACCAACGCGCTGGAGCTGTCCAACGTTGACCTGGCCAGTGAGTTTGTCAAGATGATCACCACCCAGCGGGGATTCTCGGCCAACTCGAAAACTATTACCACGACGGACGAAATGCTGGCTGAAGTCATCAACCTGAAGCGTTAAGCGGATCGGTCAAAATTCTGACTTAGGCTGAAGGCGCCACCGGAATCTGTCCCGGAGGCGCCTTTTTCATTGTTAGTAGTGGCACATATTTACTATAACATACTGAAAATACTTGACAGAAAATAGTCTAAGTAGTTTCTTACATAGTGGCATGATACCTGCTTAAGATAATACATGATCGGTGTAATTTGTTGATATTGATAGATCGTTCGTCGTTTAATTGACCGCGTCGATCTTTTTGCAACCACGCCACTTCGAGGATACCTATGGATCTGGCAACAATTGTCGGTTTGATTGCCGCCTTCGGCCTGATGATCACCGCCATCATGCAGGGCAGTTCCCTGCTGGTTTTTGTCGATATCGCCGCCCTGACCATCGTTATCGGTGGAACCTTCGGAACGGTGCTGGTGCATTTCCCTTTCAGCGATATCCTGGGTGCTGTTAAGGTCGCCGGTAAAGCCTTCAGGTACAAAGCCCACGCACCGACTGACACCATCTCGCGGCTGATTACCTATGCCGGCAAGGCCCGTAAAGAAGGGATCCTGTCGTTACAGGCGGTGATGAATGATATTGATGACGAGTTTTTTCTTAAAGGGTTGCAAATGGCGGTTGACGGGCAGGAGCCGGAAGCCCTGAAGGAGATGCTCGAGCGTGAAATCGAATACGTGATGGAGCGTCACGACAAGGGCGCGGAGATTTTTTCCACCTTTGCCGCCTATTCCCCTGCCATGGGGATGATTGGTACTCTGATCGGCCTGGTGCAGATGTTGCAAACCATGGACGATCCCTCCACCATTGGCCCGGCCATGGCGGTTGCGTTGCTCACCACGTTTTATGGTGCAATTATTGCCAATATTATTGCCAATCCGATTGCCGGCAAGCTCAAACTCAGGTCGGCCAGCGAAGTGCTCAACAAGACCCTGGTGACTGAGGGGATGAAGGCGATTCTGGAAGGGGAGAATCCGCGCTTGATGGAGCAGCGTCTGCACGCCTTTGTTGCCCCGAAAGAGCGACGTAGTAATTTTGGTTAAAGGGTTTAATGATGGCAAAAAAACCAAAAAAACCGATGGCGGGAGCCCCCCTGTGGATGGTCACATTCAGTGATATGATGACTCTGCTGTTGACTTTTTTTGTTCTGTTGCTGTCCATGGCCACCCTTGACCAGGTGCGTTTTCAGCAGGCCGCCGAATCTCTGTCGGGAGCCTTCGGCGTCGGGGTGCTGGAAAGCAGTACCCGTACAGAAGTTGCACCACCACAAGTCATGTCTCGTGTCCCTATCGACGATGATTTTAACGCGCGGGTTTATCAGCGCCTGCGTACCCAGTTGCGTGAACTTAAACTCGATCGGCAGATTGAACTGGTCAAGGATCGTGGTGCTGTGGTACTGCGGGTCGACGCAGCCATCCTGTTTGGTGTCGGCCAGTCGAGCCTTAACCCGGATGCCGATCCGGTACTGCGCAAGGTGGCCGAGTTGGTCCGTCCGCTGCCCCTCAACCTCAAGATCGAGGGGCACACCGATGATATTGGGGATGATATGCAGAATTGGGAATTGTCTGTAGCTCGTGCCGTGTCGGTGCTGCGTTTTATGGTCAGCGATCAATTGTTGCCCTTGGCACGCATCTCGGCGACCGGTTACGGATCCCACCGACCCCTGTTTCCTAATCTCAGCGACCGTGAGCGTGCCCTGAACCGACGGGTCGAATTCGTTCTGGAAAGTCAGGGGGATCCGCAGCAGGAGTTGCCTTATCTGATTGATGCACGGGATCAAGCCCCCTTTTAAGAAGTAGATAATCCAAGGTTAAAGACTGTCAAAAAATGATCAGGGAAGGATAAACCGATGGCAAAAGAACCAGCAAAGAAAACGGAAGAGGCCGGTAAATCCAGGATCAAAATGATAATAATCATTGTGGCGAGCGTTGTTCTGCTGATCGGGGTCGGGATTGGTGCCTATCTGTTTTTTAGCAGTGATGACAAATCATTGACGCCGGAGCAGGAACAGGCGTTGTTGGAGCGCCAGGCGAAAGAAATCGGGCCGATGGTGAATATCGAGAGCTTTATCGTCAATATCCTTGATCAGGGGGAAGTGCGTTATCTCAAAGCAGCTATTACCCTCGAAGCCGATACGCCCGAAACTGCCGCCGAAATCACTCAGCGTATGCCGCAGATCAAGGATGCGATTCTGCTGCTGATCGGCAACAAAACCTTTGCTGAACTCAGTGACCTGCAAGGTCGCCTGCAGCTGCGGGCAGAATTGCTCAACCGGGTCAACAGCCTGTTGTTGGTCGGCAAGGTCAAACGCATCTATTTTACTGATTTTGTTGTTCAGTAAAGGGCAACCTTGTGGAAAAGATCCTCAGTAAAGAAGAAATTGCCGATCTGCTCTCGGCGGTTCGCCAGGGCCAGGTTGATATCGAAACCGTCGCTGAAGATGCCGTCCAGCCGGCTGCAGCGAAGTCGGTGGAGAACTGTAACCTGTTCCGCAGCAGCGGCACCGAAGGGTGGCGGTTGCGCAATTTCGATCTGATCCTTGACAGTTTTGCCCGTAATTACGCTATGTCCTTATCAACCCGTTTTCAGCGCGCCGCCCATATCAAGCTTGAAGCGCTGGAATCCATGTCCTTTGACACCCTGCTGCAACGGCTGTCCGGTCGTGGCGCTATCGGGGTGTTGCAGCTTGAGCCGCTAACCGGAGGTGGTCTGCTGATCTTTGATGAGCAGCTGGCTTTCTCGCTGATGGAGATGGTGCTGGGTGGCAACTCCCAGGGCCAGGCGCTGATCCCCGAACGCCCGTTAAGTGCCATCGAGTTGAATGTCCTGCGCGATGTGATTCTCTCTGCCTGTCCGGAGTTGAATAAAGGATTTAAACAGATCGAAGCGATTAAGGCAGAGCTGGTTGAGGTGGTCAGTAACCTGCGACTGCTTAACTTTGTCGATCCGGAAGTCGGGGTCTCGGTTTCCCAGTTCAAGGTCGCTATCGAAAATCTCGAGGGGCATATTACCCTGGTCATTCCTCATCTAACCCTCGAGCCGCTGCAGAAAAAACAGAAATTAAAAGCCGTACCTGCCAGTTCGTTGCAAAGCACCCGCTGGCAGCAGCTGGTCTGTGCAGAGCTCAATAACATGGAGGTCAAGGTCGAGGTCAGATTAGCGTCTTTATCTCTACGGGTGCGGGATATCCTCAACTTTCAGGTGGGGGATGTGATTGATCTGGGAATTAAACCGGAAACCCCGGCCAAGGTGTCGATCGAAGAACGCTCCAAGTTTTTCGGGATGGTGGGGGTTCAGGGGAATAAAAAAGCGGTACGTATTTCGGGACCTATTCCCGGTGGAGGAGAACAATGAGTACTGAACATAATCAAACACCAAAAGCCCCCGCAGTCCCCCCAATGAAAGACCGGGGAATCGATCTGCTCCTTGATATCCCCCTCGAGGTTGCCGTTGAGGTAGGCCGCTCACGGATTCTGGTCCGCGATCTGCTGCAATTGCAGGAAGGTTCTATGATCGAGCTCGACAAGCTGGCCGGCGAGCCGCTTGATCTGTACGTCAATTCACGCCTGATCGCGCGCGGTGAAGCGGTGGTGGTCAATGAAAAGTTCGGGTTGCGCCTGACCGATGTTGTCAGCCCGTCCGAGCGCATTGAGAACCTGGGGTAAGCTGATGCCTGCAGTGATGGTACTGATGGTTCTGCTGGTTCCGGTAACGGCGCTAGCTGAGACTGCCGCAAAAGAACCGAGCCTGTTTACCGCCAGTTTGAAAATGCTGGCAGCGCTGGGGGTTGTCGTCGGTTTGTTGCTGCTGTTTTATGCCGCCAGCCGCCGGGGTTTTGGTTTTTTGCCGCAGAATAAAAGCGAAATTATTCAGATTATCGAGACCCGCCCGCTAGGTGGGCGAAAATTCCTCTGTGTGGTGAAGGTGCGCGACGAAGAGATTCTCCTGGGGATGACCCACGATCGCATCGAAAATCTCGGGCGCCTGGAACCGGCCAAAAAAACTTTTAGTGACAGCCTGCATGCAGCCCAGGAGAAGCAGCCGTGACGTGGCGCGTAATCCTCATGCTGCCGGCCCTGCTGCTGCCGGTGATGGCGCAGGCTCAGGGGTTGCCGACCATTACCCTGGGGATCGGGGAAGCGACCGAGCCGGCACAGGTGTCGACCGCTTTGCAGATTCTGATCCTGCTGACGATTCTGTCGGTGGCCCCATCGATTCTGCTGATGACCACCGCCTTTACCCGTATCGTCATTGTGTTGTCCTTTGTCCGCCAGGCCATGGGTACCCAGCAGGCCCCATCCAACCAGATTGTCGTTGGTTTAGCCCTGTTTCTCACCTTTTTTATCATGGCACCGGTGTTCACCCAGATAAATGACGAGGCTTTGCAGCCCTATCTCAACGAGGAAATCAGCCAGGACGAAGCGATCCCCTTGGCTCTGGAACCGATGCGGCGCTTTATGTTCTCCCAGGTCGGGGAAAAGGACCTGCAATTGCTGGTTGATATTTCCGGTTCAGAACAACCGGAAAGTATGGAAGATATCGGCATGTTGACCTTGATCCCGGCGTTCATGCTGTCGGAACTTAAACGCGCTTTTCAGATGGGGTTTTTGCTGTTTGTCCCCTTCTTGATGATCGATATGATCGTCGCCTCGATCCTGATGGCGATGGGGATGATGATGCTGCCACCGATTATCGTATCGTTGCCGTTCAAGATCTTGCTGTTTGTGCTGGTGGACGGCTGGTCGTTAGTTATCGGCTCTTTGGTCCAGAGCTTTGGCTAGAAGGATCCATTGATGACTCCGGAATTTGTGGTTAATATCGGCCGTCAGGCGATTGAAACGACGCTCATGTGTGCGGCTCCAATGCTGATTGCGGCATTATCTATCGGTCTGGTGATTAGTATCTTTCAGGCGGCGACCCAGATCAATGAACAGACCATGACCTTTATCCCCAAGATCGTCGGGGTGTTTGTTACCCTGCTGATTTTTGCGCCCTGGATTCTGCAGAAAGCCTCAGCGTTTTTGATTTCTATTTTTAATCACCTCCCCAATATCACTCCCTGACGCGGGCACCCTATGGAGTTGCCGATCTTTACCACCACCATGGTTCAGGGGTTTCTGATCTGCCTGGCCCGCATTGCTGCCGTTTTTGCGGTCATCCCCGTGTTCAGCGGCGGTCAGATTCCGCCCCAGATGCGGATTGGGGTGGCGGTGATGTTTGCCCTGCTGACCTATCCTGTCGTACAGCATGTTCTGCCGGTCACCTCCTTGAACATTACTGATATGGCGATCATTGTCGCCGCCGAGGTTATTTTTGGTCTATTGGTCGGCTTTATCGCGCAGTTGATCTTCATGGCGGCAGAATTTGCCGGTTCAGTTATCGGTTACCAGATGGGCTTTGCCGCTGCCAATATCTTTGACCCGACCACTCAGCAGCAGGTGGCGCTGATTTCCCAGTTTCAGGGGATTTTTGCGATCCTGTTGTTCCTGTCGGTAAATGCCCATCATCTGTTTCTTGAAGCTATTGTTGCCTCTTTTGCCATGTTACCGCCAGGCGGGCTTAATCTCTCCGGTGGTGCTATTCCAATGATGATTGAGCTGTCCAATCATGCTCTGATCCTGAGTGTCCGACTGGTGGCGCCGATCATGGCAGTTCTTATTCTGGTCACCCTGACCCTTGGTTTCATGACCCGGATTTTTCCTCAACTCAATGTCTTCATGCTTTCCTTCCCACTGAACATCGGCCTGTCGTTTATCATTATGGGGCTGACCTTCGGCGTCTTTGTTGCAATTCTTCAGGGCGAGTTTGCCGCACTTTCGGAACGATTCTTGCGACTGTTCAGCTTGTTGTAGCTTCCTTGCATGATCGTGCCAAAAAACCGGCACCGATTAGACTGCCAGGCGAGGGCTGCACCAAGGTGATAGCAGTGATCGCTTCCGGGAGAGCAGTGTGGCTGAAGACTCAGGACAGGAACGGACAGAAACAGCGACGACCAAACGGCGCAACGATTTTCGTGAAAAAGGACAGGTGGCCCAGAGCAAAGAGGTGACCACCGCTGGTCTGTTCACCCTGTCGCTGCTGTTGTGGTTTTTTTACGCCCACCCCTTCTGGCAGAATCTTGAAAACCTTTATGTGGTTTCCCTCGTCAGAATCCGTGATTATGCCGTAACCCCTCCTGATGTGGTTGCACTGGCCTGGGGGCTGGGCGGCGCTCTGGGCAAATTGCTCTGGCCCATTTTCTTCGTTTCTCTGTTCGTTGGTTTTCTTTCGTCCTTCGCCCAGGTTGGCCCCCTTCTTTCAACCAAAGTCTTCAAGCCGGACATCAATAAATTCAACCCGATCAAAGGGATGGCAAAATTTGTCTCCAAACGTTCGGCAGTGGAATTAATCAAGTCATTGGCCAAGGTGTCACTGATTGCCTATGTCGCTTATCTGACCGTAGCTAATGAATTTGATACCGCCCTTTTTCTGGGGCTGTTGGACCTGAATCAGACGCTGGTATTCCTTGCCCGGGTTGCCTTTCTGGTGATGGCCAAGACCTGCGCCATCATGATCGTGCTGGCAGTTATTGACTTCTCATTTTCTAAATATGAGATGGAGCAAAAAATGAAAATGACCAAGCAGGAGGTCAAAGAAGAACATAAAGAGACCGAGGGCGACCCGCTCCTCAAATCGCGCATCCGTTCCATGCAGATGCAGCAGGCGCGGCGGCGGATGATGTCTGAAGTACCCAAGGCTGATGTCATTATCACCAACCCGACCCACCTTTCCATCGCCATCAGTTATGAGCGTGAAACCATGGATGCGCCGCAGATCATTGCCAAGGGTGCCGACCATGTTGCCTTTAAAATTCGTGAAATTGCCCGCGAACACAAAATTCCTGTCATCGAAAACAAGCCGCTGGCACGGGCTTTGTACAAGCAGGAGATAGGCGAGCAGGTTCCTGAGGAATTATTTACTGCTGTCGCCGAAGTTCTGGCCTATGTGTACCGCCTGAAAAACAAAAAGTAGCTGAAAAATATAGGGAAAAATTATAGTGATCAGGGTTGAAGCCCGGTGCCGATAAATTGACACTAGAGGGTGTCAGTATTTAAGTAACAAGGAGCAGATCATGGCAACACTAGCAACTATCGATGACTGGCGCAGGCTGATTATTCGTACCGACGTATTAATTGCCTTCGGGCTGGTGCTGATCCTGATGCTGATGATTCTGCCGGTTCCACCGATGATGCTTGACGTGTTTTTATCATTGAATATCACCATCGCTTTGTTGATTCTCATCACTGCCCTGTATACCTCTCGCGCCCTGGATTTTGCCATTTTTCCCAGCGTGTTGCTGGTTACCACCTTGTTTCGCCTCTCTCTCAACGTGGCTTCCACCCGTTTGATTCTGTTGCGCGGTGACGAAGGTCCCGGCGCTGCCGGGAGCGTTATCCAGTCGTTCGGCCAGTTCGTGGTCGGCGGTAACTATGTCGTTGGTATCGTTATTTTTGCCATCCTGGTCATCATCAACTTTATGGTTATCACCAAAGGTGCGGGGCGGGTGGCTGAAGTCGCGGCGCGTTTTACCCTCGATGCCATGCCGGGCAAGCAGATGGCGATCGATGCTGATTTGAATGCCGGTCTGATCAACGATGACGAGGCGCGGGCGCGGCGCAAGGAGATCGCTTCAGAATCCGATTTTTACGGTGCGATGGACGGTGCCAGCAAGTTTGTTAAAGGGGATGCTATCGCCGGTATCATCATCACCCTGATCAACATTGGCGCCGGTATTGTCATCGGGGTCATGCAAAAAGGGATGCCGGTTGCCGAAGCTGCAGCTAACTACACCATCCTCACTGTCGGTGACGGTCTGGTCGGGCAGATCCCCGCCCTGATCATCGCTACCGGTGCTGGTATCATGGTGACGCGCACCGCCGGCGATGAGGATTTTGGTACCGAGATGAAGCGTCAATTCAGCGTTCATCCCCGTTCCTTGTGGGTGGTATCAGCGATTCTGTTGATTTTTGCCCTGATTCCCGGTCTGCCAAAGATTCCCTTCTTTTTACTGTCGATTCTGACCGGAGTGGTCGCCTGGAAGGTGTCTAAGACCCATACGGAAAAACTGCACCAGCAACAAATCGACGATGCGCCACCGCCAAAACAGATCGAAGAAGAAAATTACGAGCAGATGCTTTCCGTTGATCTGCTTGAGATGGAGGTTGGTTACGGTCTGATTCCCCTGGTCGATACCGCCCAGAATGGTGAGCTGCTGCCACGGATCAAATCAATTCGCCGTCAGTTTACCCTCGATATGGGTTTCATTGTTCCACCGGTACATATCAAGGATAACCTCCAGCTCAAACCCAATGAATATGCCATTATTCTCAAAGGGGTCAAAATTGGTGGGGGAGAGCTGCTGCCCGGCCATTATCTGGCGATGAATCCCGGCACCGCCACCGAGGTGATGAAGGGGATTGAAACCATCGAACCGGCCTTCAAGCTGCCGGCGATCTGGATCTCGGAAGATAAAAAAGAACGGGCGCAGATCTCCGGCTATACCGTGGTGGACAACACAACGGTGGTTGCGACCCATTTAAGTGAGCTGATCAAGACCCACAGTTATGAGTTGCTTGGCCGCCAGGAAACCCAGAACCTGATTGATAACCTTGCCCAGCAATATCCCAAGCTGGTGGAGGAACTGGTGCCGGGCCTGCTCAGTCTCGGAGTGATCATGCGGGTACTGCAGAATCTGCTGCGTGAAGGCGTGTCTGTGCGCGATTTGCGAACTATTTTGGAAACTCTGGCGGATTGGGCACCAGTTGTGCAAGATCCAGATCAACTGACCGAACATGTGCGGGCGACCATGGCCCGATCGATCAGCAGCAGCTACAGTCAAAATGATGAGGTATTAGAAGTGATGACCTTCGATCGCAACGTTGAAACCCGCATTCAGGACGCCCTGCACAGCACCGAACAGGGCTCCTACCTGGCGTTGGAGCCAGGATTCGCCCAGGCTCTGATTAACAGCTTGAGCCAGGTCTTACAGAATGCTGCCGGTGGCAATCCGGTACTCTTGTGTACGCCAACAATTCGACTCCATGTCAAAAGGTTGACTGAGCGTTATCTGCCCGGTCTGGCAATTATTTCCCACAATGAGATCGCACCCCACCTCAAGGTGCGGTCGGTAGGAACGGTGACCGTCAATGCTGGTTAAAAAATTTGAAGCAGAAACCATGGCTGCGGCCCTCAAGCAGGTCAAAGACACCCTTGGCCCGGAGGCGCTGATCCTCTCAACCCGCACCCTGAGGAAAAAAGGGCTCGGGGTTCTCGGTCGGCAGACCATCGAAGTGACCGCGGCGGTTGAATCCCCCTCAATGCGCCGCTCCTCGCTGCCGGCCCGTAACGCTTATAGCGATCAGCGCGCTGCGGCGCTGACTCATCCGGTGACGGCGGCCAATCGCGTTGAAACCTTGGAAGATGAGATCGTCAGCCTGTCGGGACGCAACCCCGCGGCGCCTCAACCAGCGGCACCCGCTGCAGCTGGTGCTCCGGCTGTTGATCCGCGTCTTGATGAGGAGCTGCGCCGGCTGCGCGCTCAGAGCGAGGCGCAGAGCATCAGCCAGCTTAAGGCTGAAATTGAGCAACTCAAAGCGTTGATGAACCAGCTGGCCCAGGCGCAAGCACAGGCCCAGAAGCAACAGCCGGCGGCTGTGCCGGAGTCGGTTGAGCTGCGTAAACCGTCTATCCGTACCGCACCAATGCCGCTCAGGACCGTGGTAGCGAGCGACCACCCCGATCCCTTGGTGGCGATGTTGCAGGAGCGTGGCATCGATGCCGAATCGGCAACGACCATCGCCGCTTACGCCGCTACGCGCATGACCTCACAGCAGCGTCTTGATATCCACCAGCAGCGCGAATTTTTATGTACCACCCTGGCCGGTCTGGTGCAGTCCAAAGGGACCTTGTGGCGCCCCGGGCAACCACAAAAAAAACTTTCTCTCATCGGTGCCACCGGTGTCGGCAAAACTACCACCATCGCCAAACTCGCCGCCCAGGCCATCACCGAGACCGGTGCCCGCGTCGCCCTGGTGACCATTGATACCTATCGAATTGCCGCGGTTGAACAACTCAAGGTGTATGGCGAGATTATGGGAATTCCCGTCGATGTGGTTTTTTCTCCCGAGCAACTGCAGGAAACCTTCCGCCGTCACCGTGACAAGGATCTGATTCTTATTGATACCGCTGGGCGCAGCCCCAAAGACGTAGCGCGTATCGATGAACTGAACAGTTTTCTCGGCGCCCACAGTGGCGTCGAAAATTGCCTGGTGCTCGCTGCGCCGACTGCCGACAGCCTGCAGCATAAGAGCTTTGAAGCCTTCAGCAAATTACCGATCAGCCGGCTGATGTTCACCAAACTGGACGAAGCTGATCAGTGTGGCAGCCTGATCAATCTCCCCTTGAAGACCAATCTGCCGATCGGCTGCCTGACCAATGGACAGAAAGTGCCGGAAGATCTGCTACCGGCTGATCCGCAACTGGTAGCCGACCTGGTCATGGGTTCTTATGATGATGCCCGGAGGATAGCCGTATGATGAGCAGTACCCCTGATCAGGCCGGAACCCTGCGGCAGATGAGCAGTCACCAGAGCAAGGCCTCCAGCGAATTACAGATGCCCGCGACCCGGGTCATTTCCATCACCAGCGGCAAGGGTGGCGTCGGCAAGACCGCAGTTGTTTCCAATGTGGCAGTGAGCCTGGCGCGCCTGGGCAAAAAAGTCCTGATCATTGATGCCGACCTGGGCTTGGCCAATGTGGATGTGGTCCTGGGGATCTCCCCGCCCTACAATCTCAATCATTTTTTCAGCGGTGAGCGAAGCCTGGCTGACATCATGGTCGAAGGGCCTCACGGCCTGAAGATTCTGCCTGCCGGCTCCGGCGTTCAACAGTTTACCCGGCTTGACGGGCAATTGAAGATGCGCCTGATCGATGCCCTGGATGCGCTTGACGAACACTTTGATGTGGTGCTGATCGACACGGAGGCCGGGATTTCTGACAACGTCACCTACTTCAATGTCGCGGCGCAGGATATCCTGGTCGTTACCACCCCTGAGCCGACAGCCATTACCGATGCTTATGCGCTGATGAAGTTGCTGTCGACCCACTATCACCAGAAGCGGTTTTTGCTCGCGGTCAACTCGGTGCGCAGTGCCGACGAGGGACTCGACGTCTTCGAAAAGCTGACCATGGTATCGGGGCGCTATCTTGATATTTTTATCGACTATTTAGGCGCCATCCCCTTCGACCGTAAAATGCATGACTCGGTTCGTCAGCAGCGGGTGATGATTGAGTTGTATCCTGACAGCAAAGTGGCCAAATCTTTTGTGGAACTGGCAGCAACCCTGATGGAAATACCACAGAACAATCAGGCCCAGGGAACCCTGCAGTTTTTCTGGAAACAGTTTCTTGGTGTTGGTGCGGAGGCAAGCTGATGACCTACAGTCAGAGCGGATACGGTCCACCGGGACCGGCAGAACGTGAAAAAATGATCGAGGCTCATCTTGTCCTGGTCGACTTTCTGGTCGATCGGATGATGACCCAGGTCCCTTCTTTCGTTAACCGTGATGATATCCGCAGTGCCGCATTGATGGGCTTGATGGATGCCGCTAATCGCTTTGATCCGCGCCGCGGAGTACTGTTCAAGACCTTTGCCGAGCGCCGGATCCGGGGTTCGGTGTTTGATGAAGTGCGTCGTATGGACTGGTTCTCGCGCACCCTGCGGGAAAAACAGACCCGGTTGAATCGGGCAGTGGAAACATTGGGGCAACGTCTTGGTCGCCTGCCGCAGGATGAAGAAGTGGCTGTTGCCATGGAGATGTCGCTGGATGATTTTCGTGAACTGCAGTTTCAGGTCAGTCAATTGGGTTATGTCAGCCTCGATGACCAGATTGATCAGGGCGAGAGTAACGGTAAATCGTTCATCGACAACCTCGAAGACACCTTTCAGGTCAATGTCCAGCAGCGGCTGGAGGCCGACGAGTTAACCCGTGAACTGGCAGGTTATCTGGACGAATTGTCAGAAAAAGAACGGTTGGTGATTGCTCTGCTCTATTACGAAGAGCTGTCGCAAAAAGAGATTGCCGATGTGCTGGAGTTGACCGAGGGGCGTATTTCCCAATTGCACAGTCAGGGGCTGGCAAAACTGAAAGTCAAGATGAAGCGCAGTATCAATGCGCTGGGAACAGGTCGTTAGGATGACAGCAGCGGCAATGATAAGCGCAGCGGCATTGGTTGGCGCCGTCATCGCACTACTGATGACGTTATGGCAACGCCGGACCTTAAGGGTTCTGCGGCAACAGCTACAAGACATGGAAGCAACCGTGTCGGAAATAGCTGAAGTGCTGAAAGATCGGCCTTTGGCGTCGGCAACCAGTGGATTTTCAGCTCATTTGAGCGATGCAGAGAAAAATCAGCACCAAAACCGGCAAGAGCTAAAAGAAAAACTTCAGGAAAATAACGCAGCTAAATCACAGGGCCAGGCGGATAAGTACCGATACGCCGTGGCCCTGGCCGCCCAGGGTCAAAACGTTGACAGTATTGCTCAGGCGCTGAACATGGCTCCCGCCGAGGTGGAACAGGTGATGCAGCTGTCACGGGTAAAGCGTCCAATCTGAACGGCGGGTCCGGTGGTTCACCGATACAGAGATAAAGTTTCGGCCAGTAACGGTCGACAAGGTTCATGCCTGATAATAGATGGAGAAGTCTTATGGCAGACGGAAAATATGCAGCAATCTCGGGAGCCGTCGCACGGATGCACAAGCTTGATAATATCAGTGAGCATCTGGCCTCCGCCCGCACCCCCGGCTACAAAAAAGGCACCGTCACTTTTGCCGCTCGGCTGGGCGAGGCGACCTCCGGGATGGCCAGCAATGCCACCAACTTTACCGGGCTGACCGGTCATCAAATCGATTTTTCCCCTGGTCACCTTGAGCACAGCGATAAGGCCCTTGATGTCGCCATTAACGGCGAAGGTTTTTTTCAGATCCAACAGCCTGATGGTGAATTGGCTTATACCCGCAAGGGGAGCTTCCAACTTAACGCTGAGGGGGTCCTGGTTGACAGCAATGGCTATGCGGTAACCGGCCCCAACGGCGAAGAAATTATTCTTGAGCGCCCGGATGTCGATATCCTTGGTGACGGTTCGATCTGGATCGAAGATCAGCAGGTTGCCCGGATCGGCCTGTTTCTGTTCGAAGACACCGGGCTGTTGCAACGTGCCGGTAAGGATCTGTTTGTCCCGGTCGAGGATGCTGCCCCGGAGATTCATCCGCAACCCCAGATGGTGCAGAACAGCCTCGAAGGTTCGAATGTTAATCTGATGGAAGAAATGGTGCTCATGACCGCGAACCTGCGTGCTTTTGAAGCCACCCAGAAAGCCCTTAAAATCTACAGTGATATGAATGCCAAAGCGACCGAGATGGGACTGCTACAGTAAAAAATGGATGTAACTCTTCAGCGCTATCTTTGCACGGGATCGCCGAGCCGGTGCTGAACAGATACAAATGGATAAATAATAAATAGATATCACCGACGCTCAATACAGCGTCTGGAGTAAAGGAGCCACACCATGATCAGAGCCCTTTGGACCGCCGCGACCGGTATGCAATCACAGCAGACCAACATGGATGTTATCGCCAACAACCTGGCCAACGTCAACAGTTCCGGCTTTAAAAAAAGCCGGGCCGATTTCCAGGATATCCTCTATCAGACCACCCGCGCTGCCGGTGCCGGCGTTGATGGAGGTGAGGTTCCCACCGGCATCCAGATCGGCCTGGGATCACGGGTTGCGGCCGTGCAGAAAGTCTTTACCTCCGGTGACTTTGTTCAGACCGAGAGTGAACTCGATGTGGCGATTGAGGGGCCGGGTTTTTTTCAGGTGATTCTGCCGGATGGAACGGACGCCTACACCCGTTCAGGAGCGTTAAAAAAGGACAGTACCGGCCGACTGGTAACTTCTGACGGTTTCCCGCTGATTCCCGAAATCGTTATCCCCGAAGGCTCGACCAGTATTGCCATCGGCAGTGGCGGCACGGTTGATGTCCTACTTGATGGTGAAAGCACTCCCACCGAGGTCGGTGTCATTGAATTGATCCGCTTCGGCAATCCGTCAGGATTGAAAAGTCTGGGCCGCAATCTCTATTCCGAAACCCCGACGACCGGCGCCCCTATTGCCGGAACCCCCGGAGAGGCTGGTTTCGGGAGTTTGTCTCAGGGTTTTCTCGAAGGCTCTAACGTTAACATCATGGAAGAGATGGTCAACATGATCGCCGGCCAGCGTGCTTATGAAGTCAATTCCAAAACCATTAAAACCGCAGACGAGATGCTGTCGATTACCAGCCAGCTGGTTCGCTGATAAGGATGTAACATGAGACATCAAATGCTCACCCTGCTGACCATCGTCCTGCTGCTGCTTGGGATGAACCCGGTCAGCGCCGGCGAGACAACCCATGTGGTCATCGATCATCAGGAGATGCAACAGATTCTCGATGATTTTCTGGCCGAACAGTCCGCGCTGTTGCCCCAGGTTGAACTGCGGCTTACCGGAGTGCAGTTTCCTTCACCCTACAGGGTGCCGATGGGGCGGATCGAGCATCAGTTACTGCCGTCGCGTCCCGGCGTGCTTGGTAGCCGCCGGATGTCGATCATGACCCGGGTTGATGACCAGATTGTCAGCAATCAGTCGATCCGGATCGAGATCGAAGCCATGGCTGAGATTGCTGTCGCGAAAGAGGGGCTGCGACGCGGCACCATGCTCACCGAGGACCTGATCGAGATGCGCCTGCAGGATATTTCACGGTTGGCGGAACCGATTTTCAACAGTGCCGATGCCGTCGGTAAAGTCGTCAAGCGGACCGTCCGTTTAGGGGAACCACTGCAGGCTCAGCAGATGGAATATCCGCCCCTGATCAAGCGCGGTGAGCGGGTGGTTATTGAAGTTCAACATGCCGGAATGACCCTGTCGGCGGTTGGTGAAGCGCGCCAGGACGGGCGTGAAGGGGAATCGATCAAGGTGATCAATACCGGTTCTTCCCGCGAAGTGATCAGCCGGGTCGTTGCCCCCGGGCTGGTCAGAGTGGAGTTATAGTTATGTTAAAACATCTCTTGTGGATTGTCGTATTACTCCTTGTCAGTGGCTGTGCCATGCCGGGCCAATCCGTCGATCTGGCCGAGGTGGAGCCGATTGCCCCGGTGATTTCAGAACCGGCACCACCGCAGACCGCAGGTTCACTGTGGACAACCAGCCGAGGCGGGATTTTTGCTGACATGAAGGGCAACACCGTCGGTGACATTATTACCGTGGTGATTTCCGAAAATGCCAGTGCCAGCAAGGAAGCCAAAACCCAGACCGGGCGTAACAGTACTATGTCGGCCGGGATCACCAACCTTTTTGGTCTGGAAACGGACATTGGCGATTTTATTGGCGGTAGTCCCTCCAGCATCGTTAACGCCAACGCCGGCAACAAGTTTGACGGCAGTGGTAAAACCGAGCGTAAAGAAGCTCTCACTGCGACCCTGACGACCCAGGTGGTGGAAATCCTGCCCAATGGCAACCTGCGGATCGAAGGGAACAAAACCGTCACGGTCAACCGCGAGATGCAGATTGTGCAGTTATCCGGTATCGTCAGGCCGTCCGATGTTTCCGCCCGTAATCTGGTTGATTCACAGAATGTTCTCAATGCCCGTATCTCCTACGTTGGCAAAGGGGTCATCAGTGATAAGCAACAGCAGGGCTGGCTGGTTCAGGTTCTGGATCAGGTCTGGCCTTTTTAGCGCCGGCAGCAATCGACAGGAGTATCACCATGACAAATCTTACGACCAAATTACTTATCGCGCTGATGCTGGTGTCGGGCATGTTTCTGGCAGTGAACGCTGAAGCCTCACGCATCAAGGAACTGGCTCAACTTGAAGGAGTACGGGCAAACCAGCTGGTGGGTTACGGTCTGGTCGTCGGCCTTGACGGTACCGGCGATAGTGCCGGTACCCGCTTTACTGTGCAATCGCTGGTTAATATGATGGAACGTCTGGGGGTGGCAGTGAATCCGGCGCTGGTCAAGGTGGATAATGTTGCCGCGGTGATCGTTACGGCCGAACTGCCTCCTTTTGCCCGCGCCGGTAGTACCATTGATGTCAGCGTGTCGTCCATTGGTGATGCTGACAACCTGGCTGGGGGAACCTTGTTGATGACCCCGTTGAATGCCGCTGATGGCAATGTTTATGCCGTGGCTCAAGGACCGCTGGTGGTAGGCTCCCTGGCTTTTGGCGGCAAGGCGGCGACGGTTCAGAAAAACCATCCGACCTCGGGACGGATTCCCGGTGGTGCTTTTGTTGAACGTGAAGTCCCTTACGTCTTTGGTGACACAGATAACCTCAATTATCGTTTGAAAAATTCCGATTTCACTACGGTATCCCGTATGCGTGATGCGGTTAATCAGCATTTTGGCAGCTCACTCGCGCGCTCACTTGACGCCGGACAATTGGCAATCCAGGTCCCGCCGCAATTTCGCGACAATGTGGTCGCCTTTGTTTCCGAGGTTGAGCAGTTGCGGATTACTCCCGATACCATCGCGCGGATTGTTGTCAATGAACGCACCGGCACCATCGTCATGGGTGAAGGTGTCAGGATTTCGACAGTGGCCGTCTCCCACGGCAATCTCAGTCTGGTGATCAGTGAATCGGCCAGGGTCTCCCAACCTCTTCCGTTGTCGGAAGGGCAGACGGTGGTGATCCCGGAAACCGAGATCGAAGTGATTGAAGAGATGGGGAATCTGGTCGTGATGGAGCAGGGTGTGAGTATTGGTGATGTCGCTTCGGCCCTCAATGCTATCGGTGCCACGCCGCGCGATCTGATCGCCATCTTTCAGGCGATTAAGGCGTCGGGAGCCCTGTATGCCGATCTGGTGGTGCTTTAGTGGGGAGTGGGGAGTGGGGAGTGGGGAGTGGGACAAATGACATCGCATAGCGATGGACGCCGCGAAGCGGCAGACAACGGACGATTTTATGGACATTAATCACGGTTTTGATACGGCGCACATTGTGGGGCAGGTTACCCGTGCGCCCCGCACGGCCAAAGGGGGTGGACAGCAGGATCCAGCCCGGCTGAAAGAGCTGGCGCAGGAATTTGAGGCGATCTTTATTCAGCAGATGTATAAAGAAATGCGCAACACCATCCCCGATGATGGCCTGATTCCGCGCACCAATGCCGAAGATACTTTTATCCAGATGCAGGATCTCGAAGTAGCCAAAGCTACTGCCCGCCAGGGCGGGATTGGTCTGGCAGAGATGATGCTAAAGCAACTGCAACAGATTGATTGATCGTTAATACCCACAAAAAATAACAGTAGATGATTGTTGTGCCCGGCATTTGCCCGGGCTTTTTTTGTTGGTGTGGATTGGAAGGAATTGTCGGGTGAGAGAAGTTGGGGCCGAAAAATTATTACAAAAATACAATCTTTATCAATTTTTCTTTGAGTAAACCGTGAAATTGATATATTTTCATCTTCCGAAATGAGGATTCATTCTGTCACAATGGGGAGCGGTAAGGGCCTCTTTTGCCGTGTCCTGGTGTGGCGGTAAATGGTTATCTTTGAGGATATTGCATGATGAACGTCATTCCGATCAAACACAGCTGGCACAAACGGCTATTCACAACAGTCGCCGGCCTGATGTTGCTATTGCTAGCCCCTGTTGGGGGTGGTTCCTGGGGTAGCGCCACGGTCTTGGCTTCAGACTACCAGGTTACTGCGACGGCTGCCCGCGGTGGTCAGGTTGTGCCGACACAACGAACGGTACGTGCGGGTGCCACTATGACCTTCACCGTCCAGCCGGAAGCCGGTTACCGGGTACTCGATTCCCTGGTTGGGGGCAATTGCCCGCGTGGAACCTGGAAAGACAATCATTATACTACCGGTGCGATCAACGCCGACTGCACCGTCAGTTTTCGATTTTATTCGTCATCCCACGTTGTCACGGCAGCAGCGCCCCGGGGGGGACAGGTCGATCCACCAAACCGGGTTGTCACCAGCGGATCAACCGGCAGTTTTAACGTCGTCCCCAATCCAGGTCATATCATCAGCACAGCAGTCCGCGGCGACTGCCCGTCCGGCTCCTGGAATGGCAACACCTATACCACCGGGATGATCAGTGGCAACTGTGCCGTTCAGTTTGAATTCCCCAGACTCCATAGCGTAACCGCCACGGCAAGTAGCGGTGGCACCCTGACACCTGCCAGGCAGTCGGTTGTCAGCGGGTCCGGTACTAGTTTTACCGTTTCTCCTGATTCCGGTTATGTTCCAAGCAGTACCGTCGGTGGCACGTGTCCGCAAGGCAGTTGGAACGGCAATCTGTATACTATCGGCGCCATCAACCGCGACTGTACGGTCACCATCGGTTTTTCAGCGCAACGTTCCGTCACCGCCAGTGCCGGCAGGGGCGGGCAGGTCACTCCGACGAACCGTCAGGTTGCCGGCGGTTCGCGCGCCAGTTTTAATCTGCAACCCGATGCCGGCTATGTTTCGCTTGAACAAGTCAGTGGTAATTGCCCGGGGGGAAGCTGGGGTGGAAACACATACACTACTGGAATTATAACGGATAATTGTGCCATCGACTTTGCTTTTTCTCCGCTGGTCAGCAATGTCACAGTTAGTGCCGTCGCAGGTGCAGGGGGAGGTGTCAGTCCGGCAGTCCAAGTTGTCAATCGGGGCAATCGCGCTGAATTTACTGTTAATCCCCAGAGTGGCTACAGTGTTGACCGTTCCGCAGGTGGTACCTGCGCCGTTGGTTCCTGGAGTGGTAACCGATATAGTACGGGAGATGTTCATAGCGATTGTCATGTCAGCTTCAGTTTTGTTTCTGCCCGCTACACGGTCAACGCCACTGTCGATGGTGGGGGTCAGGTTGCGCCGATGCGTCAGACGATTGCTGACGGTGGTAACGCCAGTTTTCGGGTTCAAGCAGACGTCGGGCACCGTATCAACAGCGCAATTGGTGGTTCCTGTGCGGGGGGCGGCTGGAGCGGTGATAGGTACACCACCGGGCCAATCAGAGATCATTGTACTGTACGCTTCAGTACTATTGGCGAAGAACATACGGTGACCGCCAACACCGGGTTCGGTGGCACTGTCACAACGGCAATTCGTTCGGTGACCAGCGGAGCCACTGCCAGTTTTACCGTGGTACCCGATTTTGGTTATGCTCGTAGTGTCACCGTGGATGGCGATTGCCCCCAAGGTACATGGATCGGCAATGCTTACTCGACCGGAGAGGTCACTAAGAGCTGTTCTGTTGAGTTCAGTTTCCACTATATCCACTGATCGAATCGCAGTAAAAGAGTCTTGCATTTGACCATTAAGGGTGCTAATTAATTGTCCATCCGAAAACACCCGGATGGAGAAATGATGTCGGGGCGTAGCGCAGTCTGGTAGCGCACCTCGTTCGGGACGAGGGGGTCGGAGGTTCAAATCCTCTCGCCCCGACCATTCAAAATTAAAAGGCACCTGCGCACCGAAGGTGCCTTTTAAATTGCAGGGTGCGAGGGATTTGAAGCGAAGCGAACGCTGACTTGATGTCAGATGAGCGGCTATGGATGGTCGCGTCAGTGAGCGCAGGGGAGCCGACGCAGGAACTGCCGTGATGGCGGTGACATAGTGGGCAAATCCTCTCGCCCCGACCATTTAAAAACAAGTACTTAGGCCATTCCTGTGGGGGTGGCCTTTTTGCTTTTATTTCATTGTCAGCCCACGACTCAGCAAATACTCCTTCACCTCACAAATGCGAAAAGTGCGGAAGTGAAACACCGACGCCGCCAGCAGCACCTGAGCCCCCCCTTTTACCACTCCATCATAAAAGTGTTCCAGGGTGCCGGCACCACCGGAGGCAATCACCGGCACACTGACCGCATCAGCAATCGCCCTGGTGAATTCCAGATCATAACCGGCGCGGGTACCGTCACCATCCATACTGGTAGGCAGAATGGTGCCGGCCCCTAACTCTTCACACTCCCGTGCCCAGGCGATGGCATCCTTACCAACCGGCTTGGTTCCGCCGGCGACCACCAGTTCAAACCCGGACGGCATTTCCACATTACGCCGCGCATCAACAGCAACGACAATCCGCTCGGAACCAAATTTTGCTGAAGCCTGGCTGATCAGAGCCGGATTTTTGACGGCAGCACTGTTTATCGACACTTTATCCGCGCCGGCGGCAAGGGTTTCTTCGATATCTTTAAGGCTGCCGATGCCGCCACCCACGGTTAACGGGATGGTAATAACCGCTGCCACATTGCGCACCCATTCAAGACGGTTGCCACGATTTTCGAGGGTGGCAGCGATATCGAGCATGGCCAATTCATCGGCCCCTTCCTGCTGATAAAAGGTGGCATTCTCGACCGGATCGCCGGCATCCTTGAGATCGACAAAGTTAACACCCTTGACCACCCGACCATCCTTCATGTCGAGACAAGGCATAATTTTAACGCTTTCCATCGGGTTCCTCCTGCTTGAATGTTATTTTGCCGGGACGACTTGTCGAATTGAGCTGTTATCTTTGCCGATCGCCACCAATCAGCAGGGCATCGACCTGTTCCATGTGTCGGCGATCAGTCATCGTCAGAGATATTCCCTTTCACGGAACCTATTGCTCCACACAGACGCTTGATTTCACTGTCACAACAGGATATTTCTAATTTCTGGCCGGGAAACTTGCTTGATGTTCGTCTGGTTCAGGATGGCCACGGGTTACAGAATAACAAACCGGCGGGCCGAAGGGAATGCTTGATAGCGGCACAAGTGACCCTGATCGTTGAGGCTATAAAAAATCCTACAACTCACCACTTATTGAACAGGAATACCCCGTCTGTCGATCCAGGCGGGGTATTCCTGTATTGCGCTATTTTTCAGACACACTGCTGTCGATATTCCTTTGATCCTTATCCCGAACACAATCAGCATTTTTTGCAATTCGATGGGCAAATCTGGTTATTGTAAATACCGCTACAATCAAGTATATTGACGGATAAAGTACGTCATTTGATGGAATACATACGTCACTTAGGTGAGCAATACACGTCAAAAATGGAGGACGGGATGCTTGAGGCTTTACTTGGAACCGTCAACAAAGAAAGGGTTCTTTTATATCTTTTCGCCAGAGAAGAAGGTTACCCGAGAGAAGTAGCCAAATTTTACGGAGCAGATCTTCGATCGATTCAAAACCAGTTTGAAAATCTGGAGGTCGGAAGGGTACTTTACAGTCGCTTGGTTGGCAATACGCGTCTTTATGCTTTTAACCCGCGCTATCCATTCCTTGAAGAGCTGAAAGCTTTGCTGGATAAAGCGCTTTCCTTTTATTCTGACAGCGAACGTGAGCAGCTGGTCATGGTAAGAAAACGGCCGCGAAGAAAAGGAAAACCTCTGTGAAAGAGATTCGCGCTATGACCATGGGAGAGCTGGCTGCTTTCGTCTGCACCCATCTCCAAATAAATGGCATCGACGTAGTTCTTTCTGGAGGTGGCTGCGTGGCTATCTACAGTGAAGGGCGGTACGTGTCTTACGACCTGGATTTTATCGAGAACATATCCTCTGGGCGGCGCAAGTTGAAAAAAGTTTTGGCCGAGATCGGTTTTCAGGAAGAGGCTAAGTATTTTACCCACCCAGAGACCCAGTATTTTCTTGAGTTTCCTGCCGGCCCTTTGGCAGTAGGGGATGAAACGCCGCAAAAAATTGTCGTGTTGAGCTTTGAAACGGGAGAGTTGGCGGCGTTATCTCCAACAGACTGCGTCAAGGATCGATTGGCCGCCTATTTCCATTGGAATGATCAGCAGTGCCTGGAACAGGCTCTCCTTGTCGCATATGCCTCTGACATCGACATTGCTGAAATCGAACGGTGGTCTTTAAAAGAAGGATATGAAAAAAAGTTTCACTCTTTCCATGACCTCCTGAAGGAAAGACAGTGATATCTGCCTGTTTGCTTGGAGTAAAGCAAGGCAGCAAGGCTCTCACAATCAACAGTAAAGAAATATCCTACCGTTGAGCTTTCTGATCATTCCGGTAATGCAGGCCAAGTGAGATGATGGTTCATCTGAGGTGCTTTTCACTGAATCTGAATGTAAGATAAATTATGAGAAGGTTTTGAAGTTGTTGTGTTATCTTTTGGAAGTTAATGGACGCATTTCCTAAATGTCGAGGTCATTGATAATGAACGAGGAACCAAAACTCATAAAATCGCCGTTATCTCAACCCATCACCAGTGTTGGCAACACGGTGAGCGTTGAAATATACCGACTAGAAAATGAGACGTCATGGACTCTGGAGATCGAAGACAAATACGGTAATTCATCAGTCTGGAACGAAACATTTAATACCGATTCAGAGGCTCTTGTCGAAGCCAAAAGAACCATTCTAGCCGAAGGGATCAACTCTCTTATTGGTCCAGAAGATGGAAAAAGTAAAGGTGATTGGAAGTAAGCACAGAAGCAACTAATTTTTTTGCTCTGGAGGGGCGGGTTCTTAAACATCAGGGATTCTTGGATTGGTTTGATTGGTGGGTTCTGACTTGCCAAAAATCCCTGACACAATACCTGAGACATTCAGAAATAAAGCAGGGGCAATAAACAAGGCTGGTATCCAACAGACAGTGGTCTTACGTCGGAGCGTCCAGGTTAAGTGGCTGATGTGTGGCTTTTTACAATTTAACCCCGTAGTGACTCAGCACTGAAACCATGAGAAAATAACAAACTACGGTAATTGCACCAGACAGGCCAAGGCTCAGATAAAAGTTCAATCCATGCTTCAACATTCTCGGCAATACAAAAAATAGTGCCAACGAAGGAAGGACCAGCCAAAACACGCTTGATGCCAGAGTGCTGATCCTCTCTACATCTTTGGTGTCAATATAGATCCAGAGTATCGCAAGCACTGAAACCAGGGGGACCGAAGCCAGTATGGCGCCAACCAGGGTGCTTCTCCTGGAAATTTCTGAAATAGCTACAATCAGTAATGTCGTTGTTGCAATTTTTACAAGATAGTAACTCAACTTTTTCTCTCTCCTTTCAAGGTCTTTGTTGACGCATTATTGATTTTTACACTTTGTTTTCAGTTTGACATAATGAAAGACTAAGATTACCCTTTTTCGCTGTGACGCCAAACCACTTCGGGAAAAGGTTGCGCTTCTAAAGATAGTAACGCAATACCCAAAAACTGTATAACCGTTGGCATGTGAAATGTGCGATGCTGACCATAGTGAACATGACTTCTCTGCTTCGACATACGACAACAAAACACTTCCTGACGCTGATGCTGGTAGTGGTCTTCCTGGCCGTGTCACTCTGGCAGTCTTCCCATGTGCATCACCAACATGGTCCTGAAAAAACGGAGCTTGCTTCCGTATACCAATCTTTTGTGTCCGGCTTTTCAGGCAGTCATCACGACAATGCAGAACACCACGGCGAACACAGCCATGATACACCTTATCAAACAGCACATTTGTATAAACATCAGCCCAGCTGGAAATCTCTTCGCGGCAAGACGGATGGTGACAGTACATTAAAAATACCCGTAGTCATCTGTGCTCGGGTCATCAGCGTGTCCCCCTCCGAAATCATCAGTATTCCATCTTCGCATGTCATAGAAAAGAATGGCCTCTTGACCGCCGGGCGTCCACCTGCCCGTGCCCCTCCGTTCAGCGTCCCTCTTTCCTGATTTTTTCAATTACTTCACCCAAACAACCTTTGTTTCAGAAAGATCGCTATGAAATTGTTCAAAAACTACCTGGCCGGGAGTGGCCTGATGTGGGGTGTTCTCCCGTTGGCGCTGGTTCTTGTTGGAGCGGCTGACGTGTTCGCCCACGGCGTGACCGCAGGCGACAAGGGATATATCCAGGAAATAAGCGGCGCTATGCCCCTGCCATTCATCTATCTGGGAGCCAAGCACATGGTCACCGGGTACGACCACATTCTTTTTCTATTCGGGGTTATTTTCTTTCTCTACCGGTTCAAGGACATCGGCCTTTACGTCACCCTGTTCGCTGTCGGTCACTCGGTCACCCTGATCGCCGGAGTCCTGATGGAGATCAGCGTCAGCGCCTATCTCATTGACGCCATCATCGGATTGTCCATTATATACAAAGCTCTCGACAATATGGGTGCGTACCAGCGCTGGTTCGGGTTTCAACCCAACACCAAGCTGGCCACGCTGATCTTCGGCCTTTTTCACGGGTTCGGCCTAGCCACCAAGATTCTGGAATACGAAGTCTCCGCTGAGGGTCTGGTGACGAACCTGATCGCCTTTAACGTGGGTGTGGAAGTGGGGCAGCTGATGGCCTTGGGCCTGATCCTCATCGCCGTGGGATACTGGCGACGCACCGAGGGATTTATGCGCCATGCTTACGACGCCAACGTTCTGCTCATGACGGGAGGTTTTCTGCTCATGGGATACCAGCTGACTGGCTATGTTGTCGCCTGAATTAACCAACTCATTTCGTTTAGAAAAGGATATATACCATGCAGCATGCACCGAATCCGGCAGATCTGCCCTCAAGCGCAAAGCTCATTAAGTCAACGATCCTGGCCGCCGTAGTGGCCGCATTTCTTCTGGTTGTCGCCATTTTACCCGCCGAGTACGGCATTGATCCCACCGGGGTTGGCAGTGTTCTGGGCTTGACCAAGATGGGAGAGATTAAAACCTCCCTGGCGCATCAAGTTGCGGAGCAGAACACCGTAGCGCCCATAACCACTCTGCCCGCGAAACCAACCCAACAAGGCGTGGCGGAATCCGTCGAAACAGTGACTACCCTGCGCAAGGACAGCATGGAATTAACCCTGGTTCCCAACGAGGGCAAAGAGATCAAATTGGCATTGAACAAAGGGGAACGGGCGCGCTATCTCTGGTACACCGATGGTGGCGCTCTTAACTTTGATGGTCACTCCGATTCCGTCAAGCTCAAGATCGATTACAAGAGCTGGCAAAAAGGAACCTCACAACGCGAGGAAGGAGAACTTGTCGCTGAGTTTGACGGAAAGCATGGTTGGTTTTGGCGTAATCGGACATCAAAAACGGTAACAATCACACTGCAGGTGGAAGGGGAACACGCTGATATCGAAGAGGCAATCTGACTCTTGCAGAATCAACATGCCCGCAGTTGGTTGCGGGTATGTTGATTCATGCTTTTGAAATTCGCCATGCTCCATGGTGGCATCGACGGTCTACGGTAAAATAAGCTTTCCTTTCTTATCGATCACCCTCGTAGAATAAGAAACGCTCTTAATCACCAGATCGAGGGCGTTTCTTATTTGTCACCACCCATAGAACACGAAACGCCCACGGATACCAAATCGGGGGCATTGCTTTTAGTATATCGTGGGCGGGCTCCCTCATTTGTCAAGCGCCTCCACCGCCGAAGCCAGCGTGGCCAGCGGCAAAAAGAGGGCGAGCGGACGGTTGGGTAGGACGACGAAGCCAAACTGTTCGTAATACTCGCGGGCACCCTGGTTCTTCGCGTCAACAAAAAAACCGATGATCCCGATGTTTTCGGCAACGGCCAAGGTGCGCCGCATGGCATCAACCATCATGAGACCACCGAGTCCTTGACGTTGTAGATCCCTTGCCACTGCCAAACGAGCCAGTTTTGCCGCGGGCGCTTTACGCGGGTACTTCTTCGCATATTCGGGGGGCAGTTCCGTCGCCACGACCTCGCAGCCCACTAGCGTGAAAAAACCCCGAATTTTCACTGGCTCATCCGAATCTACTAGAACGAAGGTGCGCGAGATCCCTTTGTCATTGTGCTGGCGAGCGGTCCTTGAGCGTGGCCAAAAAAATTGATGGAAAAATAAGAGATATTTGACAAGATACGTGGGGGAATAAAAAAGGAGCCCCCTCAGTTATCTTGGCGGATATCAAGGGGCTCCTTGCCATAAGAAAGGCAAG
>NZ_JACWUN010000007.1 GCF_014773365.1 Pelovirga terrestris
ATACGCTGATTGTCAAAGAACGAATCTATTGGGTTTTTACATGAAACAAGTTCTGATACAATACGGTTCAAAGCGTCATCTCCTTGAAGTAGTTTCGGTTGTTTGGCGATAACCAATTCTACCATAGCTGATGGCGCTTTTGATCAATAATTACAAGCTGTTACATCTTTTTTCTGTCTGCGAAAGTTGAGCGAATAATTAATAGAGAACACGGTGCTTACACCAACCAACACCAAAGGGGCAAATTATGGCCGATGAATCTATTTGCCGCAACAGTTCTGACAAATCATTTGAGGTTCTGATCGAGGATCTGAAAAACGCCATTAGCGCAGCAGGCTTCAGCGTCTTCCACCTCGACAAATCTGGTCTGGTGGCATTTTATCGCAATCAGGGGGTGAGCATGCCGGAAAATTACCGCCACGCCATGATTCAGATGTGCAAAACGGAAAATTCCGGCAAATCCATTCCCGCCAACCCGGAGCGCAGCGTCTTTGTGCAGAAGTTTTTTTCGGTTTACAACAAAGGGGGAAAAACCGAAATCCGCTTTCTGGTCTACTCGCCGGAACTGATTGTCAACCTGCTTGGTGACGACGAGGGGAATGCCGGGTCGTCCAACCAGGATTTTGCCCAGAATATAAGCAATGCCTTTGGTGCCATAAAAAAAATCGCTGACTCGGTGGTCTGAATGATTGTTGTGGAGGTTAATCAGCAGGGGAAGCCCTAGTCAAAACAATCACTGCGGTACATCATCGCCAGACGGCCTCGGCCGGCGAGACAGACAGGACAAACCTTGCCGGCATCACCATATTCCTGCCTGGCCAGATGCATCCCGGCGATTTCAGCCGGCTCAGTCAAGGGTTGATCGGGATCGAACAGGTGGTTGCACAGGATGCATTGCTGCTGTTTCATGCGCGGGCAGACTGAACCAATGCGGCCATGGCATCGAGGAAATCATCATTGTCATTCAGGGAAGGAGCACGGCAGAAGTTGACGACACCGGAACTGACCGCCAGTTCACGGTACTCCATGTCGATCTCTTCGAGGGTTTCGATATGGTCGGAGACAAAAGAAATGGGCACCATCAATAGCGACTGATGACCGGCGGCAGCAATGCGGGTGATTTCCTCCTCGGTGCCCGGCTCCATCCACTTGACCGGACCACTGCGGCTCTGGTAGGCGATGGACCAGGCGTAATTGCCGACCCGCTCCATCACCCCTTTTGCCGTTTCTTCCACCTGCTGCTGGTAGGGATCGCCGCGATCAATAAACTTCTGGGGCAGGGCGTGGGCGGAAAAAAGAATCTGCACATCGTCACGCATCAGCTCATGAAAGGTCTCCAGCCCCTCACGAACGCGATTGGCCAGGGAATCAAGATACAACGGCCAATCGTGCCACTGTTCAATGACCCGATATTCCAGCTCCGGATATATTTGGGCAACGGTACGCTTGAAATCATTGACGCTACTGCCGGTGGTCGCACCGGTATAGTGGGGATACATGGAAAGCACGGTGGCGCTGGTGATGCCATCTGCTTTGAGTTGCGTAAGCACCTCCGCTGCAAAGGGGTGCCAGTAGCGCATCACCACGCAAGGGACAACTTCATCCCCCAGCCTTTCGGCCACTCCTTCAGCCTGTTTCTGTGTCCACTCAAGCAGTGGTGATTTGCCGCCGATGGCACGGTAGTTTTCCACCACTTTTTTTGCCCGAAAGTAGGAAATCAGCCGAGCAAAAGGCTTCTGCAGTACAGCGCCGGCAGGCAACTGGATCAGTTCACGATCACAGAACAGATTGTAGAGAAACGGGCGCACCGCTTCGAGGGAGTCAGGACCACCCATGTTGAGCAGGATCAGGGCATGTTTCGATTCCACAGACATTCGAATCTCCAAGTAGTAATATTCTGTCGATGTAAACATGTTGGATCCTGCGACTTCGCGCAGGATGACACACACCCAACTATCAGGAACGAAATCCTTGTTGTCATTCCGCGCGGAGCGAAGCGCAGTCGCAGAATCCATTTTCTATCGCCTGATTCACTAGAATCCGGCAGATGATTTTATTTCTGACTCAACCGATGCACACACTCCACCAGATGAATCGCGTTCTCCGGTGGTACTGTCGGCAGAATGCCGTGGCCCAGGTTGAAAATAAAACCGGGGCGACCAGCATTTTCATCCAATATTCGCTGGACTTCTTTCTCAATGTAATCTTTCGGTGCATAGAGCACGGTCGGATCAAGATTGCCCTGCACCGCCACGTCGTCACCGAGGATCGCCCGAGCCTTATCAAGGTTAACATGCCAGTCAAGGCCGATGACATCACTGCCGGCAGCCTTGACCAGTTCGAGCATGGTACCGCCATTTTTGACGAAGTAGATAATCGGGATGTCCGTACGATCAAGCCCGTCGATCAGGTTTTTCACATAGGGCAGATTGTAACGCTCAAAATCGTGGGGAGCCAGCAGGCCACCCCAGGTATCAAAAATCTGTATTGCCTGGGCACCGGCGGCAATCTGCATGTTCAGATAGCGCCGATCCATCTCCGTGACCTTCTTCATCAGCTCGTCATAGAGGGGAAAGTCGCTGTACATCATCTGCTTGAGGCTGGCGAAATCTTTACTTCCCTGTCCTTCAACCATGTAGCACGCCAGGGTAAAAGGAGCACCACCAAAACCGATGAGGGGAACGCGCCCGGCAAAAGCAACACGCAAACGCTGGAGGATCTCGGGCACATAGGACACCGCCGTGGCCATATCCTCCGGCACCACCAGGGCATCGACATCTGCTTTGGTGCGTACCGGGTTGGCAAACACCGGCCCCGGCACAAAATCAAGCTCCAGCCCCATTGGCTCCAGCGGAGTCAGAATATCGGAAAAGAGAATGGCGGCATCGGCATCAAGAATATCGATCGGCTGGATCGTCACTTCCGCGGCCCGCGCCGGATCTTTGCACAGATCAAGGAAGGTGCCGCCCCCTTTAGCCCGCACTTCCTTGTACTGGGACAAATAACGCCCGGCCTGGCGCATCAACCAGACCGGGACACGGTCAACCGGCTGCCGCCAACAGGCTTTGATAAAATTGTAGTCGCTGGTCATCGGGTGTTGCCTCCTATAATGGGAAATTCAAAATCAGAAAAAAAAGAGTTACCACAGAGACACAGAGACACAGAGGGTGAATCAAAAACCCGAATTCATGGATTGAACCAAAACAAAGCCTTTGATGGTTCAACTCTGTGTCTCTGTGACTCTGTGGTAAAAAGATTTTATCTTAGTGCGTTCTCCGCTTCCTGCGCCAGCCGTTTGCGGGTTTTTGGCGGGATGTAATTGCAGAAGGGTTCTTCGGCCATATAATCACCGTGAACCGCATCGGCGCGGGCGCGGCAACCGCCGCAGACATTGACATATTCGCATTCACCACACTTGCCGGAGTATTTACTGGAATCACGCAGATCGTTAAAAACCTTGGAGTTGAACCACAGCTCCTTGAACGGAATCTGCTTGACGTTGCCGACAGACGAATGGAAGTAGGAGCAGGGCTTGAGGTTGCCGAAACAATCGATCAGGCAAATAGACTGGGCTGCGATGCACCCCTTGCCACCACCGGTTGAAAAAGTCAGACTACGGCGTTTGAAATCGATCCCTTCCTCTTTGGCCTTCTGGGGAACAATCCGATAATAATGAGGCGCACAGGTCGGCCGCATCAAAATATCTTCCTCATTCTTCTCCTGCTCATAGTGCCAGGTGAGGATTTCCTCGTAGTCCTCCGGTGAAATCAGTTCGCTCATAATCTCTTCGCCGCGCCCGGTCGGCACAATCATGAACATATACCAGGCGGTTGCTCCCAGCTCCTTGGCCACCCGGAAGGTGGCAGCGATATCATGTTGGTTGCGCTTGGTAAAGGAAGAATTGATCAGAAAAGGGATGCCGTTACGCTTTAAGGTTTCTGCTCCACGCACAACGCCTTCGAAGGCGCCGGGAGAGCTCCGGAAGTTATCGTGAATAGCCACCGTCGAACCGTCTAGCGAAAGAGAGACCATCTTGATATCGGCACTCTTCATCTCAGCACACACCGCATCGGTAATCAGGGTGCCATTGGTCGCCATGCACATGCGTAAGCCTTTGGATGTGCCGTAGCGGGCGATCTCGAAGATATCGTCGCGCATCAGCGGCTCACCACCGGACAACACCATCACCGGCGTACTTACCTCACAAATATCATCAATCAGCTTGAACGCTTCCTGGGTAGTAAAGTCACCAGCTGAGGATGTTAATTCGGAGGAACAGCGACAATGAACGCAACTTAAATTGCAGCGTTGGGTACTCTCCCAGGCAATCCATTTGGGAATATATTCTTTGTGTTTTGCCATATCGTCTCCTTGAAGTTGATTCGAACGATCGACTTTACTACGGTATGTTATACAGCTCAAGCCTTCTTATGCAAAACGAACAATCTTTACGTACCTTGAATCTCACCAACACCAATCCGCAACGTACCAAAAAACAACCAAAAAGGTCATCATGAAGAAACCAACATGGAAGATAAAGAATGAATGTAACTATTCAGCACCATCCCTGCGCTGGGTCGAGGGTCCTGTGGCAAGGGTTTTGGTCGCCATGGACGGCGACAAAAAGCGGTCATGGATGACGAACAGCGTCCCTTCACGTAGGATTCAAAAGCCCGGCGCTAAACAGATACAAATGAATTTTCTCTTACGATTTGTCTTGACCCGACCAGCTTGATGTGTAAAATCTAATTTCACTTGGTGCACCCACAGCTCCATACGGGCCAATCAACAACCCGCCGGCACAGAAGCCATACCAGGCGGCACCGAGGCACACAAGCGCTATATAAAAAGGAGTTTAACAATGGGCATTCGCATGAGATCTATTCTGGTGATGGGCATTCTCGGTTTTCTGGCGATCGGCGTTCTCGGTTTCTCCAGTTATCGCCTGAGCATGAAGAGCGCCCTTGAAGAAGCAAAAATCAAGAGTGATATTGTTATGAACTATGCTATGGCGACACGCGAATACACCCGTGTAGCTCAGTCTCCGCTGGTACGGCAACTGGTCGAACCGGATCGGTTTTACCCGGAAATCATGTCCGGCTTTGCGACCTCGCGCGGCATCTATGAAGAATTTGAAAAAACCTTCCCCGGCTACATCTTTAAAGGGGCGACTCTTGATCCCCTGCACCCCAGCAACAAGGCCGATGCCCAGGAAGTACAGATCATTCAGAAATTCATCGACAATCCCGATCTCAAGGCCGATGAAGGGCGCCTTGTCAAAAACGGTCAGGAAGTATTCTACACCGCTACCCCCTTCACTGTTATGAACAAAAACTGCCTCATCTGCCACGGTGATCCGGCCGATGCGCCCAAAGATCAGATTGAGATCTATGGTGACACCAATGGTTATTGGTGGGAAATGGATGAAGTCGTCGCCGCCTTTATTGTTTATGTTCCGGTTGCCGATGCTATTGCCTCCGCCAAGACCATGTCTCTGACCCTGGTACTTTATGGTGCCGGCGGGATTGTCGTTATGCTGGTTATCATTGGCTGGTTCCTCAATCGTGATGTTGTTACTCCCATCGTCCGGCTGGCCGAGCGGGCTGAAGATTTCAGTCTGGGCGAGAATCTGGACGACCCGATCGACAAAAATGCCACCGGCGAAGTGGGTGTACTGGCCCAATCGATTGAACGTTTACGGATCAGTCTCAATAAATTAATGCAACGTAACCGCTAGGAGATATCCATGCGTATACACTCATTATGGATAGCCGGGTTCTGGATAACAATTCTGCTGTTCCATCCAGGTCCGGCACATTCGAATGACTGCGACGCGCTACGCCAAAGCGTCCAAAAGGAGCGCAGCTTGATCAAAAAACAGCAACTTCTGGATGAGGCGATTCAGACCTGCCCGAATCATGCCCAGCTGCAATACGACAAGGCCTTTGCCCAGGAACGCTTGCGCCGCTACGACGAAGCACTGACCTATTATTTAAGGGCAACCGAACTTGATGAGAATTTTGCCAAGGCCTACTTCGGACTGGCCGACATCTTTGTCGTGCTGGGAAATCTTGAACCGGCCATCTGGGCTTATCAGTCCGGACTTGCTCTCGAACCTGACAATCAGCGTGCGGCGGCATCCCTGGAACTGGCCCGGATCAAATATCGCTCGGAGATGGGTGAGCGTATCACCTCGGAGGAATTTGTCCGGGTCATGCGGGAAAGCAGAGACCAAAGCACCACCGAAGGGGCCATGGATGGTCCCATCGTCAGGATGCAGATTTTATTCGAGATCGGTTCCGCCGGTTTGACAGCCAGTGCCATTGAGCAGCTCGAAACGGTCGGAACCGCCCTGTCACACGCATCACTGGCCGATCAGCGGTTCGAAATTGCCGGCCACACCGACAGTACCGGCTCGCCCGAAGTGAACCTGCCCCTGTCAAAACTACGGGCGGAACGGGTCAAACAGCATCTGATCGATCGTTACAGTATCGCGGCGGATCGCCTCACCGTTGCTTATTATGGGGATACACGCCCGGCGGTACCGAACGACTCCACCCGCAATCGGGCGATCAACAGACGGGTTGAGTTCAGAAAAATCAGATAAACGGCTAAGTGGTTCTTGAAAAGATTGGCAAAAACCGTATGATGGGATTGGAATCCTGATTCACTGCGCCGATTAAGTAGAAAGGCAATCAACGATGTCGGATCTGCCAGCAATAGCTCAAACGATTCTCTCCGCCCCCGGAGTCTTGAGGATTATTATGCTTGACCAACGTGGGGTTGTCCGTGCTCAGGCCGGGGAAAAAGATGAAAGAAAACTGGCTGACTACATCTCCTTCATTTCCGTTACTTCGACCCAGCTTCGCACCTATCTGAATATCAGTGCACCCCATAACGCCAGAGTCACCCTCTCCTCCGGCCAGGCGCTGCTGATCTTATTCGGGGAAGAACTCACCGCCGGAATTTTGCTCGAGCAGGACACAGACTACTTTGATATCATTGACAACTTCGCTTCAATCGTCAACGAAATGAAGCTATAGAGATGGGGCATTAATGAAAAATCTGCTTGAAGAAATCAAAACATCCCCGGGCGTGCTGGGAGCCTGCGTCTACTCCACCAAAAAAGGAATAGTCGGCTCAAATCTGCCCGCCACCTTTAATTCCGAGCAACAGCAGCGCATTACCAGCATCCTCCATCGGGTGTTTCGTTTAAATGATGCTGCCAAGCTTGATGTCAACGCTTATGAAATCCAGTACGATGAAGCCTTGCTGATGGCTCGCCGACTGGACCCTGTTGCAACACTAGTGGTTGTTTGCGCTCCGGATGTCAATGTCCCCCTGGTATCAATGGCCTGTGGCATGCAGACGGCCGAATTGCTCGAAGCGATAGCCGCGCATCAGGACGGCACGCCCCCTCCAAGCCCGGCACCAGCTTCAGTCGCGGCAGAACCAGCCCCGCCCCAGGCACCACTACCAAAACTGACACCGGCTGAGGTCCTTAACGGTCCCCTTGCCGACAAATTAACAGGGATAAAGCGAGCCCTGGCTAAATGTATTGGTCCGGTTGCCGGCATGGCTCTTGATGGCGCCTTGAAAAGCTGGCTGGAGAAGGGGGAACCAACCGCAGAACGCTTGACCGATCTTGCTGAACTGCTCTTACCTGAGATTGACGACGATAACGAAAAAGCATCCTTTGTTCATGAGGTCAAAGAGCTTCTCTAACCAGAGCCCCCCGGCTAGATACACTGACCGCTGTTCCTACCGGGAGCGGCGGTTTATTTTTCTCCAAAAAGCTCGGTAAAAACCTCTTTCACCGTTGAAATTCGATCAGCTTTCCAGGCGTTGGTACCGCAGAAGATTAACCCCGTTTCGCGATCCCCCTTTTGTGCCCGATCAAGGGCCTGGACAATACAGAAACGTTCCTGATTATCACGATAGGCACATTTTTTCAAACAACCCACCGGACAGTGAAGATCATCATCCAGATCGCGCTGACGGATTTCCGCGACATTGCCGATCAGGGCACGACCCGGCAGGCCGGCCGGGCTCATCATCAGGCCGATATCAGAAGGGGTGCAGTCGAGATAAGCCTGTTTAAAGGCATCAGCAGCATCACACTCTTGCGTGACGACAAAGCGCGAAGCCATCTGCACGGCATCCGCCCCTTCAGCAAGAGCATGCTCAAGATCTTCCCGATCCCAGACCCCCCCGGCGGCAATAATCGGGATATGCAGATTCCACTCGTTGCGGAAGTAGTCCTTGACGGCACGCACGGTGGCGTACTGATCGTACTCACCGGAACCGATCTTTTCGGGCTTTTCCCCCAGATGACCACCGGCCGTATCGGGATCTTCCACCACAATAGCATCCGGCAATCGGCCGTGACTTTTGTGCCATTTGCGGGCGATCAATTGTGCTGCTTTCAAGGAAGAGACAATAGGCACCAAGGCCACATCTGGATAATCTGCGGTCAAAGCAGGCAAACTCAAGGGCAAGCCGGCACCGCTGATGATCAATTTTGCCCCCCCTGCGCACGACGCCCTGACGACATCGTCATAGTTGCTCACCGCTACCATACAATTAACCCCGATAACGCCATCGGGGGCAATTTCGTAGGCTTTGCGCAATTCGTCAAGCAGCGCCTGACGATCGTCAGCAAAATAATCGTCACCGGTTGCCGCATCACTCCCCAAAGCCAGCCCGGGGGTGGCGATCACACCAATGCCACCATTTAACGCAACGTGTCCGGCCAAACGATAACCGGAAACCCGCACCCCCATGCCGCCCTGGATCAGAGGGTATGGTACACTATGTTTGCCGATAGTCAGTCCCTTATGCATATAATTCGTACTCCCTTTATTTAATACGGATTTTGTAACTATTCAGCTCTATCCTTGCCCAGGGCCGTTGGATCCTGTGGCAAGGGTTGTTGTCACCATGGACGGCGACAAAAAGCGATCATGGATGAGGAAAAGCGTCCCTTGACATAGGAGTCAAAGGCCCGGTGCTGAACAGATACCGGATTTTTATCTCTGACGCTCTTGGAATAATATCGTAATCATCTCGCAACAAATGTAATACTTGTGTAAAAACTGATGGATAGATCGCTGTTGTCGAGGCGGGTAAGGGGCTGGATAATACCATGAAGTTGATTCGCCGTTTGTTTCATCCACTGATCACTTTTATCAGCATTCAGATCCTCTGGATCGTGGTGCTGGTTTTCTGGATTTACTGGTTTCTCGGGCGCCATCGTCAACTGAAAGATCTGGCCATTGAATATCATGCTGAATGGTTACCGCAAAAAACCGACTGGCTGATTCTGGCCGAAGGGATTGTCCTGCTGGTTGCTATTCTGGTTGGGGTTTATGTCATCTTTATCTATTGGCGCAAGCAGACCACTCTCTACAAGGCCCAACAACGCTTTGTCAGTCAGGTCACCCACGAACTCAAATCACCCCTGGCGTCATTGCAATTGCACCTGGACACCATCCAGATGCGCCCCCCCACCCAGGAACAGCTCAATCAGTTTGTCAGCTTGATGCAAAAAGACTGCGGGCGCCTCGATGCCATGATTAATAATCTGCTCAATGCCAGCCGCCTGCAGCACAAGGATTCACTGCTGAGCATGCAACGCGGTAACCTGTCACAAATGATCGAAACCTATCTCCGCACCAAACGTTCGGCACTGACCCCCACCACAGATCTGGACTGGACGATTGAGCCGGGGCTGATGGCCAGCTTTGATCACGACGCCATGGAGACGGTATTGCGTAATCTGATTGAAAATGCCATCCTTTACAGCGAAGGTCCGGCACGCATCCGGGTTGAGATGAAACGTAACGCCGGCATGGCTCATCTCATCGTTCGGGATTCCGGCTGCGGCATTCCGCCGGCCATGCGCAAAAAGATCTTCAAAATGTTTTACCGGATCCGTCATCCCGGCAAAAGTATTCGCGGCAGCGGTTTGGGGTTGTTCATCGTGCACAACATCATCAAACTGCACAATGGTCGGATCTGGCTGGATACCGCGACATCAGACACAGGGAGCACATTTCATCTGCTTATCCCCCTCAGCAGCGCAAGGCAACCGGCATGACAGACCAGATCCCCTTGCTCCTGGTCGAGGATGAGCCCCATCTCGCCCACGGACTGACGTACAATCTCGAAGCTGAAGGATATCTGGTCACCCATGTCACCACTGGTGAAGAGGCGCTTGGGCTCCTGCAACACACGCCCTATGCCCTGGTGATTCTTGATCTTACCCTGCCGGGGATAGATGGGCTCAAGGTGTGTGATCAGCTGCGCGAAAGCGGTGACCCGGTGCCGATTTTAATGCTGACCGCCCGCAACTCGCAACAGGATCGCATTGCCGGGTTGAGCACCGGTGCCGATGATTACCTGACCAAGCCATTTCATCTGAAAGAATTCCTGTTGCGGGTGGCCAGTCTGTTACGCCGGGGAATCTGGCCACCGGCACAAAAGAAGCTGCCGACCTATCAATTTGGTCACAACGTTATCGATCTGGAGAGCCGTCAGGCCACCACAGCACAAGGCACTATCCAGCTGACCGAACTGGAACTGAAGATGCTGCTCCTGTTTATCAAGAACGAGGGGAAGATTTTAACCAGAGGAGAGCTACTCAAGCAGGTATGGGGGGTTTCACCGGCAACCGAAACCCGGACACTCGACAACTTCGTCGTACGTTTACGCAAATATTTTGAAGCGGATCCGGCCAAGCCCCGCTATGTTAAAACCGTGCGCGGGCGCGGCTATCGTTTTGTTAAAAATCCCCGCTAAAAAACACTTCAGCGCAGTACCGGGCGCGCGGCAGTACCACCGATTTGCAGGGTGTAACTGCCATCAGGGCCGGGACGCACACCGGTCAGCATCAACAGATCGCGGATATTGTCCGGTGTCTGCCGCGTTGGATGCACGCGCACATTAAGATTGAGCCGGGTCTGCTCCGGGGTTGCGCCAACCAGCAATGTGCCACCGCCACTAAGCTCGAGGACACCACCGGTCGCTACCAGTTGCTCGACGCTTACGCGCGATTCACTGAAATTCCCATTCATCTGCAGCAGTCCTAAAGAGACATCGTCGGCCAGGCCTATCCGCTCAAGACCAAGCACCAGCAGGTCACTGATATCGACCTTGAAACGACCTGCGCCCTGCCCTCCCTGCTCCAGCAGCCTTTCTCCCTCGAAATTCAGGTTGACCAACCCTGCCAGGCGATAAGCCAGACCAGGGTCCTGCAGTCCGAGCAACTCCAGATTCTGCAGAGTGACGTTGACATTGCCGTTGCGCCATATGCGGGCACTGACATCCCCTTGAGTTACGGTGCCCTTCAGGTGAATCGCCTGATTGAGTGTCAGCAGTGATGTCCACAGCGGTGTGACATGCAAATCATCAATCAGCAGGGGAGCTAACCCGGGCTGATTTGGATAAATTGTCATATCAGATTTAAGTCCCAGGGGCATCAGCATCGTCGCCTGTTCACCACGCATGCGCAGTCCGGTTTCCCGAGAGACCTCCTGCACCAGCCGTTGCAGCAACACTTCGGCCGGAAAGAAGACCCAGAACGACAAAAAACCACTGAGACAGAACAATACCAGACAGAGGGTAAACAGCTTTAGGTTCGTACCCAGGACACGGCCTGACAATATGCGAACAACGTTATTTTTCATGCCCGCTCCAACGACATCAGTACCAGATTGACATCCAGCTGCGATCGATTATCAAAGCGCGGACGCACCCGCAGTGATCGCACCTGAATCCCGCGACTGCGGTGTTCAGCCGCATGAAGAAAGCCAACCAACTGGCTTAAAGTAACCCGCTCAAGACGAATTTCTACCGTCTGTTGACGAAAACCGTCCTGCACCGAATCAGGTTGAGGACGCATGGAGAGCAGCTGATCACGGACCCCCATCTGCTTGGTCAGATTTTCGACCTGGGAAAAAAGAGGTCGGCTGGAACGCTGCTGGGACTCAATACTCGCCAGTTGTTTGCGCAACTGGTCAATCTCCTGCCCAAGGGTTGCCACCTGTTCAAGATTGCGCTGTTGCCCCTCGATCCTCCGGTCAAGGCTCTGCATCCGATTGATATAAGGATTAAGCAGCACCAGCCAGACCAGGATGCCAGCAAGAATCAGGATGCCTGCTAAAACGATGATGCGTTCGCGTTCATCAAGTCTGCTGATCATCACGACCTCCTGCCGGCAATGGCAAGACGCATTTCAAAATCGACCCGTACATTGTCCGTTGCCAGCCGGGCATTGGTAATGGTTACCTCACGGAACAGCGGGCGGGCACCTAATACTTCTGCTATCTGATTGACGGCATCAAAGGATTCGGCAGATCCGCTAATCCGCGTTTCATCAGCACTATAGTTGAATTCCTGCAACTCGACGCGCAGTTCTGTGCTGATGGCATCGGATAGTTCACGCAGCACGGCGACGGCACCACGACCGTCGAGACCGAGCATCTGCACATCGGCCTGTAACTGCTGCCGCAGACCCTCCATCTGCAGAGGAATATCAACGATAGCACCGGTGGGAAGGACCTGCCTGAAAATACGATTAAGTTGCGTCGCTAATTCTGCTTCCTCTGCTGATTTCTGGAGGTAATTCAAGTGCATGGTCAAAGCGCCTCCGAACAGCACCAGAATCAGCAGCAATGCAGCGACAATCAATTTTGGCCGCATCATTTCAAGTTGACCGCGGGCGGCAAATTCACCCTGGCGAAAGTTGAGTTGCCCGCTTTTGTTACTGCGCAGCTCGGCCAGCGCCAGAAACGCTGCCGGTGCCATTTCACGCGACAGATCGGGGCCAAAGACCTCCGGTAGCAGCGGTAGAATCGTGCGTCCGGAGTCTTCAAGATACTGACTCAGCTGATCCGTTACCCCGGCACCCATCACCCACAAGGGGAGATCATCCTGTTCCAGGGCGTACTCGAGCTGACTGACCTGCTGACTGATAAAATCATAAAGTTCATCATCACGCAGCTCGGTGGTGCCAGGCAACAAGCGATAATCTTCGATTTTGCCGGCGGCAATCAGGGCAACAACCACCTCGACCCGGCGACAGTAAATCAGCACCCCATCCTGCTCTGCCAGGGCCGGCAACAGGGCAAAGGGAAATATATCGATCCGGCCGGGATGTTGTTCGGGATCGGGGAAATGTTCGAGAAGGTCAGCAACCTCCAGCTTATTAACAACTACCGCGTCCACTTCGTAGTCATTATCACAGGGGCGCGGCGCTAGATAGGAGACCAGCTTTTCCTCCAGCGAAACCGGCAACTGGGCTGACAGGGCCAGAGGCAGAGCGGCCTCGATCTTGCGTTTTTCGCGAAAGGGAAATCGCAGGCGGCGAAACAGCCCGACGCGAGCCGGAAGGGCGGTTACTAACCGATCGGTGATAGCCGTCTTGCCGGCAAGCATCTCGGTGAGTGCAGCACGGGATTCCTCAGGTAAACTGTAGACGCGGCGTTCAAAATCCACCTTGATTTTTCCCGCGGTCTTCTGCAGCAGAGCAACCCGAACCTCTGCTCCTTCCAGATCGATACCGATAAAGCGTTTAGACATATGTTTATTCCATCTTTAAACTTAACAGGAGGTTTCCCTGTTTGGCGACAATGGCCTGTGCACGACGACTGCCCTGGTTCACCCGCCCCAGACTGTCAACCTGATAAATCTTACCCTGCACCGTTACCGAGCCTTGGGGCCAGGCCGTCGACCAGCGCGGGCCGATACCCTCTACCTGAGCCAGATCTCCCAATTGACGAAAAGGCATGGTTTCCCGGTACTGGGTTAAGACATCCATGTCCAGGCGGTCAAAAATAATTGCCACATTACCCGCTGCTGCGGAGTGTTGCCAGGCCAGCAGAACTTCCGCCGGCGCGGTATTAATGTTGATCGGTTCATCACCAACAACCCGGATAAAGGGGCGCAGAGCGGTGATTGTTTGTTCATCAAACCCGCGCACCAGATACAATTCTTCCAGGGCGGTCAGCTTCGCACCACGACGTTCATAAGGTGGCGTCTGTTGATGATAATAAGCATCATCTGCCGTCATGATCGTCTTATCCGAATGAAACCAGTTCACCAGAGCATCAGCAAGGCTCTGCGCTGCCCCCGAATCGATCGGTAGGACCTCTTCACACAGAGCAATAAAGCGATGATAACCGGGCAACGGATTGCCGCGCTCATCGCCGACAAAATTAATATTCAGCCGGCCACTTAAATCTTCAATCTTCAAACTGACATCACCTTCACCGACCGGGATACCGGCCAGAGGTTCCCCCCAGAATTCCGTCGGATGATCAAACTCGTTGCGATCTTCCTGCAGAATGATACGTGCGGCCTCTACCCCACCACGAGCGATATAATAGGCCTTTGACCGGTCACGAAAAGTTTCCACCGAACGCAAATCAACCAGCGTCGAAAAAGAAAATTCGATCAGCAGCGCACTGAGCAACGCCACAACGGCCAGGACAATCAACAGCGCCATCCCTTTTTCATTGCCTGCCTGACTCATCCACGCCCTCCGGACAGGACAAAACTGCTGCGAAAAGGGATCACCCCCCCATGGTCGGAATCTACCTCAAGTTGAAACTCGATCATCTGTGGGGGCTGATTGCGCGACCAGCTGTCGTGCCACTGACCCGCCGCATAATAGCGGATGACAAATGCCTTCAGCCCCGAGATGAAGACCAGGGGTTCCGACGCTGCCAGATTAGCCAGCAGCATTTCCTCACTGCGATAGAGGGTAAGGGCACCACCATCCTCACGCACTTCATAACGCACCCGCGACAAGCCCCCGCGTTGGCGCTGCAGAGGTGACACCAGCTCAGTATTAAACTCCAGATAAGTCGTTCCCTGAACCGTATTCCCCCCTTCCAGAACCGCCCGGTTGCCCAACACCGCCATGCGCATACTGCTGAGTTCACCACCCACCCGGTCGAAAAAAATCCGCGCCTGATGATAAAAAATTCCTTCGTCTGCCAAACGATCCCGTGCCGCACTGACGGCCCCGAAAACACCGTAGATACTGCTGAGCAACAGGCTACCGATCAGCACTGCGATAATTACTTCAATGAGGGTGAAGCCTGCTGATCGCCGCACCATCAACGTCCTCCGGCAGCGACAAAGGAAATCAGTTCCACCTGCTCATTATGTTGCTCCCGCCCCCAACGCACCTGCACATGGATCTGACGTACCTGGGGAAGCATGGTGTTTTCATAATAAATTCGCCAGCTAAAGTCAGCGAAAGGTTCCTCAAAGACCCCTTCACGTTCTTCACCCCCAGTGCCGACACCGACCACCTGAACTTCCTGCTCAGCCATTAATTGTTGCGCCAGCAGGGTCGCCCGGGTCACTTTCTGAATCCGGTCATGCACCAGCACCGTTCGATTGGAAAGACCAAGCAGGGTGACCAGGGCGATAGCAACAATAGCCAGGGCGATCATCACCTCAAGCAGGGTAAATCCGTCAGCGCACTCTGTTCTCTGCTTCTTCAATCCGTGTCGTTCCCGTTAAAGGAGAAAAGATCAACTGGATATCTGTACCATCGCCATAGCGTAGATGCAGCCGGGTCTGCTCCATCCAGCCCAAGGGAAAAATCCGCACAGTGACCTGACCGGAACGAAAACTCCCCTGCCCCTCTACCTCGATCTGCTGAATGGTTAGAGGTGCTAATTCGATCTCACGCCGGAAAGGTTCCTTTTCCACCCGGTCGACAGCAACGCTGCGTAACCGATAGGCTTTAATAGTGTTTCGATCCAGGTCAAATTCGAGCTGGTGGACATCCCTGGTCAGGGTCGCTTCGTTATACAGCTCCTTCACCGTTCCAACAATGCGGCGCAGGGTTGAACGTTCATCGCTGCCAAGACGGTTGAACAACAACGGCACACTGATCGCCCCGATCAGCCCCAGGATGACGATAACGACGACCAGTTCAACCAGAGTAAAGCCCTGACGGTTATTCGAGGTTCCAGTTGGCAATATCGGCATTGTCGCCCTCTCCGCCCGGTTGCCCGTCTGCGCCATAGGAGAGCAGGTCATAATCGCCATGAACACCGGGAGACAGGTACACATAAGGGTTACCCCAGGGATCATTGGGGATTCGGCGGATATAGCCACCCTCCTTGTAACGGGTGGGGATACGGCCAATGGTCGGCTTGCTTGTCAATGCCTCCAACCCCTGTTCGGTCGTTGGGAAATAGCCGTTATCGAGACGGAACATCCCCAATGCCTCTTCAAAGCTGCGAATCTGGGTTGCGGCTGAAGTACGCCGCGCGCGCTCCGGCTCATCCAGCAGCCGAGGGACAACAATAGCCGCCAGGATACCCAGGATCACGACCACCACCATCACTTCAATCAGGGTAAAACCCCGCTGATTGCTCTTGTAATCTTTCATTTGTCTTCTCCTTGCTAACCCATACCCTGGCTGGCCTGAAATATCGGCAACAACACCGCCAGGACGATAAAACCAACGACGCCCCCCATGAAAATAATCATCAGAGGTTCAAGTAAGGCCATCAGACCATTCAGCTTGGTCTGTACCTGGTGTTCGTAGATGTCGGCAACGCGAAACAGCAGTCCCTCCAGCTCACCACTGCGCTCACCGACCGCTGCCATCTGCGCCAGCATCGGCGGAAAGGCTCCGGTATCACGCAACGGCACGGCCAGGCCGGCGCCCTGGGTCACCTTTTCGCGGACCTCAGCCACTGCCTGTTGCAGAAAGTTGTTCCCCAGCAAACGCTCAACAATCTGCAGCGTCGTCAATAGAGGAACGCCACTATGCAACAAGGTGGCGGTCGTCCGCGCAAACCGGGCAGTAGCTTTATGCAGCGCCAGGGAACCGATCAGCGGTAAATCAAACTTTTTACGATCGAACCACAGACGACCACGGTTGGTCACAGAATAGCGATGGCCAACCCAAAAAACCAGTGCGACGGCAAGAAGCAGCACCCACCAGTAGCCGGTTAAAAATTCAGCAAACCCCATCAGTAGACGAGTCGGCAAGGGGAGGACCTGTTCCAGGTCCTCCAGCATACGGGTAATTTTCGGCACCACAAAGGTCATCAAAAACACCAGCACGCTGGTACCCACCAGAAACATCAGGATGGGATAGGTCATCGCCGCTTTGAGCTGCGAATTAAAGCGTGACTGCTCGTCCATAAAGTCCGCTAACTGCATCAACACCTTGTCGAGGGTGCCACTCGCCTCTCCAACCTGGACCATACTGATATACAACGGCTGAAAAATCTGGGGGTGAGCTCCAAGAGCGTTATGCAACGAACTGCCCTGCAGGACATCATCGCGCACCCGCGACAGAACCGAACCCAACTCTCCCCGCCCCTGCTGCTCCGCCACTGCGGCCATAGCATCGGCCAGTGGCATGCCGGCACTGAGCATAACCGACAACTGACGGGTAGCAACACCAAGTTCGAGGACCGTCACCCGCCGGAACAAACTTGTACCGGTGGTGCCGGCAGTCATCTCGCGGGCACCTTTTAGTTTGGTCGGAAACAGTCCCTGTTCACGCAGTTTACGGCTGGCAGCATTGGAACTTAAGGCCTCAACAACACCCCGCCGGGCTTTGCCATTGGCATCCAGAGCATGGTACTCAAAGAGCGCCACGGCCTAAACCTCTTCCTGGGTAACACGCAACACCTCTTCGATCGTTGTCTGCCCTGCCAGCACCTTGTCCAGGCCGATCAGACGCAACGGGCGCATCCCGTCTTTCTGGGCTTGCCGACGGATGGTCGCGGCGTCGGAGTTCGTGGTCACCAGCCCGCGAATGGCATCCGTTACTTCCAGCATCTCATAGAGCCCGGTGCGCCCCAGGTAACCAACCTGCATACAGTGACTACAACCGCGACCACGGAAAAAAACCGCATCCTTGGGAACCGGTTGCCCCTCAAAAAGTTGCGCCAGAACCTTTTCATCAGGGTGATAACTGACGCGACAGTGTGGGCAGATGGTTCTTACCAGGCGCTGAGCCAGCACCCCTAAAAGTGCTGAGGCCGCCAGAAAGGGCTCAACTCCCATCTCCACCAGGCGCGCCAGGGCGCCGGCCGAATCGTTGGTGTGTAGGGTTGAGAACACCAGGTGTCCGGTCAGTGCCGCCTGAACGGCGATCTTTGCCGTTTCACTGTCACGGATCTCGCCCACCATAATGACATCGGGATCCTGACGCAGAATTGAGCGCAATCCTTGGGCAAAAGTCAGGTTGATCTTGGGATTAACCTGAATCTGGCCGACCCCTGCCAACTGGTATTCGATCGGATCCTCCACCGTGATGATATTCTGTTCACGCGAATTAATAACCGACAGAGCCGAATAAAGGGTCGTGGTTTTACCGGCACCCGTCGGGCCGGTGACCAGAAAAATACCATGATTCTTGTGAATCATCTTCTGAATCTGCGGCAACATCCGGGCATCTATACCGATCTGCTCCAACCCAAGCACCCCGGAGCTTTTGTCGAGCAGACGCAACACCACCCGCTCGCCAAAGGCGGTCGGCAAGGTTGACACCCGGATATCCACATCTTTACCGGCTATACGTACGGACAAACGACCATCCTGAGGCAACCGTTTTTCGGCGATATCGAGATTCGCCATGATCTTGACCCGTGACACAATGTTCGCCAAAGCGCGATGGGGTGGGCGTTGCGATTCATAGAGAATACCATCGATGCGAACACGGATGACCGCCTCCGATTCAAAGGGCTCAATATGAATATCACTGGCGCGCTGGCGATAAGCCTGGGTCAGCAGCCCGTTGACAAAACGGATCACCGGAGCCTCATCGCTGGTATCAAGCAGGTCGTCGACCTGCAGCTTGTCTTCTACCGCGATATCTCCCTGACTGATATCCTCCATCATGCCGCCACCACCGGACAGGGCTTCGTACCCCTGGTTAATCGCGTGCATGATGCGCTCGGCAGAAGCGATGACCGGAATAATCCGACAGCCGGTCATCACCGACAGATCGTTAAGCACGCGGTTATTGCTCGGGTCAGCCACCGCCAGACGGATTGTTTGTCCCTGGATATCAAGGGGAATGGCCAGGTGTTCTTTGGCGTAACCAATGGGGATAGTGGTGAGAAGTTCGAGGGCGGTGGCGGTAATATTCGGCTCGGCAACAAAATCGACGCCGCTCTGGCTGGCCAGGGCCTCCGCCAGCATGGTGTCCGTCATCTCCCCTCTGGCCTTGAGAAGTTCACCAAGACGGGTGTGATTGCCCTCCTGCTCCTGCAGAGCCCCACGAACGATTTCTTCGGGAATCCCCTGATCGTTGATGAGAATTTCCCCGAGTTTTCGCCACTTCATCGGTCGCATGGGTCTAATTCTCCAGGGGTACGGCAAAATCCCCGATGGTTTTCATTCGCTGCTTGTCAAAAAATGCCTCGGTGCCTCCCTCGGAACGGAAGAGTTGTAGATCCCTGTGGGTATCGGTGGTCAGACGACTCAAATCATCGGTATCGTGTATAACACGGGGAGTGATAAAAATCAGCAGGCTGCGCTTTTCCTCGCTATCGGAAGTCGACTTGAACAACCAGCCGAGAATCGGGATATCTCCAAGCAACGGTACCTTACTGACATTTTTGGTTACCTGGTTCCTAAACAATCCACCAAGCACAACCGTCTCGCCGTCACGGGCGACAATAGAATTTCGTAGCAGGGTCTTTGTCAATGTTGGACCAACGTTATCCTCAGTGCCTACCCCTGTTCCTCTCTCTTTTACACCACTGATTTCCTGATGAATTTTCATGCGCACCAAACCACCCGCCGTAATTTGCGGGGTAAAACGTAAAATCAGCGCTGCATCCTGGCGCTCAACGGCACTGATAATATTGTCTCCACTAGAGGTGGAGGAACGCGAAGTTATGATCGGAACATTCTCACCAACAATGATTTCCGCCTCCTCATTATCAGAGGTCAACAGCCGTGGAGCGGATAACACATTAATATCATCATCTGTCTGTGACAGATTGATCAGCGCCGAAAGCGCCGGCACTGTCATGGTGATATCTCCAACCGTGTAGGTAATAGGATTGAACATCCCACCGAGCATAATTCCCTCGACCGCCTGATTAAGCACACTGGATACACCATCCGTCACAAGCCCCGCAGCCGATGCCGGGGTAGAACCGCTGGCACCAAAAAGCAAGCTGTCATTACCTACATCGATAGCACCCTGCAAGGAGGTGCCTAGCTTCAGCACAGCATTCATCGACAAATCCATGATCAGTGCTTCGACAAACACCTGCTTGCGCTTGATGTCGAGCTGGCCGATCAGGGACATGACGTTCCTGAACTCATCCTGCGAAGCGTTGATAATCAGGGAGTTGGTCGGCTTATCGGCCGTGACCTTGACATCCTTGAACAGATCAGCCGCCTGCTGTTGCCCTTCTGCCGCGCGCGGGGCTGATGGCGCTCTGGCCGCACCGGCAATAATCTGGTTGATGGTTTCAGCCAGTGGTTCGGCCTCTGCGTGCTCAAGATAATAAACATGAACGCCGGTAAAACCGGCCTCTACTTCAACATCCAGTTGGGCAATCAGCTCTTTGGCCTGATCGATAAATAACTGTTCCCCCTGCAATGCCAGGGTATTGGTACGCTCGTAAGGAATGATCTGACCGGCGATGCGCTTTTTGCCCGGCGCCGCCGCACGCGCAGCCCGGCCGGTTGTGGGCGCTACGCTACCATCCCCTTCGAGAATCTGCATAGTCATTGCTGCCACATCGGCAGCATCGGCAAAACGCAACGGCACCAGCTCAATACGATCGTTGTCCCAGGTCTTGTCCAGAATATGTAACAAGCGGTTCAAACGCTCGATGTTCTCCGCCGTATCGGTGATAACAATGGTATTGGTAGCCTGATGTGCCACCACGTGGCTGGTACGTGGCATTAAGGGGCGCATGATGGTTTCTACCGCGACGGTCGCATCAAGGTGGCGCACTGTGAGGATCCGAGTGACATGCTGATCCCCCAGCCCACGTTGATTAGTAAAGGGGAGGGTTTCTTCCTTGGCGGTTGCCAGAGCAACAATCTTGTTGACCCCCCCGGCTGGAACGACCGCAAAGCCCCGTACCCGCAGCACCGTCAAAAACAGCCGATAAGCTTCATCGAGGGATACCGGTTCCGGCGATAAAATACTGACCTTGCCGCGAACAGTTTCATCATAGAGGAAATTCTTACCGGTTAATTCACTGATGGTGCCGATCATGTCCACCAGTTCAACATTCTGAAAATCGAGAGTAATCATCATCTCGTCATCAGCCGTGGCAATAGTGCTCCCGGACAAACAAAAAAGAGCGATCACCAGCCAGAAAACCAGTATCCTTCCTGGGAAATATTGTTTTCTCTCCACTTATCAGCTCCTAATCAAGGCTGTATTCAAATGTCTGCGGCTGGCCATTACGAATCAGCCCCAGGCTGATATTGTTCGCTTCCCGTACCTGTTGGAAAATCTGCAGCGCTTTTTCCGGACTATCGAGTTTTACCTGGTTAATTTCGACCAGGACATCTCCAAGGCGCAAGCCCAGTTGTTCGAGCAGGGACCCGCGTTGCATGCCGACCAGGCGAAATCCCGTGGTTTGCCCGTTTTCCATATGCGGAATCATCCGTGCCGATTGCAGCAGGGCACCCATATTGCTGCGCGCACTATCGACCATCCCGCGATCAACGCGAAAACGCCCTTCACCCATATCGACAACACCGGTCTGAGCGGTTGTTGATGTTGTTGCCGCTGCTCCAGCACTCGCTCGCCGGGCTGCCGGTCGAGATAGCTCTGCCTGATCTTCAATCAGGACCAGCTCACGACGCGCACCACGTTCAAGCAGCACAACCCTCCGGCGTTCTATGGCATCAACTGTCAGGCCGGCAGCAATTTCACTGCCCAGACCAAAAACCTCCACCTTACTGCCCGTGTTGATCAGCGCCAGGGAGTCCACACCGGCAACAACAGTCCCCACCAAAGTGAGAGTGACGTTACGGGCAGAAACTTGTGAGCTTTCACTCTCCAAGGCGGGTTCGTCAACATCAGGTCTGACAAAAGCGGCACCAATCGAAGCCACATCAAACAGACTGCGATTGATGATAACCTGCAGATCCTCTTCCTGCAACGAAGCCACTGTTTGCGCTTGCGCTACCGCCATTGGTTGATACGTCTGTTCCCCACTGAAGGACAAATGAATCAGACGGCCCGCCAGCATCCCGGCAACCAGACCAGCGGCCAGTGCCAGAATCACCAAGACATAATTGAGGTATATCTGCAAATTAATCTGCACTGCTATAACTCACTTGAAAGCTCATGTTGTTACCCACTGCTGTTTAGCTGAATCAACTCTAAAGAGTTCATTCTACGATCATTGCACCAAATAAAAAGAGTAGCTATTCAGCTCTGTCCTTGCACCGGATCGGCAATCCTGCGCTAAACAGAGACTAAAAAGAATTATTTTAAAATGATAGCGTCACTCATCTACCCGTCTGTTTTTCTCTGCGCCGAGACCAGCATGCCACCATAATGACCGAGCAGGGTAACGCAAGCCAGCATAAAAAAATTGAGCAGCAAATAAAATGCAGACCCTGCTCCGCCATTGCTCAACAGATCAGGGGCCAGTAGGCGCCACATCATGATTGCCGACGCGATTAGCAACAGCAGCCAGGCCAGGGCTATTTTTTTTTTGAAAATCACACTACGCGATTTGTGGTAATTCTTCTGCCAGATGAAGAAACCCGTCAGCATGGTCACCGGGATACTGACGACAATCACCACCTGCAGGGCAAGTGCGGCAAACTCAAGAGAACGAGAACCGCTGACCATAGCCAGAACAAGAAACAAGACAGCGGTTGGAATCAGGGCCGCGGGGAAGTGTGCAGATACAGCATGCGGAGCAAATGTCTCACGCATCTGACCCAACGCTTCTTTGAGCCTGCCGGCAAAAGACCGACTCTGCCCAACCGATTCGATCAGTTCAAACTTATCTGCCGTGGCATGGCACAACGGGCAGAATGCCGGTGGAGAATCTCCCTCGTGCAAGTAACCACAGATAGTACAGCGCCATGTTCTCATCACAAAAATCCGCCTGAATCCCAATGGCAATTTGAATCCTGCAGACAATCCGACTATACTGCGAGGTCGATATCCCGATGAATTTATCAGCGGCGCATTATGCCTTAAACTGAGGTTAATTGCCAATCATTCTAATCAACAAAGGAGACCCGCATGAAAGCAGTTCTGTTAAAAGAGTTCGGCGCACCGGAGGTCATGTCCGTTGGCGAGGTGGAACAGCCCCAACCCAAAGAGAACGAGGTTCTCATCAAGGTAGCAGCCACCAGCATCAACCGTCCTGATCTGGTACAGCGCGTCGGCAATTATCCACCACCTCCCGGCGATTCGGAAATCCTCGGCCTTGAAGTTGCCGGCACCGTCACAGCGCTTGGCAGCCAGGTCAGCAACTGGAACGTTGGAGATCGGGTGATGAGCCTGGTCGGTGGCGGCGGGTATGCTGAGTATGCTGTGGCCTACGCCAATCACCTGATGGCAATTCCCGACACCATGAGCTTTGAAGAAGCGGCCTGCGTCAATGAAAGTTACATCACAGCCTTTCTCAATGTGTTCATGATCGGCGGCCTCGAAGATGGTCAGACCGCCATCCTGCATGGTGGCGGTGGCGGCGTCAATACCGCGGCGATCCAGCTGGCCAAAGCCCTGACCCCCAACGCCAAATTGATTGTCACCGCCCACCCCAGCAAGATGGACCGGGTAAAGGAACTGGGAGCTGACCTGGTGATCGACTATACCAGCACCCCCGATTTTACCGATATAGTGAAAGAGTTCACCGGCAAAAAAGGAGTTGACGTCATCCTCGATCACGTCGGCGCCCAATACCTCAAACCCAACATGAACTCCCTCGCCTACAAGGGCAAGCTGGTGGTCATTGGTGTGATCAGCGGCATCAAGGCCGAACTCAATCTGGCGTTGATGATGGTCAAACGTCAGCAGATTATCGGTTCGGTATTGCGCAGCCGCCCGGTCTCGGAAAAAGGGGAGATTGTTGCCGAATTCACCCGCCGCGCCCTGCCGAAATTTGCCGACCGCAGCATCGTGCCGATCATCGAAAAAGTTTTCCCCATGGATCAGGTCGTCGCTGCCCACACCATGATGGAAGAGGACAAGCATTTCGGTAAAATTGTTCTGAAAATTGCCGAATAACAATTTGGTAGGGGCGCGGCAACCGCGCCCCTACACCAACATAGAAATCAGAACCTTCATGCCATTTGAAATCAATGACTTTCATGTCACCCCGCTGGATAACGGACAATTCGTCCGTCCGGTGCGTCTGTATTATCAGCAAAACGGCGCATCACGCACCTGGGAAGCGGTGCAATGTCACGACAGTGTCGCCGTCCTACTGTATCATCGTGACCATGACGCCTTTTTACTGGTAAAACAGTTTCGTCCGGCCGTTCACATGAATCATCCAGAGCACTTATGTACCTATGAACTCTGCGCCGGACTGGTCGACAAAGAAGTGCCCCTGGGGCAGATTGCCCGCGAAGAAATCGATGAGGAATGCGGTTTTGATGTTCCCGTCGAGAGCATCAGTAAAATCTGCTCTTTTTTCACCAACGTCGGCGTCAGCGGCAACAAGCAGCATCTCTTTTACGCCGAAATCGACGACAGCATGAAACGCCACGAGGGTGGCGGGGTTCACACCGAAGAGATCCTCCTTGAATTCATTCCCTGCAAGGACGCCCGAACCTTTATCTACAACGAAAGCAAGGCCAAAACCCCGGGATTGATCTTCGCCTTTCACTGGTTCTGGGAAAACATCAGTCCAGCGCCTCGATCTGGAAACTGTCGCACGCGCTGAGGTCGCCCCCCCCGCCCTGTGATTGTTTGGAGATCTCACGCAAGGCAGTACGCAGCCCCTCCTCCAGGACCGGGTGGTAAAACGGCATAGCCAGCAGCTCGTGAGCGGTCAGGCCGCGCTGAATGGCCAGCGCAAGCAGGTGAGCCAGATGCTCGGCAGCCGGCGCGCACATCTCCGCACCAAGCAGGCGGGCGTCACCGCGGGCGGCATAGATGCGCAGCACGCCCTTATTCTTCTGTGCGGTCAGGGCGCGTCCTTGCCTGGCGAAATCGATACGGCCGATCAGACATTGCTCCAGATCAAGACTGCTGAACCGCTGACCAACTGCAGCAATAGCGGGATCGGAGAAGACGATAGCCAGTGGTGTCCGGCGCTCATAGCAGGTCAGCTCAGCACTGACCGCATTAACCCCGGCGATGAAGCCTTCATCTGCAGCTTCATGCAGCAAACCCAGATCCCCATTCACATCGCCGGCAATAAATATCGGCAGATCAGCGACTTGCATGGTTTTGGCATCAAACGGCGGCATGCCGCGCTCATCGAGATCGATATCCAGTTCCGCCAAGCCCAGCTCATCAAGGTTCGGCTTGCGCCCGATCGCCACGAGCACTTGATCCACCTCCAGGTCGACAGCCCCGGCCTGGACTCGAACACCGTCGCGCGTTGCACTGAGATCAACCTCATGGCCGATATAAAGTTTCATCTCTGACCCTAGGCTTTCCTGCAGACAGGCAGCCACTTTTGGATCAGAAATGCCGGCCAGCCGATCGCTATTGCTGAAGGCATGAACATCTACACCCAGGCGTGAAAGTGCCTGGGCCATTTCAACCCCGATAGCCCCCAGACCGATCACGGCCATCCGCGCCGGCAGGTTTTTCAATTCAAAAAATGTGTCGGTAGTCAGGAGGCGATCACCCAGCGAACGCCACGACGCAGGAACAACGGGATGGGAGCCGGTGGCGATAATGATGCGCCCGGCCTCAAATTGTTGATCACCAACCGCAACCGTATTGGGTCCGACAAACCTGGCCCGCCCGGCGATACTGCGCGCGCCGAGGGCTTCGGTGGATTTGAGCACCCCCGACACGAACCGGTCCCGCAAGCTGCGTACCCGTTGCAGCACGGCCGGCACATCAATGGACAAACCAGCGCTGCCTCGAATACCGAATGCTTCGGCTTTGTGCCGCGCATGGTAGGCGTTAGCCGCCTCAATCAGGGCCTTGGAGGGCATACAGCCAACCCGGGCACAGGTGGTACCATAGGGGCCGTCGTTCATCAGGACAAAACTGTCGGTTTTCTTTTTAACCTGACGTACCGCCGCCAGCCCGGCGGAACCGGCGCCAATAATAACAACATCAACGTGAGTTTTCATTGTATCTCCCTGGAATAAATAATCTCGGCCATTGAATTAGATCCGGCACTCGTCCGGGTTACGCCGCCTGGCGCCCAACCCGATGGACGAAGTCGAGTTTTTCGATGACGCGCGGTGAAATGACAAAGGGGTACGCATGCTCGTGTCCCATGCTGCGATTGAGGCTGTTAAGGGCAAAGGTGAGGGGCAACCAGTGCTCAATTAATATATCGATAGTTGCTGCCCGATAGGGATCGAAATCTTGACGCATCGCTTCCGTGGCGTCATCACCGGCTTTGGGACGAATACCGATACCGAACTGCCAGGCGGTTTCCAGGGTATCGACCATGTGCAGGTAGTGGGCCCAGGTTTCAGCCCAGTCTTCCCACGGGTGCATGGTGGCGTAACTGCTGATGTAATTCTCCTGCCAGCCAGACGGCGCCCCCTGCTGGTAGTGCTGCTCAAGGGCGGCACTATAGTCCATGTTATCGTCCCCAAAGAGATTGCGACATTCCCCAAGATGGGGGGTATTGCGAATCAGACGATCCCAGTAATAATGCCCCGATTCGTGACGAAAATGACCAAGCAGGGTCCGGTAGGGCTCAGCCATTTCCTCACGCATCCGCTCGCGTTCGGCGGGGTCGGCTTCTTTGATATTGATGGTGATCAGCCCGGCATCATGACCGGTAAGCACCTTTCCCCGCTCACTGAAGGCAGGGCCACGGTCAGCGAGAAAATCAAACGCCAACCCACCTGGTTCAGCTTCACCAGACATAACCGGTAGCCCCAGCCGTAGCAGCGAATAGACCAATCGGCGTTTTTCTGTCTCAAGGGTGCGCCATAAATCGATATTGCCCGCCACACTTAAATCAGGAATGGTCTTATTGAGCCGACAGGCTCCGCAAAAATCATGCTGGTCTGTTGTCGGCACCATCCAGTTACAGACCGCAAGCTGTTCATAATTAAGACACTTACGATATTCCATGTTCTCTGCTTGGGGGCGCCATCTTCCATTGTCACCGGCATCCAGAGAAACCAGACGCAGCTGGTCGGGCAGAAAACCGAGGGGTGCTTCGCAGCGTTCACATACAACATTTTCAAAATATAACCGGTGGCCACAATGACCGCAGGTGAATAACCGCATAACATGAACTCCTCAGCAAAAATTGGCGATCATTCGGAAACGAGGAACTTTTCGTTGTGACAAGGAAATCAAGGGCTCTTGCGTTCCTTAGCTTCAGGTTAACATTTTAGCGCCTCCCATGCAGAGTGAACGGGCGAAAAAATATCAACAGATATCCTACCCCCAGAAGTATATGCTCTTATTATTGCTGTTGCAGAAATTTTTACATCATGCCGAGCACAAGCTGGAGGATGAACATCTGAGCTTTTTGTTATGTGCTACCGATAATCATTATTACAACGCCCTGGCCGGTAAGACCCGGGGGCATGAATTTGGCCACCATCGCACCTTTCAACTGGCCCCTCATCATGAAGCCGTACAGGAACAAAAACGGCTGACGTTACAACAGTGTGGTTATTTCGGTCTTGAAGCAGCAACAGATTTTTACAGGTTGCAGCAGCGTCTGGTTGACGGCGGGGCCATACAGACAACCCACCTGAGCAAGGATTTTGATCTCGAGCGACTTAGAAGCCGACCGGGTGAGCTTGGCACGGATTGGATGTGAATCGGCGGCGTATCACCTCAGGGGAAACTGTTGCTTTACTCTAGAGAACAGCCGTTTAACGCCACAACAGACTGGATCTTGCTGTATTTTACCCCGGCATAAGGGCGCAGGAGCAGCAGCTGCCTTCAGGCAGGATCATTGGCCACTGAAACGGTATCCAGCACATCCGGATAATCCACCTGTTCCCCATCTGAGGTGGTAATCAGTGTTTTTCCGTCCCGATAGCTTAATCCATCGGGCAACAAGGGTGCTTTCCCCTTGCCACCGGGCAGGTCGACAACAAAATGGGGGCAGGCCAGGCCCGACACCGGGCCTCGCACACTGCGGATGAGATCAAGACCAGTCTGCAGCGGGGTTCGAAAATGGGCGGTGCCCTGGACCAGATCCATCTGATGCAGATAGTAAGGACGTACGCGGATCTTGAGCAATCCACGCAACAGCTCAGTCATGGTTGTAACATCGTCATTAACCTCGCGCAGCAATACGGTCTGATTGCCGAGAACAATACCCTGGTCAACGAGCAGGGCACAGGCGCCGGCAGACGCCGGTGTCAGTTCGCGCGGGTGATTGAAATGGGTGTTGAGATAAAGCGGGGCGTATTTTTTGAGCATGGCGCACAGCGCCGGGGTAATCCGCTCCGGCAGGGTCACCGGTACCCGGCTGCCGATGCGGATGATTTCAACATGGGGAATGGCGTGAATCCGGGCGAGCAGATCCTCAAGGACAGCATCGGGCAGAATCAGCGGATCGCCGCCGGAGAGGATGACATCGCGGATGCGTGAATCACCGGCAATATAGTTGATTCCCTCACGCTGTTCACGAAAACTGACGGCGTGCTCGCTGCTACCGACCTTGCGCTTGCGGGTACAAAAACGACAGTATCCGGCGCAATTGTTGGACGCCAGCAGAATCACCCGGTCAGGGTAACGGTGGATGATGGCCGGTACGGGAGCATAGTGCGCTTCCGCCAGCGGGTCGGCGTAACCACCGTCTTCCAGCTCCAGCACATCCGGGACACATTGGCGCCAGATGGGGTCCCCGACCTCACCAATCAGATCAACATACGCCGGGGTAATTTTCAGCGGATAGCGTGCTGTCACTTCACGCAGCGGTTCCGGATCAATGCCGAAGCGCTGCGCCAGTTCCTCCACCGTCGTGACACTTTCTTTCAGGCGTTGCTGCCACAACTCCACCGCCATCAATCCGCTCCGCCGTCATTCATCGGGCGACTCCTCCAGCGACCCGCCGAGATTTTTCACCATATCCTGCAGTTGGCGATTCTGACGGGTCAACTGATCGATGCGCAGATTGCAGTCGGTGACAACCGCATTGAGTTCTTCCAGCAGCCGATCCTGATAGCTGGCACGGATCTCCAGTTCATCCAGACGTTCATTGACATTGTGCGGCATCTTTTGCTCCTTGACTACGAAAGCTATTGTTATAGCCTTCCGAACAAAATATGCCAACAGCCTGCTTCACTTTTATCCGCATAACAAGAGCCGGTACCATTTCAATTGTTGGAAAAAATGGTACCGGCGGTGTTTACTGCTGTTTGCTGCTGGAATCTTTTTCAGCGTTTTTGCTACTTCACTTCATACTGAAATTCAAACTGTCGCGCTTTATTATCCTGCAGCTGGGTTCCCACCTGCAGGGTATAGGTGCCTTTTTCACGCAACTCAACATCACCACCAAAAGCTCCATCCATCCCTGACAGCGAGATGGCCGGCAAGGTTTGTCCACCTGGCGCAACAATGCGCACAGCGACCCGACCGGAGTCGAGCGCCTTCATCGTAGCAGCGTCTTCAAAAGCAACCATCAGGTGATGGGTCTGCTTCATTCCGGCGGCAGCCATGGCCTCACGGGTATCACTGATGTGCGCCATGGCCTTGACCCCATCCCGAGCCTGGGTGCCGAGCATGATCATGTCATCAGTCATCTCCATCCCCATATGGCCACCACTGTGTCCAGCTTCAGATGTTTTTTTCATCTGATGGGCGTCATGCCCCGATGCCGCCGGGGCGCTGCTGCCGTGGCCACTGTGGCCGCTGTGGCGCATGGCTAGAGAGATTCCAGCGGTGAGGAACAGCAGCAGCAAAGCCAGGGCAATCGTCATTTTTGTCATTTTTTTCATGTTGTTTCTCCTTGGTTGAGAGGTTCTGGTGAATTTACCTTCACAGGTGTTGTTAATTCCTCATCCGGAACCGTCGGCACCGGACTGGGGTCCAGGGAACGGGAGCGCCAGAGGTAAAAGAATACCGGGTAGAGCAATAGTTCGAGGAGCAGGGATGTCACCGTGCCACCAATCATCGGCGCGGCGATACGCTTCATCACATCGGAACCGATACCGCTACTCCACATAATCGGCATCAGGCCGGCGATAATAGTCACCACCGTCATCACCTTGGGACGGATTCGCCGCACCGCCCCGTAGTGAATCGCCTGGATCAAATCACCGCGGGTACGCATCCGCCCCTCCTCGCTCCAGCGTTTATGCGCCAGATCAAGATAGAGCAGCATCACCACGCCGGTTTCCGCATCCAGCCCCGCCAGGGCGATGAGGCCGACCCAGACGCCGATGGACAGGTTGTAATCAAGCAGGTAGAGCAGCCAGAAGGCACCGATCAGGGAAAAGGGCACGGCGGAAAAGACGATGGCGGTGCGCACCAGGGATTTGGTGCTGATATAAATCAGGACGAAAATCACCAGAATCGTCATGGGGATGATCACCAGCAGTCGCTCGCGCGTCGATTCGATATACTCATACTGACCGCTCCAGACCACGTTGTAGCCCGGCGGCAAGGAAACATGTTCGATGACGGCATTGCGGGCAGCCGCGACATAGTTGCCGATATCACTGGTAGCAAGATCAACATAAACCCAGACCGTCCGGCGGGCGTTCTCGCTCTTGATGCTGTCGGGAGCCTGACGCACTACCAGATTGGCGACCTGCGTCAGAGGGATATGGCGCCCCCCCGGAGCGGGCACCAGGACTCGCTTCAGACTATCGGCATCATCCCGGAAATCACGATCGTAACGCACATTAATGGAATAGCGCTCCAGCCCTTCCACCGTTTCGGCAATCTTCATACCGCCGATGGCGGTCTGCACCACCTCGGTAATATCGCCGATATTGATGCCGTAACGGGCAGCGGCCGCGCGGTCAATATCAACGTCGAGGAAGAACCCACCGACGGCCCGTTCAGCAATGGCTGATCTGGTTCCGGGCAGATCACGCACCACCGCTTCGATTTCTTCTGCCAGGCGGCTTAAAATATTCAGGTCATCCCCCATGACCTTGATACCAACCGGGGTCTTGATGCCGGTGGACAGCATATCGATGCGGGTTTTGATCGGCATGGTCCAGGAGTTGGTCAAGCCGGGAAAGCGCACTGCCCGATTAAGCTCGTCGGTCAGCTGCTCGATAGTCATCTGTTTCGCTTCGGGGAACACCCGGCGCAATGGTTTTTTGATGAAAGCTAAAGCATCAGGCCAGTGGCTGTAAAACCTGTCGGTCGGCAGATAGCGCCACTCATCCCGGGGTTTGAGCATGATGGTGGTTTCAACCATCATCATCGGTGCCGGATCGGTGGCAGTCTCAGCCCGGCCGATCTTGCCGAAAACCCGCTCCACCTCAGGGAAAGAGGCGATAATTTTATCCGTCTGCTGCAACAGTTCCTTGGCCTTGGTCACCGAGATGCCGGGCAGGGTGGTAGGCATGTAGAGCAGATCCCCCTCATACAACGGCGGCATGAATTCAGTACCAAGGCGGCTTAGAGGATAGGCCGTCGACAACAGCAGCAGCAACGTGACAAAGAGGACGGTCTTGCGGCGCTTAAGGACGACATCCACCAGGGGATGATAGATGCGGATCAGTCCACGATTGACGGGGTTGGCTGTCTCCCCACGAATCCGGCCACGAATGAAAAAACTCATCAGTACCGGCACCAGGGTAATCGACAGCAGGGCGGCGGCGGCCATGGCGTAGGTCTTGGTATAGGCCAGAGGCTTGAACATGCGTCCGGCCTGTTCTTGAAGAGTGAACACCGGCGCAAAAGAAACAGTAATTACCAGCAGGGCAAAAAAGATGGTCGGGCCGACCTCTTTGGCCGCTTCCACAATGATCGATTTTCGATTGGCATTGGCCGGGGCAAATTCCAGTTTTTTATGGGCATTTTCCACCATGATGATGGCCGAATCAACCATGGTTCCAAGGGCAATGGCGATACCGCCGAGACTCATGATGTTGAAACTGATCCCCTGCAGATACATGATGATGAACGACATCAGGATCGCTATCGGCAGCGCCAGGATAACGACAAAGGCGCTGGGCAGATGGAACAGGAAAAGAATAATCACCAGAGCCACAACAATGCTCTCTTCGATCAGCTTGTGCTGCAGGTTCTTGACCGCTCCGGTGATCAGTTCACTGCGATCGTAGGTCGGAACAATCTCCACCCCTTCGGGCAAGCCTTTTTTCAGTTCCTCCAGTTTCTGTTTGACCCGCTCGATGGTTTTCAGGGCATTCTCCCCCGAGCGCATGACAATAATACCGCCGGCAACCTCCCCTTCACCGTCAAGCTCAGCGATGCCGCGGCGCATCTCGGAACCGATGCGCACCTGAGCCACATCCCCCACCCTGATCGGCGCACCTCCCGGAGTCGCCATCACCACCACGTTGGCTAGATCTTCCACCGAGCGGATATAGCCACCGGTAGTGCGCACCATGAATTCCGTTTCCCCCATCTCAATGGCGCCGCCGCCGACATCCAGATTGGCGTTGCGGATGGCCATCATCAGTTCGGTCACGGGAATATTGTAGGCAAGCAGCCGGTTGGGATCGACGGCCACCTGATATTGCTTGACGAAACCACCGAGGCCGGCAACCTCTGAGACCCCTTCCACCGAAGACAGTTCATAGCGCAAAAACCAGTCCTGCAGACTGCGCAGCTCTTGGAGATCGTGACGATCGGAGGTCAGGGCATACTGATAAACCCAACCAACGCCGCTGGCATCGGGACCAAGGGTCGGATTAATCCCCTGGGGCAGGCGCCCCGAAACCGAGTTGAGATATTCCAGCACGCGCGAACGCGCCCAGTAGAGATCGGTACCGTCCTCAAAGATGACGTAGACAAAGGAATAGCCAAAGAAGGAATAACCGCGCACCGTCTTGGCTCCCGGGACCGCCAGCATCTGGGTGGTCAGGGGGTAGGTGACCTGGTCCTCCACCACCTGGGGGGCCTGCCCGGGGTACTCGGTAAAGACAATCACCTGGACATCGGACAGATCAGGGATGGCATCAATGGGGGTGTTGCGCAAGGCAAACAGCCCACCCGCCACCAGAAAAGCGGTGGTCAGGATCACCAGGAAACGATTGCGGAACGACCACTCAATGATATGGGATAACATCGTAATAACCTTTCAGTACCTTAAGGGTCAATGACCACTGTGATCGTTGAACAAATCGTCAACGGAAACATCCTGGCCGGTGACCGCGCGCATCTTGTCAATGGCCTCACGCAAACGGCTTTCCGAATCAAACATGAACTGGGCGCTGACCACCACCTGCTCTCCCTCATTGAGGCCGTGGACCTCAACCAACCCGTTACTACCGCGCAAACCCACGTGGACTGGACGGGGATCAAACTTGCCCTCGCCGAGGGCGACAAACACCCGCTGCTGCTGACCGGAATCAAGCACCGCTTCACTGGGCACCAGCAGGGCATCAGTGACGCTGCGTCCCTCAAGGCGCACCGTAACAAACATGTCGGGGCGCAGCTGGCGATCCGTGTTGGGCAGTTCAATACGTGCCTTGACCGTACGGGTCATGCCATCGGCGTAGGGATAAATCAGATCGACCTTGCCGGGGATGGTCTTGCCCAATTGGGGAATCTCCACCTCGGCCGCCATCCCTCCAGCAATCCAGGGCAATTCGTACTCGTAAATATCGGCATAGACCCAGATACGCGAGAGATCGACAAGCTGGTACAGTTCCATCCCGGCAGCGATAAACATCCCCTGATTGACCATTTTTTCCGTCACGACTCCACTAAACGGTGCATACAGAGGCAGGGTGCGCTGCACCTTTTTGGACTGGCGCAACCCCTCGATATCTTTCGCAGAGATATCCCAATAGCGCAGCCGGGTTTCTGCCGCAGCCAGTAATTTTTCAGCGCTGTCCGCGACGCCGGCAATGGAGCTCTGTTGCAGGCGCTCATAATTTCGCAGCGCCATGAGGTACTCTTCCTGGGCGCTGACCAGATCTGGACTATAGATGGTCAGCAGCAACTGCCCTTTTTTGACCTCCTGGCCGGCCTGATTGACATGCAACCCCTCGACCCAGCCGGAAATCTTGCTGTTGACGGATGTCCGAGCAGTCTCTTCATAACCGACGATACCAACGGTGCGGATGTTGCGACTCAGATTGCCGCGCGTGACTTGAGCCAGACGCACCCCCATGTTCTGCACCACCACTGGGTCGATTTCGATGGTGCTGCCGGTACCGCCGCTCTCGAACTGATCATAGGGCACCAGATCCATGCCGCAGATGGGGCACTGCCCCGGCTCATCGGAGGTGATAAAGGGGTGCATCGGGCTGATGTATTTGGGCGTTTCGGCAGCCACATAAGCAGCGCCCAGCAATAAAATCGTCAGTAGTAACAAAAGTATTTTTTTCATCGGCCAATCCATCAATGTTAAGTTTCAGGTATCTGTTCAGCACCGGATCGGGAATCCTATGCCAAGGGACGCTTTTCGTCATCCATGACCGCTTGTTGTCGCCGTCCATGGCGACAAACACCCTTGCCACAGGACACCCGACCCTGCGCAAGGATATTGCTGAATAATTACAGTTTCAGCTAGTTAAAGAACTCATTATCAGGGAGTCGGGATGCTTGAACACAGCGGGGAACTGTTTGAGGCGTCAGCCGAGTTTTGCCCGCAAGAGAAAGCATTCCGACTCCCTGATTTTCCCGAGACCACACCATCACAGCTCCCCACCAACCAGTGTCCGCAATTGCGCCAGAGACATGTGATAATCCGCCAGCATCTTGTGATAGTCGATTTGATAGCCGAACAACCCCATCTGTTGATCCAGCACCATGGAAAACTCAAGTTTTCCCACCTGATAAGCAGAGACTGAGGCTTCCAGTGACTGTTCGGCCTGAGGGATGATCGCTTCACGGTAAAGGATCACCTGCCCGGAGCGCAGCTCCAGCTCAGCCAGGCGCTGGGTAATCCCCCCCTCGATGGCATTGTGCACAGCGCGCAGTTCGTTGGTCACCATAGCGCTCTCGCTTGCGGCCTCATGAACCATGGCACGACGCTTAGCGCGCTGAACCGGCAGATTGAAGGAAAGGGTCAGGGCGTACATATCTTCCCCCTCCACATCCCCCATGCCGGACCGCAGCCGATCACGCTGCATGTACTCAAAACTGATAGTGACATCGGGGTAAAAATCGAGCTTTGCCAGTCGTTGATTAGCCAGACTCTTTTCGTGCTGGGCCGCAAGGCTGTGCAGCAGCGGCCGCTGGGAGAGGGCCTGCTGACGCAGGGCTTCCGGTTCGAGACTGGGCTCAACCAGGGTCAGCTCCGGCATGGTGCCGACGCTTGTCACCTGGGGCCTGGCCAGCAACTCGTTGAGCAGTGCCTGCTGGATCTGGCGCTGCTGCTTTTGCACCAGGAGCATTTCCTGCATTTTTGAGCGCTGCACCTGGGCCGCCAGAATCTCCTGCATCGATCCTCGCCCCACGGCATAACGGGTTTCAGCAAGAGCGATCAGATCATCCAGTAACTGCAAATTCTCTTCGGTCAGGCCGATGCTCTTATCCACGGCATAAATACGATAGCCGGTTTCCCGAACCATTTGTGCCAGTTCCAGCTTGCGCTCATCGATGAGCCAGCGTGCAGCTTGCGCCTCACTATATGCCGCAGCAGTTTTAGCCCCACGCTTACCCCGGTAAGGAATCATCTGGGAAATGCCGATGACCTTCTGGGTCATGGGATCCTCACGAAAATTGAAGGGGTCGCTTACCAGGGCATTTTGAATCCCGAGCATCAGCATCGGGTCTTCCAGGGAGCCGGCAGCTTCCGCTCGCTGCCGCAGCATCTGCCAGCGAGCATCAGAAACCGCAACTTCCGGATTCCTGGTCAACGCCTGGGCAACCAATGCTTCAAGGTTTTCCTCAGCCGCAACAGCTTGGCTTCCCAATAGCCACACCAAGGTACAAAGTCCAAATAAAGTAATTTTCACACAAACCTCCGACACCAGCAGGATGAATCAACAGCAATCCCTACCGACAAGGTATTACAACTTATGTGCCAAATCATTTTTCTATTGTTTTTCAGATGGTTGGGATTTAAGGAAAAAACCTAGAGGGACGATTTGCAGACTATCCTACAGACAGCCGTAGAATAATCTGCAGCCACATTGATACTTTCGTAAAAAGTATCAATGTGGCTGGATCAACCCAAAGGGTCAACTGTGAGGTTCGCGACTATTGAGCAGTGATGAGTACGTACGTACGTCGATGCGATGACATAAGCGCAGCAACGCCTTGCGACTGTGGCGGTTGATGATAGAATGAAGGTTGGAACATCTTTGCCAACAAGCGACGAAAGGGGATTTCTTCCATGACCTATCATTTCAGCCGAACACTGAACACAACCTTCGCTGATGCCGAAACACGGATCATTAAACACCTGGCGGAAGAAGGGTTCGGGGTGTTGTCAGAGATCGACGTGCAGGCAACGTTGAAGAAGAAGCTGGATGTTGATTTCACCCCTTACAAGATCCTCGGAGCCTGTAATCCGAATTTTGCCTACCAAGCATTACAGGTTGAGCCACACATAGGAACCATGCTCCCTTGCAATGTCATCTTAAGGGAGCTTCCAGAAGGGGGCATCGAAGTTTCAGCAGTCGATCCTCTTGCCTCGATGCAAGCCATCGACAACCCGGAACTCGATTCGATCGCCGGTCAGGTACGGGATAAACTCAAAAAGGCAATCTCCTCTCTTTGAGTGGCAAGACGGCCTGATGCCGTTGACAAATAATACATAGAGCTATATAAATATTTATATATGTGCAGATTGTTCCATTTTTTTCATCTCTTTCTTGTCGAGATATGTTCATGCCATATATGAAGGCATTACAGGTGTTTTTGGCTTTATTGCTGGTGTTGTCTCCATGGACAGCGGCTTTTGGCGCCGGGGCCGAAGTTCTTACCCTGGAACAATCCCTGAGTCTGGCGCGTTCTGCAAATCCGGTCCTGGAGCAGGCCCAAGCGCGCATCGCCCAGGCACGAGCAGCAGTAAAAGAGAGTCGGGCGGCGTTTTGGCCGCAACTGGAGATCTCGCTGGAATACCTGCGCGGCGACGCCCCTTCTGCCTATCTGTTCAAAACCATCGATGCACACCAGTTACCTTCGCAGGTGGACTTCAACAATCCCGGCCGCTTCGACAATTGGGAAACCGGGATTCAGGCACAGATGAACCTCTATGCCGGCGGGCGCGACAGACTACGTTACCAGCAGTCCCGGTTAGGACTGGAGCAGGCACACAATGAACACACCGCCCTCGTCAATCAGCTTGAAGCTGCCGTCATCGATACCTATCTCGCTCTGCAGACGGCACAGACCCTGATGGAGATCGCCCAGCAGAGTCTTGCCGTGGTCGAGCGCGAGATCGAACTGGCGCAGGTGCGCCTTGCCGGGGGCAGCCTGTTGCGAGCGGATCTGCTGTCTTTGCAGGTACGACGGGCCGAGGCGAAGTCAGAAATTATTCGTGCCGGTGCGCATCAGCAACGGCTGCAGGCAGCCCTGGCGGTGTTGCTCGACCGCGATGCCCATACCCCGTTGCACATCGCCTCTAACAGCTTTACCTACGAGCCTCCGCAAGATTATGCTCAGGCCCTTGAGCGGGCCTTAACGCACCGGGCAGAATTGACCGGGAGCCGGCTGAACCTGCAAAGCGCACGCCTGGGACACGGTGTTGCCCGCTCCGAATATCTGCCGCGCCTTGATCTGGAGGCACGCCTTTACCATGATGATTCCAACCTGGCCTATAACGCTGATCAACTTAATTGGACCCTGGGTGCTCGTCTGAGCTGGGAGCTCTTTGCCGGCTTTGCCACCTCAGCACGGACCGAAAAAGCCCGCAGCCTGGTTCAGCAAAGCCTGGCTGCTGATCGGCACCTGCGCCGAGACATTGAACTACAGGTACGTAAAGCCTGGTTGGGAGTCGAGGAAGCTGTAGCGCACCAGAGGGTAACGGTTGCGGCAGTGACGCAAGCCCAAGAGGCCTTTGCACTGGTACAAACGCGTTTTGCCGGGGGCGCAGCCGCAGTGACACGCTATCTGGAGGCTGAACTGTCTCTAAGCCGCAGTCGCATGGCCGTAGCCGCAGCCGAGCGCGACCACTTGCGTGCTCTGGTGGAGCTGGCGCGCACCCTGGGTGAGGGGCATTTTTATGCTGAATCAACGGGAGGCGCTCAATGACGCAGGATGTCACTAAGAAAAACGATGTGAAACGCTGGCTACCATCGGTCATCGGTGGCCTACTGCTGGTCGGGCTGATTCTCTATGTTGGCGGCTTTTTCAGGACCGGGCAAATCGGGCCCGAGGACGCTTTAGCACCTGATGCTGCCCGTCCTTTGGGTGAAGAACTAGTGGCCGCGCGAATTGTGGCCTTACCTCAATACTACGAGGCGGTTGGCACCTTGCAAACCCGCACTACCGGGCGCATAGAGTCTCAGGTGATGGGGCGGGTGGAACAGGTCGCAGTGCGTTCCGGTGATCTCGTAGGCAAGGGCGCCCTGCTGGTGAAAATCGATGATCGTACCTTGCGGGCACGTTATCAGCAAGCGCAGCAGGCTCTCAATACGGCTGTTGCGCAGAAGGTTCAGGCAGAGCAAGCGATTGAAGCGGCCCGTGCCGAAGAAACCCGGGTGTTGGCCGAATTCGAGCGAATCCGCAACTTTCTGGCGGCGCAGGCGGCCACGCAGCAAGAGATGGAAGCCGTCGAAGCGCAGCGAGGTCAGGCGCAGGCGCTCCTGGCGCAGGCGCTAGCCGCACTGGCCGCGACCGAGGCCGGCATTGAGGGGGCGCGCCAACAGATTGATGAAGCGGCTGTGGCCCTCGACTATACGCGGATTGTCGCGCCGATGGCGGCCCAGGTCGTTGAGCGGCTCGTGGATCCGGGCGATCTGGCCATGCCGGGGAAAGTGTTGCTGACATTGCAGGGGGAAGAGATGCTGCGCCTGGAAGCCCTGGTGCCGGAATCGCTGATTCAGCGTCTGACCCTGGGTCAGGACGTCGACCTGTTGATCGGTGAGCGCTCCGTTAAGGGGCAAGTGGAAGAGATAATGCCTAGCGCCGACCCACGCACCCGCAGTCTTGTCGTTAAAGTGACCCTGGCTGATCGTCGGGGGCTTTTCCCCGGCATGTTCGGGCGCCTCAGGGTGGGGCTGGAGGCGCGCTCGGCGGTTTTGGTCCCTGCTACCGCTGTGGTGCGCATCGGTCAGTTGGAACTGGTTCAGATTGCCGAAGAAGGAGGGATCAAAACCCTGCTCGTAACTACCGGCGCCCGCATCGCGGATGAGGTAGAAATTCTTTCCGGTCTCACCGGTAATGAGCAGCTTGTGCTGCGTGGCATCCAGCCATGAGTGAACAAACGGCGACTCCGCAAGGTTTCATTGCGCGCCTGGTCGCGCCCTTTCTGCAGCCGCAGCCCCCCATTTTAATGATCATTTTTGCCCTGGTGCTGGGGCTGGCAGCGTTGCTTCTAACTCCTCGCGAGGAAGAGCCGCAGATTGTTGTACCTCTGGCCGATGTGTTCGTGCAGGTGCCCGGGGCATCAGCCCGTGAGGTTGAACAACTGGTCTCGACCCCTTTGGAAAAGCTTCTCTGGCAGATCGATGGAGTCGAATACGTCTATTCCATGTCGCGCGATGGTCTGGCCATCGTCACTGTCCGTTTCCATGTTGGTGAGGATCGCGAGCGCTCCCTGGTCAAATTACACAACAAGATCAGTATGAACATCGAGCAGGCGCCGCCCATCGTTCAGGGATGGGTCATCCGGCCGGTGGAAATCGATGATGTTCCCATCGTCAACCTGACCCTGTATTCCGAATATTACAACGATTTCGCCCTGCGTCGCATCGGTCAGGAGGTGCTGGCACGACTGACCGAGGTCAATGATATGTCCCGCTCGGAACTGGTTGGTGGACGCAGCCGTGAAGTCCGGGTCGAACTCGATCCGTCTCGCCTGGCGTCGCGCGGAATTTCCCCGCTGCAGGTTACTGCAACACTGCGGGGAGCCGATGCGGCGGTACAGGCCGGCAGCTTTTCCGCGATTAATCGCGACATCAGTGTCGTCAGTAGCGCCTTTCTGCAATCAGCTCAGGATGTTGAACAACTGGTGGTCGGGGTGCATGACGGACGCCCTGTCTACCTGCGCGATGTCGCCAGCGTATTCGATGGCCCGCAGGAGCCCGGCAATTATTCGCGCATCGGGTTTTCCGCCCTGTTTCTCGAGCGTAATACCCAACATCCAGCCACCGGCCTTGATTCCTTCAACATCTCCCCGGCCGCCGCTGTCGGTTCCTATCCGGCAGTAACCCTCGCCCTGGCGAAAAAAAAAGGCACCAACGCCGTTGCCGTCGCTGACACGATTCTGCAGCGTCTGGACGAGCTCAAAGGGTCCGTCATCCCCGATGACGTTTTTGTTGAGGTGACGCGCAACTATGGTGAAACTGCCCGGGAAAAAGTCGGTGATCTACTTGCCTCGCTGTTTTTTGCCATTGTTACCGTGGTGGTGCTGTTGGCTTTTACCCTGGGACGCCGTGAGGCGCTCATCGTTGCCCTTGCGGTACCCATCAGTTTTTCCCTGGCGCTGTTCGTCAATTTTCTGCTGGGTTATACCATCAACCGGGTGACCCTGTTCGCTCTGATTCTGTCCTTAGGTCTGGTGGTCGATGATCCCATCACCAACGTCGACAACATTCAGCGTCACATTCTCAAACGGCAGCGCAAGCCGCGCGAAGCAACCCTGTTTGCCGTTAGCGAGGTCTTGCCGCCGGTCATTCTTTCGACCCTGGCGATCATCGTCTGCTTCACTCCGATGTTTTTCATCACCGGCATGATGGGCCCCTATATGGCGCCGATGGCGGCCAATGTTCCCCTGACGGTTATTTTTTCGACCCTGGCAGCGCTGACCGTGGTTCCCTGGCTAGCCCATGCCCTGATTCGCCGACGGGTGGAAAAAGACGGCGCTGAAGACTTAAAGGGGGAGGATGTTATTCCCTCCTGGCTCAAGCGTGGTTATCGCGCGACCGTGGAACCATTTCTCGGTGCGCGCCGTTGGCGCTGGGCCCTGCTCGGCGGCATTCTGATTCTGTTGGTCCTGTCCCTGGCGCTGCCCATGTTACGCCTGGTGCCCTTGAAGATGCTGCCGTTCGACAACAAGAACGAACTGCAACTGGTGCTGGATCTGCCGGAAGGCAGCACGCTGGAGACGACCGATCGCATGGTCCGTGCTTTCGAAGACTATCTGCGCAACATCCCCGAAGTGACCAGCTTTGTCTCCTATGTCGGTCATCCTTCACCGATGGATTTCAATGGAATGGTTCGCCATTACTATCTGCGTGAGCAACCCCATCTGGCCGATATTCGCATTAATCTGGTCGGCAAGAACGAACGGCACATGCAAAGCCATGCTCTAGGCCTGCGCCTGCGGAGCGATCTGGAAGATCTGGCCCAACGCTATGGCGCGACGTTACAGATTGTCGAGACACCGCCCGGTCCACCGGTGCTGGCGACGGTGGTTGCCGAAGTCTATGGTGCTCCAAGTCTTGATTACCAGGATATGATCAACGCAACCCACCAGGTAACCAGAGTGATGGCTGATGAACCCTTTGTCGTTGATCTGAACACCACCATTGAGTCACCACGCATGCGACTTGATTTCATCCCTGACAAAGAAAAAGCCGCCCTGCATGGCATCAGTACCGACGACATCACCCGAACCATCGCTCTGGCGGTCGCCGGCAGTCATCCTGTTACCTTGCACCCTGATGGCGAACGGCAGCCCCTCTTTGTTAAAGTCATCCTGCCCCGGGAACAGCGCACCGGAGCACAAAGTCTTGGCAACTTGCACCTGATCAGCGCCGCTGGTCAACCGGTGCCCCTGTCCGAATTGGGTCGCTTCGTTGAGCGGCCCGAAGCGCAGACCATCTACCACAAAAACCTGCGACCAGTGGTCTATGTAACGGCAGAAATGGCCGGCCAGGCTCCGGGGGAAGCAATTCTCGACATGCAAAAAAAACTGCGTCAGGAACCGCCACCTGACGGCATTGAGGTCCAGTGGGCCGGCGAAGGGGAATGGGAAATCACCATCCGCGTGTTTCGCGATCTGGGGTTGGCCTTTGGCGCCGCCATGATCGGGGTCTATATCCTGCTCGCTTTGCAGACCGGCTCTTTCTTGCTGCCACTGTTGATTCTGATGTCCATCCCCTTTACCGTGATCGGTATCATGCCCGGTTTCTGGCTGCTCAATCTGCTCATGGACCGGCCGGTTGGCGGCTTTGCCGACCCGGTGTTTTTCACCGCCACGGGGATGATCGGGATGATCGCGCTGGGTGGCATCGTCATCCGCAACGCGGTGGTGCTCATTGATTTTATCCGCAGCGCTCTGGCGCAAGGAGTGCCTCTGCACGAAGCCATCGTCGATTGTGGCGCCGTACGCCTGCGGCCCATCGTCCTGACCGCGCTGACCACCGCCCTTGGCGCCTGGCCGATCACCCTGGATCCGATTTTTTCCGGCCTGGCCTGGGCCTTGATTTTCGGCTTGTTTTCTTCGACGCTGTTTACCCTGATTGTGGTGCCCGTTGCTTTTTATGCAGTATATCAGCGGCACTATCGTGTTCAGTGAAAAGATGAGGCGCACAGGTTCCCGACCCGTCGCAAAAGCAACAACCTTCAGATGATGACGGCACGTCCGCCGGCGTAGTATGTCAGTTTCATTAAAACAGCAACAAAATTTCAGGGGGATTTCAGACCAAATTTTTCCAGTCGATACAGCAGGACATGACGTGGGATGTGCAACAACTCAGCAGCACGGGTCTGGTTGCCGCTGCTTAATTGCAAGGCCTGTCGAATTGCCGATTTTTCCAGCTCTTCAAGAGGATATCCGGTGGTGGGCAACACAAAGGGGGAAGTTGTCTTAACAGAATCGCCAGATAGGCCAGATAGGCCAGATCGATTTATCGATGCGCTATCAGCAAGCAGATTGGCAGACAAATCGATCATGTCGACAGAATCCCCATCACACAAAATCGCCAGACGCTGCATCAGGTTTTTCAGTTCTCTGACGTTACCCGGCCACGAATACTGTTGCAAGGCAATGATAACATCGTCTTTTATGCCGAGCTGGCGCTCTGCTGAATATTGCCGCAGAAAATGACGGGCCAACAAAGGGACTTCCTCGCGGCGTTGCCGTAAGGGAGGAACTTCGAGAGGGATGACCGCCAGCCGGTAGTAGAGGTCCTCACGAAAGTTACCCTGACGAATTTCATCTTCAAGATTCAGATTGGTGGCAGCTACCACCCGCACATCGACAGAACAGGTCTGGCCGCCGATCGGCTCGATTTCTCCCAACTGCAGAGTCCTCAGCAGCTTCGGCTGTTGATCAATCGGCAATTCACCGATTTCGTCGAGGAAGAGAGTACCGCCATTAGCCTGTTCAAACTTCCCCTTACGATCTTTCAGCGCTCCAGTAAACGATCCTTTCAGATGACCAAACAGTTCACTTTCGATCAACCCCTGTGGAATTGCCGCACAGTTTAGTGCAATAAAGGGCTGTCCAGCCCGTGCACTTTTTTCATGGACACGCCGCGCCAGCAGTTCTTTACCCGAGCCACTTTCTCCCGTCAGCAAGACCGGCACGTCAGACGTTGCCACCCGATCCAGGGTAGCAATCAGGTTTTGCATGACAGGTGCGGCGGTGATGAGTTCAAAACTTTCACCCTGGGCAATTTTCTTACGCAGCTCTTTGTTCTCCCGCTGCAAGCCGCCGTAGGAAAGGGCCCGTTGCACCGCCAGACACAGCGCTTCACGGGAGAAGGGCTTGACCAGGTAATCATGGGCTCCAAGCTGCATCGCCTCGACGGCACTCTCGACACTGCCGAAGGCCGTCACCATGACCACCAGAATCTCAGGATAATCCTGCCGGACATGGGTCAACAGCTCAAACCCGCCCATCCGCTCCATTTTCAGGTCAGTGACGATCAAGCGTGGTGGTTCTTTACGCACCGCCGCCAGTGCCTCGTCACCATCGCCGGCAACACGTACTTTATACCCCGCCTGTTGCAGGGTATATTCCATCATCCGCCGCAGAGAATCATCGTCATCGACGACCAGAATGTTATCAGACATATTTTGTACCCACAGAGGCAACCACCTCGTCCACGCAGAAAAAAATAGAGAAAATAGAGAAAATAGAGAATATCCTCCAGAAACTGGTAGACTATTATACAAATTCGCCGAACAAAAGAACCTTTTTCCCCGGCAACGTATCCGCTATCACTGCCTGCCATATCAACATCTATATATTGGCATCATTTGTGCTGTTACAATCGGTTCAATAAAAGTGAACCCATATGAAACAGAAAATACGTCGCGTTGGTGAAAGAAAGAATCCAGCACATTAAAAACAATAAAAGGAGAACAGATCAAATGAAACTCGTTAAAAGATGGTTAATAGTCGGTCTTTTATTGGCTACAGTTGTCTTTGTATCGGCCTGCACCAGAACCCATGATGAGGGTCATCAGACACAGGAAGCGGGGCATGGCATGGATCATGGCATGGATATGGGTCCTGCTGACGAAACCTATGATCTGCGCTTCATAGACGGCATGATCGTTCATCATCAGGGTGCCGTCGAGATGGCCGAAGAAGCACTGCTCAAATCGATACGACCTGAAATTCGGCAGTTGGCAGAAGCGATTATCGCCGCTCAGGCTGAAGAAATCGACCTGATGAATCGATGGAAAAATGATTGGTATCCTCAAGCCGGTCCGGAACCCATGGCCTATGATTCGACAAGCGGCACATCGGTGCCCATGTCGCCGGCTCAGATTGCCGCAATGAAAATGAGTGGTGATCTCGGTGCAAAAGACGCGGAGTTTGATTTACGCTTTATTCTGGCCATGATTCCTCACCATCAGGGAGCGGTTGACATGGCTGCGGATGCTCTGGACAAATCGCAACGAGATGAAATCAGGGATCTGGCACACGAAATTATCGCAACCCAACAGGCGGAAATTGATCTGATGATGTCCTGGAAGATGGATTGGTACGGCCATTCCGGTCATTAAAGAGGGAGCAACTATTCAGCACTACCCTTGCGCAGGGCCTTTGGATCCTGTGGCAAGGGTTGTTGTCGCCATGGACGGCGACAAAAAGCGGTCATGGATGACGAAAAGCATCCCTTGACAGAGGATTCAAAGGCCCGGTGCTGAACAGATATGTGTTTCCAGGCCATGACAGTAACAAAACGACCTGACGTTGAATCGTCACAAAACAACGTCAGGTCGCTTCAATGTCGCAGATCTGGCTGTTTGTTGTTTCATGGGCAGGCGAAGGTAAAAGGTTGTGCCTGCCCCCGGCTCACTATCGACCTGCAAATCACCTCCGAGGCGCTGGACCAGCCGCTGGGTTATCGCCAGGCCCAGTCCGGTACCATGCTCGCGGGTGGTATAAAACGGGGTGAACATTTTTTCCAGCACATCCCGCTGCATCCCTTCTCCGTTATCACTAACCCGCAGCACCAGCTGGTCTGCTTCCCTGTGCGCTGACAAGGCCAACGTGCCACCGCCTCTCGCCATTGATTGAATCCCATTCTGGGCCAGATTCAACAAAGCCTGGCGCAAGGGTAAGGACTCAACAAAGAGATACTCGTCGGCAACCTCAATATTGATGACAACACCGGATGTCGCTGCAAGAGGCGACAACTGCACTTTAAGTTCGGAGAAAATCTCCTGAAGCATAACCTTTTCCGCCTTGTCTGCCGGCGCGCGCGCCAGTCCCAGATAGTCTTCGAGGACATTATTCAGCCGCTGTGTCTCTTTCTGCAATATCTGCGCGAATTCGTAACGTTGATCCCCCTCGGTCAGTCCTTCTGTCACTACCTCCGCCGCCATGCGAATGGATCCCAAAGGATTGCGGATTTCATGAGCCAAACCGGCGCTCATTTCCCCCAGTATCGACAGACGATCTTTGCTGCGTAGGTCCATTTCGGCAGCAATCAATTCATCGGCTTGTCGGCGCAGCTGAGCATAACTGCGTTCAAGGCGTTCCGCTGTCTGCTGATAAAGCTTCTGCTGATGGCGCTCGCGCTGGGAGAGCAGCCCGGTCACGCCGCCGACCACGTGATAGAGCAGCATTTCAAGCATCTGCTCGAGCAGGTTGCCATGGAAGGGAACCAGCTGCAACAACACATGGGGCAGATATAATAATGACACTGACACTGCGGCCAGCAAGCCGCCACGCAACCCAAACCAAACCCCACCCAGAACAATGGGTAAATAATAGAGGCGTCGATAAATATCATGAAATGGCGTGTGCAGGTTCGAGGTAAGATAGTGAAGTACCGTGACCAGTAGCACCAAAAGGACCACCAGCAGCAAACGATAATGGCTGACCAGCAAATCACGCCAGGGCCTCTTAAACAGCGTATCCACGTCGATTCCCTTCATGGATGCAACCAGCCATCGGCCACCCACAGATGATGGAATAAAAAATCTTTTTTCCTCACGATGTTTACAATTCTTTACTGGTTGAGTAAACTTGGTCCGTTGTCAGCGACCGTTTCAACTTCAGTATCTGCCGAATTAAAACTATTGTCACCTGCAGGGAGCTGCTCTTGCGTTCTTTTCTCATTTTTCTGTTGATATGTCTATGGCTCCAGGGCACCGCACTGGCGCAGGAAAAACGCGTGGCACTGGACATGCAACTGGGGGAGAAGATTCCCTTGGGGCTGACTTTTACTGACTCAAATGGTCAACAAGTGCAACTTGCCGACCTGATTGACCGCCCGACCTTGATTGTGCCGGTTTTTTACAATTGCCGCACGGTCTGTAACGTATTGCTCGGCGGCCTGTCGTCAACCTTGCCGAAAATGCGCCTGACCCCCGGCAAGGATTACCAGGTGATCACCTTGAGCTTTGACCCGACAGAAACCGTCGCCATGGCGGCCCACAGCCAACGCACATTTCTCACCGCCACCCGTACCGACTTCCCCCCGGAAGCCTGGCATTTTTTAACCGGGGAGCAAGAAAATATTCTTAAACTGACGGACTCCGCCGGCTATTATTTTTACCAGGAGGGGAATGACTTTGTTCACCCCACCGCCGCCTTTATTGTTGCCGCTGACGGTACCATTGTTCGTTATCTGATTGGTCAGTCGATTCCGCCGATCACCCTGACCATGGCGATTCTAGAAGCTGCAGAAGGGCGCATCAGCACGCCGATCAGCAAAGCCCTTGAATTTTGTTTTACCTATGATGCCGAAAACCGCCGTTATGTCTTTAACCTGTTGCGCGTCAGTGGAACTGTCATCCTGTTAACCCTCGGCAGTTTTTTTCTGTTTCTGTTCTTCAGCGGTAGAAAGAAAAAATCATGACAAAAACCCCCTTGACCAATAGCGGATTCTACAGCGAGAGCCCCCGTTCCGGCGTGCTGGGCTGGTTGCTCTCAACCGACCACAAACGCATCGGCATGATGTACCTCGGCTGCATCACCACCATGTTTATTGTTGCTGCCGTGCTCGGCCTGGCCATGCGTCTGCAACTATTTACTCCCGGCCAACACATCATGACGGCCCAGACCTATAATGCCACCTTCACGGTTCACGGCATTATTATGATCTTTTTGTTCATTATCCCCAGTATCCCGGCAGCTTTCGGTAACCTGCTGCTGCCAATCCAGATTGGCGCGCGGGATGTTTTCTTTCCAAAGCTCAACCTGCTGTCCTGGTATTTGTATATCAGCGGCGCGATTCTGGCGATTTTGGCCATTTTTACCGGCACCGGGGCCCCTGATACCGGCTGGACATTTTACGTCCCCTTCAGCACCCAGACATCCACCAACGTCAGTCTCGCCGCCATGGCCGCTTTTATGCTCGGTTTTTCGTCGATTCTTACCGGGATCAATTTTGTCACCACCATTCACCGTTTACGTGCTGAAGGAATGGGGTGGGGACGATTGCCCCTGTTTGTCTGGACCCTCTACGCCACCGCCTGGATTCAGGTGCTGGCGACACCAATGCTCGGCATCACTCTGGTATTGGTGATGCTGGAGCGCTTCTTCGGAGCCGGACTGTTTGACGTCGCCAGCGGTGGTGACCCGATTCTCTTTCAGCATCTGTTCTGGATCTACTCTCACCCTGCGGTGTACATCATGATCCTGCCGGCCATGGGCGTGATATCCGAAATCATCCCGACTTTTTCACGCAAGCCGTTGTTCGGTTATTGGGCCATGGCAATTTCAAGCCTGGCGATTGCCTTTGCCGGTTCACTGGTTTGGGCCCACCACATGTATGCCAGTGGCATGAGTGATTTTGCCATCCTGGTGTTTTCACTATTGACCTTCATCGTTGCCATCCCCAGTGCGATCAAAATATTCAACTGGATTTCAACCCTGTATAAGGGGTCCATCCAGCTCGGACCACCGATGCTCTATGCCCTGGCCTTTATCCTTCAATTCGCCATTGGGGGTCTCGGCGGGTTGGCCTTAGGCGCGGCAGCGGCCGATATTCATCTGCACGACACGACCTTTGTCGTCGGTCACTTTCACTACACCATGTTCGGTGGTACCGGCTTTGCTTTCTTTGCCGCCCTGCACTACTGGCTGCCGAAATTCACCGGGCGCATGTACAATCATAAGATCGCATTTATTGCCTGGGGGCTGTTGTTCGTCGGTTTCAATGTCACCTACATGGCGATGCAGGCCGTGGGTATTCAGGGGATGCCGCGTCGCTACTACGATTATCTCCCCGAATTTCAAACTCTCAACATGGTTGCCACCTTGGGCTCCTGGGTACTGGCTGCCGGCTTGATCATGATGTTCGCCAATCTGCTCAAGGGCATGCTTAACGGCAAGCTGATCGGTATGAACCCCTGGGGCGGAGCGACCCTCGAATGGCAGGTGCCGTCACCACCGCCGATGCTCAACTTCGGCAAGGAGGATCCGGTCGTTACCCGCGGCCCCTACGACTACAAAGGAGTCAAAGCCGATGAGTTTTGAACATCGTGATGACACCGGCGATCGTTTCGGTATGTGGCTGTTCCTTTATACCGAGGTGATCCTGTTCAGTGGCTTGTTCATTCTCTATGCCATAGCCCTGATCACCTATCCGCAAGAGTATATAACCGCCAGTAACAAGCTGAACATCTGGTTCGGTGGCGCAAATACCGTCGTGCTGCTAACCAGCAGTCTGACCATCGCCCTAGCCATTACTGCCATTCAGCGCAACCAGATCCGCCTTTGCATCAACCTGTGCGTGGCGACCATCGGCCTGGCTATTGTGTTTTTGATCAATAAATATTTTGAATGGTCCCACGAGATTTCCCTGGGCATCTACCCCGCGTCGGAAACCTTGCGTGACATGGGGCCGGGGGTCACCTCGTTTTTCAACCTGTATTACTTTACCGCCGGTCTGCATGGCCTGCATGTGCTGATCGGCGCCACCCTGATTACCGTTGTAGCAGTGATGGTAGCCAAGGGCAAGGTGACCAGCGATCGCTATGTGCTCTTGGAAAACTCGGCCCTCTACTGGCACCTGGTTGACCTGGTGTGGATTTTTCTGTTTCCCCTGTACTACCTGATTATCTGAAACATCGGGAGGTTTGCATGTCGGAAGAAAAGCACGAACCTGTTCCCTACCAGACATTTATCCTTATCTGGGTTGCCCTGATCATCTTAACCGGCATAACCGTCGGGGTTGCCCAATTTGATTTTGGCGCGGTGAATATCTGGGTTGCCTTGTCTGTGGCCTCGTTGAAATCGGCCCTGGTGCTGTTTGTTTTTATGCATCTGCGTCAGGAATCGCTATTGTTTAAAATCGGCCTGCTCGCCATGCTGATCATTCTGGTTATCTTCATTGGTCTAACCTTTACCGATGTTCTCTACCGCGAGGTGCTGCCGTGACCCTGCTTCCCACTGACAACCCGACAGCTCAACTTGTTGACGGTGTCATGATCTACATCTTCGGCCTGTCTCTGCTACTGCTGCTCGGGATCACCATTGTTACTATTTATTTTGTCGTCAAGTACCGCCGTTCGAGGTGTCCGGAGCCAACATCCGATGTTGATCACAGCATTGTCCTGGAAGCTATATGGACGGTCCTGCCGACCCTGATCGTCCTGACCATGTTCTGGTATGGCTGGGTCAATTACGTCGGTCTGACCGAAGTTCCTGAGGGCGCGATGGAGGTCAGTGCTACCGCGCGCATGTGGTCGTGGCAATTCGAATACGCGGATGGCCGCCGTGAAAACCGGTTGTTTGTACCGGCCAACACCCCGGTGAAGGTGCGCCTGCAGTCAACTGATGTGATTCACAGTTTTTTCGTGCCGGCCTTCCGCATCAAAAAAGATATGGTGCCGGGTCTGGAAACCTACGTCTGGTTTGAGGCCCCCAAACCTGGCAGCTATGATATTTTCTGTACCGAGTACTGTGGTGTCGGACACGCCGACATGATTACCACGATCGAAGCTTTGAGCGCAGAGGATTACGCCGCCTGGCTGGTCGCCGATGCGCCGCCGGAGCATCGCGGGCTGGTGGTGCTGCGCGAGCAGGGATGTATCGGCTGTCACAGCATTGACGGCACTCCCGGTATCGGTCCATCCCTGTTTGAACTGGCAGGCTCACCCCGACAGGTAGAGATTGATGGGCAGACGACAGAGATTACTATCGACGATGACTACCTGATTCGCGCTATTCGTGAGGCCAATTACGAGGTTGTTCAGGGCTATCCGGCCATGATGCCGTCGTACGATGAGGCCAGCCTGAACAATGACGATCTGCAGTCATTGGTCGACTACATGATGGGGCGACCGGATACAACATCAGCCCCTCTTGACGGCGCGCGCCTGATCGAAATCAACGGCTGTACCGGCTGCCATTCGACGGACGGCAGCCCCAGCATTGGACCCACTTTTCAGGGAATCAGCAGTCGCGACATCACCATTATCCGCGATGGCAAAGAGGTTACCCAACAGGCCGATGCTGATTATCTGCTGCGCGCTCTGGTCGATCCGAGCGTCGAAACAGTCAAGGGCTACCCGGATATCATGCCGCCTAGCGATTATCTGAGCCCGGAAGAACTGGATGCCATTGTTGAGCATCTGCTCCAGCAATAAGGATAACAGACCTTGTCGTTATCTCTTCCCCATGACAGCCGGACAACATCGACCCGGCGCCTGCTGACCAACCTCCAAGCTCTGCGCCGAATGGTGCGGCTGGAGCTGTCAGCCATGGTCGCGCTGTCAGCCCTGACCGGATATCTCTTCGCCGGAGGGGTCTGGTCATGGCAGATTCTGCTGGTATTGGGAGGAACCCTATTGCTCGCCTGGGGCAGTTCAGCACTCAATCAATGGCAGGAGGCCGACCTCGACCAGCGCATGCTGCGCACCTGCATGCGCCCCTTGCCGGCGGCCCAATTCAGTGAAACGTTTGTTCTGCTGGCAGCCCTGGTCCAGATTATTATCGGCCTGACGCTGCTGGCACAAATACCGGACTACCTGCCGCTGCTGATCGGTGCCCTGGCTGTCATCTGGTATAACGCCATCTACACCCCGCTCAAACGCAGGACCGCTTTTGCCGCCCTGCCCGGCGCTGTTTGTGGTGCCCTGCCGCCACTCATCGGCTGGACCGCTGCGGGGGGGGCTCTGCTAACCCAACCCGCTATTATTCTTGCCGGCACCTTATTTGTCTGGCAGATCCCACACACCTGGCTGCTCTTGTGTCGCTATCGTGATGATCTGCGGCGCAGCGGCCTGCCGGATCTATTTCACACCATCCCAACCCAAAGGCTGCTGCAGATCAACAACTGCTGGATAGCCGCCCTGTTTCTCTGCTACCTGCTCTTTCCCCTGTTCGGATTTATCGCTCATCTCTTTGCCACAGCCATTCTCTTAGCCGGATTACTCATGTTGCTTGCCGGTCTTATCAACACAAGATCCGGCTCTACCGAAGAGATCGCCCTGCGGCGCTTTCATCTGGTGAATCTGTCGATGGCCTTATTGTTTACGGTGTTGATTGTAGATCGGATTTTAAACTAATTAGGGGAGACAGGGAATGACGTCAGGTTCTAAAGACAGTGAACTTCTGCAACAGCTTGTCCGCGAAGTTGACGCTTTAAAGCAGGAAAATCAGGCCCTGAAAAACCAGTTAGCTGATTTCGAAGATAAATCTTCGATTTGTCAGGATCTCATCAAACATGCCGCAGATGCCATCTTTCTTGGTGACCCCCAGGGCAATATCACCTCAGCTAATCTTAGCGCTTTTGAGTTAAGCGGTTATCCACAACCGGAACTGATCGGCATGAACATCAGCCGACTGTTCCCCGTCAACGAACTGCAACGTGAACCCTTGCGTTATGACCTGCTTCAGGCCGGCAAAACCGTCCACCGACAGAGACAGCTTCTGCGGAAAAACGGTGATCTGATCAGCATTGAAATGAGTGCCAGAGTTCTACCGGACGGAACCTATCATTGTTTTATGCGCGACATCAGCAATCGCAAGAAAATGGAAGAGGCGCTGCGCTATTCCGAAGAAAAATTCTCCCGGGCGTTCAAGCTCAGTCCGGATGCGGTCAATATCAACCGTCTTCGTGATGGCGTCTATATTGAGATCAATGAAGGGTTCACCAAGGCCATGGGCTGGACCGAGGAGGAAGTCATCGGCCGCAGTTCTCTGCCGGGGGATCTGGACATCTGGTGCCGGGCCGAGGATCGTCAAAAACTGGTTGACGGGCTTAGTGCGGATGGCGAGGTACACGGACTACAGGCACCATTTCGCAGCAAGGACGGACGGATCCTGATCGGCCTGATGTCGGCACGATTAATCGAAATCAACGGCGAGCCCTGTCTTCTCTCCATCACCCGCGATATCACCGAACGGGTCAAAGCGGAAGAGGAGCGACGCAAGCTGGAAGAGCAGATGCTCCAGGTCCAGAAGCTGGAAAGCCTCGGGGTTCTTGCCGGCGGCATTGCTCATGACTTCAACAATATCCTGTTGGCGGTACTCGGACATTGTGAACTGGCTCAACGTCGATTCAACGACGAGACAGCCCTTGCCAACCATCTTCTGCAGATCAAACATGCCGCTGGTAAAGCGGCAAATCTGGCTAATCAGATGCTGGCCTATTCCGGCAAAGGAAAGTTCGTTGTTGCACCAGTCAATCTGTCGCGACTGGTTCTTGAGATGGAACCGATTCTCGCAGTTTCGATCAGTAAAAAAGCGCTGCTGCGTTACGACTTGAACGAAGATCTGCCGACGGTTGAAGCGGATCCCACTCAGCTACACCAGGTGATCATGAATCTGGTGATCAACGCCTCGGAGGCGATTGGTGACCACAGTGGCGTGATCGCCGTGGTTACCGGCGCCATGGACTGTGACAGTCATTACCTGAGTGAAACCTGGTTAGATGAACACCTGCCGGAAGGGCGATATGTCTACGTCGAGGTTGCTGATACCGGCTGCGGGATGAATTCTGATCAGTTAGATCGCATTTTTGAACCCTTCTACAGCACCAAATTCACCGGGCGGGGACTCGGTATGGCGGCCGTCCTGGGGATTGTTCGTGGCCACCAGGGAGCAATCAAGCTGTACAGCGAAGTTGGTAAGGGCAGTACCTTTAAAGTGCTGCTGCCGGCCTCAACGCTGCCGGAGACTCCTGCTGATGATATCGACACCAACATAACCTTCAGTCCCGGCGGCCTGGTACTGCTGATCGACGACGAAGAAGCAATCCTTGACATCGGGACAGAGATGCTCGAAGAGCTGGGCTTTGAAGTGCTGACCGCTCATGATGGACTCGGTGCCGTGGAGTTGTTCCGCCGGCACCACAAGGACATCCGCTTTGTGCTGATGGATCTGACCATGCCGCAGATGGACGGGGAACAGGCATACCGCGAATTTCGTCGCATCACCAAAGAGGTCAAAGTGATTATCTGCAGCGGCTACAACCAGCAGGAAGTTGCCCAGAAATTCGTCGGCAAAGGCCTCGCCGGTTTCCTGAAAAAACCCTACCAATTCAGTGAATTGATTAAAGCGATCCAGCAGTTGGAAGTTTGTTGAACCACAACATCAACCTGATCGATTTGAATTCTTAAAGAACCGCTCCGGCCAATCTTGCCTACCCACGGCAAATCAGGCATTATTATTTTCTGTCATTTTTTTTATCCACAAGGAGGAGCCATGCAATACTTTGCCCTGACCATTATTGGCCGTGACCGGCCTGGTATTGTTGCCCAGGTAACCGAAATTCTCTACCGCCTCGGCTTCAATATTGCTGATTCCAGCTGCTCGATTTTGGGTGGCCAATTCTCCATGATCCTGATCATCTCCAACCCCAACATCACCTCCAAGGATCAGTTCGAAGAAGATTTTCGCCATCTCGAAGAAACCAACCTGTCGGTGTTCATTCGCACCATGAAACCGGGAGGTGAAATCAGCCCTGAACTGGAAGGGGAACAATGTATGATTTCCGTTTACGGAGCGGATAAGCCCGGGATTGTCTATCAGGTGGCCAAGGTTCTGGGAGAGCACCAGATCAACATTACCGACTTGAACACCAAACTTATCGGCACACCGGAAAAGCCGGTCTACGTCATGATGATTGAAGCGATCCTGCCGGCAGCCATTGAAGTCGCTGCCATGGAAAACTGGATGACAGCATTAAAGAAGCAATTGCAGGTTGATATTTCCGTACGTTCGTTGATTGCTGTGGAGTTGTAACTGATGGCTGTAAAAACCGTACTGGTGTATCCGGAACCACTGCTCAAAGAAGTTTCCGAACCGATTAAAAATTTTGACGACTCCGTCCGTAACCTGCTCCAGGATCTGGTCGATACGATGGTGGCTGCCGGCCATTCGGTCGGTATTGCCGCCCCCCAGATTGGTGATCTGCGCCGTGCTGTCGTGGTGGATGTATCTGGCAGCAAACTGGGGAAAAAACAGGGAAATCATGGTCTGATGCAGATGGTCAATCCGGAAATTATCGAGCAAGAAGGGTCATGCGAAGCCCGTGAAGGCTGCATGTCGGTTCCGGACTATACCGGCAACGTCACCCGGGCTGAAGCTGTTGTTGTCCAGTATCAGGATGAAAACAACATCCGCTGCGTTATTCGTGCCGAAGGGTTTGAGGCAATTGCCATCCAACACGAAATCGATCATCTCGACGGGTTGCTCTTTCTTGACCGGGTATCGAGTTTAAAAACCGGGCTGTTCCGCCGTAAGAACTAACCTGACAACACCCCTATCCATGACCGCAACTGGCAGAGTCGGTGCTTATCAGATTCCGGACAGAAACTATGAGTCGGTGCGGCTGGTAATCTCAATCAAATGATAACCGAATTGGGTTTTGACCGGACCCAGCACCTTGCCGATATCACCGGAAAAGACCACCTCGTCAAACTCCTTGACCATCTGTCCGGGATAAAATTCTCCCAGTGCGCCGCCTTGCTTGCCGGACGGGCATTTTGAATGCTGTTTCGCCACGACAGCGAAATCCTCGCCGCCTTCGATCATTTTTTTTAAGGTATTACAGTCTGCTTCTGATGGCACCAGAATGTGCCGCGCGCTTGCTTTTGCCATAATCTCTGTCTCCTTTAGATGTTTAAGTATGGGGATGCCCCCATAACCTGGATTTACTGTTCCTGCGGATCGGGTTCCGGTGATTCGAGATGAATCGTCTGGGTCGGGTAAGCAATCTCTGCCCCGTTATCTTCAATAATCCCCATAATCTTGAGCATCACATCCTCTTTGATGCCGTGAAATTCTACCCAGTTGGTGGTTTTGGTAAAGGTATAGACCATAAAATCGATGGATGAGGCGGCGAAGCGATTAACATTGACGATCATCGTCAGTTCCGTTGCGATATCCGGATGCGAGCACAGCATCTCTTTGACCTGCTTGACAATTGCCACAACCTTGTTGCCATCAGCGTAACGCACCCCGATGGTTTCAAAAATCCGCCGGTTGGTCATGCGCGATGGGTTTTCCACCGAGATCGTGGCGAAGGTCGCATTGGGAACATAGAGCGGCCGCTTGTCAAAGGTACGGATACAGGTCAGGCGCCAGCCGATGTTTTCAACCGTGCCTTCAATCTCCTTATCAGGGGAACGGACCCAGTCGCCGACCCTGAACGGCTGATCCAGATAGATCATCAGACCGCCAAAAAAATTGGCCAGCAGATCTTTGGCAGCGAAACCGACGGCAATACCGCCAATGCCGCCAAAGGCCAAGACCCCGGAGATGCTGAAACCCAGGGTCTGCAAGACCACCAGTGCGGTCGTAATCAGCACCGATAACCGCAGCAGTTTGCCCAGCGCCGAAGCGGTTGTCGCATCCAGCGGCTTGTGCACCCTTTTCGGGCTTTGAATTGTCACTTCACCCTTATTGATAAAACCGGTCATAAACCAGGCAAAGATCACAATAAAGGAAACTTCACGGATCGGCTCGATAAAATTAAAAATCGGCTCATTCGATACCTGACGAACGACTTCAGTCGCCCATAACAGACCATTAAGCCAAACAAAAATCCGCACCGGCTTGCGGGCTGAACTGATGAGCAAATCATCCCAGAAGGTTTTGGTGGTCAGCGCCGTTTTTTCGAGACGGTCAAAAACCCTTTTGACCCCATAACTGACAAAGGATGTCAGCAGAACGATGATAAAAGCCTGGATGATCCAGGCGTAGCCACCTTCAATGTTGAGCAGATTCAGAAGTTGAACAATAATCTTATTAACTGATTCTTCCATCGACTTCTCCAGATCGTTTTCAAACAACCTGCTAATGACAAACAACATCCATGGTCAAATGTCGAAACAGATTGTAACAACCCATCAGGGCCACCAGCAACCCGGCCCCTTTCAGCATCCAGTTGCGTTTGCGGCTGAACCACTGAGCGGCACTACCGACCAGAAACAAAGACGGGATTGTTCCGACACCGAAAGCGATCATGGTAATGGCACCGCGCAATGGATCGGCGCTGCCGGCAGCAGTGATCGCCATGGCGTACAGCAGTCCACAGGGCAAAAAACCAAATAACATCCCCAAGGGTAACGCCGATAACGCCGGCGGCAATCGGCGTAATCCTTTGACCGCACGGGTCAGATACTGAATCGGCCCGGCAAATTCAAGGGCCATGATATTGATTCGCGAGAACAGTCCGGCGCTACCCAAACCAATGAGAATGACAAGAATATCACTGAAAAGCAACAGGCCAAGGGTCACCTGTTGATAAGAACCACTCATCGCCAGGGCTGAACCGAGCCAACCGACCACTAATCCGATAAAACCATAGGTGATGGTCCTGCCAATATTGTAGAGCAGATGAAAAAAGGGCCCGCTATTGCGCCCATCAGCTGTCAATGACAGGGCGGTGACAATACCGCCACACATACCGATACAGTGGGCAGAACCAAACAATCCGGTCATTAGAGCCAGGGAATAAAGAGGATCCATATACGGTCGTTCTCCGCTACTGCGGCATCATCCGGCTTGGGGCAATTTTTCGCCAAGCTCTTGTCGTTGCCATCATTTGCTGGTACAAGGATGCGGTCAGGTTGTTATTCCTATGCAATGGCAATGATGCCCCAACTTACGAGGAGATTATTGTGAAAAAAATCATTATGTTGTTTTTTTCCCTGTTGTTTGTAGCCACCTTAGTTATCGGCTCTCAGAGCGACATTGTCAACCACTCCTCTTGTCCTCATTGCGGGATGGATCGTGATAAATTCTCCTTCAGCCGAATGTTGCTGGTGTATGACGACGGCAGTGAAATCGGTACCTGCAGCATCCGCTGTGCGGCCGTGGATATGGTCAACAATCTTGACAAGGCGCCGGTAACGATGATGGTCGGTGATTATAAGACCGACGAGCTGATTGACGCTGAAAGCGCTTTCTGGGTCATTGGTGGCAAACGCCCCGGGGTGATGAGCAGACGCGCTAAATGGGCTTTTGCCCAGCGAGCTGATGCCGCAGCCTTTATCGCAGAAAACAATGGCGAACTAGCCACTTTTGAGCAGGCCCTGCAGGCTACCTACAGTGATCTTTACGAAGACACGCGGATGATCCGTGAACGGCGTAAAGCTCGGAGGGCGCGAATGGCAACAGAACAACCCACATTGAACCAGTAATTCTTCAGATACTATCCAACCGTTTATGGCTGGATCATTCCAGTAGATGAAAAAAGGAGACGTCCATGAGCCTTTGTCCATGCGGAACTAATCTCAACTATGCTGATTGCTGTGAGCCGGTCATCACCGGCAAGAGAATCGCAGCCAGCGCCGAAGAGTTGATGCGTGCCCGCTATAGTGCCCACGACAAGGTGGCGGTCGATTTTCTTTACCAGAGCACCCACCCTGACCACCGCGTCAACTACGACCACAAGGGAACCAAAAGCTGGGCAGAAAAATCCCAGTGGCTTGGTTTAGAAATCGTTGGCACCAACGCCGGTGGCTCCGACGACGAACAGGGTGAGGTCGAATTCATTGCCCGTTTTCGCGACAAAGGGGTGATCCGCAGCCATCATGAGCGTGCCCATTTTGCCAAAGTCGGTCGCGATTGGCTGTTTACCGAGGGGGAAATGATCAAATCCCCACCGGTGACGGTCTCCAAGATCGGCCGTAACGACCCATGCGGCTGTGGCAGCGGTAAAAAATTCAAAAAGTGCTGTGGCCAGTAACCACCATGGTTGCCGTCATCACGCCACAGGCCACCCTTTACGACACCCTACTTGCCGGCTGTGAGAATTACGCTGAACACAGCGCTTTTATCTACCGGGCCGCCGGCAGTGAGTTTCAGGTCAGCTACGCCAAGCTCTTTGAAGATGCCCTGATTCTGGCCAAGGCCTTTGCCTCCCACAAGATCGGCAAGGGCAGTAAGGTCATGCTGTTGTCAGACAACCGCTACGGCTGGATTGTCACCGACTTTGCCCTGATCTCCCTGGGAGCGATCAGCGTGCCGCGTGGCAGCGACACCCCAACCTGCGAGCTCGAATATATCCTCGAACATGCCGACTGCGAGTTTCTGGTGATTGAAACCGAAGCGCTGCTCAAGGCCCACAGCCCGATACTCAAAAAGATGAAGAAATTGCGGTCGGTGTTCGTCATCGAGGGGGGAAAAACCCACCGCTGGTTCGATAATGTCTACAGCTACAACGACATTCTGGACAACCGCAACATCACTCCAACCGACCGGGAAGAATTCATTGCCCGGCGCTACGCTCTGAACCTGGATGACACCTTTACCTTGATCTACACCTCGGGAACCACCGGTAATCCCAAGGGGGTCATCCTCACACACCGCAATATCATGTACAATGTCCGTACCCTGCCGGAAATTATCGCCCTGAAAGAAACCGACAGTTTTGTCTCGATTCTGCCAAGCTGGCATATTTTTGAGCGGGCGTGTGAGTATCTTGCACTATCTCAAGGGTGCTGCACCGTTTATTCAAGCATCAAAACCTTTGCGGCCGATCTGGAAACCTACAAACCGACCCTGGTCGCAACGGTGCCACGCCTGTGGGAATCGATGTACACCAAAATCAATCAGACCCTTGAAAAGCAGAACCCGCGCAAAGCCCGTATGTTTAAGAAGCTCGTAGCTATTTCAGCAACTTATCGATTTCATCGGCGGCGGCTGAAAAACCAGCAGCCGCGTTTTCACAAGCTCAACCCCCTGGTTATTGCCGGCCACAAGCTGGCCTCCTTAAGCATGTTGGTCACCTTGTTTTTGCCTTATCGTTTCGCTCAAAAAAAACTTGCCGCCGTGCAGGCACGTTTTGGTGGGCGCTTACGCATGGCAATCAGTGGCGGCGGCAGCCTGCCGGCCTATCTCGATGAGTGGATTGATGCCATCGGTATCCGCATCGTCAACGCTTACGGCATGACCGAATGCGCTCCGGCCATTGCCGGACGGGCATTGAACTGTGAGGTATTCGGCACCCTGGGGCCACCTACCAAAGGCACGGAACTGCGCATCGTCGCAGAGGATGGTCGAATACTGGCCGCCGGCGAAGAAGGGGAGATTGAGGTCCGCGGGGAGCAGGTGTTTCCCGGTTATTACCAGGACGACACAGAAAATCACAACGCCTTTACTACGGACGGTTTTTTTCGCACCGGTGATCTGGGCAAGTTGACCCTGAGCGGCGAACTGGTTATTACCGGTCGCTCAAAAGAGATTATTGTTCTGGCCAGCGGTGAGAACATCGATCCCAGTCGGATTGAATCGACCATTACCCAACTCCCCTTCGTCACCGATGCGGTTCTGGTCGGACAGGACAAAAAAGGGCTGGGGGCACTGATTATTCCCGATATGGAACGACTACGTGAATTCATCGCCGATAAGGCTGAGCAACTGACCGAGACCAAGGACCAATTACTTGCTGACCAAAAGGTCCTCGACCGAGTGAAGGCAGAAATCAATACGCTGCTGAATGCCAAAAAAGGGTTCAAGCCCTTTGAAAAACTCCAGAACATTCATTTTCTTGATACGGAGTTTACCGCCGGCGAAGAACTGACCAACACCTTGAAAAAAAAGCGCCACATCATCGAAACCAAATACCGGGAAATCATCAGCAAACTGCTGAAGTAAACAGGGTCTGCCTGATGCCAGGGCAGAATCAGTTCAGTTGATCGGTGCGCTATCAGCAACAATCTTCTGGCGGGTTTGTCGAAACACCTCCTGACGATCCCCACCCTGAGCGATCGCCTGGTCAATTACTGCCAGGGCTTCCGTGCGGCGTCCTGCCTGCGCAAGTACCAGGGCCAGGTTGTTCAGGGGAATACCGTCGTCAGGCCGCAGCGCTGCCGCCTGACGAAAAGAACGGATGGCCGTCGCCGTGTCTCCTGCCTGATAGCTGCTGTTCCCTGCCCCGATCCAGGCAACAAAACTGTCGGGCCAGGCCTTGGTAGCAGTCAGATAAGCGGTTGTAGCAGCTGAAAATTGTCGGGCCCGTTCCAGACCAACCACAGCGGTCAGATAGGCGATTTCGGTTGCACTGCTCGGCAAGACAGACGGGGGAACGACCACCAGCCCCCAATAATCAGCCCGGCGCCAAGTGCGCTCAAACACCCCCATTGACATCTCCATGCCAGGGTAAACTCCGGAATGGAGCCGGACCCTTTTTTCGCCCTGATCGTAACCAATGACCACGGCATAATGCCACCGGGGATACCAGGACAAGCCAAGATTCTGCAGAATCATCACCGGTTGCCCACCTTTCAACTCCGCCACCAGTTCAGACCAGCCACTCAGAGGATATGCCAGATAACCCTGCCGCCGAGCAGCAGCAACGATAGACGGTTGCAGACTCCCTTGAAGCTCCGGCGAGTAAACCTGTCCCTCCAGTTGGGGCAAGAAAACGTCGTGGCCATTCCACGCCAGCAGCATGGCCAGCGCTGCCGGCCCACACTGGTACTCTTGCTGGGCAAAAAAAGGGGCCTCACTGAGGTGAAGTCGTTGCGGCTCAGGGCGTAAAGCATGGGGATATTGATAGGAGCTGCAGCCGCTCGCAATGAGAATAAAACTACCAAAAAAAGCGCAGGCAAGCCACCGCCTACCTGCGCTTTTTAAACTGCGTTCCAGCATCTAACGAATGGGCTGGACAAAGGTAAAGACCTTTGTATACCCCAAAATATCGGTAATCAGCAGGACCACAAAAATAAAGAGGACGGCACCGACCACCGTACCGAGGCTGGCCCCAGCGGGAAGTTGATCAAGTTCGGCGGCAATCTGCATAATCTCCGCATCAGAAAGGCTGGCGACCCGCGCAGCAACTTCATCAGCAGCCACCCCCTGACTCATCATGACCTGCTGAACATCCTCGCGCGCAAAAAAATCCACAACCTGCGAGCGCGCAGCATGATTGGTCTGTGCAGCAAGAACCGACTCGGTACTGATCATCCCTGCCTGCGCACTACGGATACCGACGTCGACGGTAAGAAAACACAGAACAAGGAAAAGACACAAAGGCTTACCGATATAGCGAATAATCTGTTTTCTCATTAGCAGCGCTCCTTTTCATTAGTAACAAGTCGATCCGTGAAAATTAATAGCATTTTGTCTGCAGAAAATAACACAACATAGTTTAACCGGAAAATGGAGAATGTAAAGCCCTTCGGACCGGCCTTATCATTCGCCGTTTCCAAAGGTTTCAAGAACCAGCTGTTTTACCGCCTGGGCCGCCGGGGAGATGGTGCGTTCAGCCATCTCTGCCAGCCAGAGTTGCCGGACAATCCGCAGCCCATCGACCTCAATCCGACGCAGTTCCCCGCGCTGGATGCTTTCTCTGGCCGACAGATCAGAAACAAAAGCGCAGCCATAGCCGGCTGCGACGGTACGACGTACCGCTTCGTTGCTTCCCAGGCGCGCCAGCACATGCAGTGACTGCGGGTCACAACCCGCTTTAATCAAGGCATTTTTCAGGCTCTGCCAGGTTCCGGAACCGTCTTCTCGAACCACCAACTCCAGCTCAAACACTTGATCGAGACTGATCGTTCCAACCTCGCACAAAGGATGATCGGCGCCGGCAATCAAAATCAATTCGTCCGACATAATCGGCGTGTAACGGTAAAGATTATTTTCAATGCGACCGCCGACCAGTCCCAGCTCCACCCGCTGAGTACGGATATCATCGAGAACCTGCTGGGTATCACCCATTCCCACCGTCATTGAAATTCCCGGATAATGCTTTTGCAATAACGGCAGCAACCTTGGCACCAGGTAATTGGCGGGAATATTGCTCGCCCCCAGCTCAAGGTGAGCATGATCAATGCCATGAAAACGGTTCATCGCCTGTTTCAGTAGATCAACCTCGGCCAGAATCATCCGGGCCTGATGGAGAAAAACCTTCCCGCCGGCAGTAAGGATAACCCCTTTGCTGATCCGATCCAGCAGTCGTGTCCCGAACTCCTCCTCCAAAGCAGCAATATGTTGACTCACCGTTGACTGGGTCAGGGACAAAAGCTCACCACCACGGGAAAAACTGCCGGTTTCGGCAACCGCGACAAACAGTTCAAGCTGACGCAAGGTCATAATCGCTCCTATCGGCCTACACGATAGATACTATCGGATTCATCAAAATTATCCATTTGACCCTTCCCGGTCAACCTTTTTGCATGCTGGGGCGCAACGCTATCATCATCGTCGGCATCATCCTGTTTGCCCTGATCGGTCGCATATGCGATACCGGCCTGCACCTGCTGCTGCGCCTGTTTTTCAAGCGTGCCGGGAGAATGACATAAGCCGCAGCCAGCTGCAGGAACTGCGTCGACAATTCGCACCAACCATCCTCTTTGTTACCCACGATGTCAGCGAAGCGCTGCTGCTCGGTGATCGGATTCTGCTGTTTGAAAAGAACCCGGGGCGAATCAGTCATGATATCGAGATTGATCTGGAAAAGCCCCGTACTATTAATAATGACGCTTTTTTGCGGCTACGCACCCACATCAATGAACGGCTCAAGGACAAATAAAGGTCTGTTCCCCACTCGGCTCACCGATCAAGGTTCGGGGATCTGCTCCAGAAGGGCCCGCACCTGTTCAGAGGTCCTGATCGACACCCGCTGTTGCCCAAGAGTGGTCAGCAACTGCTGCTTACCGTTGCGGGCTGCAGCCATGTCAGTAGCCGCTTGTTCAATTGTACGACGTGAATCAGCACTCCAACGCCTGATGGCATTGCGCCGATCCTGCTGGGCCTGCTCAAACCGGGAAACCAAACTCCGTGCCTGACGGATCAACTGTTCTTCACGTTGTTCCTGCTCCTGCTGCCGCCGCTGTTGTTCAAGCACCTCCAGCTCAAAACGGGAACGGGTGTCCTCTACCGGAGGAGGGGACGTTTCGGGAACAAAATGCAGGTTGTCAGGATCGCCGGCCTCGACTTCACGCACATCAGCGCGACACTCATCCGGCAGGGACTGCAAATTATCGGTCACATGGAGTCGGCCCTCGCTGTCACGACAGGAGTACAAAGTCGCTTCCACCATCATTGGCGATAGACAAAAAATGACGATCAGGATCAGTCTTCTCATTTTACCCTCCAGCTAAAACAATTTTCTGCTGTCGATGAGCAAGGTCACCGGCCCATCATTCACCAGATCCACCGCCATATCGGCCCGAAAAACCCCGGTTTGCACCCTGACCCCAAGCTCCCTTAACAGGGCAACAACACGGTCGCACAGGGGCTCAGCCACCTCCGGTGCTGCCGCGGTTGAAAAGCCGGGACGCCGGCCTTTGCGGCAGTCTCCAAGCAGGGTGAATTGCGACACAACCAGCACCTCAGCCTGAAGATCGGCGACCGACAGATTCATTTTACCCGCTGCATCTTCAAAAATCCGCAGACCGGCAATTTTATCGGCAAGATAAGCGGCGTCCTTTTCATTATCTCCCTGCTCAATCCCCAGCAGCACCAGCAAACCAACGGCAATATCTGCCACTCTTTTTTCTGCTACCGTCACTCCCGCCTGAGTCACCCGCTGTACTACCGCCCGCATGATATATCCTTTTTTAAAGATTCAGCTCTATGGTTGCGCCAGCTGTCGCAACAGGGCCAGATTTTCCAGATCGTGACAGTTGCTTTCGCCCGGCGGCGTTTCGATAATTTTGGGGCAATCGGCAAAGCGCTGATCCTGCATCAGACACCGAAATCCCTCAACGCCGATCAACCCCTGCCCGACATGCTCGTGACGATCCACCCTGGAGCCCAGGGGTTTTTTACTGTCGTTCAAGTGAAAGAGCTGCACAAGATCAAACCCGATCAACCGGTCAACCTGCTCCATCAGTTGCTCATAGCCTTGTGAGGAACTGATGTCGTAGCCGGCAGCAAAGGCGTGACAGGTATCAAAACAGACACCGAAACGTCCGTGATCAAGGCGTTCAAGGGCCCAGGCTAACTCATCAAGCGACGCCCCGAGGGAATGGCCCTGGCCGGCGGTATTTTCCAACAAGATGGTTACCTCTTCACCACCTTGCCGACAAATCTGCTCAAAACTTCGACACAAGGTTGTCAACCCGGCAGCAACCCCTTCCCCCTTGTGCGAGCCGGGATGAATAACCAGTGACTCGATCCCGAGCCGTCGACAGCGATCCAGTTCGTCCAGGCAGGTAAGGATCGAGCGTTGCCGCTGGTCTGGATCGGGGCTGGCGAGATTCAGCAGATAACTGCTATGAGCAGCAACAGAGCGCACAGCGCTTGCCTGTCGGGCCGCGCGAAACGCCGCAACGGTATCTTCGGTCAAGGGCGGAGCCTGCCAGCGACTGGCATTGCGGGTGAACACCTGAATAGCGGTAGCGCCGATGAGACCGGCCCGGGAAAAAACCTGTTCCATTCCCCCGGCAATCGACACATGGGTGCCGAGCAATAACTGCGAGGGGGCAGGATCAACCATCAATGAAACCGGCACGCCAACGACTGAGCAAGGGAGCAATGTCACCCACTGCCTGAAGATGACTGTCGACCCACGAAACATCGCTTCCAGCCTGACCTTCAGGGGCAACCAGGACGGTGGTCATACCGAATGTTTTTGCCGTTTGCAGGTTCTGCAGCTGATCTTCGACCATCACACAGTCTTCTCCCTGCAGAGCAAGCCGCCCCAGCACCTGCTGATAGGGGTCGGGATTGGGTTTGGGCTGGTATCCCGCAATCCGGATATCAAAGACATCGACAAACAGGTCAGCAATACCAAGAGCACCCAGGACTCGATCGGCGTGACCACGCGAACCGTTGGTAAAGACATAGCTGGGGATGCCGGAATCCCTGAGAACAGCGCGCAGGGCAGGATCAGGCACCAGACGACTGGCAACATCCACATCATGAACGTAGTCGAGATAATCTTCCGGATCGACTTCATGATGACGAATCAGCCCCAGCAAGGTGGCCCCATAGTCGTGCCAGTAGCGACGCCGCAATCCATCGACGTCGGCCAGGGCAATACCGGCAATCTCTTCCATATAGCGGTTGATGCGTACATCAATCAAGGAAAACAGATCACAATCCGGCGCATAAAGGGTGTTATCCAGATCAAAAAGTACCGCTTTCATCCTGTAACCTTTTTTAGCCTGGGGCATAAATCCCGCTGAATACTTCGACCGCCGGACCGGTCATCAGCACCTCGCCACCATCGAGCCATTCCATATACAGATCTCCACCCCGCAGGTGGTTAGTGATTCTGCCCTCGGTCCGTCCGGTCACCACCCCGGCAACCGTCACTGCTGCGGCACCGGTACCACAGGCCAGGGTTTCACCGGCACCACGCTCCCAGGTGCGTTGAATCACCTCAGCGGGCGAGATAATCTGAACAAATTCGACGTTGGTACGCCTGGGGAACCAGGGATGATGCTCAATCAGGGGACCAATCTCGGCAACCGGAAATTGCTCCACCTCGTCGACATAGATCACCGCATGGGGATTACCCATGGAAACACAGGTCAATTCGAGGGAGTGGCCGGCAAGATCAAGGGGGACATTGAGGGCCTGATCGTTGGCCGGGCCGGACATCGGCAGGGTCGCCCTGGTCAACCCAGGTCGCCCCATAGCAACACGCACCCGTTCCACTCGACCGGCGCTACCAACGTACAGATGAAGATCAAGAACACCATGGCCGGTCTCGATCCGGATGTCGGTTTTCTGCATCAGACCATGGTCATAAGCATATTTGGCAACACAGCGAATGCCGTTACCACACATTTCCGCTTCGCTGCCATCGGCATTAAACATGCGCATGCGCAGATCGGCACAGTCAGAAGGCAAGATCAGGATCAGCCCGTCTGAACCAACACCAAAATGGCGATCACTGATTTGTTGCGACAAACTCACCGGATCATCAATCTGTTCTTCAAAACAATTGACATAAACATAATCGTTACCGGCGCCATGCATTTTGGTGAATTTCATTGCTTCAACCCTCCATCTCCCCCACTATTGGGCTCCATCTTCACCACTGAACAAATGCTATTATCCCTGGTTGTCGCTGCCTGACTCTCTCTGCTACTATAGGGCTTAAGTTCACATGGCTCAACCACTTACCGCCAAACACAGGAGAAACAATGGCCTTTTTTCTCAAGACCAAGATCTGGCAGACCGGTTCCCTTGACTGGTGGGGGATGATCGATAATGACGATGTTTTTCTAGGTTCCCGCGAATTCCCCCAGCCCCCTGAAGAGGGAGACGAATGGGTGGTCCACAAGACCGGAGATCATTTTAAAATCATCGATATGGAAATCCGCCACATCGGCAAAAAAGAACCGGTGACGTACCCATGGTAGCCCTCGAAATTGTCCAGCTCAAGACGAGTGATATGGAGAACTTCTCCTATCTGCTCTACTGTCCCCAAACCCGTGAGGGCGCCATCGTCGATCCGTCGATGCGTCCGCAGCTGGTGCTTGATGAAGCTGTCAGCCGTAAGGTGAAGGTACGACTGTTACTCAACACCCACGGTCATCAGGATCATATCACAGGCAACGGCGACATTCTGGCCGGCGGCGGCATTCAACTTGCCGCTCACCCGGATGCGGTTCCCGCTGCCGATATCGCATTGTCAGAGGGGATGCAGCTGCCCATCGGCAATTCATCCATCACCGTCATGGACACCCCTGGACATTCCCCCGGTTCAGTGGTGTTCGCTACCGCAGATGCGATTATCTCGGGCGACACCCTGTTCGTCAGCCGCTGCGGCCGGGCTGACCTGCCCGGCAGCGACGTGAGTCAGCTCTACACCAGCCTGCAGCGGCTGAAACAACTGGCGCCAACGACGAGGGTCTATCCTGGCCACGACTACGGTCCGATGCCGAGCTCCACCATCGCCTGGGAACTTGAGCATAATGAATTCATCAAATGCCCGAACCTGGAATCCTTTATCGCTTTAAGAATGGGATAAACTATTGCTTGGGGGGAACCTTGACAACCCGGGTCCCTGCGAGCTGGTCATTCCAGCCACGACCATCACCGCTGAACAGTAACTGAAGATAGCCTAGAGCAAAAGGAAGAAGCTGTAGCAGACCGCCGACACTGCGCAGAAAGGCCTGGGAAAAGGTCAGGGGTTCACCGTCACAGGTTTCGACCTGCAAGCTGGTCAGCATTTTGCCGGGGGTCTGACCGGCGAGGAAATGAAACAAGGTAAAATATCCGAAGGTGAGGGAAAACAGTATCAGAAAATAGGGAACCGACAGATCGATCAACGTATCCATGGTCGGTAATGGTCCGGTTTCTCTGGACATGGAAAGTTCGGCAGCAACAACGAAGCCCAGACCAATGACGAGGAGAATCACCGCATCATAAACAAAGGAAGCAAAGCGTCCCCCCAGCGATGCCGGTTCCACCGGCACGGTTCCTTCATTATCTGCTTCGGCTGGTGCTTCCTCAGCCACAGCCCGAAGTTGGTCCTGACCGACATTCAATGCGTCAGACGAAATCTCTGCAGCAGCAGGTTCGGACGAAAGCTCTTGTTCAGCAGGTTCCTGATCATCCGCCCACCGCTGCTCTACCACGGAGGAAGCTACCGCCGCTGCACCAGTCGTTGAGGCTTGAGCAGGAATAGTGGTTACCGGAGCCCCCACCACGGGCGAAGACTCCGGTAAGTCAAAAGGGTCGGAGGGGCCCTCCGCAGATCCCTTGGGTTTTTCAGGCTCAGTATCCGGCGCCTCAACATCCTCAGCATCAAATCCGAAGTCGTCCTCCAGATCGTCATCGGCCTCGGGCATGTCGAAAGCAAAGTCATTTTCCTGTACCTCTGCCGCCTCGGTTGCGGCCGCATTTTTAGGCGCGTCAAGGGACTCTTCCATGTCGTCGTCTTGCGGAGCCTCTTCAAACAGTTCATCGAAGGAAAGATCTTCTTCTTCACTGCTTTCGCCCATAAAGTCAAAACCGAAGTCGTCGCCAGCGGCGCTGTCATCCGCCGGCTCCGTGACCTTGGCAGCCGCAGAGGCATCTGCAGCACCGAGTGCTGTCGCAGCGGCCAACTCCGAAGCCTCGTCGCTATCCTGAGCCGGATCAGTTGCCACTACCGCGCCAGCACCGGGAAACAGAACACTTTTGATTCCGAAGCGCTGCTTGAACTCTACCAGATCCTTGCCACACTTTTTACAGCTGTCGAGGTAATCAAAGCTGTTGTAGCCACACTTGGGGCACTTCATGACATGTCCTTTCCAGATGAATAGGTTCGCTAAATTGAGCCTGTATTACCGGATAAATCGCCATAAAGATATTGTAAAACAGCGATTATCGCAAGCCCGGCGGTCTCTGTACGCAAAATTCTCGGTCCCAGACTGGCGGCTTGATATCCGTGTGAGACCGCCTCAGCCGCCTCTGCTTCGGTGATTCCGCCCTCAGGACCAACCATGACCGAAATTCGCTGGTACCTCTGATCGCCCAGAACGTCCGCCAACGGCGTCTCACACTTTTCCCACAGCAGAAGCTTCAGGTCCGCCGGATCGTCTCCCAGGACGTCCTTCAAAGAGTTACTGCACTGCAACCGGGGCAGATGATACTGGCCACTCTGGCGGGCCGCCTCCTCAATTATCTTTTGCCAGCGTAACGACTGATGCGACCTGTTTTTGAAGCGGACAACACTCCGTGCGGTGGTGACCAGGTGAAACTGACTGACCCCCAGCTCAGTCCCCTTTTGCAGGATCAGCTCAGTCTTATCTCCCTTGGGGACACCCTGAATCAGGCTGATCTGACAGGGTGCCGGCAAGCTGTCGTGGAGGCGACACAAACAAGCACGACCACCATCCTGCAAAACCGCATCAGCAACCTGACCACTACCATCAAAAAGCCGAAAGGTCGCTCCCGGCTCGAGGCGCAATACGCGAAGCAGGTGATGCTGGACACCCTCAGGCAACAGGACGCTTTCATTCAGTCGAAAATCCACATCGGTCACCAAAAAACGTCTCATACCACTTGCTGTCGCTGGTATACCAGACAGACCCAATCTTCACGGTAACGTGGTGGCAACACGTTTAGCTCCGTGCCGGTAAAGGCTGCTGTGACCAGGGATTCTTTTTCCTTGAGGATGCCTGATAATATCAGCCAACCTCCGGGTCGCACATGTTGAAGCAACGCCTTTTTCAGGCGGATATTTTCCTCGGCCAGGATATTGGCAACCACCAGGTCATAATGACCATCAATCTTTTCCAGGGGATCGCTGGTCACGGTTATCCGTCCAGTAAGATTGTTGCGCACCACATTTTCCCGCGCTACCTCACAAGCCACCGGATCGATATCGGTTGCAACCACCCGGTCACAACCAAGCGCCGCAGCACCTATGGCCAAGATACCCGATCCGGTACCAACATCAAGCAATCGCAGGGGGCGTTGATGGCCCTCCAGTTGCTCGGCGATGGCGTCCAAGCACAGCCGCGTGGTTGCGTGGGTGCCGGTACCAAAGGCCATACCCGGATCAATTTCGATTGCTACCTGGTTTTTTTCGACATACGGAGCTTCCCAGCTCGGATGGACAATCAGCCGATTGCCAACCTGAAAACCGGTAAAGTGCTGTTTCCAGCTCTGAGCCCAATCAACCTGCGGTAAAGATTGACTGGCCGTCAAACTGAGGGTACCAGGGGTAAACACCGGCAACGCAGCAAAAGCCGACCAGAGCTGTTGAAGCAGCAGTGCAGCGGGGACTTCCAGGGCAAAATAGGCCGTCAAGGTGTAATCTTTATCCAGATCCAACGGGTTATCGGGCACCTCAAAGGTATCCAACTGCCTGTCTTCGATCAGGATGCCACAGCACTGCTGCTCCATCAGCACTGCGCAAGCCACCTCAACCAATACCCCTTTGAGTTTAACATCTATGGACAAATAGTTTTCTTTCATGCTCACTAATTAGCAGAAATTATATATAAAAATCAACAGATAATCTCCCACTTGCCTGGTTTTACCGAACCAGGGCACAAAGATCCCAGTGCTTGGTAAGCTTACCGGTCCCCCCCCCTGAGGCTAAAATTAAAAAACACTATTATTATCCTTGCACTCACAACCCCAACCTGCTAAAGTCTCCGGAAACTTCTCATGAGCGTTCACTATTCAATAAGGTTTCTTTATTGCTTTCCACATTGAAATAGGTAGCTTGCAGGTTTTTATTGCCCCAAGAGTTTGCCTCTGTAGATTAAAACTAACTACACGCACCGTCCTGATTGGTTACAATTTAAAGGAGACAGTCCATGCGTATCCTGGTGGTTGAAGACGAAAAAAAAGTCGCAGGTTTTATCAAGCGTGGCCTCGAAGAGGAAGGACTCTCTGTCGATCTGGCTGAAGATGGCGAGACCGGACTGACCTTGGGCGCCACGGGAAAGTACGACCTGATTCTGATGGATGTCATGCTCCCTAAAATGGATGGACTCAGCGCGATTCAATCCCTGCGCGAGAAGAACGTCAGCACCCCGATACTGTGTCTGACGGCCAAAGACACCGTGGAAGATATCGTTGCCGGACTGGACTGCGGCAGCGATGATTACCTGACCAAACCTTTTGCCTTTGCCGAACTGGTGTCTCGGGTTAAGGCCCTGATCAGGCGCAACGCCCGGGATCGGGGCGCCGAACTGTTATTTGCTGATCTACGCATCGACCCGGTATCCCATAAAGTCTGGAGAAACGATAAGGAGATCGACCTGACCTCCAAGGAATATGCTCTGCTGGAATACTTCATGCGCAACCCTAATCAGGCACTAACACGTACCATGATTGCTGAGCAGGTGTGGGATTATACCTTTGACACCTTCACCAACATTATTGATGTGTACGTCAATTATCTGCGCAAAAAAATTGATCGCGGCTTTGACACAAAACTGATCCACACGGTGCGAGGTGTTGGCTATATGCTCAGGGAGCCGGAATAGATTGCCCTTCCTCAGAACCTTCTGCAGGCAGTTACTATCGCCGCCCCTGATGGCCCTGGCAGTCATCCTGGGAATCAGCGCTTTTTTGTGGCAATCTGCCCTTTATCAAGGAATGCTTGACCGCATTGACACAGAGCTGCAACGGACTGCCGACATCCTTGACTATCTCCAGCTCAACTTGCCGCTGGAAGAAAGAACAACAGCCACTTCTTGTGAGTTGGCCACGGCCCCCCTGCAACGACTACTGGACGAATGGCACTTTGCCCGCTATTCCCCCAGCGGCGACCTGATCTGCTTCTCTACCTCGGGGGGTCACTCACAGGTTGCCATGCCCGACCAGCTACCGACTGGCAACAAAATCCTCTTTTTTTCCGTCAGCCAGAATAAAACCCGACGCGCCCTGGCGTGGCCGATAAAAGATTCGAGTGAAATAATCGCTTACCAACTCTTAAGTACGGACCTTGGCTCCTTCTCGGCCCTCCTGTTGCGCTGGCGCCTGGCATTGCTTCTTGCATCGCTCCTTATCATAGCGGCGGCCTCGCACTATCTTGTTAGTCTGCAGCGCAAGCACAACAACCAGGGCTTAAAACGATTGCTCAGACATATTGACGATATCAGGCCGGACCAGCCCACCCAGCCCTTGGCCACAGACCAGCTCAACTCAACGGCAGTGCGCGAACTTGCCGAAAGCTGTGATCGATTGATCGAGCGGATGTTTTCCGCGCTCCATCGAGCCCGCCAATTTTCAGCCCACGTTGCCCATGAACTGCGCACACCCCTGACCATTTTGCGTGGCGAAACGGAAATTGCCCTACGGCGCAAAAGTGAAATTACCGACATTCGCCAGGTGCTGGAATCCAATCTGGAAGAGATCACTCGCATGAGTTATCTGGTTGACGATCTGCTGACCCTATCCAAAAGTGATCTGGGGGAGATTCCGCTACAACCAACAACTATTAGCCTGCATCAATTGCTGAAAGACCTGCAACGTCAAGGGCAGGTCCTTGCCGGGGGAAAAGAGATTCTGCTCGAGCTGGATTGCCCAGACACCGGGATCGTTATCCAAGCTGACGAACTGCGCTTAAGGCAGGCCATTCTGAATTTACTGACCAATGCTATTCGCTATACCCCCACGTCAGGGGTCGTTACTATCGCTGCCAGGGTCACAGAATCTGCGGTGACGATAAGGATCAGCGACACTGGAATCGGTATCGAGGAGCGCCACCTCCAGCATATCTTTGACAGATTTTACCGGGTGGATAAAAATATCCATCAATACGATGGTGGCACAGGTCTGGGCTTAGCCATTGTCAAATGGGTTGTTGATGCCCACCATGGGAGCATCAGCGTCTCCTCCACTCCCGGACAAGGAAGCAGCTTTACCATCACCTTGCCGAAAAGCCGGAACAACAGCACCAGGGGATAAACTCGAAAAGCGTGTTTGCCGGCAATCCTTTTTTTCGTCGCCACTGACTTTTTTACTTTACAATCACCCTCTCATCGTGTAGTGTCTCTACAAATGGAGCTCTTTCGGGAGACTCCGGCCCCGAAGACCTACCCCCCCTCCAGGTCTTCGGGGTTTTTTTTTAATATTCACCTGGAGGTGTCGTCAATGTCCTTCCAACCACGACCTGTTTACCTGGCCGACTCCTTAATGCTCCCGGTTGGCAAATATAACGGTCATCATCGTCCGGCACTGAGCTTCTTTGAGCTTGTCGATCAGCTTAGCCCCCTGGTGCAAAAGCATCACACCTCATTGCAAAAAATTGGCTGTATTATTGTTGGCAGTCAGAATCCGTTCGCTTTTTCCGGCATCGACAATGTGGCAGCAAAAATCAGTGGTCGCCTCGGCATCAGCGGGGCCAAATCGATCCTGGTTGATACGGCCTCGTCCTCCGGCGCCAGCGCCTTTGAGGCCGCTTACCTTGAGGTCGCTTCCGGCCAGCACGACCAGGTACTGGCCATTGGCATCCAGAAGATGACCGACGCCACGACCGCTGCGGCAACCCGTATTGTCGCCGGGGTGATCGATCGCGAGGAAGCAGAATACGGCCTGACCATGCCCGCCTGTGGAGCCCTGGTAGCGCGGAGCCTGATGGAAGAATTCAACCTCTCCGAGGATCAGTGGACTTCGTTTTCAGCACGCCTGACCGAACGAGCTCACCATTATGCCGCACAAAACCCTGATGCCCATCTGAATTATGAGATCCCCGTCGACACCTATTTTGCTGATATCACGAGCGGCAAAAACTATCTATACTATGATCCGTTGCATTACTACGATTTCTGCCCCATGTCGGATGGCGTTGCTGCCTGTCTGTTGACCGCAGCCCCGAGCGCGGTCCGGGTCAGCGGTATCGGTTCCGGAACCGATATACCGACCATTGCAGACCGCTTGACCTTCACCAGCTTTCCAGCAACCCGGATCGCCCTCACCCAGGCCCTGGACAAGGCGAAGCTCAGTAGTCTTGATCAGCTGGCTGGATCCCTCCATATCAACATGCACGACCCGTTTAACGGCTTTGGTCCAATCAACCTGGTCGATCTCGGCGTAATTCCCCGAAGCCTGCTACTGGAAGGGCTCCTTGATAATAACCTTACCGGACCCACCGGACGTTTTCCCACCAATCTGACCGGCGGCCTGAAAGGACGCGGCCACCCGCTGGGGGCAACCGGCATGGTGCAAATTGTTGAAAACCATCGTTTCTTGACCAGCGGTCGATATCAGGCGGCGCTGTCGCACTCTATTGGTGGGCCAATCAACAATAACGTGGTGGTATTGCTGGAAACCGAACGAAGTTTTCTTGAACGCCAACCAACCACCTCTCAATCCGGCGACGAGATCTCCCTGGGCCGGCTTAAACCCGCCGGCATGAGCCTGGAGACAGTCCTCGGTGAAAAGCAACGCTGCGTGGCCCGCCTGCTGGCAAAAACATCCCGACACAATTTCCGCAGTGGCGACATTGAGCGTACCCTGCTGCTCATTTCCGTCCGCCATGAAAAACATGACTATCGCTTCCTGATCGGCATCGACCCGCAGGCCGCCACCGCACTTGATACCTTTGCTGCCGGCGACAAGATACTCCTGCAACAAATGGATGAACAGCTCCATGTCAATGATGTGCCTATCCGCCGGCTCTACCGAAAAACCATTGAAGGGATGGTCGATCTGGCCGATTCAGCATTCCGCCATCTTGGCCTGAAAAAATGAGGTCTCTGCGCATCCGCACAGTTTCAACCGTCAACGAACATGATAGCATCCGCTGATGCGCATAACGGTCAAACAACAGATTCTTCTCGCTCCAGCGACGATCCTGCTGCTGCTGCTGCTGCTGCTGGGGTTCATGCACTACACCTACTGGGACCTCAACAGCAAAAGACGCAGCATTAAAGCGGCAGAAACCACCTTTGTCGCTCTGGCTGAGGCTGACATGGCGGCTCGCAGACTGCACGTTTTACTGCGTGTCATTCAGCACAGCGGCATGGCTGCCCCGGAAGACCTGGCGCTCATTGTTGATCTTTATGAACGTCTGCTCTCGGCCATTGGCCGGATTGAGCCTGTTGGAACGGTAAAAAGCTCCGAACAGATTGCCTATCTGGCCGATCTGGCGCGCAGTCTTAACCCTGCTGCCGGTCTCGAACCTGAAAACACAGCACCCTTGTTTGCCCAGCTGAGGGCTGAACTTTCCGGCCTCTCCAGCCTGACTCAGAACCATCGAAATCACCTGCGCCAGGCCCATGAACAGGATATCAACCAACTGGTTGAACGGACGGTTCTGGTGACTATCGGGGTGTTGATTATCGCCGTACTGCTGGGACTGTCGATCTCCATCTATTTCAGTCGGCGCATTTTAAGCAGGATCCAGACCATCTCCGCCAATGCCGCCCGCATTGCCGACGGCAGTATCGATCTGCCGCCGGTTCCGGAGCGCATTCAAGACGAGATGGATGTTCTGGCGCGTTCCATCAATCGCATGGCGACCCGATTGATTCAGGTCGTCGGTACCGAAAAACTCCTGGAAGGAGCGGAAGAAGAACGCCGCCGCATTGCCATGGATCTCCATGATCAATCACTCTCCGACCTGTCCGGCATTCTGCGCGGCCTGCAATCCCTGTCCGAGCTGCAGACTCTGGATGCTGCCGGTGACCGTATCAGCGGCCTCGAACGCGATCTTCACAAGGCCATCGCCAACCTGCGCGACATCATGAACAACCTGCACCCACAAACCCTCGATATTCTTGGTCTCGGTGCCGCCATCGAAGCCCATATCGATCAGCTTGACCAGCCAACAGGCAGCCCGGCTTGCCATCTGCATATCGACTCCCGAGTGGCAGACTTGAAGCTTGATCGGATCAAACAACTGACCATTTATCGCGTAGCCATTGAGGCTATCCAGAACGTTCACAAGCATGCAGCTGCCAGCCGCTACGAGGTTAATCTGGAACTGCGTGAAGCAACCCTGGTGTTTTCTGTTGAAGACAACGGCTGTGGCTTTAATAGCGACCGAAAACACGAACAGGGACGCGGACTCAATAATATCCGAGAGCGCGCCAGAGCCATTGGTGCTCAGGTACAGTGGAAGCCGTCACGCTTCTCCAGCGGTACCCGCTTTGAACTCACCCTGGACACCGCCATTTCAAGTTAACGGAGTCAAGCATGCCAACCCCCCTGGAAATCCTCATTGCTGAAGACAACCCCAAAGATTTGGAGTTTCTCGAACACCTCTTTTCCCAATGGCCTGAGCAGGTCAACGTTACCCGTGCGCCGACCGGACTGGTGGCGCTGGAAATCGGCAGCGAACGCAAGCGACCGTTAATTGTCAGTGATATTCAGATGCCGGAACTCAACGGGGTGGAATTCGCCCGCCAACTGTGGAGTAAGCAACCGCAGGCACGGATCGTTTTCTGGAGTCAATTCAAGGATGAAATGTACGTACGCTCCCTGGTTAAAATAGTTCCGCCGGAAACGGTCTACGGCTACGTCCTTAAATCAGCAAGCAAGGAGCAGATCAGTTCAGCCATTCGCACCGTCCTGATCGATGAACAATGCTGGATCGCCCCTGAAGTACGCAAAGTTCAAGGACGCGCCGGTCACAGCTTGACGGCCTTGTCTGACATCGAATATGAGGCGCTGCTCGATATTTCCCTGGGGCTGACCGATAACCTGATGGCGCAGCGCCGTTATCTGTCGCGGCGCGGCATTCAGAGTCGCCTCAACTCCCTGTATAACAAACTGGGTCTCGATCAGGAACAGTTCCACAGTGAAAAATATGGAGATTCCTTTAACTTGCGCAATCGTGCCGTTGCCGTTTCCCTGGCCCGCGGTCTGGTAAATGCTTTTGAGATGGAGCACGAGGAAAAGGAATTTCAGGAATGGTTTACCCGCTATAAACGCAGTCAAAAAAGCCGCCAACAAACTACATGAAGCAACCGCATATTGTCGGCTTTTACGACCCTTGTTTTTACTCAATGGCTATGCTAAAAGGTCATACCATATAAACGGGAGACAAACATGGCCACCGTATTCAAACCGATTCGTCCCAAAAAATTATCAGAAGAAATCGTTGACCAGATTAAAGAGCTGATCTCACGTGGTGACCTCGGCCCCGGTCAGCGCATCCCATCTGAGCGTGAACTGGCGACTTTTTTAGGTGTCAGCCGCCCCTCGGTGCGTGAAGCAATTATGGTGCTCGAAGCGATGGGATTTCTTGAGTCCCGTCAAGGCGGCGGGACCTATGTTCGCTCCCTTGCCGATGTCGCCATGGCCGATCCTTTGGCCAGCATGGTCGAACGTCGCGATCCACGCATGTTGCATGCCCTGACCGAGGTTCGCATGGGACTGGAAACCTGGTCAGCCTACTTGGCAGCAAAGCGAGCGGAACAACCGGAAATTGATCGCTTACGTGAAATCTATACGGTCATGGAGGAACAAGCTGAAAGCGGCGGATGGGATCCGGAGATCGACTTCCAGTTCCACCTGACGATCACTGCCGCAACCCACAATACCATCCAGGTTCACGTACTGAACACCATTCAGACCCTGTTTCAAACCACGATTATGGTCGCCCTCGGCGAATTTTACAGCAAAGAGGGGTATGTTGAATTGCTGCTTAATCACCACCGTGACATTCTTGAGGCAATTGAAGCCCGTGATCCGGAGCGGGCGCGAGCTAAAATGCTGGTGCACTTGAATCTGGTAGAAGAAAAGCTCGCGATGTTTTTAAATAAAGAACGCCCCGACACCATCTGAAGAAAATCTTTTTATGACGGTGGCACCTTCCAGCCCTTGTTTTAGCCGGCAGGGCAAATCAACGCAACCCAGCGAGAGTACTCAAGAAACCGGGGGAGAATAGAACTCGCAGCGATTACGCCCCCCGTTTTTGGCGCGGTAAAGTGCCATGTCGGCCTGCCAGACCAGATCCGGCGCTGAACCGACCTGATTCGATACGGCAGCAACACCAATGCTCACCGTAAGGACCTGAGGGCAATCTGCTCCTGTTTCAATCTCGGTTCGAATCATTTCAGCCTTGGTCATCGCCTCACTCCCCCCAGTATGAGGAAGGAGGATAAAAAGCTCCTCCCCACCATAACGACACAAGATATCTGTTTCGCGCACCCGATTCTTGATCATACGTGTGACATTCTGCAATACCTGATCCCCAATCTGATGGCCCCAGTTATCATTCACTGACTTGAAGTGATCAATGTCGATCATCAGCACCGACAAATCGTGACCATAGCGCTTGGCACTGGAAAACTGTTCGGGTAGACGGCGATCCAGATAACTGCGATTATATATTCCGAGCAGGGAGTCCATAATGCTGTCCCGTTCCAACTGGAAAGTTCGTTGTAACGCCTGGGTTGTTTTTAACGTCAACACGGTTACCAGAAGAACAAAAACCGCTCCAAAGAAAAAAATAGTGGGAACAATCAGATCAACCGGACCACGATATGTCCACCAGTGAAACCACGCATATGCAAGATATCCACACAGAAACAGACAAATCAGCACCGTAAGCAGGCGCCAGTAATTTACGATATCTTTGGCCCCAGGATGATTGATAATTCTGGCAACCGGAATCAGAGACACCAGCAAAAACAGGCTGCCAAAACTCAGCATCAAGGCAATAAGAAGATTCATTAAAACACTCCGGCTCTTCCCCCACTAGCAGGAGAATTTATTAGATTGGTCAAATATTGTCAACTGCTTTATCAACATCTGTAGCGGGCCGCACCCTCCCCAATCATAAACAAGTATGTTAAAAGTAAGGTAATTAGTAATTATTCAGCACTATCCTTGCGCAGGGCCTTTGGCTCCTGTGCTGAACAGATACAAAAGCAAAATGACCTGTATCTCTGTCTTTCGACAAGGCTCGATCCATGGATAAAATCTACCAGGCAACCATTGCCCGCTGGGGCGTTGACGCTCAATATGATCAGGCAATAGAAGAATGTGCCGAGTTGATTGCAGCGCTCAAACATTTCAAGCGGGGTAAAATCTCCCGCCATGAAGTTATAGACGAACTGGCCGATGTTACCCTGATGGTGGGACAACTGCGCTGGATGTTCGGCGAGGAACTGGTCGCATCTGCGATCAATCGCAAGCTGGAAAAGCTCAAACACCTATTAGATGAAGACGAGAAAGGATAATTCTTATGGCAATTCAACCTGGACAGCATGCTCCTGATTTCTGTCTGCACGGCAGCGATGGCAAACAACACCGCCTCGCGGACTATGCCGGCAACAAACTGATCATTTACTTCTACCCCAAAGACAATACCCCCGGGTGTACCAAGGAGTCTTGTGCTTTTGCTGAGATGCATGGGCAGCTAGTACAGATGAAGGTCAGGCTGCTCGGCGTCAGCAAGGACAGCCTGGCATCCCACGACAAATTCATCAGCCAGTTTCATCTGCCTTTTGTCCTGCTTAGCGACCCCGAAACAATCATGATGCAGGAGTATCAAGCCTGGGGAGAGAAAAAAATGTATGGAAAAACCAGTATCGGCTGCATCCGCTCAACGGTACTCATCGATGAGCAGGGCATCGTCGTCAAACACTGGCCCAGAATTACCAAGGCGGCAGAGCATCCGCAGCAGGTTCTTGATTTCTTGACCAACAGCTAACTCTAATGCCAAAGGACGAGTCTTCTTCACAACGGCTTGAGAATACCGCCACAGGGAGGATGAAGATAACGATTTGTACGATTCAGGCGCCGTACCCGATAGATTTCGGCACCACACTCCAGGCAAACTGCCACCAGTTTGCGACGCTGCTGATATAAGGCAACCACAGCTGGGCTACAACCGGTCGTGGCAGTATCGATCCCCAGGGCAAGAGCCCACTGCCGCCAGCTGCTGCCATGTGCGACCTGCCGCCGCCCACCGTGCTGACTCAGATGGTCACAGGCGTGGGCAATCTCGTGCAGAAACGTCTGCCGCAGGTTGTCCTCTTCCTGCGCAAACTGGAGCCGAATAACCACCGGCTCGGAGCCGCGATAAGCATAGCAACCAAGCCTTTTGCCGGCACGACTCGGAGTCACCGGAATGGCTGCCAGTTTTTCCAGCAATTGCCGGCTCGAAACAGCGGCGCTCCGGGTTTCAATAGCGGCAACAACCTGCCGCCAGAGGTTCAATTCATCAGCCAGCGTTCGGACACTCATCCCCTTTTTGCCATAGTTTTCCGTCATCGTACCAACCTCCAGCCATCAGGGGATATCATCCTGCTTTGATCAATAAAAAGACTGTCACTTACAAATCAGTTTCTGTCATGATAGGGCATGGACGTTAAATCGGTTCACGACATTGATCGCCCCGATTGGATTGCTATTCCCACCCAGCTTCACGATGGGCTTGCCGACCGTTCGTTGAGCAAACGCCAGTTCAAGCACTGGTCATTGGTCCTCCAGGCACGGAATATTCCCTGGCGCAGCGAAAAGAACGGGGATGATCTCCAGTTGCTGGTGCCCGTCGCTTCTTTTCAGCAAGCACTGCAGGAATTAATCAGCTATGAGCAGGAAAACCGCAACTGGCCACCACCGCCCCCCGCTGCTACCAGCCTAAAAGACAACCAGGCAACAACCATCTGGGTTGTTTTTGCCCTGCTCCTGTTCCACCCTCTCAGCCATCAGCAATTGTCACTGCTTGGATTAGAGGACATCAACTGGCTGACACTGGGTAACGCCGACGTCAGCCATATCCGCAGCGGCCAGTGGTGGCGCACCATCACCGCCCTGACACTACATTCCGGTTTTTTGCACCTGTTCAGCAATCTTATTTTTGGCGGCATTCTGATTCTGCGGTTGTGCCGCATCCTGGGGTCCGGGGTAGCTTTTTTCCTTGTCCTGGTTGCCGGCGCTCTGGGTAACAGCCTTAACGCTCTGGTGCAATCCCCTACCCATCGCTCAATCGGGGCATCAACTGCGGTTTTTGGCGCTCTCGGCTTGCTGGCTCTTTACAACCTGCTACGCTACCGTACTAGTTTGTGGCGTCGTTGGCCAATACCCCTTGCGGCGGCTTTGGGGTTACTCGCCATGTTCGGGGTCGGTGACGAGAACACCGATATTGGTGCCCATCTGTTCGGTTTTATCAGTGGAGCAATACTGGCTCTGGTTTTTGCCCTCGGGCCGGGGAAGAACAAAACGTCCTACCGCACTAATCTGTGGTGCGGAACCCTGGCATGGCTCCTCATCATCGGGGCCTGGGGGCTGGCTATCAACCACTGAATCTGCCGAGCCCACGATAAAAAAGGCCCGATATAAAAATATCGGACCGGATTAAGCTTAGAGTGTTGACATGGGCCTCATTAGCCCACTTCGATCACTTCCAGGTCAAAGTTAAGGGCTTTGCCGGCCATCGGGTGATTGGCATCCAGGGTGATCTTATCATCGCTGACCGCCTTCACCGTGAGCAGCAACGGAGTTCCATCCTGCATCTGGGTCTGAAACTGCTGCCCCACTTCGGGAGATAATCCTTCTTCAAACTGGCTGGGATCCGCATCGAAGATCATTTCCTGATTGTAAGGTCCATAGGCCTCTTCTTCCGTAAAACGCACCTGCTTGGTTTCTCCGGCTTTCATACCGACTACGGCATTCTCAAACCCAGGGATCACCTGACCGGCACCTACCTCAAACTCAAAAGGCTGCTCTGCCTGGCGTGAACTGTCAAAGACTTCGCCATCATCAAAGGTGCCGGTGTAATGAACTTTGATTTTGCTCCCTGTTACTACTGCTGTCATGTCATCTCCTGTTTTTTTAAGTCACAAATTGACAAGGCACCACATTTGCCTTGCTTTGTTCCTCAGGGTGTCATTTCCTTAAATGGAAATCAACCCCTAGGCGCACAAAAAACGGCTCCATAACAGTAAAACCTAAGGGCTGAAACGTTCATGATGGATTTTTTCAGTGCGTAACGTGCTGGCGGCATGACCGGCCTTTTTTTCATCGGGATAGCCCATGGCAATGATGATCGGAACCTCCATTCCGACCGGTAACTCCAGCAGGTCTCTGACGTAGTCAGACGCGCTGAGGTCATTGTTGTGCCGGCGCAAACGCAACTGGGCCCAACAACTTTTCAACCCCAGATCCTCAGCAAGCAACTGTACGAAGGTGGCAGCAACAGCAGCATCCTCGATCCAGACATCCGAAACCCCGGGATCAGCAGCTATTGCTACAGCCAGCGGCGCGGTCGCAAAAAACGTCGTACCATGGGGTTTGGCATTGATCAATTGATCGAGAAGCTGGCGCTGTTGAATCATCACAAAGTGACAGGGCTGCAAATTTCTCGAGGTAGGGGCACGCAACAAGCCCTCAGCAAGCAATTTCATCTTTTCAATTTCAATCGTTTGCGGTTTAAACACCCGCACACTGCGCCGTTGGCGCACTAAATCCAACATAACGTCTCCCTTTAAAACCGATCCGGCACCACCAGCTGGATCAGGAATTTCCGGTTGTTACCCGGCCGATCAAGCGATAAACCTCGTCAAGCATTGCCGGATGATCTGCTTCAACTTGAGCTACAAGACCCAGCAGATAATTGTCGATAGGAAACACATAGAATGTGCTCATCTCCCGGCAGCCAAAGTTAACAGAACGGCAGCTACTTGCCCCGATATTTTCCTGGATGTCATGAGCCAGACGGCCACTGATCTGCATCAGGATCGTGTAGTTTTCCGGATCCTCAATGGCACGGCCCACCAAGGTACCGTCGCTCTTGATCAATAAACAACCGGAAACGCCGGACACCTTGCTGATCCGTGCAACAAAGTCCTTTGCTGTTGCCATAATTGCTATCCTTCCCAACCGCTAGGGTCACTGATCTCTTCCTGCAGCAAATCCAGAGACATGATCAGGGGATTGAGGCTATAGGCGGGGTCGCAGATGACGAAACAAATGGTGTCGGCACCAACGGCGCGGGCAACAACCACCGACTCATCAAAGTGGAGCGACAAACAGGAAAATTTGTCCAGGCTGGTTGCCCCGGCAGCGTAAATTTTCGCCAGGGAGTTACCGATCGATTCGAGCCGCTCTTTTTTGAAAACCGCAGGCAGATTCGCTGCAGTGACACCGATATCTGTCTGAACAAAACAGGCGCCAAGGACCCCCGGAATCATTTTTAATTCGTTAATGACATACCTCATATTTTCACGTCCTCCGGCACCGGCATCGTTGGGCTTCAGCCGATTCACCGTTCGATAATGCGCTCAATTTCCTTCTGGACCTGGGCAGACTGCACTCCCGGCTTGAGTTTGAGCATCAGCTGTTGCTCGGGCTGATTAAGTAACAGATAACGATTACGCTTCGTCGTACCTAGAGTCATTGAGCGGTATTGGCTCCAATCAAGATCCTGGGCAATTGCAGTCAGGGCTTGCGCAAAGGCCTCCATATCAAATGTTGCAATCGTGCAGGCTCCGCTGTTGGTTGCGATCAGGGTTTGTTGCATATCAAAAATGGCAAATTCCTGCACACTGTTGATGCCGCTCAGCGACCGCGCCAGGGCTGAATCGGCCGCTAAGGGCGCAGCTGGTTGCGCGGGGAGAGGTGGATCATCTGCTGCAGTATTTTTCTTGATTTCTTCTGCTGCTTCATCTTTGATCCGGAAGGCTTCGATCAATAGATGACCAAGGGGCATATTGATCACATCGTCCTGCCGTCGACAGATACCATCCATCTCGATTTCAGCATCATCCCAGCTGACAATCTCAAGGGCAGCATCCACCCCCTTCTGGTTGGCATATTCAGCATCGATCAATTCGCCATTGGCGACAAAAAGATAGGCAGGTCCCTGCGCTGCGGCAATCTTCAGGGTGCAGTTTTTTTTCTCAACATTCATCAACTGCAAAAAAGTCGCCAGAGTAATGCCTCGGATAAAACTCTTTCCCCCGGCCTTCAGACCATTGAAAATGGCTTTTTCCAGCAACGGGAGATCCACCGGTTTTTCAATAAACTGCAGCGTGTCAATTTTTCTTAACCGTGCTTCAATCTCCGGCGTACCAAAAGCCGACATAGCAATCACCGGCAATTGGGGCTGATGACGGCTGACCCATGCCAACAGCTCGAAGCCATTCATTTCCGGCATGCGCAAATCGGTAACCAGCAAATCAAAATGGGCTTCCCGCAGCAGATCAACAGCGACACTGCCATTTTCTGCAGTAAGGATGTTAAATTTATCCCGATGAACGTTGAGGACATCTTTGAGCGACAGTAAAAAGGAAGCTTCGTCATCGACAATAAGGACTTTTTTCATGTCACATCCATTCACTAGATCAGTTTGTTATGGAGGGGAAGGAGTCCGCTGCCACCGGTTCCTTTTGGGCTGCTTCCGCCAACGGCAGGCTGACCCTGACTTCAGTTCCGCGCTGTGGCCAACTCTCAATCGCGATATCACCATTCATCATTGCCAGCAGCTTTCTGGTAATAACCAGCCCCAAACCGTTACCTTGCGGCTTACTGGTGTTAAATGGCTGGAACAGATGGTTCCTTTGTTCCGGCTTAATCCCGCAACCGTTGTCGCGGATCTTCAGCCATACCAGTTCTCCGCGCTTTTGTGTGGTGATATGAATTTCCGGATCCCGACACCCTTTTAATGCCTCGGCAGCATTATTAAAAATATTCAGCAGAGCCTGATGGAGCGCGCGCTCATCAATTCGGACGTTCCGGATATCCAATGGAATAGCGGTGCGAATTCTGATGCCGCCGGCGTGGAAATCAGGTTCGACCAGGGCGATAAATTTTTCCATAAACTCAATCAGAGACATCTCACGCAGCTCTACCCGATCATACAAGCTGAACGCTTTGAGCGATTTGAGCAGATATTCCATCCGCCCGACATCGGCTAATGCCCGTTCAATATATTCATCCAGGGTTTCACGATTCTCGTTACCAGTACTTTTCTGAAGTGCCATCAACGCCATTTTCAGCGAATTCAGGGGATTGCCGATTTCGTGGCGAATGCCGGAAAAAACAAAACCCAGGTTATCCATGGCATTGATGGCCTGGGCAATCGATTCGAGCCGCTGCTTTTCGGTGATATCACGGACAAAAAGACAACAGTACCGCGGGTCCGCCCGATAAACGGTATAGCCATACAGACGTTCTTGATAAAGCACCTGATGAGAACTGCGAGCAGGCAGATCAGACTGTTCAGCCGGTGTGACAAACAATGCATAAAGACGTTCATAGCTTTGGCACAGCAAATCATCGCCTAGCACTTCGAACAGAGCAGCATTGCAATAGTCAACCTGTTGCCGACCAAGATCAAGCACGAGAATCCCCATGTCGATCTGCTCCAGTAACTGCGCAAAGCCCCAGGGGCTCCTCGATTGCTGATTGACGGCACCTGCCGCGCGACCATCCATTCACTTATCCTTGCCGTCGGGGCAACCTCTCTGTTAAATTGCAACCGCACTAGTAACTATTCAGCTCTATCCTTGCCACAGGATCCCCGACCCGGGGCTGAACAGAACCCGCATTATAACAATATCGCCACATCATTCAAGGAAACTAATAAAAATCAAAGAGCCCTTTTTAGCGCAATCTGATCTGCTCGGCAGTGTTGTTTACTGCGGCGAATTGCCGTAATGGGCCAACAGCTGTTTGACTTCAGCTTCCATCTCCGCGGGCAAGGCGGGGGCATCAGCAAGCTGCTGTAACAACTGCAAGCCATCCTTGTGCCATTTACGGGCAAAACAGGCCTGGGCCAGACGCAAGCGCCAGCGCGGGTTATCGGGATCCTGCTTAACTGCGGCGTTAAAACTGGAAAAAACCTTTTCCAGCTCGCGCTCATGGCGCAGATAAAATTCAGCCAACGTCAGATTGATCTGGTTGCTCTTACAACCACCGCCGGACGGCAGTCTTTTCAACAGTCCTTCTGCCTCTGCAATATCCCCGACCTTTTCCATCACCCCTGCCGCCAGGGCAATAAAGGCAGGATCACTGTAACCTCTCTGCAGGCAGTGGCGCACATGAACGACCGCCGCCGGCCAATCGTGACGCTGACTATGAATAGTCACCAGCAGGGCATGGTAGGGGGAGAAATCATCCTCATTCTCGGCAGGGATCTTTCCCTCGACAAAGGTGCGAGCAGCGTCAGCCTGTCCCAATGCCAGCAATACCTGAACCAGAGCCTCAACGGCTAAAAACAGCTCCGGATTTTGTTGCAATGACTGCTCAAGAGAGCTTTTGGCCTGCGTCAGATGGCCCATCCGCGCTTGCAGCGCACCCACCTCGAACCAATAGAGATCATCCCGGTCAGTCTCTTTTACGTTGTTGAACAGTTCGTTAGCCTGAACATCATTTCCGCCATGAGCTAACAAAAAAGCGTCAACAAAATCTTTTCCCCGATGGTGATAACGCTCTCGCTGATTTTCGGGATAGGACGTCAGGATTAAATCGAAATGGATGGCATCATCGACATCGGCCAAAGCATCCCGGTCTGAGTGGGCAGCGTCTGCCGAACCACAGGTGCTACATCCAGCTCCAGGGTCAGGCGCGCGGGTGGATATAACCTCAAAAGGGAGCTGACGCGCCTGAGCTATCTCTTCCTTCACGTCGTCACTGCAGGCAAACTGCAAGGCCAAGGCAAAATAATCATTTGCTTCGTCAAGTTTACCACTGTCCTGTTTGACTCTGCCTTCAAGCAGATTGAGGCGCGCCAAACCATCGCCGGCCGTTGCTCGCCACTGGGCTACCAACTTGGAGCTCTCTTGGTCAAGGGGCTGATTGTTCAACTCATCTGCCAGGTAAACGGCATCGGCGTAGCGCTTCTGCTCCACCGCACGCTGCAACGACTCTACACTGGTCTTATTGCCGAACAATTTACTCAAAAAACCCATAGTTACAACTTCCTCGGACGCGGTGCTCAAGGACCAGACATCCGGGTTGAGAGCTAAAAGATGCTATCGATCAGGTCAAAGTCGAGTTCCGTTTGAGCAAGACGATGAATCAGGTCGATCTTTTCATGATCATCGATGCCGATCTTGGCAACATCTGCCTGAATCGTGGTATAGACCTCGGCAACCGTTGACTGGCAACGAAGGTAAGGAATTCTTGAGTCGTCGACAACCTGCTGCACAATATCGGCCATCGGTACGGTGCCGGCGATGACGATCCCCGCCAGTCTGCTGCGAAAGCGCACCAGGTGATAGAGGGTCGCCAGCATCACCAGTACTTCGTCACGGCTGCTGTTGACAATAACCAGACTCGAATCGTGGAGCAGATCGACCACCCGCTGGGTTGAGGCGGCACCGATCAGGACATGATGAACAATACGACGGACCTGATGCGGCTCTGCCTTAAGATCTACCTGTAATAATTCGGAGAGATATTTCAACGTTGGATTAGCAAGGACCGGTGAATAGTTGAAACCACCAACCACCTGGATATTGGTTTTTGCGAAGGCTTTCTGCAGATAATGAATAGTTGCATCACGTTTATCTTTTAACAATTTGTTCGACAGAATCATCCGGACATCCGCACCGGCTTCACGAAACAACGCCAGGTTCAGATGCAGATCATCGATAACGTGACCTATTCCGGCCCCCGCTACGATCAGCACCGGTGCATCCAAATGGTGCGCCAGCCGGGCATTATTCAGCCCCAGGACCGAGCCGACGCCGGAATGCCCGGCTCCTTCGATGATGAGAAAATCACACTCCTGCTCCAGTTGTCGAACCGCCCGGGTAATTTGTTCCAGCAACGCCGAGCTGTCCACCTCACCATCAATATAACTGCGCGTGGTATGCGCATCAAGAACAACCGGCGACATCAGGTCCAACCGATCATCCATGGAATAGACCTGGGCTATCAGTGCGGCATCAATATCAACCGGGCGCCCTTGATACATCGTACGCTTGGGGCCGAAGGGTTTGATAAAGCCGATCCGTGGGTATGTTGCCCGCGCCCGGTGCAACAGCGACAAACTGGTGGTGGTTTTGCCACAATTCTGGCCGGTTGCAGCAATAAATATTTTTTTACACATTGATCAAGTCCCCTGGTGCTGACAGCCGTACAGTTGGCTTGTTGTCACGTTAGAAAAAGATTACGTTCCTTGACAAACTCCGGATAAAAAAGCTCTTTCAGATCCTCCAGTACCATCGGGTTGGCTTCGAGGGCCAACGAGCCGTGGCACAGGGGCAAATCAACTTTTTTCGCCTGCTCAAAGCCCATGCCAAAATAGCGACAGAAACAGCTTGCCAGAGAGATGACTGCACACAGAGTGAAGGTCTGTTTATCAAGCTGCTGCAATTTTTCCAGATCATGATGATACAAGGTCGCGTCGACAATCCGTTTGGGATAGTTCCAGTAATCAAGAAGCGCCGCCCCCACCAGTTCATGGGAATAGGCGAACAGGCCACGCTCGACATCGCGCAAGGTTCCTTCCCCGCGCTCGACAATCTGCACCACTTCGCGATAGAGGTCCTTGTCACGGTTAATCATCACGACCTTACCGATATGGCGCTGAAGACCGGCAAGATAAGCCTCGCTTTTGTCCAGATCCGTCAATTTATCGGCAATCATGCGACTCGCGACAGCGCAACCGATGGAGTTCTCCCACAGTTTTCGTTCCAGCAGCCCATAGGTTTTCTGGGTACTGCGCAGACTATATTCGAGGGCGAGATTTTTAAGAACATTCTCGCCAACCACAATCAGGGCGCGATCAACGGAACTGACCTGCTTGACCTGGTGATACATGACGGAATTGGCAATTTTGAGCAGCTTTGCCGAGATAACCGGGTCCAGGGAAACCGCGTTGGCCAGATCGTTAATGCGCAGCTCCGGGTCGCGCAAGAGCTCCAGCAATCGGGTAGCCACCACGGGCGAAGGGGGCAGGTCGCCCATGTTTTTTACGATGGACTCAAAATCTCTGAACATCCAACCTATCCACGAAGCTGATGTTTGCGTTTTGGTGATATAGCAAGGGCGGTACAGCGAGGGTCTTACAAAAGGCCGTCTATCCAGAAACGGTCGTCCAAGGAAAATACTTCGATGTTATTGAGATATCCTGCTTAATGGCGACAACCAAAACGAACCAGTACACAGGTACCATCGGCAATGACGTTAATCCCCTGCTGCCGACAGAATGCCACTGCAGCAGGGCTTTCAGCCCCGGGCTGCATCCAGATATTCTTAATCCCTTTTTCTGCCGCACGAACCACCAGTTTCTCGGTTACAGCGGGTGGTGTTACTACCGAGATACTGACTACCTCGGCAGGCAGGTCAGAGACACTGGCAACGCAAGCAACCCCTTCAATCTCCTTCTCCAGGGGATGAATCGGTATCACCTGATAGCCTTTTTGCTGATAGCATTTAAAAATTTTATTGCCGAATTTATCCGGATTTGATGATGCCCCAGCGACGGCAAAGACGTCAGACTGGAGAAATTGAGCAACTTTCGCGTCAACGGACATAAGCGGTATCCTCATTCCTAAAATCGAATCGCTTGTACGGCTCTCAGGGAATAATCAGCGCCACCAGCGACAGTAAGGGGGTCGGATAGACACCCAGAATGACGATCACTGCCGCGCAACCTACCAGCAATAAGGTTTCTGACCGGGCCGCGACATCGCGACAGACAGATGCTGATTCGGGGGCATAGAGGGCGATGACGGGTCGCACATAGTAGTACACTGAAATGACGGATGCGATGACCCCGATCACCGCCAATTCGGCGTAGCCACCCCGAAAGGCCGCCTGAAAGAGTCCGAACTTGGCAAAAAAACCGGCCAGTGGGGGAATCCCGGTCAGGGACAACAAAAATACCGCCAACAGGGCGCTACGGCGCGGGTGAAGAGCTGCCAGACCACGCAGATCATCATAGTCCTGAATCTCGCCGTTTTCATCGGCAAAGGTGGTAATAATGCCAAAGGCACCAAAGGTTGCCAGGGAATAGACCACCAGGTAGAACAACAGGGCGCGGCTGCCATCCGCTCCGGCGACAATCAGTGCAATCATGAGATAACCCATGTGCACTACCGAAGAATAAGCGAGCATACGCTTGATATTCGTCTGGGGCAATGCAGCAAAGGTACCAACCAGCATGGTGGCAATCGCCAGCAACCAGAGGATGGCTTTGATATCCGCTATCCCCTCGCCGCTCATCACCAGTAACGGCAAAAATGCCGCCAGTACAGCGCCCTTAGCGGCGGTAGCCAGCAGGCCGCTGACCGGTGCCGGCGCCCCCTGATAAACGTCAGGCGTCCACAGGTGAAAAGGCACCAGGGAAATTTTAAAACCAACCGCAACCAGCAGCAGCGCCCAGCCGGCCAGCCCCAGTGGGCGCAAACCATCTCCAGCCTGCAAACCGACGGCCGCCGCCTGCAGATTAAAGGTACCGGTCGCGGTATAGATCAAAGCAATAGCAAAGGCCAGAAACGCCGTTGCCACTGCGCCAAAAACCAGATATTTCATCCCCGCTTCGGCTCCGCGGGTATCACCATGACGGAAGGCAATCAGGATGTACAGAGCCAGGGTCAGGACTTCCAAGCCGAGGAAAAGTCCGACAAAAGAAGTTGCCGCCGACAGCAGACTCATCCCCGCGGCGGCAAACAACATGAGGGACGCATACTCTCCCCCCCCAAACCGGAAGATGTCGACGTAGCGACAACTGATCACCAGGGTCGCGGCGACGGTCAACGACCAGAGCACGGTACAAAAGCGGGCATAGGCCGATGCCGAGTACATACCGAGGATATCGATCTGTGGTGGTTCGACAAACGCTGCCACCAGGGCGGCCACGATAGCCACCAGGGCGCCAACGAGCAACCACAGGCGCCGGTTGCGCACCCAGGCCCCGCCAAGGAGAATGGCCGTTGAGCCCAAGGCCAACAGAATCTGGGGGAGTAATGACTGTAACGACTCCTGGTTCATGGCATCCCTCCCACCAGCAACAGAGCACTAAGAGGCTCTCGCAACAGGTCAAGCACCGGTTGCGGATAACAGCCCAGCGCGACCACCAGTACCGCCAGGGGAATCAACACCAGCCATTCGCGTGAGTGCAGGTCCTGTTTGTCATGGGGTTCGCAGTTATTCCCCCAAAGGGTCCCCTGTACCAGTCGCAAGGTGTACGTTGCAGAAAACAGGATGCCGCCAACCGCTATCACTGCCCACAGTGGCTTGACGGTAAATACGCCAATCAGGATGAGTATTTCCCCGGCAAAATTTGCCAGTCCCGGCAGGCCCAGAGACGCCATACAGAAGAGCAGAAAAAATGCCGACATATTCGGATGGCTTTTCCACAGCCCGCCCAACTGATCGAGGCTGCGGCTACCGGTACGTTGTTCAATCATGGCAACCACAACAAACAACCCAGCCGTCGTAATCGCATGATTTACCATCAGCAATAAACTTCCCTCCCAGGCGGTCTGGTTCCAGGCTGCCAGCCCAAGAATCACAAAGCCCATATGCGAAATCGATGAAAAAGCGACGATCCGTTTGATATCGACCTGCTGATAAGCCACCCAGGCAGCATAAAAGAGCCCCACTAACGCCAGCCCAGCCAGCACCGGCAGGGTTTTTTGCGCAGCAACGGGAAACAGGGGAAAAGCAAAGCGGATCATGCCGTAGACCCCGGTTTTAAGCAGCAGCCCGGCCAGATCAACCGAACCGGCGGCCGGACCTTCTGCATGGGCATCGGGCAGCCAACTGTGAAAGGGAAACAGAGGAACCTTAACGACAAAAGCCGCCATGAAACAGAAGAAGAAAATCAGTTCCTGGGTTGTGCTCAGTTCGGTCTGTTTTAGTGCTTCCAGAGCAAAGGTGTAGGTGCCGGTCTGATCGCCATGCAGCAGATACAGGCTGATCACTGCCAGCAGCAGACACAAACTGCCGATCAGGGTGTAGAGAAAAAATTTAACCGCAGCCTGAAAACGGCGTTGGTAACCCCAGACCCCGATAAGAAAGAACATGGGAATCAGCATCAACTCCCAGAACAGATAGAAAAGGATCAGATCCAGAGCGAGCAGAACCCCGATGGCGGCCATCTCCAATACCAGTAACAACGCAAAAAAAACGCCGGGCGCACGTTCCTGGCGCCAGGACACCAGCACCGCCAACAGCTGGAGAAAGGCCGTCAACAGGATCAGTACCGACGAAAGACCATCAAGCCCCAGGGTATAGCGGACGCCGAATTGCTCAATCCAGCGATAATCCTCATAAAACAACCAGCCTGCCGTCGGGGTCTGTAACAGACACAGCAGCAGGCTGACAACAAACACGCCGGCGGCGGTCAACAGGGCCACCCACCGCGGGGCTGTACTGTTTCCCATCCCGAGCACCAGACAAACCAGGGCGCCCGCTAACGGCATAAACAGCAACAGGCTTAACAAGGGAAAGTCAATCGCCATGATTGCAGTTATCCTTTACTTTCCGGCAATATCAACATCAGATAAATTCCTTGATGAAACATTTCTAGATCAGGGCGCGCAATAAAAACCAGCCGACAATCACCACAAAGCCCCACACCAGACCCTGCAGATACAGACTAACCTTGCCGGCACCCAGACCCCGCAGACGCATTCCCAGATCATTACAGCCACGAACGGTGCCACCAAGCACCCCTTCAATCAGCCCGATCTCTACCCCCTGGGAGCAAAAGCGTCCGATCTTTTTGAACGGCCGCACCAGCAACAGATCAAACAGATCATCAGCTCGCCAGCCATTCAGCAAAAAATCGCCCGATAGCGACGCCGGGCGCTGAACATATTGACGGTAGCGTAAAGCGGCCAGTAACCAACCCAGGACAAAAACCGCCACCGCCGTGCCGATCAGCAGATATTCAGTGGCAATGGCCAGGTGCAGCACATCCTGCTCGCGCCCGAGCCAGGCGGAGAGCCAGGAACCACCGGCAAACAGATGGGGGAGATTGAGCAGACCGGCGCCCAGCCCCAACAATGCCAACGGCAACAACGGCCACACCATCAAGCCATTGGGCTCATGGGGCAATTCGTCACCACGATAATCTCCGCCGAACACCAGATAGGCCAGCCGGAAACAATAGAAGGACGTCAGTAACGCGGTCATCACCCCTAAGGCGTAAAGTCCCTGATGGAAGATGTCACCCCGGGCAAAGGCGGTTGCCAGAATCAGATCTTTTGAGAAGAAGCCGCTGGTCAGGGGGGCACCGGCCAGACACAAGAGCCCGGCGATAAACAGCCAGAACACCAGGGGGGAGCGCTGGCGCATGCCGCCCATGCGACGGATGTCATTTTCATGACCAGCCAGGTTGATGACACAGCCGGCCGCCATAAAGAGTAAGGCCTTGAAAAATGCGTGGGTGATCAGATGAAACATGGCCGCCGAAACACTGCCCAGCCCCACCGCCAGAAACATGTAGCCGACCTGACTCATGGTGGAGTAGGCCAGCACCCGTTTGATTTCGTTTTGCGCCAGGGCGCAGGTCGCAGCATACAGGGCCGTAGCGATACCGACCAGGGCAATGGCGGCCATCGCAGTAGGCGACAGTGACACCAGGGGGAACATGCGACACAACAGATAAACCCCGGCGGTGACCATGGTGGCAGCGTGAATCAGCGCCGACACCGGAGTCGGCCCGGCCATGGCATCCGGCAGCCAGCTCATCAGCGGCAGCTGCGCACTCTTGCCGCAGGCGCCAACCAGGAGCAGCAAACTGAGCAGGGTAACGGTCGTCATATCCAGCCCCGCCACCTGGGCATTGATCCCTTCAATGCTGATGGTTCCAAACAGGGCAAACAGCCACAACAGCGCGACCGCAAAAAACAGATCACCAATCCGGGTGACAATAAAGGCCTTGCGCCCGGCATCGGCATTTTCGGTTTTGCGATACCAGAAACCGATCAGGCCGTAGGAGCAGAAACCAACCCCTTCCCAGCCAAGGAACAGCAACAGCAGATTATCGGCCAGGACAATAGTCAGCATGGCAAAGACAAACAGATTGAGCAGGGTAAAAAAGCGCACCTGATCGGTATCTTCTTCCATGTATCCGGCCGCATAGAGGTGAATCAGACTGGCGACACCAGTGACCATCAGCGTCATGATCGCGGCCAGCGGATCGAACAGCAGGCCGACATCGGCCTGGAAATGACCACTTTTCAGCCAGGTAAACAGTACCAGACGATAACCGTCGCCCGTTGCCAGGGTAAAACTGCCGAGGGCGGCAAGAAAACTGCCGATCACCGATCCGCAGGCAATAAACACCGGCACCGGTCGCGGCAGACGCTTGCCAAAGCAGGCATTGATCACGCCACCAGCCAGGGGAAGCAACAGTATCAGGGTCAGAAGAATATCCATCAGCCCCTCATCTCATCAAAAATGCCGACATCAATACTCTTTTTCTGCTGATGGAGATAAACCACCAGCGCCAGACCAATGGCCACCTCGGCTGCAGTAATAGCCATCAGGATCAGCACCATGATCTGGCCGTCAACCTGCTGCCAGAAGGCTGAAGCCCCAATCAGCACCAGACCGACAGCATTAATCATGATCTCGACTCCGATCAGAATCATAATCAGATTACGCCGTACCAGCACGCACCCCAGCCCCATAGCAAAGAGCAGGGTTGCAAGAATCAGCAGATGTTCCAGCGGCACAATCATGATTGATCCTCCAACTGCGCGCGTCTGCGCTCGGTCATGCCGACATGGAACGCCCCAACCGCTGCAAAGGAGAGCTGGAACGAAATAATCTTGACCGCCAGGGCATACTCTTTAAACAGGGCATAGCCAAAATCGCGAGGGGTGGCGTGCCAACGGGGAATACCTTCCGACGTAACCGGATCAAGGCCGATCAAGACCAGGGTCAATGTCACCAGGGTCAGGGCCAGAAGCAACACCGGCGCCCACTGAACCCAGCCCGGGGCGCTGCGCGTAGAGGCATTGGTCGGCGTAACCTCGAGCATCATAATCACAAACAGAAACAGCACCATAATCGCGCCGGCATAAACAATAACCTGTAAAGCGGCTACCAACGGGGCGCCCAACAGATAAAAAATCAGGGCCAGAGCAAAGATACTCTTGACCAGATAGATCACCGCATAGACCGGATTGCGCTGGATGATCGCCAGCCCGGTTGCTCCCAGCGCCACGGCACCGAGCAGATAAAACATGACCGTCGCAATCATGGCATCAGATCCTTGACATCCGCCGGGGGTGTTTCACCGGGGTTTGTACCGCGTGGCGCAGCAACGCCGATGCCGCTCTGCCGGTAGAAGTTGTAGCTGTTGTTGTTACCACAGTGATCGACCAGCAGATCCTCTTTTTCATACACCAGCTTGAGCAGATCGCGGCCGGCCAGTTCAAAATCTGCCGTCACCTGGATCGCCAGGGTCGGACAGGCTTCGGTACAGAGCCCGCAGAAAATACAGCGGGTGAAATTGATACGGAACCAGGCGGCATAGCGGCGTCCGTCCTCGGCTTCGGTGGCCTGCATGGAGATGCAATCGACTGGACAGGCGGCACTGCACAGATGACAGGCAACACACCGTTCGGCCCCGTCCGGGTCTCGGGTCAAGATCAGCCGCGCCCGATAGCGTTCAGGGAGTTGCTGTTTCTCTTCCGGATATTGGATCGTCACCGGCTTACGGAACATATTGCGCAATGTCACCCAGAAGGGCTGAAAGGTTCCGCGAATGCCTCTGATAACATGCATGCTGTTAACCCAATCCCAACAAGACAGCGCCGGTCACCAGAATATTGACCAGCGACAGGGGTAGAAGAATTTTCCAGCCCAGATTCATCAATTGATCGTAACGCAGACGCGGCATACTGGCGCGTATCCAGATGAACATGGCGCACACCGCCAGGACCTTGAATAAAAACCAGAGCAGCGGCGGCAACCAGGGCCCGTTCCAGCCACCGAGAAAAAAGACCGTCACCAGCGAGCCGAGCACCACCATGTTGATGTATTCACCGACAAAAAACAGACCGAAGCGCATCCCGGAATATTCGGTATGAAAACCGCCGACCAGTTCATTTTCGGCCTCAGGCAAATCGAAAGGAATACGATTGCTCTCGGCCAGGACACAGATAAAAAAGACCCCGAAGGCCACCGGATTGAGCAACACAAAGGGGATTGACTGCTGGGCCATGACGATATCAGTCAACGAAAATGACCGCGCCATCATGATGACCGGTACCAGCGAGAGACCTAACGAGAGCTCGTAGCTAACCATCTGCGACAAGCCGCGAACGCCACCAAGCAGAGAGTATTTGGAGTTGGAAGCCCACCCCCCGAGCACCACGCCGTAGACCGCCATGGATGACACCCCGAGGAAATAGAGCACCCCGATATTGAGATCAACCACCACCAGGGGAACCTGCCGGCCAAAGATCTCCAGGGGTGAACCAAAAGGAATCACGGCAAAAACCAGCAGGGCCGTAACCGCAGTAATCCCCGGCGCGATCAGAAACAACCACTTGTCAGCCCGTGCCGGCACGAAATCTTCTTTGGTCAACAGCTTGATAACATCGGCAAGAGGCTGCATCAGGCCAAAAGGACCGACCCGGTTGGGACCATAACGCAGCTGCATACGCCCTAAAATCTTGCGTTCCGCCAGCACCAGATAGGCTGCCATAAACAGAACAACACCAAAGATAAACAAAAGTTTCCCCAGGATCAGGGCCAGGGTTACCAGCATGTCACTCATTGGCACCTCCCGCGCTGATCACACAATAACCAAGCCCTGCCCCAGGGATTAACTGGGGGAAAGCCTCGCTGTTTTCCACCAGAACACAGCCCAAAGCCATGTCGGGTTGACTGCGTACCGGCAAGGTAAAACTGCCAAAATCGGTCTCAACAACAGCAGCATCTCCGTCTTTTAAGCCGTGGGCCTGAAGCTCATCAGGATGCAGATAAAAACATGGTGGCCGCTTGCGGGGTTCCAGTTTTGGGGCATAACGGCTGAACAGATCGCCGCCATAGCGCGCCGGAGTCACCACCAACTCGAGGGTCTGGGCCGGTTGTTCAGGTAGCGGATCGAGGGAGTGCGGACGTGCTACGGCAGGAGCTACTCGTACGCCTGCTTCACCTGCTTTGAGACTGACAAGAGCGGCCAGACGTGGCTGTTCGAGCACCAGTTGGCGATGCACTTCGGTCAGGGGCTGTTCCTGGCCAATCAGTCGCTGCAGCAACAGGACTGCCGGTTGCGGATCGCTGCCCGGGGTGTCCAGGGAAAATTCGCGCGGCGGATGTTCCCCGGGGGCGGTCCGGGCCAGACTTAAGCCTGGTTTAAGTACCCGCTGGAAACGACGCAGACGCCCTTCGTTATTAATAAAGGTTCCACTGTCCTCAACCGGCGGGCAGGTGGGGATAAACAGATTGGCATGCCGACTTAACGAGGTAGGCAGATAATCGAGCACCACCAATTGCTCAAGACGGGTCAGGGCGGCGGCAAAACGCTCACCCTCGGGAGCCTCCAATAGCGGGTCCGCATCCACGCAGACCAGCATCTTGACCTTGCCACTAGCAAGACGGGTCAACAGGTCATCCTGCTCCGGCAGACTCAGTAACGCCGTGCCGAAACTGTTGGGACCGGCAAGCACCGGATAAACCAGGCATGGACGTTCTTTATTCGAGGTTTTTTCAGCCCATTTCTGAATATTCTGCAACCCGGCAAGACCCAGCAGGTCGGCACCGGCGACAATCATCGGATTCTTTGCCTGCGAGAGCAAATCGCGCAGGTGACGCCCCTCGACCCCTCCATCAGCCAGCAACTCCTGCAAGGCCAGCGGCGAAACAGCCACCCGATCAGCGTCGCAAGGCAGTTCCACCGGACGCGGGTCGTATAACACCACCCGTCCCCCTTTACGCACGGCCTGCCGCAAGGCCAGCGCCAGCAGCGGCGCTTCGGCCAGAGGATCAACCCCGCAGACCAGGACCAGATCACTGGAACGAATATCCTGCAATGAGGCGAGCCGCTCAGACAGGTCAAAAGCTGCCATCTGCGCGGTCTGATGACGCTGACGATGGGCGTTGAGCACCGGAACACGACAGCCGAAATGTTTGGCGGTGCGTTGCAACAGCCAGTTGGTTTCCAGCGAGGCCCGATCAGAGCCGACCAGCAGCACCGCTTCCGGACCGTGCTGTTTTACCGTAGCACGGATCTGGGTCTCAAGAGCAGTCAGGGCAGCAGGTACGCTGACGACCTGGTCTTCCTGGCGCGCCTGGCGCGGACGCTCGGGATGATTGGCGTAGCCGCTGCCGAAACGCCCCCGGTCACAGATAAAGGTGGTATTAACCAGTGGATTATCACCGCTGCGCACCCGCTGCAGTTCACGCAGCCGCCCACCGGGGATAGTTGCGCAGCCAACGCCACACTGGGGACAGACCGAATCAGCCTGTTCCAGATCCCAGGCCCGTGATTTGAAGCGGAAGGTGCGATCGGTAAAAACCCCGGTGGGGCACAGATCAACCAGATTGCCGGAAAAATCACTTTCCAGCATCCCATCCTTGAAGCGGCCGAAAAATACCCGGTTACGTGAACCCATCACGCCGAAATCACGACCACCGCAGTAGTCCTTGTAGGTACGCGCACAGCGATAACACTGAATGCAGCGGTTCATTTCCTGGGCGATAAAGGGACCAAGATCCTGATTGGTATAGGTTCCCTTACCCCCTTGATAGCGACGGATACCGTGACCACTGGAGATCGTCATCTCCTGCAACTGACATTCACCACCCTCATCGCAGACCGGACAATCATGGGGGTGGTTGAGCATCAGCCATTCACCAACCCGTTCGCGGAAGGTCGCTACCGTTTCATCGCCGGTAGTGACCACCATCCCGTCTTCCACCGCAATCAGACAGGCCATTTTCACACCGGGCATGGGTCCGGTATGAACGGTTACAGCGCACATACGGCATGAGCCGACGGCACCCAACTCCTTGTGATAACAGAAATGGGGGACCATGATGCCGAGGGCCTCGGCCGCTTCAAGGATAGTCTTACCTGCGGGAATGCTTATTGTCTGGTTGTCGATGGTCAATGTTAGCATAGTCAAGGTCAATTTCTATTTGCTGAACGGACAACGTCCGCCCTTGATGTGATCAACTATTTCCTGCTCAAAATGGGTCAGCAGACCGGCAACCGGCCCCATCGCCCCTTCTGCCAGGGCACAGAAGCTTTTGCCGGAGATATTTTTCAGCTGATCCTTGAGCATTTCCAGATGTTCAGGCGTTCCCTGGCCGGATTCAAGCATCTCCAATATCCAGCGCACCATGGTCAATCCATCACGGCACGGGGTACACCAGCCACAACTCTCGCGGGCAAAAAAGCGGATCAGGTTAAGGGTCACGGCAACCATACAGGTATCGTCATCAAAAGCCGTCACGCCCGCCGTACCGAAACGGCTGCCGATCTTTTCCAGCGAGGCAAAATCAAGGGCAACATCCAGATGTTCGCGGGTCAGAAACGGAGTCGAGGCACCACCGGGCAGACAGGCCTTGAACTGCTTGTTTTTCCACATCCCCTGACCATAGGTTTCAATCACCTCACGCAGGCTGATCCCCACCGGCAATTCAAAACACTCGGTACGGTTTAGATGTCCCGACAGGCCGAACAATTTGGTTCCTGAACCATCAGGGGTAAGAGCAAGGTCCTTAAACCACTGGGCACCGCCGGTCACGATGTGAGGAATATTGGCGATGGTTTCGACATTGTTGACTGTCGTCGGCTGCCCAAAGAGCCCACGCACCGCCGGGAAAGGAGGCTTTAAGCGGGGGTTGGGGCGAATACCCTCAAGACCATTGAGCAAGGCGGTCTCTTCGCCGAGGATATAGCGTCCGGCACTGCCGTGGACATGCAGCTCAAAGTCAAAACCGCTGCCGAGAATATTCTTACCCAGGTAGCCGGCCTGCGTTGCTTCAGCGATGGCGCGACGCAGGTTTTCCGCCTGTTTTTCATAAGCGTAACGAATGAAGATATAACCGACCTGAGTCTGCAGGGCAAAGGCGGAGAGGATCATCCCCTCGACCAACTGATGCGGATCCGCTCCCAGCAGGACGCCATCCTTATAGGTGCCCGGCTCCATTTCGTCGCAGTTGCATACCAGGTACTTGATGCCCGGCTTGTCCGCCGGGAAAAACCCCCATTTGACCCCGGTAGGGAAGCCGGCACCGCCGCGGCCACGCAAGGCTGCAGCTTTGACCAGATCGCGAATCTCAAGGGGCGACATGGTCTGGATTGCAGTTTTCAGCCCCTGATAACCCCCATTGGCACAGAAATCCTTGAAGAAAACAGTTTTCCCCGGAACCCGATTCTTGAATAGAAGCTGCGTTGTCTGGCTCATGCCGATCCCTCCTGGCGCAGCGTCGCAATCAGCTCATCGACCTTTTCCGGGGTCAGGGGCCCGTAGAATTGTTGTTTGATCATCACTGCCGGGGCGATCCCACAGCAGCCCAGGCAACAGGACGGCAGCAGGGTAAAGAGGCCGTCTGCCGTGGTCTGACCAAATTCAATATTCAAGGTTTTTTGCAGATGAGCAGCAATCTCGTCGGCTCCCCGGGTCCAGCAACAAACAGAATCACAGAGATGAATGACAAAGCGGCCAACCGGGCGGCGAAAAATCTTGTCATAAAAGGTGGCAATCTCTTCGACCTCAACCGGGGTCAGGCCAAGGATCGCTGCCGTCAGCTCCACCCCGTCATCCGGCACCCAGCCATGATGCAACTGAATAGCGCGCAGCACGTCAATGATCATCTCACGCGGATGCTCAATCTCACCGGCATGTTGGATAAAGTCAGCCAGAATATGCTGATCAAGCAGATGGCTGGTTGTCTGTGATTCAATCGTTGTCATAACGCCCTGTTTACGCGTTGGTGTTAATTAAATTGGTTAAGGCATAGGATCGTAACGCCCTGCCAAGGGACGATGTGCGCAATTCCCGACCGGTTTTTACAACCCCCACTAACCTTCCCCTCCCACCCTTTAGCGGTCAAGGTCCGCCAAGATAAAATCAATCGATCCCATCACCGCAATCATATCCGCCAGCATGCTTCCCTTACAGATCCACGACAACGCCTGCATATGGGCGAAAGAAGGGGTACGAATCCGACAGCGGTAGGCGCTGCTGCCACCATCACTGACCAGATAATAACCGCACTCCCCCTTGCTCGACTCCGTCGCTCGATACACTTCGCCCAGCGGCGCAACCGGGCCGCTCGAGACATTGACGAAATGATGAATCAGGCTTTCGATGTCATGCAGGCCGTCACCGCGCTGCGGGTAGGCATAGCGGTAATCATCGGTCATCCAGCGCCCACCCGGCATCCGTTCGGCCGCCTGCTTGACGATCCGCAACGACTGGCGCAGCTCCTCCAGACGCACGCGGTAGCGATCAAAGCAGTCCCCGCCAGTGAAACGAACCACATCAAAATCAAAGTCGTTATAGGCGCTGTAGGGCATGGTGCGGCGCAAATCCCAGCTGGAGCCGCTGGCACGCAGATTAGGGCCGGAGAAACCCCAGTCGAGGGCCTCATCCAGGCTGACAATGCCGACCCCTTCACTGCGGGCGCGGAACACCGGACCGTCGGTCAGCATGCTGTCGAGTTCGTTAATGCGTTGGTCAAAATCACTGGTAAAAGCGTCAACCTTCTGCTTCCACCCTTCCGGCAGATCCAGCGGCAAACCGCCGATGCGCAGCCATGAGGGGTGCATGCGCCCGCCGGTAATCAGCTCAACGATGTCGAAAATCTTTTCGCGTGATTCAAAACAGTAGAAGACCGGGGTCATGGCCCCGACATCGTGGGCATAGGTGCCGAGCCAAACCAGATGGCTGGCCAGACGGAACAGCTCACACAGCATCACCCGGGCATAATCAGCGCGCTGCGGCACCGAGACCCCGAGCAGGGTTTCCAGGGAGTGCAGATAGGCCAGGTTGTTCTGCACCCCGGAGAGGTAATCGATACGGTCGGTGTAGGGGATAAACTGTGCCCAATGCTGGCGCTCGCCGATCTTTTCAGCGCCCCGGTGATGATAGCCGAGATCGACATCAATATCGGTCAATTCTTCCCCCTGCATCCGCAATACCACGCGCAAGACGCCGTGGGTACCGGGATGGTGCGGCCCGAGGTTCAGCACCATGCTGCCGTCATCGGCGCCGGGCAGGGGCACCAGTTTATCCGCTGCCACCGGGATATAATCCATAGCGGTATCAACGGTAAAGGGAGGCATGTCGGTAGCGCGCGACGGGTGCTCCTTGCGCAAGGGGTGCCCGTCCCAGGCGGCCGGCATCAGAATCCGCCGCAGGTCCTTATGGCCGGCAAAGGTAATGCCGAACATATCAAAGACTTCACGCTCATACCAGCCGGCCGACGGCCAGATTTCAGTAATACTGGGGGCCTCGGGGTATTCACCGCTCAAAGGCACCTTGATCCGCAGGTAGCCGGGGTCACTGAAGTTAAGCAGGTGATAGACCAGGGTAAACCGGTGATCACGCGGCTGGCGCCGCAGGCGTTCATCGATGGCGGTCAGATCCTCCAGCCGCTGGTACCTGATCACCGCTTCGTGTTTGAGAAAGTAAAGCAGCTCACGAATCCGCGCCGGCGGACAGATCAGCACCGGCATATCAGCCGCTAACGGATCAATCGTCACTCCCCCCTTGAAGCGCTCCTGTACGTCACGATAGACGGCCTCGGCCGAGGGCGGGAAATCCTGCTTGGGCTGCGGCGGGCGCCAACTGTTGGTGCTACGGTTGTGGGTGAATTCAGGTGGCTGCTGCACAGTTCCACGAATCGGACTATTGCCGTAGCCCGGCCCGCGCGGATCACGGCTCTTGGTAACGCCATCGACCAGCGGCGGTACCGTTGTTCCTTCACTACCCCCCGCCATACCAAAGACCTTACGCGCCGGTTGCTCTTCGGCAACAATCTTTTTCTGCAGTTCGATAATCCCCTGCAGAAAGGCCTCAGGACGGGGTGGACAACCGGGGATATAGACATCCACCGGCAGAATCTGGTTGACCCCCTGGATAACGCTGTAGACATCGTACATGCCACCGGAATTGGCACAGCTGCCCATGGCGATCACCCATTTGGGGTTGGGCATCTGCTCATAGACCCGCAGGATCGAAGCACCCATCTTCTTGAACGGGGTGCCGGAAATGATCATGACATCCGACTCACGTGGTGTGCCACGCAGCACTTCCGCGCCAAAACGCGCCAGGTCAAAACGTGGCGTCATACTCGTCATCATCTCGACAAAACAGCAGGACAAGCCGAAAAACATCGGCCAGAGGCTGTTTTTTCGCCCCCAGTTGATCAGGTCATCGGCACGGGTGAGCAGAACCCCCTGTGGCAGCTTTTCACTCATGAAGATCTCCTGCGCCGATTACGAGCGGGCTGCACGCCCCAGTCCAGTGCGCCCATCTTCCACAGATACACCAGGCCCAAAAACAGATTGACGATAAAAAAGGACATCTGCCAGAAACCGTTCCAGCCGAGCAAATCATAGGCGACGGCCCAGGACACGATAACAACCGCTTCCAGATCAAAAATGATAAAAAAGATGGCGACCAGATAAAAAGGGACCGGACCACTAAGCCGCGCGTCACCAATCGGATCAACCGCAGATTCATAGGGAGCATTTTTTTCCGCAGAAGTCGTGCGCTGACCGAGAAACCGGGCAAGAAACATCAGCAGCAGAATCAAACTTACGGCAATAACACTGTAAAGGGCGAAGGAAATGAAACCTTCGACGCCTGCCGGGGTCACCGGTGGTGAAACAGTGCCTGCATCGGGAAGGGGCATGATATCTCCAGCAAAGGGGAAAGCTTTTACCTAAAGACCGTCATGAATGAACACGCGACGGATACTACCACATCTGTCATCCATCAGAGAAGCCGTGTGTGAAAAAGTTGTACTTTTTTTACCCAGCCGACCGGGTCACGCCGCTTGCCGCTTTTATAATCTCACACCGTGCCAATTCATCACAACGCTCATTTTCGGCGTGGCCATCGTGCCCCTTGACCCAGACCCATTCAATATCGTGGATTTTTACCAGCTCCAGCAGTCGCTCCCACAAATCACGGTTGGCCACCTCCTCTTTCTTCGAGTTGCGCCAGCCGTTGCGGCGCCAGCCGGCAGACCATTCGGTCACCCCTTTGATCAGATATTGGGAATCGGTGGTCAGCCGGATACGGCAGGGGCGCTTTAAGGCCTCAAGGCCAACGATCGCCCCGAGCAGCTCCATCCGGTTGTTGGTGGTCAATTCAGCAAAGCCCGATAGTTCCTTCTCGTGGCTGCCGCAGCGCAAAATCGTGCCATAGCCACCGGGACCGGGGTTACCTGAACAGGCACCATCGGAAAAGATTTCAACTAATTGCAGCTCTTGATTGGTCAACGCACGATCCTTGTTATCTAACAAAAATAGTAACTATTCACCACTGTCCTTGCGCAGGATCGGGGATCCTATGGCAAGGGTGTTTGTCGCCATGGACGGCGACAACAAGCGGTCATGGATGACGAAAAGCGTCCCTTGACATAGGATCCCCGATCCGGTGCTAAGCAGATACCAAAAATAAAAACCCCCACCGCTTGGGCAGTGAGGGTTTTTATTTTTTGGCGTCCCCAGGGGGATTCGAACCCCCGTCGCCGCCGTGAAAGGGCGGTGTCCTGGGCCAGGCTAGACGATAGGGACGTAGACTTATAATAATTGCTGCGCCCGAGGCCATCTTGATACCCGAACCGAAAAAAAGTTGCAAGGGAAAAGTCACCTTGACGGTAAAATGGCAAGAATCTGGATTGGCAGCACTGCCTGCTGGTGTTAGCGTAGAAAAAAGGGAGAAGTTGCAGATGCTGATAACCACCGAAACCACGACGACACAGCAACTCGACAGATCAGCAGAGCCAATCCACATCATCTATGGGAACCATCCAACTCCCTTCGGCCCAGCGCTGATCGCTTTTACCCCCCGGGGACTCTGCCATCTCGATTTTTTTGATGATGACGGCATCGCCGCCCTGGCGCAACTGCGCAAAAACTGGCCACAGGCAAACCTTTGCGAAGACCACAGCGCCACCACCACCCTGACGCAACAGGTGTTTGCGCCGCCGTCGCAACATGATTCGCAAACCCTACGCCTGCATCTGCGTGGCACCGACTTTCAACTGAAGGTCTGGCTCAGGCTGCTGCACATCCCGCCCGGCCAGCTGATCAGCTATCAGGAACTCGCACAGGCAATTGACCAACCGAAAGCAGTGCGCGCCGTTGGCGGGGCGGTCGGCCGGAATCCGATCTGCTACCTGATTCCCTGCCACCGGGTGGTCCGCAGCGACGGCTCCATCGGTGGTTATCGTAGTGGCATTGCCCGCAAGAAGACACTGCTGGTCAGTGAAGCCGCTCATCAGGAACCAGGCACAGACACGCCCACCTGACCTTGCTGCATAGCGCCACACAAACATCAGAAACGGCCGGCCAAGCTCAATCCGAAGGCTGAATGATGGGTCGAAGCAGGTCGTGAGGCACCAACCGTGACCGCCCCGGTGATGACCAGATCGCGACCGCTCAAGCGATTGACCCAGTCGCCGATTTGATCCACCGGATCGAGAAAAAACAGGGATATGCGGCCCAGCACTGCCGAGCCTAGGACCTGACTGTTATTAGCCAGAATCCGCTGTTCTGCGTGGTAGGCCCACTCACCACAGAGCCAGCCGCTGATTGGGGTGTAGATCAGATCCTGAATCGAGGGGCGCTCGGCAAAGGCCTCGATACCATACTCCCAGAAAAAAGTGGACATCAGGGTAGTATAAACAAACGAATCCCGCTGGTTGTACCCCGACTTGCGCGCGACTTGATAGTAAACACCACCAAAGTAGGCGTGGCCAATATAATGAATGGTCCAGTGATCCTTGTCCCAGACCGGTTTCCGCGACACATTATCCCACCATCTATTCGCCAGCTCTGATCCATCGACATCCTTGTCCCAGCCGGTAATATCTGAAGGCATCGTATAGAGAATGCCCGCAGCAACCAGACCGGAAGCAAACACCAGCCGGGTTTGTGACCACAGGCGTTCACTGTCAGCCCCTTCGCTAACAAAGAGGGAAAAGCTCTGACGTGAAGATTTTGTCCGGGCGGCGCCTGCCGATGAATCCAGGTTGTGATGATCTGCAGCGTGCAGCCCCATCGTTTCACCTGCCGCAAAAACTGTGGTCAAGGGTCCACCACCTTGAAAAACCAACATCACTATCAGCACCAATCCAGAAAACCTTATTTTCAACCGCAAGCACCTCCTGAAAGAAAAAGAAATTGAGCCCAAACATCATTTTTCACTGAAACTCAAGCGTCCATCAATTATACCTCGACCGGATATCCACACAATGACGTGATAGCATCAAACCACTTAAAAACCGAGTAACAGCAGCTCAAATATCTGCCGTTTGAGTTCTATCGGTTGACTTCCCTTTTTACCGACGGCCTCCATCAACCTTCATTAACTTCATCGGTCAGGCAGATGGGCCGACACCACCTGGCTGGGCAGCTTGTCAACACTGCAGGGGGACATGTCAAAAATGATCACGGCCGCAAGCCAGAGATGCCCCTGCCAGTTGATGCCCACAAAATATTAATTAAAACGTGACACCGATCTGATATACTTGGACTGTTACGTTCTCGCGCAGCACATCGCAAGTTCCAGAACGCCCCTCTGAGATATTGGACTCCTTCTATGGAACAGCACCCAACCCCGACAAACAACGCCAGCGATCAAGCTGACTGCGGCCCCACGGCACCAGCGCGGCCTGAACAGCTAAACTTTCCCATTGTCGGCATCGGCGCTTCTGCCGGCGGGCTGGAGGCACTGGAGCAGTTTCTGCGCCATGTGCCGGCAGACAGCGGCCTGGCCTTTGTCGTCATTCAGCACCTCGACCCGACCCACAAAGCCATGCTGACCGAGTTACTGCAACGCACCACCGGCATGAAAACCTTCCAGGTCAAAGATCGCATGCCGGTCAAGCCAAACTGTGTCTATGTGATCCCTCCTAACAAAGACATGTCCATTCTCCATGGGGCACTGCACCTTTTTGCGCCGACAACGCCCCGAGGTCTGCGCTTACCCATTGATTATTTTTTTCGTTCCCTGGCCGAGGATCGGCAGGAACAAAGTATTGGTGTCATTCTCTCCGGCATGGGTTCAGACGGCACCCTGGGGTTACAGGCCATCAAGGAAAAAGCCGGGATAACGCTGGTGCAGGAGCCGTCTTCCGCCAAGTTTGACAGCATGCCCCGCAGTGCCATTGCCGCCGGTCTGGGCGACATTGTCGCTATCCCTGAGGCGTTGCCCGGAAAGATTATTGATTATCTGCGCCACGCTCGCTCTTTTGTCAGCTCGGAGCCAGTGCTGGAAGAAAAGGATCGCAGCGCCCTGGAGAAAATCATCATTTTATTACGGGGCAAAACCGGCCAGGACTTCTCATTGTACAAAAAAAATACCGTGCGCCGCCGTATCGAACGGCGCATGAGTCTGCATCAGTTGAGTAAAATCGCCGATTACGTCCGCTATTTGCAGCACAATCCCCAGGAGGTGGAACTGCTCTTCAAGGAGTTGCTGATCGGCGTGACCAATTTCTTCCGCGATGCGGACGCCTGGGAGCTATTGCGCAGCGAAGTGATTCCTCAACTCCTTGAAAAACGCCTGAACGGGGGGTTGCGCGCCTGGTCAGTAGGATGTTCCAGCGGCGAGGAAGCCTACTCCCTGGCCATGGTTTGCCGGGAAGCCATGGATGCTGTCAAACCCAAGGCCGACATCAAGGTGCAGATTTTCGCCACTGATCTTGACCAGGACGCCATCGACAAAGCCCGCCAGGGATGGTATCAGGAGAATATCATTGCCGATGTTTCCGCTGAGCGTTTGCGCCGGTTTTTTATCAAGGAAAAGAGCGGTTACCGCGTCGGCAAGGAGATTCGCGAGATGGTGACCTTTGCCACCCAGAACGTCATCATGGATCCCCCGTTTACCAAGCTCGATATTCTGGTGTGCCGTAATCTGCTCATCTATCTGCTGCCGGAGTTGCAGAAAAAACTTTTGCCCCTTTTTCACTACAGCCTTAAGCCCGATGGCATCCTTTTTCTGGGCAACGCCGAAACCCACAGTGCCGCTGCTGAACTGTTTGCCTCCATCAATTCCAAGCTGCGGCTTTTTCGCCGACGTGAGTCGGTTTTGCCGACGGTTCCGATCGACTTTCCTGCTTCCTTCGCCCCCAGAGCGGAGGGCACCAAGGAGCCAAGTTACGTGAAAACAACAGCCAACCTCCAATCCCTGGCAGACACACTCCTGCTGCAGCATTTTTCTCCGCCGGCGGTGCTGGTCAACGCCGAGGGTGATATTCTCTATATCAACGGGCGAACCGGTAAGTACCTGGAACCGGCAGCGGGCAAGGCCAACTGGAACATCTTCGCCATGGCGCGCCAGGGCCTCAATGTTGATCTGGGAGTCGCCTTTCACAAGGTGCTCCGGCAACAGGAATCACTCACCCTCAAAGGACTGACTGTCGCGACCGACAGTGGTGTCCAGGCTCTTGACGTTACCCTCAAGGTCATCGAGGAACCGGAAGCGTTGCGCGGCATGGTGCTGATTATTTTTTACGATAGAGCAGAAACCCCACTGCAAAAACCAGGCGGTCGTGTCGGAGGCTCTGCGGCGGCCAAAATCCGCATCACCGAACTTGAACAGAATGTTGAGAAATTACGCGAAGAGCTGCATACCACCCGCGAGGAAATGCAGTCTTCGCAGGAAGAACTCAAGTCAACCAATGAGGAGTTGCAATCGGCCAACGAGGAGCTGCAGTCGACCAACGAGGAGCTGACCACATCCAAGGAAGAAATGCAGTCCCTCAACGAAGAGCTGCAAACGGTCAACGCTGAACAGCTGTCCAAAATGGACGAGCTGACCCGGACCGAAGATGATCTGCGCAACCTGCTCAACAGCACAGAGATCATCACCGTGTTTCTCGATAATGCCCTTAATGTGCGCCGTTTTACCGAAGGCGCGCAAAAGATCTTCAAACTGATTCCGATCGACGTGGGCCGCCCCCTCTCCGATATCACCAGCGATCTGCTCTACCCCGAGATGGCCAACGATATCAGTAATGTCCTGCGCACCCTGATTTTTTCCGAAAAGGAAATAACGACCACCGACGGGCGCTGGTTTTCGGTGCGCATCATGCCTTATCGCACTATCAACGATGTCATCGGCGGGGTGGTCATCACCTTTGCCAATATCACCGAAGCCAAGACCCTTGAACACAGAATGCACAAGCAAATCGTCGAGCTCAACCAGCAACTCCAAGCAGGAGACTGATTTTGACAAAAGACATAAAACAAAAAACCTCAGCGGAAATTGAACGGCTGCGGCAGCAGGCAGAGGAGCAACTGCGGACAAAAGGCTCAGCAAAGCCGTCCCCCATGAACCTGGCCAAGGCGCAGCGACTGCTCCATGAGCTCGAAGTGCATCAGATTGAGCTGGAAATGCAGAATGCTGAATTGCTCAGCACCCGTGAAGAACTCGAAATCACGCATACAAAATACGCTGAGCTTTTCGACTTTGCTCCTCTTGGTTACTTCATCCTCGATCAGCACGGGCGTATTCAGCAAACCAATCTGACCGGTGCACAACTACTGGGCACAGAGCGCAGTCGGCTCGCCGAACAACCCTTCTGCCGCTTCATTGAAGACTCTGACGGCAGGATCTTTTTCCCTCGCTTTCTTAAAATGACCCTGCAGGGCCGGGGGATTCAATGCTGTGAACTTAACCTCAAGCAAACTGACGGCACCCTCTTCCACGGTATACTGCAGAGCTCCGCAGTAAAAACCAGCGAAAGCCTGGGCGATCTGATCCTGCTGTCGCTTATCGACAACACGGACAATCGAACATTGCGCCTCAAACTACAGAAATCACGGGTCGTACTGGAGGAGACGGTACTCAAGCGCACGGCCGAACTGACCGAGATCAACGCCCGGCTGCTGCATGAAATTGAAGAGCATCAACTGGCTCAAAAGGAGCTCACCGAAGCCTTATCGCGGATCCAGCAGTTATCCGAGCGCTTGCAGCTGGAAAACATCCATTTACAGCAGGAAGTGTCCCGCAAGTACGCCTTTGGCGAGATTATCGGGCAAAGCCGCGCCATGTCCGAGGTTTTTTCCCAGGTCGAACAGGTAGCTCCGCAGAATGCAACCGTGCTTCTGCTGGGCGAGACCGGAACGGGCAAGGGGCTGATCGCTCACGCTATTCACCAACGCAGTGCGCGCAAACTGCGCCCAATGATCACCGTCAACTGTGCGGCGTTGCCGGGCAACCTGATCGAAAGTGAACTGTTCGGACGGGAAAAAGGGGCGTTCACCGGCGCCCATGTTCAGCAGATGGGACGTTTCGAGCTGGCCGACGGCGGCACTATCTTTCTTGACGAAATCGGCGAAATGCCGCTGGAACTCCAGGTCAAGCTGTTACGGGTTATTCAGGACGGCGAATTTGAACGACTCGGCAGCCCGCGCACCACCAAGGTCAACGTGCGCGTCATTGCCGCCAGCAACCGCAACCTCAAAACAGAAATTTCCGCCGGTCGGTTCCGCGAGGATTTATTCTACCGACTCAACGTTTTTCCCATCAACATTCCTCCTTTACATCAACGCAGCAACGACATCCCACTGTTGGTGGAGTATTTTGTCGGCAAATACAACAAAAAGATCGGTAAGAATATCGATACGGTAACCAAGGACACCTTGAATATCCTGCAGGCCTACCATTGGCCGGGCAACGTGCGCGAGCTGGAAAATGTCATCGAACGGGCGATCATCACCAGTCAGGGGACCGTCCTCCAGATCCTGGATCGCTTCGACACCCCCCAGGAGATGAGGAGCGAGCAGGCAACCAAGGCCCTCGCCGATCTCGAATACGACCACATTTTGCATGTGCTGAAAAAAACCAGATGGCGTATCGAAGGGGAAAATGGGGCCGCTCTTCAGCTTGGTATCAACCCCAGCACCCTACGCGCCCGCATGCGTAAGTTCGGACTGCGCCGCCCATAGCAACCAGATCGACTATCCACTTATTGCGGTACCGATTAAGATTTCAAGCTGGACAGGTATTGTGAGTTGCTATTCTTTGATGCTTTCGCAAAAAGCAGCAATTGAGCTGGATAAGCAAAATGGCAGCCACGCAGCAGTTGGTGAGTTTTTGCGACGCCATCATTCTTTCCATCCCCTGCGCTTCGATGGATCCGCACAATGCTGGTGACCTGCATTAATAATGCATCTTGATTGTTCTGACAAATCTCACGTCATATTCGCGCGGCAGTCCCTGGTCAATCACAGGACCCGGAAGAAGGAAGATCGGCTGGCGGGGCCTGGCGGCTGTCACCTTTGACGGTTTTGTCACATGTGACGAACAATCGATGCGGATTCTCACCTGGCATTTCAACGAGATTTTTTCGGAATTCAATCATATCAGCATGTTGAACAATAGCAGCCGGCCATTATCTGCTTGGCGCGTTTGTTGCCATATACCTAATACACCATACCTGTACTGCTAGTCAGTTTTCGTCGGAAAACGATCTTTTTCAACCCTGGCACATTCATCTGCGGATGTTTTTTTTTGCAACGTTATATCTGTTGTCTGAGTTCAGGACGTTGATCATCTTGCCACAATGAACATTGCCCGTTTTCCCATCAAAACCTTCACGGCAAGCCTTTCGTTCCTCCAGCGGAGCGCCGGCGATGTGCAGTAACTTTGACCATAGGAACTAGATTAAGAAAGGAGGTAATAGTTGCTCATCCCGGGTAACTACTTAGCTTGAAGCGAGAATACTAGAAGGATCAACAGAAAAATCCGAATAAACAGGATTTTTCGGACGATAACCCTAATAACAGGAGGTATTAAATGTCACGTTTACTTTTCATTTTCATGGTTTTTGGTTTACTTCTTCTGCCCTTTACCACCTTAGCCCAACAGAGCCGGGATTTCTCCCCATATAAGATGGGATCTCAAGAATTGACCCTGAGCGGATCCGGGGTGAGTGACAACGAATTTGATAAAACAAATTTAAGTCTTGATATCGGGTATGGCTATTTTTTCAATCAAAACTGGCAAGGGTTCATCCGTCAATCCCTGAACATTGTCGATCAACCCGGGGATAACGCATACAACGCTGCTACCAGAACGGGCGTTGATTACAACTTCAATATGGGCAACCTGCGCCCTTTCCTAGGTGCAACCATTGGTTACATTTACGGTGACGGCGTCAAAGACTCTTTCATCGCCGGTCCTGAAGGTGGCCTGAAGGCCTTTTTGAGCGAGTCCACTTTCCTGATTGTCGCCGTTGGTTATGACTTCATCTTCGAAGATGCCGATGAGGCCAATGACACATTTGATGAGGGTGTTTTCAATTACCGCCTCGGCCTTGGCTATCGGTTTTAATCCAACAACTTGAAAAATCTGCGAGGCGCATTTCCACCGCCTCGCAGATTTCACCACAGGCTTCCGATGCCAGGAAAAACCACGAAAAAGGGACAAGACTGCTACGCTAAAGTACGCAGCTACGTCCTCAACAATCAGCCTACACTGATATTCATCACTCTGGGCATTGGGCTTGGAGTGGGACTGCTGCTGGGGGCAAATTCTCAGCAAGATTCACCCGCCAGTCGCATTGTGCAAACGATTGTTAGCACGGTATCCCATAGTGCAACAGGATTTTTCCGTTGATGCCAATGGACACACAAAAAAAGCGGCCCCGATCAGCGGTCAATGATTCAATCCGGATTCTATCACATACGGCGGACCCGTCAGATACGACAGATCCAAGGTGTGGATTAAATCTGTTTGGCTGGTCACCCTCTCTTAAATTAATTACGTTATCAGCACGTTGCAGACCACGAAAGGGGATTCTACGACTGGCATGCGTATTGCCTTTAAGAAGGTCACAAATCAATCAAATGTGTTGATTGATGACTCTCACATAGCTGGATGGAGGAAAAAATGAAAAAACTGGTTCCCAAGATGTCGGCATTTTTGATGATGGCTACTTTCGGTATGTTTTTATTTGCCACAATAGTCAGTGCAGCCCCCATTGTTGGAGAAATTCAATTTGAAGGCTCATCACAACTAACGGATGGGGCCTATAACCCTGCCCAAACTTTTGCATCCGCAGAAGGATTAAAATTTGATGATGTAACAGTAAAGTTTTCCATTGGTGATTTTGCCGGCAATAATAGCGCAACGGCAACATACGAGGATTTTATCTTTGATTCTTTTGCTGGTCCCATAACCCCCTTGTGGTCTGTAGGAAAATTCAGCTTCAACCTGGAAACCCTTGAAATTGTTACACATACTACTGACTTCTTAGGATTAAAAGGATTGGGGATGTTGTCGGCAGATGGTTTTGACGATACAAAAGGCGCCTGGATTCTGTCATTACAAACAGTTTCCGGTTTAACAGGAATTACTTTTTCTGCCGCCTCTGCTGCTCCCGTTGCTGTTCCTGAGCCCGGCACTCTGCTCCTCCTCGGGTCGGGTATGGCCGGCTTGGCCCTGGCCCGTCGCCGCAGCGCGGGCAAGTAACACAAAAGAATACTATCATTATCTGTTCAGCACCGGATCGGGGTTCCCATGGCAAGGGACGCTTTTCGTCATCCCTGACCGCTTGTTGTCGCCGTTCATGGCGACCACCACCCGGACCACAGAAATCCCGACCCGGCGCAAGGACAGTGGTGAATAGGTACTATTATCAAATTAAAAGGCCTGGCATCTTCATTGGTGTCGGGCCTTTTAAATGTTCGCCTAAAAGCCTGTCGGACTAACCTTGCGTCCCCTTAGCAGCCCAAGCATAAATCTCTTCAATGAGTGGCAACCCGTGCCATCATATTTGGCGGTTATGTCAAATTCGATGGATGCTGCTGACGGAACGACCCCTCCCCTTCCTAGCTGAATTTTATTTTTCATAGTTAAATCAAGATATTGCCCGTTTCCTGCTCGAGGGTTTCCGACGGCATGGTTGTTGCGCTACTACCTCATAGCAGGCTGTCTGCGTAAACAACCAACCATGGTGAAAAGGAAACGACGATGAAATCCGGCAACAGAGATAAGGCCGAAGGAAAGCTGCACGAAATCAAAGGCAAAGTAAAAGAGCAAACCGGTAAACTCACTGGCAGTCCCAAGCTAAAAAGAGAAGGAACCGACGAGCAAATCGCCGGCAAAGTTCAGGGCGATGTCGGTGACATCAAAAAAGCTCTGGGAAAGTAACAATAACCGCTACAAGCGAAAAGGACATGAAAAATGAAAGTATCAACGACAAAGACGTTATTTCTTATCACTGCTGTAATGGGTTTTATGGTGTTCATTAGCCCGGCCTTCGCAGCAACAACAGATAGCACCATAGAGGAGGCAGTAAAAAATTCCTATACCTTCAAAACCTACCTCAAGGACGATGATGTCAGGATTCAGGCCAAAGAGGGGGTTGTCACTCTTACCGGAACAGTCGCTGACGAATCCAGCAAAAACCTTGCGGGGAATACGGTGACAAACCTCCCCGATGTCAAGGGCGTAGACAATAAATTGGAGTATAAGGGGGAATCGAGCCCGGATCTCTGGCTCAAAACAAAGGTAAAAAGCACACTGCTGTTTCATCGCAACGTCAGCGCAACCACTACTGTTGACGTCAAGAATGGCATCGTCACCCTGCGTGGGGAAGCAGACAATCAGGCGCAAAAAGAATTAACCGGTGAATACGCCATGGATATTGAAGGTGTCAAATCCGTCAACAACAAAATGACCGTAACCCCACTTACCAAAGAATCGCAAGCAACACGAGACGCCGCACTAAGTGACAGATCGGCAGACGCCAAAAAGACAGACGCCAGATCGATGGGCGACACCATAGACGACGCCTCCATTTCCGCCCTGGTCAATGCGACCCTGTTCAGCCACCGCTCGACCAGTGCGATTAAAACCACCGTCAAGACCACCGATGGTGTGGTGACCTTGAGTGGCATTGCCGGCAATGACGCCGAAAAATCTCTGGCCGGCAAACTGGCAAGTGACGTTAAGGGCGTCAAATCCGTCGACAACCAGATGACGGTGAGCGGCAAAATAACGTCAAAGTAATTCCTTGAATATTGAACCGACAGCGTTGCCGGCAAGCGCCTGCAACGCTGTCTTAAGTTTTTATGAGGTGGATCATGAGTAGTGATTATTCTGCTACCAAAGATACTGAAGACACGGCGCCAAAAGATTCCTGTCCGGACAAGCCCTGCGGCTGCGAGGGACTAAAACAATCTGTCGCCGATAGTTTGTGTCAGGCAGCAACTGCGCTGGAACAAACCGCATCAACGCATGACGGAGGATCTGGTCTTGCTGAGGTTGAACAACATGCAGCCCGGTGGCTGCATCATTCTGCCGACTATGTTCGACAATTCAGCTATGAGCATGAAGAAGCCAACCTGCGCAAACATATCAGCCACAATCCGGGGCGCAGTATGGTGATCGCAGGGGCCGCGGGACTGGTTCTCGGGATACTGTTACGCAAAATCTAATACGCGGTTTTTAAAATGGATAAGAACAAAGAAGACCGGGAACCGATCCTGCCACGGGCATCCTTCGGGGAGCTGCTTGGTCAGTTGGTCAACAACGCCGTGGCGGTATTGCGCGACGAAATTGCGCTGGTCATCCAGAATAGCAGAGAAAAAGCAGGAGCCGTTCGCCGGGCCTTGCTGTTGCTGGCACTGGGAACCATCATCAGCTTCGCCGCCTTCCTGTGTCTTTGCGCTGCACTCATTGTGGCGCTCACGTCCTTCATATCGCTGCAGTTGGCGGCACTGACGGTCGCAACGGTCCTTGCCCTGGGGGGTGTTTTAATCAGCTTCGTCGGCTATCGACTACTGAAGATATAGACAACAAAAAGTCCGGAGAGGATATGCCATCATGGAATACGCGCTTGAAAACACCAGTGAGTCAGTAACAACCGGGCGTAGCAGCGAAGAAATAAAGCAGGATCTTGCCGCGAAAGAAGAAAATTTTTCCCGCACCGTCGAGCAGCTGGGTGAACGCATCGAAGAGAAGCTGGATTGGCGTGGCCAGGTGAAGAAAACTCCTTTCTGGGCGGTGGGAATGGCTACCGGTCTGGGATTTTTTGCCGCCGGAATAGTGCTGCCTCGCGCCACGCCCATGGAACGCTTCCGGAAGTCCCTCAATTCATCAGTACGCGGTGCCCTGTACGGCCTTGCCGGACCGGGTCTGCTCAAAGTCACGCTGCTGGGTATCGCCGCACAAGCAGCTACTCATTGGCTCAACAATGTTCCAGCGGACGTCGCAGCTGCCGACAGTGACAGGGAACAGCCGTCAGGCCCACAGCCCGCGGGCACCGCCGCAGCGACAGATCGGGACGGGTAGCGTCTCAAAGGGAATTGGCACCACTCATCATTGCTCAAGCAAAAGGAGACACTATGCAAAGCAAAAACAACCAAGCCGGCAGCACAGCTGAAAACCGCTGGGAACAGGGCGCTGATGCCTACGGACAAGCCGAACAGGTAATCGGCGACGCTTATGACAAAACGACCGGAAAGGTCAGCGAAATCTACGAGAAGACCAGAAGCTATAGTGACAAAAATCCGGGCAAATCGCTATTGATCGCCTTAGGCATCGGCGTCGGGCTGGGTCTGTTGTTAGGCGCCGGTTCTCATCATCGTTCGCGCACCAACAGGATTGCCGAACCGGTAGTTAATGCCCTCTCCGACGTGGCCCTGGCATATTTCCGTTGAGACAAACAGCAAAACAGGAACGATGACAGGCTACACCACCACAAGGAGAGCTTGATGATGACCCTCTATCCTATCCAACTACTGTTGGCCGCATGCCTGATGTCACTACTGGTGCCTGCTGTAACCTTTGCCGCGCTGCCTGTCGACAATTTAACCGTCACTTTCGCCAACGGTTATGGCTTCGCTGGGGTACCGCTGCCCGATCCGGTCACCTTTTTGCTCTTTGTGACCGGGATCCTTGTCCTTTTACTAGTGAAGCGCCAACCGAAAAACACCGAGATTTGAGCCTCTTGATCATTTAACCGTGTCTTTTCGAAAACCCGGACGGAGACACCACATAAGGAGCCCATATGCTGAAGAATGCTGAACATCTTATCGGCTACACCCTGGAAAGCTGCGACGGAGAGATTGGTCAGGTCAAGGGGTTTCACTGCGACGATCAGCACTGGACGGTTCGCTACCTGGTTGCCGACATGGGCCACTGGTTCAGGGATCGGCAGATCCTCATCCCCCCCAGCGCGATCACCGGGGTGAATTTGAACATGCAAACCATCGACATCAATCTGACCAAACAGCAGATCGATGACATTCCCGCCCTGGTCCACGGCGAGACGGAGGCACGACAACTCCAGGATCCTCGTGATCCCCACCGCTGCAGTTCTCACAACCTGATCAGTAGCCATGTCCAGGGAACGGATGGAGACATTGGTCATATCGACGATTTTCTCATCGATCTCGACACCTGGGCGATCCGATATTTCATCATTGACACGCGCAAATGGTGGCTGGCGAAGAAGGTGATGTTGTCGTCTCTGTGGATCGAGCGGGTTAATTGGCTGGAGGCAAAAGTCTACGTCAATCTGGCCCGTGAAACCATGAAACATACGTCGCCATACACCGTTCTGGACCCCCTCAACTGCAGGCATGAGTCTCATCGGCAGCGGCGGCGGGAGGACTGGATCAAGGCCATGTCACATATTCTCGGCAAGAGTGACAACCGGGAATTATTAAAAACTCAACAAAATGATCACTGGCTAAGTGGGACGACGAACCAACAGTAAACGAAATACACCATGACCAACAACCCCAGGGCAGAGGCAACACCACCTTCATTCACTTTTTTAGTGTTTCTGGGCGCGTCGTTGTTTGTTTTTATCCAGTCATTTCGTTTGCTATCTCCCATTCTGCTGTCATTTCTGCTGGTAATGCTCATCGCTATGGCGGCCAATCCGATCATGTCACGGATGCGTCGGTTACCGGGTGGACGTAGAAGTGCAACGGGGCTGATGGTGGGCCTGCTGGTAATGGTTGTCGCCTTGACTGGCTGGGCTTTCTTCGGACCGATGAAGGACTCGATGACCAGGCTCTCGGAGCAGTTGCCCTCCTACTGGGAACGCCTGCAAAAGCCCCTGATAAAAATGGAACAGAAGGCAGAGCTCTCCGAGAAAAGACTCCAGGCCGAAGTCACCACGGAAATTTCCCAGACAGCGTCAAATCAGGGCAACTTCAAAACCGTGCAACAGATTGAGCAAGTCGCAGAACCTGAAGAGAAAGAAGCGAAAGAGGAAAAAAAAGAGACAGGATCAATTCGTTCCAGTTTGAGCGATATATTCCTTGGAGTAGCCGGCCGCTTCGCCAGGGTGGCGTTCAACGGGGCCCAGATCCTGGTCGTTCTGGTGACGGTCTTCTTTGGTACAACCTTTACCCTGATGAATCCACGGCCGATTTTTCGGGCGATGTTCACCCTGATGCCTGAGCACACGCATGAACAAACCCTGATCATCGTGCAACGGGTCGGCACCTTTATGCCGCGCTGGGCCGGAGCAACGCTGTTGGGGATGCTGACGGTTGGCCTGCTGGTTTTTCTGCTCATGTGGCCGATTTTTGGTTTGATGGACGCACTGGTTCTTGGCCTGATCGCCTTTCTTCTGGCAGCGATCCCATTTCTGGGGCCGATCCTCAGCGCTGTTCCGGCAGTCCTTCTCGCCCTCGGTCAGGGAGGCATGACCCCGCTGTGGGTCGTGCTGGCCTATATTGCGGTTCAGGCGGTGGAAGGTAACGTGATCACTCCATTCATTATGGCTCGAGGCATGAAAATTCATCCGTTGGCAGTGATCTTTTCCATGCTTTTGTGCGTTGCCGCCTTCGGTGTCCTGGGTGTCCTGGTTGCAGCACCACTGGTTGCCATCGTGAATATCTGCCATCAGGAACTTTACCGAAAGCGTTATCTGCCTTCGGCGACCGACACTGACCTGGATACGCTGGCAAAAAAAGCCTTGTTCGAAAACTAACTCAACCTTCCGGCCTGATGCCTGATGGCACGCAGAAAGAAAACCAGGGAGAATGTGATAGCGACGAAAACATCAAGATGTGCGGCTCGCACCCACCAGGTCCTGCGACCGGACCGGGAAACGGAGTTGCTGCGAACAGAACTGTTCAGCATGGAGCAACTCAAACGTCATGCTCTGACAATGGCGGGCCGGCATCGCATTGATCCGTCTCCGGGAGCCGATCGTCTGCTGCCACGCCTGACCGACAATGCCCAGGTGTTGCTGGCGGCGTATCAGGTTGTAACCGCCGCTACTCCAGACCAGCGGATGTCACCGGCAGAAGCGTGGCTGCTTGACAATTTTTATTTGATCGAACAGCAAATCGGCATGGCACGGCGGCATCTGCCCCGTGGCTACAGCCGGCAGCTACCCTGCTTGCTGGAGGACCCCTGCGCCGGTTTTCCGCGCATCTACGACATCGCATTGCAGCTGATATCGCACATGGATGGCCGTATCGATCAAGACAACACCACCCAGTTTCTTAGCGCTTATCAGCAAGCGATGCCATTAACAATCGGTGAATTGTGGGCCTTTCCGATTATGTTGCAGCTGGCATTACTGGAAAATCTCAGTCGTGTCGGTCTTCGGATTGCCCATCGGCGCGAGGATCTTGATGCGGCCATTACCTGGGCCGATCGCATGCTCACGGCAGCAGAGCGCGATCCGAAACAGCTGATCCGGTTGCTGGCTGAATTTGCCGATGCCGATGTGCCGCTCACCGCACCATTCGTTGAGGAATTTTACGCCCGCCTCCAGGCTCAGGGGTCGATGATGGCCTTTGTCCAAACCTGGGTCGAGCAGAAGCTGCTTGATCAGGGGGTGACGGCAGCCCAGCTGTCAGCTGCCGCCAGCCGCACCGCGGCCGCCAACCAGATTTCGATCGCCAACAGCATCGGCAGCCTGCGTTTCATCGACGCCATGGATTGGCGTGAGTTTGTCGAGTCGCTCAGTGTCGTCGAACAGACAATGATTGACGATCCGGCAGGCCTATATGCCGCCCAGGATTTTGCTACCCGCGATCGCTATCGGCACGTCATCGAAGACCTGGCGCGCAGCACTAACTGCAGTGAGCTGGAGATGGCCCGGGCCGCTATCGGTCTGGCCCAGGCAGCGGCCCGGCAGTCAAATGTCAGCGACCGCACCGCCCATGTCGGTTACTACCTCATTGATCAGGGCCGACCGCTCCTTGAACGGGCCGCCGGCTGTCGGTTGTCGTGGAAATGCCGGGTCGGCCGGGCAGGCAAGCAGCGCTGCCTTCTTCTCTATCTGAGTTCCATCCTGATGCTCACCCTGCTGGCGACCACAGGGGTGTTCGCCACGGGGGGGTTCGCCCTGGGGGACTGGCGAAGCTGGCTGTCGGCATTGCCCCTGATCGTCGGGTCCTCGGCCCTGGCGGCCGCGCTGGTCAATCTGCTGGTGACCCTCGTGCTGCCACCGCGCACCCTACCACGACTTGATTTTTCCAAAGGGATCCCGGACAACCATCGCACCATGGTCATCGTTCCCACCCTGATAGGCACAGCGCAGGACATCGACAATTTGCTCGAAGCCCTGGAAATCCGTTATCTCGGCAATCGCGATGCCAATCTCTATTTTGCCCTGCTGACCGATTTTCACGATGCGTCCGAACAAACACTGCCGCAAGATGACGCATTGCTTGTTTACGCGCGCCGCGCAGTCGAAGCGCTCAACGCAACCTATCAGGGGGATCGTTCGAGTCTCTTCTACCTGTTCCACCGACCACGGCAGTGGAACCCGATTGAACGGATATGGATGGGCTATGAGCGCAAGCGCGGCAAGCTCGAGCAGTTCAATGCCCGCCTGCGGGGTGAAGCACAGGACGCTTTCTCGGTGATCATCGGCGATCCAGCCCTATTCGGCTCGATCCGGTACGTTATTACCCTCGACACCGACACCCAACTGCCGCGCGATGCGGCCCATGCCCTGATCGGCAACCTGGCCCATCCCCTCAATCGACCGGTTTACGATGCCGGTAAGAAACGGATTGTCGAAGGCTTTGCGATTCTCCAGCCGCGCGCTTCGATCAGCCTGACCAGTGCCGGCCAATCGCGCTTCACCAAGTTGTTCGTGGGCGATGCAGGGCTGGACCCCTATACCCGTGAGGTGTCGGATGTCTACCAGGATATTTTCGGCGAAGGGTCATTCATCGGTAAAGGCATTTATGATGTTGACGCTTTTCGACAGGCCGTTGATGGGCGCTTTCCGGAGAATCTCGTCCTTAGTCACGACCTGCTGGAGGGGGGCTATGCCCGCTCGGCACTGGTAACCGACGTTGACCTGATTGAGGAGCATCCCGCCAGTTATGCCGGCGAGGCCAGCCGTCGCCACCGCTGGATTCGCGGTGATTGGCAGTTGGCCGGCTGGTTATTACCGCAGGTCCCTGGACCAAAAAGGGCCGATGGTGGCCAGGGACCACGCCAGCCCAACCCCCTGAGCGCATTGTCCGTGTGGAAGCTGTTCGACAACCTGCGCCGCAGCCTGGTGGCCCCGTCACTGCTGGCGCTGCTGATCGCCGGCTGGCTGCTGGGTCCGGGGTCGACATGGTTCTGGACCCTGCTGGTTGTAACGGTGGTATGCCTGCCGACCCTGCTGGCCATTGCTATTGAACTGATCCGCAAGCCACCTGACCGGGCCTGGCTGCTGCATCTGAATCTGACCGGCAGGTCTGTGAGTCGTCCGCTGTTACTGGCTTTGCTGACCCTCATCCTGCTCCCCTACGATACCTTAATCAATCTGGATGCGATCCGGCGTTCGGCGGGCCGCATGCTGTTCACCCGGCGCGGTTTGTTGCTCTGGCAACTGCCGTCCTATGGTCGGCGGAACAAGCGCCGTACGCCGGTCGATTTTTTCGTCGAAATGTGGGTCGGGCCATTACTGGCACTGCTGCTGGTGACGACACTGGTCTGGCTTGATGTGCCGGTCCAATGGCCGTTTGCTGCACCGCTGCTAATGCTGTGGCTGCTCTCACCCCTGGTCGGCTGGTGGATCAGCCGACCGCTGACAACGCCGAGCCCTGACCTGAGCGCCGCACAACAGACCTTTTTGCGCGCCTGCGCGCGACGCACCTGGCGTTATTTCGCTGACTTCGTCGGTCCCGAGGACAACTGGCTGCCGCCGGACAACGTCCAGGAATATCCGGTCGCCGTCATCGCCCGGCGAACCTCACCGACCAACATCGGTATGGGCCTGCTGGCCAACCTGAGCGCCTGCGATTTTGGTTTCATCAGCGTTGGCGAATGTCTGCGTTTGACCGAAAACACCTTGGCAACCATGGCCAGGCTGGAACGCTACCGCGGCCATTTTTACAACTGGTATGACACCCGGACCCTGAAGCCGTTATGGCCGCAATATATCTCTTCGGTGGACAGCGGCAATCTGGTCGGCAGCCTGCTCACCCTGCAGGCAGGACTGGCCGAGTTGAAGGATCAGCCGGTGTTCTCCAACCAGGTCTTTGTCGGCCTGCAGGACACCCTGGAGATACTGGCCGAGCATCTGCCTGCAGTGCCGGCCCCTGAACTGGAGATTAAGATCCGTACGCTCCGCAACAGGCTCGCCACCGCTATCCTGAATACGCCCCCAACGCCGGCTGCGGCGCTCGGTTTACTGGATGACATTGAGCGTCTGGGAGCAGAACTGCGGGCCTGGTTAACGATCAAGAAAGAGAGCACGGGCGAACTCACCTCCTGGGCGCAGAACTTCGAACGACAAGCCCGTGACCTGCGTACCGAAGTGGGCTCTTTGGTGCCTGAGGCACAGCGCTTCAATACCATCCCGAGGCTCTCGGAACTGGCAAACGGCGGACCTGCCGGGAGCGGGGGCACGTCGCCGGCCGCCGCCAAACGGCTCAAAGTCATCGACGATCTGGTCCAACGTTGCGGCGACCTGGCGGCGATGGAATTCGACTTTCTCTACAACAGCCCGCGGGGCCTGCTCAGCATCGGCTACGATGTCGGCGAACACCGCCGTGATCCGGCCTGTTACGATCTCCTGGCCTCCGAAGCACGCCTGGCCAGTTTTCTGCTCATCGCCGCCGGGCAGGTTCCCCAGAAGCATTGGTTCTCCCTTGGCCGGATGCTGACCAGTCAGGGCAGCAATGTCAGTCTGATTTCCTGGAGCGGTTCGATGTTCGAGTACCTGATGCCCCAGTTGATCATGCCGAGTTACCCCAGCACCTTGCTGGAGCAGACCTGCAAAGCCGCGGTAGCGCGCCAGATCGAATACGGTCGACAACGCTCTGTTCCCTGGGGCATTTCCGAGTCGTGCTATAACCTCACCGACATGCACCAGATCTATCAGTATCGCGCTTTTGGCGTACCGGGGCTCGGTTTCAAGCGCGGACTGGGCGAGGATCTGGTCATCGCTCCCTACGCCAGCGCCCTGGCGTTGACGGTGTTGCCGCAGGACGCCTGCCACAACCTGCAGACCCTGGCCAGTCATGGCTTTCAGGGCGGCTATGGGTTCTTTGAGGCGATCGATTACACCCCATCGCGGGTGCCGCGCGGGAAAAACCACGTCATTGTGCGCACCTTCATGTCTCATCATCTGGGGATGAGCCTGTTGGCCTTTGCCCATGTCCTGCAGGGGCAACCGATGCAGCGCCGCTTCATGTCTGACCCCAGCTTAAAAGCAACCGAACTGCTGCTCCAGGAACGAATTCCCAAACAGGTGACGACGCTGCACCCCCACGCCGCTGAAGTGAGCGCCACCGCCCATCCGGTCACAGAAACCGGTGATATCATGCGCGTCTTTACCAATCTGGACACGCCGACCCCGGAGATCCATCTGTTGTCCAATGGGAACTACCATGTCATGGCGACCCATGTCGGCGGTGGCTACAGTCGCTGGCGCAATCTGGCCGTTACCCGCTGGCGCGAAGATGCCACCTGCGATGGCTGGGGATCCTTTATTTACCTGCGCGACTGCGATACGGGGCGCTACTGGTCCAGTGCCTATCAACCAACGCGGCGCAGGGCCGACCATTATGAGGCGATCTTTGTCCAGGGGCGGGCTGAATACCGGCGCCGCGACCTGGGGATTGACACCCACACCGAAATCGCTGTCTCTCCTGAGGATGATGTCGAGATTCGCCGCGTCACCCTCACCAACCAGTCGTCGCGGCTTCGCCATATCGAGCTGACCAGTTATGCTGAGATTGTGTTGGCTCCACTGAACTCCGACCTGGCCCATCGCACCTTCAGCAATCTGTTTGTGCAAACCGAAATCCTGCCTGAACGTCAGGCGATCCTTTGCACCCGCCGCGCCCGTACACCGGGAGAGCAGACCCCCTGGATGTTCCACCTGCTGTCGGCACCGGGAGCCGTTAGCGACGAGCCCTCTTTTGAAACCGATCGCTCTAAGTTTGTCGGGCGCGGACGAACCACGGCTAACCCGCTGGCCGTTGCCGGCCAAGAGCGCCGTTCACGGCTGTCAAATACGGCGGGTCCGGTCCTCGACCCGATCGTCGCAATCCGTCGCACCCTGACCCTGGCCCCTGACGAATCAGTCACCGTGCAGATCATCTCCGGGGTCGCAGACACGCGTGAGACCGCCCTGGCGTTGCTGGATGAGTATTGTGATCGTCACTTTGTTGAGCGCGCCTTTGAGATGGCCTGGTTTCAGAGCCAGGAAGTGCTACGCCGGCTGGGGGTCAGCGAAGCCGAGGCTCAGCGCTATGGCCGACTGGCGACCTCGATCGTCTTCAGCAATGCCTTGCGCCGCGCCCCGGCGGAGGTTATTGCCCGCAATCGCTTGGGCCAGTCAGGACTGTGGCGTTTTGCCATCTCCGGCGACCTGCCGATCATCCTGCTCATCATCGGCGACCTAAGCCGGATCGACCTGGTCAAACAGGTGCTGCAAGCCCACGCCTATTGGCGGATGAAAGGACTGGCGGCCGATCTGGTGATTGTCAATGAAGATTTTTCCACCTACCGGGCGGAACTGCAAGACCAGATCATGAGGATGATCAATACCGGTGCTGAGGCTCAGATGCTGAATCAACCGGGCGGGATCTTCGTGCGCAGCGCCGAGGAACTCTCGGAGGACGAGCGGGTGTTGCTGCAGACGGTCGCTCGGGTGGTCTACCGCGACAGCGTCCCCACCCTGATCGAGCAGGTAGAACGACGCCTTTCGCCGGATCGGCAGTCAGATCGTCTGGAACCGGTGCAGCAACCAGTGGCGGAGCAGATTCAACCCCTGTTGCCCCGTGAGCGCATTTTCAGCAACGGTCTGGGCGGGTTCACCCCCGATGGGCACGAGTATGTCGTTACCCTTGAGCCGGGGCAGAACACCCCGGCACCGTGGGCCAACGTCATCGCCAGCCCGCATATCGGCACCGTGGTCAGCGAGTGCGGCAGCGCCTACACCTGGGTCGACAATGCCCACGAGTTCCGCCTGACTAACTGGCACAACGATCCCTTAAGCGACACCAGCGGCGAGGCCCTCTATATTCGCGACGACGCGACCGGGGCCTTCTGGTCACCGACGCAGCTCCCCACTCCCGGGCGCAACGGCTATGTCTGCCGCCACGGTTTTGGCTACAGTGTGTTCGAACATCTCGAGGCCGGTATCGCCTCGGAACTGTTCACCTACGTCGCCATGGATGCACCGGTCAAGTTCCTGGTCATCAAGTTACGCAACCAGTCGCGACGCCCGCGCAGCTTGTCGTTGACCGGCTATTGGGAACTGGTGCTCGGTGAATGGCGTCACGCCAACCTGATGCACATCGTCACCGAAATTGATCCCCACAGCGGGGCGCTGTTGGCCCGCAACGCCTATGGCCGCGAATGTGCCAATCGGGTCGTTTTTGCCCAGGTCAGCGAGCCGGAGCGCAGGGTGAGTGGCAACCGCAGCGAGTTCATCGGCCGCAACGGCTCACTGTCCAGTCCGGCAGCGATGGAACGCCGGCGCTTGTCGAACCGAACCGGTGCAGGGCTCGATCCGTGCGCCGCGGTGCAAACCCGGATGACGCTGGCCGAAGGGCAAGAGCGCGAAATCGTGTTCATCTTTGGCGCCGCAGCCAATGTCGACCAGGCTCGCCAACTGATCCGGCAATTCAGCGGCACGGGCGGCGCCCGGTTGGCGCTGGAGGCAGTATGGGAGCACTGGAATCACACTCTGGGCGCGGTCCAGGTCGAGACACCTGACCCGGCGCTGGATGTGATCACCAACGGCTGGCTGGTGTACCAGACCATCTCCTGCCGACTCTGGGCGCGCAGCGGCTATTACCAGTCCGGCGGCGCCTACGGCTTTCGCGATCAACTACAGGACACCATGGCCCTGCTTCATACCACTCCCCGGCTGGCCCGCGAACAATTGTTGCTGTGCGCCTCACGCCAGTTCCCCCAGGGAGACGTGCAACATTGGTGGCACCCACCAAACGGCCAAGGGGTGCGCACCCATTTCTCCGATGACTATCTGTGGCTCCCTTATGCCACCTGTCGCTACGTACAGACGACCGGCGATACCGGCATCCTCGACGAGGTCGTCCCGTTCCTTGAAGGTCGGCTGCTGGGTCCCGAAGAAGAGGCCTACTACGACCAGCCGCAACGGTCAAGCGAGGTGGCCACCCTCTATGAACATTGTGCGCGCGCCATCAACCACGGCTTACGCTTTGGCGAGCATCAATTACCACTGATGGGTTGTGGCGACTGGAATGACGGGATGAATCTGGTCGGCCATCAGGGCAAGGGCGAGAGCGTGTGGCTGGCGTGGTTCCTGTACGAGAACCTGAACCTGTTTACCACTCTGGCGCGGGCCCACAATGACCCGGATTTTGCCGACCTCTGCAGCGAGCAGGCAGCGCAGCTGCGCAGCAGCATCGAAACCCATGCCTGGGATGGGGCCTGGTACCGACGCGCCTGGTTTGACGACGGCACCCCGTTAGGATCCTCCCACAACGACGAATGTCAGATCGATTCGATCAGCCAGAGTTGGGCGGTCCTCTCCGGCGGCGGCGATCCCGGCCGCGCCCGCCAGGCGATGGCGGCCCTGGACCAGAGGCTGGTGCGGCGCGATGCGCAGCTCATTCAACTGCTCACCCCCCCCTTCGATCAATCCGCCTTGGAACCGGGCTACATCAAAGGTTATGTCCCCGGGGTACGCGAAAACGGCGGTCAATATACCCATGCTGCCATCTGGGCGACGATGGCATTTGCCCTGCTGGGCGACCGTCAACGCGCCTGGGAATTATACGCCATGCTCAATCCCGTCAACCATGGCAGCGACCTCCAGGCGATGAAACGTTACCAGGTCGAGCCCTACGTCATGTGCGCCGACATTTACGCTGTCCCCCCCCACACCGGGCGCGGCGGCTGGACCTGGTACACCGGAGCCTCGGGCTGGATGTATCGACTGACCCTGGAAACCCTGATCGGTCTGCAGCTGGAGGTGAACCGGTTGCGGATTACCCCCTGCATCCCGGCTCACTGGCCGGCGTACAGCGTCCGCTACCGCTATCGTGAGACCATGTACCATCTCACGATCAGTAATGCTGATGACACGACGTCGCTGTTGCAACGCATCACTCTCGACGGGGTTGTCATCGAGGGCACGACAATCCCGCTGGTGGATGATCGTCGCAACCATCAGGTTGAGGTGGTTTTGGGCTAAGACTGAACGTGTGCGGCTCACTTTGGAGGGTCAAATGAACGGAAAAAAATCGCCACGGGGTCCAAAGAATTTGCCGAGAGCTTCATCGACACCGAACGGGAACCCCTGATCGTCCTCGATAACGACTTGCGCGTGATCGCACGCCAGCCGCTCCTGCTACGAGGTGCTCAAGGTGAAACCGGCGGCGACCCTGTTTGCGGAGATCTTTGACCAGCATCAATAGATGCGTCTGCAACTTCCGCCATATCTGACAGCTCTACTAACTATGACGGTGGCGTCCGCCGGGCTCACCAACAACTCTCCTCTGATCTCTTTTTTTCTTATCAATTTCAGGTTGTTGCGAAGCCTATGAGGTTGGTCAGCATGGGCATGCTTGTTGCTCATTAAAGCTCTGCATCCACACCAACCATCTAGGGAGAGACATCATGGGAATAGGAACAATTTTATTGATCATACTGGTTTTACTGCTGATCGGTGCCTTGCCAACCTGGGGTTACAGCAGAAGTTGGGGAGCCATTCCCAGTGGCGGCATTGGATTGGTGCTGTTAATTGTGATTATCCTGGTGGTCAGCGGACGAATCTAAAATGATCATGAAGTAGTCGAAATCGAAATCGGGATCGCTATCGCTATCGCTATCGAAATCGGGATCGAAATCGTAGCTTTCTCTTCAGCCACGATTTCGATCCCGATAATGATTTCGATTTGGATGAAGTACAGCCATACGCGAATTCCGCGCGGAGCATAAAAACCAACACCAAAAAGAACCAGATGGAGACAGCCAAAATGTACCAACTACCGAAGCTCAAATATGACTACGATGCGCCGGCACCGGTGATATCAGAAGACCTCTTACGGCTGCACCACGACAAACGCCACGCGGCTTACGTCAATGGCGCGAACACCATCCTCCAGATGATGAATAAGTCCCGGGAAGACCAGGCCGACGTTGACACCAGGGCGACCTTCCAGGAACTTTCCTTTCATATCGGCGGGCACCTGCTGCATTCGCTGCTCTGGGAACATCAACAAACGGCGTGAAGATCTTCTCAGGCAATAATTTCAGGAATCAGATCACCAAAACACGCCCGAGGCAGTCCCAGCTTGCGCAAAAGACCCCCTTGTCCGACGGAGTAGAGGTAAATGAAAACCAGAACTACTTCAAAAGACTACCCTATCGTTTGTGTCGGCGGCTCAGCTGGTGGCCTTGATGCGTACATCCGTTTATTAAAGCATCTGCCGGCCGATATGGGCGTTGCCATTGTCATCGTCAATCACCTAAGAAGCGTCGCCACCCGTCTTCACCAGATTCTGCCGCGCTACACCACGATGCCGGTGGAGCTGATCACAGAAAAGCTGGACATCGAACCCAACCATGTATTCGTCATCCCGGAAAAACGGGATTTACACGTTCTTAATGGAGAATTTCGGCTCACGTCAATATCAAAGCCGAGGGGATGGCCCGACGTGATTACCGTTTTTATGCGCTCCTTGACCCGGAACTGGGATGGCAAACTGATTGCCGTCATTGTCTCCGGCCTTGATGGCGATGGAGCCGCAGCCTTGCCCGGCATCAAAGAGGTCGGCGGCATTACCTTTGCGCAGAAACCTGACACTGCCAGAGAACCGGATATGCCTGAGAGCGCAATCGCCAGCGGATATATCGATTTCATCCTTTCCCCTAAGGATATCGCCAACGAAATTGTCCGTATTGCCCATCAAGAGTGAAGGACGTGCTTTTATTGGCAATCTCGATAAGGGTGTGTTGACGTTCATGCTAAAGGACTAAACCGGCATCAGATATCCATACCCATCATCCTCAACACGCGCCTGATGGTGCCGGTATGCTTCCACAGCGGGGGGCGCAGGCCGAGGGCGTGGCTGATGCGGTGGATTTTCGGTAGCAAGGGGTGACCCATAGCAGCCATGTTGATGAAGTTCATCTGCCTGCTCATGGCCTTTTTCAGTTCCCGATCCAGCCACTGGGCATCCACCTCCGGTGAGAGATAGAAGCGTGGCGCTAACAACTCCTGCGCCGGGAGTGAGAGCAGCCCCTGGGTTCGGGCGATAGTCTCCAGTTCTGTTCCAGGGTAGATGCGCAGGCCGACATTGAAGAAGGCCACGTCCTTGGGACGGATATGTCTTGTGGCAAACTGCAACGTTTCCCGGACCGTTTCCGGCGTCTCCCCCGGTCCCCCGAAGAGGAAGACCCAGGCACAGGGGATGCGGTGCCGAGCCACCACGGCGGCAGCATGATGCACATCGCGACTGCTGAACCCTTTGCGCAACCCCTGCAGCACCGGGTCGGAAGCGCTCTCCAGGGTAATGCCCATGCCGACAAAGCCGGCCTGCTCCATCGCCGTCAACAACCCATCGTCAAAATCACGAGGATTCATCTCCAGACATTGAAGCCGGGCCCCATGCCTGACCTGGGACAAAGCAGAACAGATCGCCATGGCATGCTCCAGCGGCGCATTGAACACACTGTCGACAATCTCGATATCGCGTAGCCCGGCGGTTGCAAAACCCACGATGGCAGCAACGATACTGGCGGGGTCCTTCAAACGACAGCTGCTCCCCTCGATTTTCGGGTAGGTGCAGTAAACGCAGTTGTACTGACAACCGATCTTGGTCTGGATCGGGACGGTGGCCATCTGCGCGCGATAGCACGGGATATTCAGCCAACGCCGATAGTCCGGCGCCGGGCAGAGGGTCGAAAACCCCGCCGTAAGGAAACGGTTCAAGCGAAACGTGCCCTGTTCGATCCAGGCGATACCGGGCAGATCGGCAAAATCTTCTTTGCGCGAGAGGCGGTCAAGGAGTTGAGGAAAGACCAGCTCACCGTCGCCGATCACCGCGATGCAATCCGGCACCAGGCGCAGGATCTGCTCAGGCATGATCCCGAGCGCTGCCCCTCCGAGGATGATGGGGACACCGGTTGTGCTGCGAACCCTCTGGACGATACTCGGCAGGCCGTCGATGAAGAACTGCGGGTTGCGCATGTCCACATTGTCGATATTGCGGACCGAAAGTGCCACAACATCGGGCTGTAGGCGGGCCAATTCAGCCTGGATATCCGCCGCAGGATCGCTGCTGAACATCAGGTCCAGCACAAAAACGGTATGTCCCGCTTGCTCCGCAGCCTGAGCAACGATGCAGGCACCGATCGGCATCACGGGCACGGGCAGATTATTACGGTTGGTACTGATCAGCAGGATGTTCATAGGTTGGGAATCATATACCGCATTTTTGCTGCGTTCAACGACAACCCCTGTGGCTGCCGGGGTGAAAGGATATTCGGCTGACTCATGGGTCGCCCCTACCGCAGCGGGGGTTCCCGGGTTGAATAAGCCAGCACCAGCCGAGCCGGACAGGTCGCAATGACCTTGATCGAACGGTCAGGGAAATTCTGTTGCAGAAAGCTCTGGAGTTCTTCCGGCAGGAACGCCCTCCTGATGGACAGCCGCCCATCATAGAAATGATAACTTCCCCGAGTCAACAGTGCACTGAAAAGCGTAAAACCCAAATAGGCCCAACGCGACCGTTTGAGATCATTCATCACAAAGGCAATCCGCGTCCGGGGCAGGATACTGTCCAGGAACGCTTTGATCTCGTGCCAGCCCAGGTGATGCAGGAGGTGGTTGGAAAACACAAAATCAAAGGCCTCCAGGCAGTGCAACGCGCGCGCATCACCTTCGACGATACTGATTTCGGGATAATCGCGAATGGCCTGGTAGGCAAGAGAGAGTGACTTTCTGTCATTGTCGAGCGCCGTGATCTTAAGCTTCAACCCCCTTCGCCGCGCTTCGCAGGCAGCCCAGATTGACATATCGCAACCGCCGGCACCGACATCCAGCAGGGTATATTCAGATTCCGGATTCTGCGACATGATCCGGAAAAAATGTTCACGCATCAATCTCCTGCTCCCGCTGAGCAGATAGTTGATGGTTTTGAATTGCCGGATGGTCCTTCCTATCCGTTCCATATCGGCGTCAGCTAGTTCCAGCCGTTCTTTGTCGGAGGTATTTCTTTTGCTTAGGTCGGGAAAGAAATAGTCTCTCATCATTAAGCCTCAACTAAGGGTTGTCGGAAACTCTACCATATTTTGGTCCTCATATTCAGGTCCGGGAAACCTTCGGTTTGACGCCGTCAGACTAAAGAAGACGGCAGGTGGAATGACGGTGCTCCCGGCAGCCGAATTGATTGTGTTGTTGTTTCAACTGAAAGCTTTGGGCGGTAATTTTATTTGGTAGTGGACCTGTTATAGTTGTTGTGTGACGGCATACTCGCTGAAAGACTCCAGGGAGGACCAAGCATGTGGGATTACTTGAGTTTCATCATCAAACACCTGCGTGAGCGCTTATGGATCAAGCCGCTCATCGTCTGTGTACTATCCATTGGGGCCGTTTTACTTGCCAACCTTATTGACCTGACCGAACTTGGCCGCTCGTTGCCGGAGATCACGAAAGAATCAACCGAAGCCTTGCTTAAGATCATGGCGTCGAGCATGCTGGTAATGGCCACGTTCGCCGTGGCTTCAATGGTGGCCGCTTATGGGGCAGCAAGCCGCTCTGCAACTCCGCGCTCTTTTCCACTGATTATCGCCGATGACCTCTCGCAGAATGCCCTCTCAGCGTTCATCGGCGCGTTTATCTACAGCGTGGTCGCTCTCGTTGCGCTAATGAACGGGTTTTATGGCGGAAAAGGAAGCCTTTTTATCCTGTTCTCCCTGACAATCATTGCGCTCACAGTCATCATTATTACATTCATCCGCTGGGTCGATAATATCGCCCGTCTCGGTCGGGTGGAACATTCCATCGACAAGGTGGAAGCAACAACCGCTGCAGCGATTCTGATGCGCCAATCTGCTCCGCGCCTCGGGGGCGTCGCGGTGGAGGGTCCCCCGGATGGAGGTCAGGCGGTCTTCGGAAACGCCATCGGTTACGTCCAGCGGGTTGATACCAAGAAGCTGCAGGCACGCGCGGTTGAGTTACAACTGAAAATTGTTGTGGCGGCGCTACCCGGCACCTTTTGCACGCCAACACGACCGGTTGCATGGGTCATCCAGCAAGGGCCGGGCAAGGTTTCCGACGAAGACGCCGGCATCATCGCTGATACATTCGTGATTGGCAGGTCGAGGGTCTTTGAACAGGATCCACGCTTCGGACTGCTGGTTCTTTCGGAAATCGCCAGTCGCGCGCTTTCACCTGCGGTTAACGATCCCGGTACCGCTATCATTGTCACAGGCACTTTTGTCCGTCTGTTCGTTCTGTGGGACGAGTGTGATAAGTTGGAAGGGTCTACCAAGGTCCTTTTCGATCGCATTGCGGTGCCGGAATTGTCCATGGTCGACATGTTTGATGATGCTTTTACCGCAATCGCCCGCGATGGCGCGGCCGTGGTCGAAGTGGTAGTACGGTTGCTCAAGGCCCTCGAAGCACTTGCCGTGATCGATAACCGTGCGCTACGCGACAATGCCCTGCGACACGCCCGTCTCCTTCTGGTTCGCGCCGAGCTATCACTGCAGGCTCCCGACGATCTCAGAAGGGTACGAGAGGCGGCCGGGTTTGCCGTGCAGCCTTCAGTGAAGTGGATATCCAGAACATCAAAGTAACACAGGAGTAACTCTTCGCCAGGGTACATCCTTAACCCGCCACATATGACAGTTGCACCAAGTTTGACGGGTGGCCCTGACGGCTACCATCGCACCGACACCTCCAACCGGCACGTTACCCTTAATAATCAGCAGGTTCCTTCGCCGGTCCCCGGCGGCATGCTTATTGCCATTCAATAAGACAGACAATTGTGTGCGCACGAGACGTTTTTCCATTTGGAAACACTCAAAAACGCAAATGAAACAGGAGAAGAGATAATGAGAATGAAAACCTTGAGATTGATTAAGGCGTGTCTGGTCACGTTGTTCATTGTTGTTCTGGCCGGCTGTGCTGTCCAGGTACCTGCCCCGGAAAAGGAGGTTACCCTGGCTACCCAGTCGATCGTCCAGGCGGAAAGCTCCGGCGCTGTTGAGTTCGCCCCGCTGGAGCTTCAAGCGGCTCGGGACAAACTGAATCAGGCCAAACTTGCCATGGACAAAAAAGAGCATGTTGTCGCCCGCAGGCTGGCCGATGAAGCCATGGTCGATGCGAACCTGGCAGAGGCCAAAGCGCGTTCGGCCAAGTCACAAAAGGTCGTAGAGGAATTAAAGGAAAGCATCCGAATTTTACAACAAGAGATGAACCGTTAGACCAGTACCTGATTTATTGCCACTTATTTTAAAGGAGAACACCATGAAGTTATTTTCATCGCCCTTGATGCTGCTGCTCGGGGTGCCTGTCGTTAGTATGCTGATGTTTGGTTGCAGCACGACTGTGCCGGAAAACGCCTTACTTGAACAAGCCCGATCAGCGTTTGCTCAAGCCCAGAGCGACCCTGATGTACAGAAGAATGCGTCACTTGAGCTGCAAAAAGCAAAAATAGACCTGGATCAGGCGGTCCAGGCGCTGGCAGAGGGAGCCGAAACGCCGAAAGTCGAACACTTCGCCTATCTAGCCAAGCAACGTACCGCCATCGCCCGTGAAGTCACCAATGTAAAACTGGCGGAGCAGGCACTGGATGCGGCCAGCGCAGAGCGCAACGCCGTCCTGTTACAAGCCCGCACCCGGGAAGCGGAGCAGGCACAGAAACTGGCCGAAGCAGAAAAAAAGAAAGCCATGACCGCCGCTGAACAGGCCGATTCTGCCCGTATGCAGGCTATCGCCGCTCGTGAGCAAGCCGACGCATCACGTCTGCAGGTTGGAGCGATGTCCGCCGAAGCGGAAAAAACCAGGGCAGAAGCGTTGGTGTCCGCCGAACAGCGAAAAAAACTGGAGGCACAAATCGCTGAGCTCGAGGCCAAAAAATCGGAACGAGGCCTGGTCATCACTCTGGGTGATGTTCTGTTCGACATCAATAAAAGCGAGCTGCGTTCAGGAACCCAGTACACCATCGACAAACTCGCTGCCTTTCTGGCCGAATACCCGAAACGCAATGTCTTGATCGAAGGGTTTACCGATAGTACCGGCACCGCTGAATACAACAAAGGTCTCTCCGAACGACGTGCTGATGCGGTACGCAATGCCCTCACAACCCGAGGTGTTGATTCACGTCGGCTCAAGATCCGCGGTTATGGCATTGATTTTCCTGTTGCCGGCAACGAATCGGCCGCAGGACGGCAGCGTAACCGGCGGGTTGAGGTCATCATTTCGGATGAAGATGGACACATCCTCGAACGAAAATACTAAAGCAACCGAAGGGGTTGATCGCCATGAAATGTTACCAAACCGGCAAGGTCGAATTCAAACCTTTTGGCTGGTGTGAAATGAACAAGAATCAACCACTGATCCGCCGGGGCAGAATGCCGGATCCCGCTTCGGACACCTACTGTTTCCGGACGGAAGCCAATCAGGTTCGACATAGGGAGAGCACATGAAGTCAGGCAACAGGGATCAACTGGAAGGCATGTTACACGAGATGAGGGGCAGGATCAGGGAGGCGATCGGAAAAATTACCCACAATCCCGAACTCATGTCCGCGGGCAAATCGGAGCATATCATCGGCCGGATACAAGGAAATATCGGGCAGATCAATGCCATGTTGCTTCCGGGATACAAGGAACAATAAGGAGAAGGTTACACATGAAAACACCTGTTTTATTAGGAATCATTCTCATTGTCATCGCAGTTGTTGCTTTTGCTTATCAGGGCATCAGCTATACATCCAGAGAAAAAGTGATTGATCTCGGGCCACTGCAAATGTCCGCGGATCGGACAAGAACAATACCTTTACCCCCGATTGTCGGAGGGGTAGCACTTGTAGGTGGCATTATATTGCTGGTTGTCGGCAATAAAAAAAGCTGAAAAACGGTTGCGGTTCCCGGCACCACATCTGTACGTCAGCAAGGCCATTTTTTTTAGCTTTTCGCATAACAACTCAACAGTGGCGATAAAAAGCCAGAAAGGAAAATCTCATGCTATGGACCATAGCCGTCATCATGATCGTACTTTGGCTTCTGGGACTGGTGAGCAGTTACACCATGGGGGGATTTATCCACATCCTGCTGGTCGTTGCCCTGATCCTCGTGGTGCTCAATGTCATTCAGGGCAGAGGTCGTATTTAAGTTTCCGGTGAACACTATCCAGCAAGCTCAGCTCGACTGAAGCGGTCGAACTGTTCCCTGAAAAACTGTTTCACCTCGCCCCTTTTGGGGGGCAATAACATTCAACCACAAAGGAGAAATATCATGTTTAAACCGCTGCAATTAATGAAGTTTCTGGTTCTATTAGTGATGACAATTGCATTCATGGGTTGTGCCTCTACGGCAAAACAGTCAAGCCCTGGAGATTATGTCGACGACACAGTCATTACGACCAAGGTCAAAACAGCCATTTTTGATGATCCGGACCTGAAAGTGATGCAGATCAGCGTCGAGACCCGCAAGGGTGTCGTCCAGTTGAGCGGCTTCGTCGACTCCAAGCGGAATATCAGCAGGGCGGGAGAAGTAGCAGGTAGCGTTCCCGGGGTTAAAAGTGTGAAGAACGATCTGATTGTAAAATGAACATTCTGCTCGTCTACCCGCATTATCCCGCAACGTTCTGGAGCTTTCGCTACGCCATGAAATTCATTGGCCGTAAAGCGAGTTTTCCGCCACTGGGTCTGATGACGGTGGCGGCGATGCTGCCGGACAGTTGGGAAAAAAGGCTGGTCGATATGAACGTGCGGCCCCTTGCCGACGCAGACTTGCAATGGGCCGATTACGTTTTCATCAGTGCCATGAGCATCCAGCGCGCCTCGGCAGATGAGGTTATTGAGCGCTGTTTACCGCTGGGAGTAAAAATCGTCGCCGGCGGTCCCCTGTTTACCTCTTGTTATGAAGATTTTATTGAGGTTGATCATTTGGTGCTGGGTGAGGCGGAGATCACCCTGCCCCGTTTTCTGGAGGATCTGCAGGGCGGCACGCCGCGGCGTATCTATCATGCAGAGGGGTGGGCGCAGCTCGAACAGACGCCCATGCCCCTCTGGAATCTGGTCAGAATGCGCGACTATGCCGCCATGAATGTCCAGTACGGGAGGGGTTGTCCTTTTGACTGTGAGTTCTGCGATATCACCTCTCTCTTTGGTCGCCGACCCCGCAGCAAACCCCTGTCGCTTCTTTTGGCCGAACTCGAAAGTCTCTATACCGGGGGTTGGCGAGGCGCGATCTTCTTCGTCGATGACAACTTCATCGGCGACAAACCCAAGCTTAAGCAAGAGATTCTGCCGGCCCTTATTGATTGGATGAAAACCAAAAACTATCCTTTTTATTTCTACACCGAAGCGTCAATTGATCTCGCCGATGATGCGGAACTGCTGAACTTGATGGTCGACGCCGGCTTCGAAGAGGTCTTTATCGGCATTGAAACACCACATGACGGCGGGCTTTTTGAGAGTGGCAAGAGCCAGAACAGAAACCGCGACCTGCTCCTCTCGGTCAAACGTATCCAGCAGGCCGGGCTTCAGGTTCACGGCGGCTTCATCGTCGGCTTCGATAGCGATCCGATCTCAATTTTCGACCAGCAGATCCGCTTCATTCAAGAGAGCGGCATTGTCACCGCCATGGTCGGAGTGCTCTCCGTCCTGCGCGGCACTAAACTTCATCAACGAATGGAACAGGAAGGACGGTTGCTCAAGAGCTCCTCAGGTGACAATACCGCCATTGATCTGAATTTTGTCCCCCGCATGAAAGCAGAGTCCCTGATTGCCGGTTACCAGGACATCCTTACCACCATCTATGCCCCCAAGCAATTCTACCAACGGGTAACCCGGCTCTTTCGCGAATACCAGCCCCGGCCTCAGACCGGATTTCATTTACAGCAGGGGCACCTGGGGGCGCTCTTTAAATCAATGCTGTTTCTCGGGGTGCTCGGCAAGGAACGCTTCCATTACTGGAAACTCTTCTTCTGGTCGTTGTTCCGCAAACCCCGGCTTTTCCCGCTAGCCATTACCTATGCGGTGTACGGTTTCCATTTCCGCAAGGTTGCTGAACAGATCAGCGGCGGCAATCTGTTCGCAGACAACCAGGGTGGAGACACCAGCAAGGTTGGTAGTTGAAAATAATGGCGGTCGGATCATGACAGCTCAGTAACAAGAGTGGCAATCCCCTTAACTTACTGGAGACATTATGGATCATCCAAAAAATTCCGCGCCTGAAGGTAACCGGTTGCGCCACCGAGCTGAGGACTATCTGTTCATGCAACGATCGGGGAAAACCCTTTCTCGAACAGACTCTGAAATCCAGGGTCTTCTTCATGAACTGCAGGTTCACCAGATCGAACTGGAGATGCAGAATACCGAGTTGCGCCGGACCAGAGATGAACTGGAAACATCCCTCTCCATGTATACCAATCTATACAATTTCGCCCCGGTAGGCTATTTCACCCTCACTCGTGACGGCACCATTCAGGCCGTCAACCATAGTGGGGCGGCCCTGCTGAACAGCGAGCTCTCCCGCTTGCTTGGAAAACGCTTTGGTCAGTACGTCAGCCCCGAAGACAGAGCTTCCTTCGCCATCTTCCTCGAAAAGATTTTTGCCGGTCGGGATAAGATAGAAGGAGAAATAACATTACTGAACACGAAAAACATGCCCCTCATCGTGCGGATCGAAGCAGTGAAGACCGTATCAATGCAGGAGTGCCTCTTTGCCCTCATTGATATTACCAAAAACAGACATTATGAGGAGAAACTTCAGTATCTGAGTGCCCACGATACCCTGACCGGTCTTTTCAACCGTTCTTTTTTTGATGCGGAACTGGAACGTTTGATGGACAGTCGCCTTTACCCGGTCAGCATTATTATCGCGGATGTCGATGATCTCAAGGGCATCAATGACACCTTCGGACATGCAGCCGGAGACCAGATGATCAAGCTTGCCGCAAAAGTACTACGTCATGCTGTTCGACCGGAAGATGTGGTCGCCCGTATCGGCGGGGATGAATTTGCGGTTCTGCTGCCGCAAACGACAAGCACCGATGAGGCGTTTCTGCGGATGCGCCAGAGCCAAGATACAATTCAATTTGAAAGTAAGGAGTTACCGCTAAGACTCTCCCTCGGTGCCGCGACGGCTCGCAATAGCGGGCAGCTCAGGGATGCCATGCACCTCGCTGATTTACGTATGTATGAGGATAAAAACACTAACAGACAGGGTCGCTCTGAGGGTTAACCGGCAAGCAGAACGCATCGTCCTGGTTCCAATCAAGCTGGGCAGATCGCCATTATTCGCTGACAAACCTGCCAATCCCGTAGTGGCGTAGTTTGCGTGCTACGGTAGGCTGACTCATTCCCAGCATTGCAGCAATCCGGCACTGTCTGCCGTAGCGTTTATGGGCCTGGTAAAGAACCTCCCGCTCAACACTGGCAAGAATCTGCACCATTGACATAGCCGCCGGCCATGGCGTCGAGGTGGTAATATGGGCCACGCCGTTGTTCAAAACCACTGCCGGCAGATGATTGACATCGATCAGGGGTCCCTCCGACATGACCACCAGGCGCTCACACAGATTCATCAACTCGCGCACATTTCCCGGCCAGGCATAGGTGCAAAGGCGATCAAGGGCGGCCGGGGTCAACTGCCGCCGCACTCCGACCCGCTCAGCAAAATAGTGAAGATAGGAGTTCAACAGCGGCACGATGCACTCCTGCCGCTGGCGCAGGGCGGGGATCTGTATGGGGATCACGCTGAGGCGATAGTAGAGATCTTCGCGAAACAGCCCGCTATCGACACGCTGCTTCAAATCACGATTGGTTGCGGCAATCAACCGCACATCAACCTGACGTTCTTTGGTAGCGCCAAGACGGGTTAACCGGCCATCCTCCAAAAAGCGCAACAATTTAACCTGGGCAGAGAGGGGCAGTTCAGCAATTTCATCAAGAAAAACTGTTCCCTTGTCGGCCAGTTCCAATTGTCCGGGTTTATTGGCAACCGCTCCGGTAAAGGCCCCGCGCTCATAGCCGAACAGTTCTGCTTCAATCAGGGATTCCGGAATCGCGCCACAATTGAGCTTAATCATCGGTTGTTGGGCCCGATGAGAACCGACGTGAATCAGATCAGCGATCAACCCCTTACCGACCCCCGACTCACCCAGCAGCAGCACCGTCGAATCAACCTGACTTAACCGTCGGGCCTGCTTCAGGGTCGTCGCCATCAACGGACTCTCGGCAATTACGTCCCGGCCATTTAGCTGCTCACGTTGCAACTGGGATAGCTGCCGACGAAACTGGTTACCCAACTCCTGCTGATCTTCCAGATCACGTTTGAGCCGCTCAATCTCACTAATGTCGCGCTCACTGACCACCACCCGAATCAGTTGTTGCTGTTCATCAAAGACCGGCGTCGCCGTGGAAATCAGTTTGCGACCGGTACGGCTCTGCTGCAGCAGGCTGACCTGGGCTTTGGCTTTGATCGCTTCCAGGGCGGCAGACGGCAGCAGAACCAGCCCTTCCCTGGCGACATCAAGATAATTGCGTCCTTCAAGCTGCTCGGGCGTGGCATTATTAATGCGTGCTGAAGCCGGATTAACCCGCAAGATCCGCCCGCCGGCATCACAGACAAACAGACCATCGGAGGAGGAATCGATGATCGCGTCAAGTTCGCGGGCCAGTTCCTGCAGGGAGCGGTTAACCATTTAGTGATGCTTTCGTAAGAAGTATCAAGGTCGATGGCTAAGCAAAAAGCGCCAGATGCACGGCGCATGATTATTGTGAAAAAAGGCGTACATTATGTAGAAACAGTGTATCTGTTCAGTGCAGGGTCTTTGGATCCTGGGGCAAGGGTTTTGGTCGCCATGAATGGCGACAAAAAGCGGTCATGGATGACGAAAAGCGTCCCTTGACATAGGATCCAAAGGCCCTGCGCAAGGAGAGAGCTGAACAGATACGAAGCAGTGAAACAGGCGCAGCAAGGCAGCAGTTGGCGAGTTTTTGCGGCGCCATCGTTAATGGGACATCAGCACCGGCAACGTCATACATTTCAGCAGGTGACGTCCGGTCTCACCCAGGGTCTGCTGGCCACGGCGCGTCTGCGAGGTTGCCCCCATCACCAGCAGATCAGCTCCGCAATCAGCGGTCATGTTCAACAGCAGATCGCCGATACTCAAATCGCCACTGACCCGCTTTTCACAAGAGAGGGGTAGCTCGTAACGAGCCATATGTTGACTGATATCAGCCTTGTGAGCGTGGAATGCTTCGTCCCCTCCCGGTCCGTGAACCGTCACCACCCGGACGTGATCTGCGCGGCGCAGAATCGGCATCGAGTCGTGTAGTGCCCGACAGGATTCCGGTCCGCCACGCCAGGCCATGAGGATCTGCTTGTACTCGTTTTTAAAGCGCCCGGCGTAGGGGACAATCAATACCGGCCGACCGCTGCCCAGCACCGCTTTTTCCGGCAGGTTATCCGGCACCCCCTGCTCATCAGCGGAGCTATCGGTCTGGCTGAGCACCAGAAGATCATGATAGTGAGCATGGAGATTCAAGGCATTAATCAAATCGATGCGACTGGTCTGACAGTCAACCAGAATCCACTCGGTGCGCACCTTCACCTTGGCTGCCTGCTCTTCAAATTTCTTGCGGGCCGCTTCGGCCCGGGCAACAAATTCAGCCCGGTGATGGGAGAAATACATCTGTGAAATAATATAGATCCCGGTCAACGGTGACTGGTGTTGAGCCGCCAGCCCGACCGCGGCAGCCGTCCGTGTCGAACAGGTCGGGCGGTCATCGATATGGACCAGAATGCTTTTATAATTCATGCCGAAGCTCCTGTTGTTCTACTGTATTAATATCAGGCATCTGTTCAGCACCGGGTCATTGAATCCGATGTCAAGGGACGCTTTTCGTCATCCATGACCCGGGGCAAGGATAGTGCTGAATAGTTACAATATCAGTTCTTTTTACCCAGATAGGCTTCCTGGACCTTCTCGGACGCCAGCAAATCTGCTGAAGGTCCCTCCAGGGCGATTTTCCCTACTTCCAATACATAGCCGCGATCTGCCAGTTTCAGCGCCGCCTTGGCGTTCTGTTCAACCAGCAGCACCGTCACCCCCTGGCGCGAAATTTCCTTTATCTGCTCAAAAATCGCCTTGACCAGAATCGGCGCAATCCCGAGGGAGGGTTCATCGAGGAGCACCATCTCCGGATCACTCATCAAGGCTCGGCCGATGGCGAGCATCTGCTGTTCCCCACCGGAGAGGGTGCCGGCCAGTTGCTTGCGCCGCTCTTCCAGACGCGGGAACATCTCGTAGATCCAGCGCAATGTCTTGGGATTGACCTTCCCCTTGCTGTAGGTTCCCAGCAGCAGGTTTTCTTCGACCGTCAGCACGCCAAAAACCCGTCGACCTTCAGGCGAATGACTGATTCCCAGCTTGACGATTTTGTGCGCCGGGATCTTAGTCAGTTCCTGCCCTTTAAAACGGATGGAGCCCGACTTGGTCTTGATCAATTGACTGATCGCCCGCATCGTGGTGGTCTTCCCGGCGCCATTGGCACCCAGGATGGTTACGATCTCACCACGCTGCACCTCCAGCGATACTCCCTTCAGGGCAGCAATAGCCCCGTAGGAAACCTCAAGGTCCTCGATGGTGAACAGAACGTCATTACTCATCGTCTTCATCCTCACTGCCGAGATAGGCTTCGATGACCAGCGGATTTTTCTGGATTTCCTCAGGTGTCCCTTCGGCTATCTTTTTACCGAAATTCAGCACCGTCAGATAATCGGTCACCTTCATGACCAGTTCCATGTCATGCTCAATCAGCAGTACCGTTATTCCCTTCTGGCGAATGCTGAAAATGGTGTCAACCAGCTCAGCCGTTTCATTGTCATTCAAACCGGCGGCCGGCTCGTCGAGAATCAGCAGGGTGGGGTCAACCGCCAGCGCCCGTGCCATCTCGACCCGGCGCTGGAGACCATAGGGCAATGACATGGTTGGCGTGGCAGCGAATTCCTCAAGGTTGAAAAACTCGAGAAGTTCACCGACTTTCATCCAGTTCTCTTTTTCATCGCGGCGCGAGCCGGGAGTCGGGCAGATCCCGTGCCACCACCCTTGAGAGCTTTTGATGTGCCGGCCACTCATGATATTTTCCGCCACCGACATCTGGCTGAACAGACGGATGGTCTGAAATGTCCGGACGATGCCGCGGGCGACAATCTGATAGGGGGTCATGCCACGAATTTCTTCACCGCGCCAACGAACCGATCCCTCTTCTGATTTATAGATCCCGGTTATACAGTTGAAGACCGTTGTCTTGCCGGCACCATTGGGGCCGATAACGCCATAAATCTGACCGGAAGAGACTTTCATGGACAAGGCATCAACCGCTGTCAGGCCACCAAAACGTTTGGTTACATCGGTTAGAATCAGTTCGTTATCCGCCATTTTTCGGTTCCTTGATCAAAAATTTCGGAATCTTTCCAAAGGTTGCCGGCCAGATGCCACGTGGTCGCAAAATCATGGTCAGGATCATGGCAAAACCGAACACAAAGAAACGCCAGGTCGAGAACTCGCGGAAGATCTCCGGCAGCACGAACATGACGAACACCCCGATCAGCACCCCGGGAATTGACGACCCTCCGACCAGGACAATACTGAAAAACAATACTGACTGGATAAACTCAAAGGCTTCGGGACTGACCGCTGAGTATTGAGTGGCAAAAACACTGCCGGCCAATCCGGCAATCCCGGCGCCAAGACCAAAAGCAAAAATCTTGTAGAGGCGGGTGTTGATGCCGATACTTTCGGCCGCCAGGGGATCTTCGCGCAGGTAATGGAGGGCACGACCAACCTTGCTTTTGTCAAGATTGATCATGATCGCCAGGGTCAACAGCAGGACGGCAAAAGCGTAGTAGTAGATGGCGACCTGACTGCTCAATTCGAATCCGAACAGCCGTAACGGGTCGATGCCGAAGATGCCGTTGGGACCACCGGTAACGCCGCCTAGGTTGTTGATAAGAACCTGGACAAAAACGATATTGAAACCGATGGTGACGACCAGCAGATAATCACCACGCAAATGGACAATGGGCGCCGCGAGGACAATACCCAACAACACCGGTGCAACGATCGCAACCGGAACTGTCGCTACAATCGGCCAGCCGAAATGGGAATTTAAGATCGCCGTCACATAGGCGCCCATGCCGAAAAACATGGCCTGTCCCATGTTGAACATCCCGGCCTTACCCAGCACAATATCCTGTGACAGGGCGACTACCGAAAAAACCAGAAAAGTAACCGCCACGGTTTGCCAGCGCGTATCCAGCAGATGCGGCAGAATGGCCATCACAACCAAAAACACCAGCAGGGAGACAAGCGATAGTTTTTTCATCAGACCTTCTCCGCAACCCGCTCACCAAGCAACCCGGTGGGACGAACAATCAGAATAAAAATCAGCAACATGAAGGTAAAGGCATCGGCCCAGGTGCTGGAAACATAACCGGAGATAAAAGCACTGAACAGCCCCAGAAGCATACCGCCCAGCATCGCACCGGGGATATTGCCGATACCACCAAGTATTGCTGCGATGAAGGCATATAAACCATATTGCCAGCCCATATTAAAGGTGATCCCACGATAATAAAGACCGATAAAAAGGCCACCGATCGCCCCCAGGGATGAACCGATGACAAAGATCAGGGCAATAATATTATTCACATTGATGCCCATCAGCCGGGCAGCATCCTGATCGATGGAACTGGCCCTGACCGCTGCCCCTATACGGGTTTTTTCAATAAAAAGGTACAGTGCTACCATCAGCACCAGGGAAATAACCAGAATCAGCACCTGAATCAGGCTGATCACCACGCCGCCAAAGTGCCAATAGTGCTGCGGAACCAGTTCCGGAAAAATCCGCATGCGCGGCCCCCAGATCAGCATGATGCCGTTCTGGATCACCAGACTGGCGCCCAACGCCGAGACCACCGCCGACAGGCGGGGAGCCGTACGCAACGGCCGATAGGCAACGCGCTCCAGAATGACCCCGACACAGGCCATTAATCCGGCCGTCAGCATAAAAATCGCGATCACGGCAAACAGGGATGATGCCTGACCCATGACCTGGGTATAGACCGTCAAACCAACGAACGCCGAGGCCGCGACCATATCGCCGTGGGCGAAATTGATCAGGCGCATGACCCCGTACACCATGGTGTAGCCCAGTGCGACCAGGGCAAACATACTGCCAATGGTTAAACCGTTAGCAAGTTGTTGCAGAAAGGTTTCCATAAATCAGGTGCTCCCGTTAGCCGGTGATTGTTGTTCTTGGCCGTACAGCTCAGTACAGCAAAAAATGCAGCTGTAACAAACTCTGCAGCCAAGGATGGAGGGGGCGAGTGCAACATTCGCCCCCTCCGCAAGGCTCTGGTTGTCTGATCAGAGATTACTGCTGATGGGCAATCTTGTAGCTACCATCCGCCTGGATTTCAAAGGTCATGTAGCTGCTGCCAATCCGATTACCGTCTTTGGCAAACTTGAGCGGCCCAGTGATACCCTCAATCGGCTCATCCATGTTCCACAGATACTCAACCGCTTGACGGGTGTCGAAGCTTTTATTCTGTTCCATGGCATGGATAATGGCACGCATACCATCAATGTTCATCAGACCCCAGATTGACGGCGGACGCTCACCGTAGGTTTTCTCGTAGTCGTTGATGAAATCTTTGGCGAGGTCGTAGGGAAGCATATCAACGGTCGGAACGTTGATGATCTTCGCACCTTTTGCTGCCGAACCGGCCAGCTTGATAAAGTCAGGATTGTCGTTGGCATCACCACCAATAAAATCGGCATTGATACCCAGAGCGACCTGCTGGGCACGTAGTTGACCGCCGTCAGTGTAATAACCGGCAGAGAAGATGACATCAGGGTTCTTGGAACGAATATTGGTCAGCACCGGGGTAAAGTTCTGGGAGTCGGCGCGAATCTTGTCATAGGAGACAACATTGCCACCAAGAGCTTTAATTGCTGCTACCGTTGCATCAGCCAGACCCACCGCATAACTGGAGAAATCGGATACCACGACAATCCGCTTGTAGCCTTTGACGTTCACCATATAGTCAGCGGCATATTCAGCTTCGGCACTATTGGGGAAAGAGTTGCGCAGGAAGGTCCAGTAGCCCTTTTCGGTCAAGCTGTCAGCAGTACCATCCGAGGTCTGGATAACACCGGCATCATAGTAAATTTTCTGAGCTGCTTCAGCTGCGGTTGAAGTGTACGAACCAATAATCATCTTGACCCCGCGATTCACCAACTCACGGGCACAGATCGCTGAGGCCATGGCGGTTGCCTGGTCATCGCAGGTAAACACCTCGATCTGGCGCCCCATTACGCCACCGGCAGCGTTGATCTGATTGGCGAGAAGGCGGGTACCGTTATCGATCCCCTGACCTTCGTTGGCATAACTGCCGGTAATCGGTGCCTGTACCCCGACCTTAAGGGTTTCGGCACTGGCCCATGTTGCCGTCATCACGACCGCAACGCAGACCACAAACAAGGATTTAAGCATTTTCTTCATCTGATCCTCCTGATTCTTTCATTGTTGACTTGCAGATACGCTGCAAACGATCTCAGATCCACCCAGTGGTGATGTCAATCTGAGCCTGCCTGCAACAACCAATAATTGAAGATTAGAATAGCACAGAATCCTGAATTTAGTGTTTGTTTATCCCGAGCATTTGTTTAAGAGCATGCTGGGCAATCGACGGATTTTCTTTGAGACGGCGCCGTGAATAGGGGAGCCAGTCACGCCCGTAGGGCACATAAATCCGCAAGCGGTGACCGCCGGCGAGAATGATTTCACGCAACTCCTCATCGACCCCTAACAACATCTGAAACTCGTATTGATCCGCTGTCAGATTCATTTTACGCACCAGGTGCATCGCCTCAAACACCAGAAATTCATCATGGGTAGCTATCGCCGCATAAGCCCCCTGTTCCAACATTTGCGCAAGACAGTTGCTAAAGTTGCCATTGATCGCCTGGGTATTTTTCCAGGCATGGATCCGCGGTTCGACGTAAATCCCCTTGCACAGGCGATAGTTCTGATAACCGTCAGCATGATTAGCAATATCCTGGGGGGTACGCCGCAGATAGGACTGAAGCACCGTACCCACATGGCCGGGAAATTCCCATCGCAGCTTATCGAACATTTCCAGGGTCGCATCGGTGGTGCCGACATCTTCCATGTCAATACGCACAAAGCTGCCGAGTTTTTTTGCTTCACTAACCAGTTCGTGAATTAATTCAAAACAACGCTCCGGGTCAAGCAACAGCCCCATCTGGGTCGGCTTAATGGAAAGATTACCGTTAAGCTTTTCCCGGTCGATGGTCCTTAGTATCTCAAGGGCCTGATTTTTGAATTCAATCGCCTGATCAAATTGGGTAATGAACTCACCAAGAATATCGATGGTCGTCATCATCCCTTGGCGGTTCAGGTCTTTGCTGACCTGAACCGCATCTGCCAGGGTCGAGCCGGCAATGTACCCCTTGGCAAAATAACTGACGATCGGCTTCGGCACATGCATGATCGTTTTGGCAACAGCATAATTAAATAGTGACATAGGGCATTTCCTGGTCGCTGGTTAGGGTGCAACTTTTATTCATTGCTCTGGCGGTTAAACATTGAAATATAGGGACGGGGATTCCCCGCCCAGGGCGCGGAAACCGCGCCCCTACTCAGCTGCCATATAGGGATATTCAAAGCTACGCGGCGGCACAAAGTTCTCCTTGATCGCCCGCACCGACACCCAGCGCATCAGATTCTGCTTGCTGCCGGCCTTGTCGTTGGTGCCTGAGGCACGGGCACCACCAAAGGGTTGCTGGCCGACGACCGCTCCGGTCGGTTTATCATTGATGTAGAAATTACCCGAGGCATTTTCCAGCTTCTTCATCACTTTGCTGACCGCGACACGATCCTGGGCGAACACGGCCCCGGTGAGACTGTAGGGAGAAGTTGTGTCGCACAGCTCGAGGGCGGCATCAAGATCAGCATCGGCATAGCAGTAAAGGGTGATGACCGGTCCGAAGATTTCTTCTTCCATGGTTTTGAAATGCGGGTCAGTGGTCACGATGACGGTCGGCTCAATAAAGAATCCCTTGCTGTCGTCATAATTGCCCCCGATGACGATCTCGGCATCCGCCGATTCTTTGGCGTAATCGATATAGGCGGTAATCGACTTGAAGGCGTTGCGATCGATGACGGCGTTAAAGAAGGTCGAAAAATCGGTAACATCACCCATCTTGATGCGACTGCACTGAGCTGTGAGCTCGGCCATTACCGGCTCCCACAGTGATTCAGGAATATAGGCGCGGGAGGCAGCGGAGCATTTTTGCCCCTGATACTCAAAGGCACCTCGCACAATAGCCGTTGCCAACGGTGCAACATCCGCCGAGCTGTGGGCAAAGATAAAATCCTTGCCGCCGGTTTCTCCAACAATCCGCGGATAGCTTTTGTACAGATTGTCAGCAATATTGCTGCCGATCTGCTTCCACATCCCCTGGAAAACGCCGGTACTGCCGGTAAAGTGAATGCCGGCAAAGTCAGGGCTGTTCAGACAGGTATCACCGACATTGGCACCGGAACCGGGAATAAAATTGATAACGCCATCGGGCAATCCGGCTTCCTGCAGCAGTTTCATAAAATAGTAGGGTGCATAGACTGCCGATGAAGCAGGCTTCCACACCACGGTGTTACCCATAATCGCCGGCGAGGTCGGCAGGTTACCGGCAATGGCGGTAAAGTTGAAAGGCGCAATAGCAAAGACAAACCCTTCCAGCGGGCGATGCTGGACATAGTTCCAGATCGGTGGGGGCGAGTGCAGGGGCTGGTCGGCATAGACCTGCTGGGCGAAATAGACATTGAAACGCAAAAAGTCGATCAGCTCACAGGCGGAGTCGATCTCGGCCTGATAAGGGGTCTTGCTGATATTGAGCATGGTCGCCGCATTGATCAGAAAACGGTAAGGACCAGCGAGCAATTCTGCCGCTTTAAGAAAAATCGCCGCCCGCTCTTCCCAGCGCAGGGCTTCCCACGCAGGTTTGGCGGCCATGGCCGCATCGATAGCCATCTGGGTTTCTTTGGGCCCGGCCTTGTGATACTGGCCAAGGGTCACTGAATGGTCATGGGGACAGGCGATTTTTGCCAGATCACCGGTACGCACTTCCTTGCCACCAATAATCAGCGGAACTTCCACCTGTTTGGATTTCAACTCAGCCAGTGCGTCCTTGATCTTGCTGCGTTCAGGACTACCGGGTGCATAACTCAGTACAGGCTCATTGTGAGGATACGGAACAGACAGTACGGCATTGTTCAAAAGGTTCATGATTCTCCTCTTATGAAATGGGGGGACAAAGCAAACGATTAACAGAAACGTCTACTGGACTACAGCAAAGAAAGTGCCAAACTCTGTTTTGTTAGATAAAACATATCTAATGTGACCTTAAATGAAGCAGGCGGGCTGGTGTTTTTTAAGGGGTCTGATCAGATCAGAATTTTTTATTCATGGCTGGTTATCTTATCCACGAAGGAAAAGAAAGAACTGCGCAGCGAATCCCTATGCAAAGATGCATAAGGGTGTGGATTGGAGTGCCTAAGAGATAAGCTGATGTTTTTTCAGTTTTCTGGCAATCGTTGACTGATTAACCCCCAGAGCCTCAGCTATTTCTAGCTGTGAATGATGGGCGCACAGCGCTCGGGCGAGTATTTCTTTCTCAACTTTTTCCAAAGCATCCTTAAGAGATAGACCAATGGGGAGGGAACAAGGCTCTGAACCCGAAGGGACGGGAACGGGCCCAATCTGCCCGGGCAGATCATCAACATCGATAACATCGGTCTCTGTCATCACCACCAAGCGCTCGCAGATGTTCATCAACTCACGAACGTTACCCGGGAAGGAATAACCACACAGGGCATCCAGGGCAGCGCGGGTCATGCGTTTTCTACAGCCACTGCGCTTACCGAACGCCTCCAGATAATGATGAATCAGGGGAATAATACACTCATCTCGGTCGCGCAATGCCGGGATCTGGATAGGAATAACATTGAGTCGATAGTAAAGATCGAGACGGAAGCGTCCCTGCTCAACCATTTCTTCCATATTCTGATGGGTTGCGGCCAGCACCCGGACATCCAGCTTACGCCCTTTGGTGTCACCCAGGCGGGTGATCTTGCCGTCTTCGAGAAAACGCAGCAACTTGACCTGCGATCCGAGGGGGAGCTCGGCAATTTCGTCGAGGAACAGGATTCCACCGTCGGCCAGTTCAAACTGACCGGGCTTGCCACTGTTCAGAGCACCGGTAAACGCCCCTTTTTCGTAACCAAACAGTTCTGCTTCGATGAGGGATTCGGGGATCGCCCCACAATTGATTTTGATCAGCGGCTGTCCCGCCCGCGCTGAGTGGGTGTGAATCAACTGGGAGATCAAACCCTTGCCCACCCCGGATTCCCCAAGGATAAATACCGAAGAATCCGCCTTGGCAACCCGCATGGCCTGCTGCACGGCACGGATCATCTGGGGACTGCGGGCAATAATCTGCTGCGACTCAAGTTCAGCCTGCTGCATGGCAAGCATCTGGTCACGCAAACTATTCTTGATGGCTTCCTGCTTTTCCAATTCCCGTTGCAAGGCATCAATTTCGGTGACATCACGCTCACTGACAACCACCCTGATCAATTCGGCACGTTCATCAAATACCGGCGTGGCAATGGAAATCAGTTTATGGCCACCCTTGTTCTGCAGAAGGCTGACCCGCTCCTTACTGATACTCGCCTCTAAGGCCGCTGAACGATCAATAAAACCTTCATCAATCAGCGCTCGCATGTTGCGGCCAACCACAGCGTTGGCAGAAATCTTATGGATTTTTTCTGAGGCTGGGTTCATCCGAATAACATAGGCGTGGGCATCACAGACAAAGAGCCCATCTGAGGAAGAATCGATAATCGTGTCGAGCTCACGCGACAGGGTGTTGAAGGAGGGATGGCGGCGCGTCATGATGTCGAGCTGGCTGCTGTCAACCAGCACACAGACGGCACCGACAATTTTCTTCTTTTCCAGCAGCGGATTGATTGCCACCAGATATTCACAACCACTCAACTGCAGTGGAACCTCAGAACGACTTAAGCTGCCGGTAAGAATTTTTTCAACATGCTCCCAGAAGCCGGGATAATCCTCTTCCAGCCGGATACCAGGGACAATCCCCAGGGATTGCTGTGCCCGGCAACTCGTCAGGGTTACCTGACCTGACATATCTGTTACCAGGATATTACGGTCGGTAGCATCGACGACCGATTGGACATCTAGAAGGGCGGATGAATTGTTCATGGAATGATTATGCATAAATGCATTAGCTATGCAAGACAGAATAGTGGTGAACGATTAAATCGATTCCCAAAACTCTGCGGCCTCCTTCCAACGCAACGCCTCATCTATATCCCGCGGCACCCCGGTGCCGGTCGAGTACATGACCCCAAGACAATACTGCGCCCGTGTATGCCCCCGATCTGCAGCCTCCGTCAACCACCTTTTCCCTTCGACGGCGTTCTTATTTACCCCCTTACCGTTGAGATACATCACTCCGAGATTGTACTGAGCATCGGCGTTGCCGGCCTTGGCAGCTTCGCACCACCAATGGTAAGCCAGAGAAAGATCCGGGGCCACCCCGATCCCCTTGGCCAGATGCTGCCCCAACAACACCTGGGCGCGCTGATGACCGCGGGTGGCTGCCTGCTTAAGTAACACCACGGCGGTCAGAGGATCACGCACCTCACCGCTGCCACCACCGAGCAACTTGCCCAGATGGTAGAGGGCATCGAGATAGTTCTGCTCTGCCGCACGCTGCAACCACCTGAGTGCCTCACTGTCACTCTGCAGGACTCCGGTTCCCTTGACGTACATCATCCCCAGATGAAACTGTGCTGCCGGCAATCCCTGCTCCGCTGCCTGACGCAACCATTGACGTGCCTTGGAATAGTTTTTTTGCACCCCCTTGCCGACAAGATACATGTGCCCCAGGGTAAACTGAACCTTGGGGTTCCCCTGTTCCGCCGCCAGGGCCCACCAGCGCCGCGCCTCAAGAAAGTCCTTGAGAACACCGTGCCCCTTGGCATACATCAAACCAAGGTTATACTGCGCATCAGAAAAACCCTGATCTGCCGCCTTTCGCAACCAGATCAGGGCCTGCCCATAGTCCTGGTCAACTCCACGCCCCTTGATGTACGCCTGTCCCAGGGCATTCTGGGCGCGGGCATAGCCCAACTCGGCGGCCTGAAGGAAGTAACGTGCTGCTTCGGCAGCATTTTCTGCCGTGCCCTGACCCAGATCATACATCCGTCCGAGCATAAATAAGGCCCGCGGATACTGGTGCTGAGCAGCAAGCTTGAACCATTTCATTGCTTCAACATAGGATTTTGCCACCCCCTTGCCGTGCAGGTAACTCATCCCCAATCGATAATGTGATTGCGCCAATCCGGTCATATCTCCCCCAACATCAAACACAACAAGCAACAACGGCAACCACGCCGCCAGAAAACACCCCCCAAACGGTGTTAGGGCTTGTACTATACATGAAAAACTGCTCGCGATTGAACCATCAAAACAACCATAGATAAATTGTTGACAATTCTATCATTAATGTGATCAAATCTTAATGCTGTTATCCCGCTACCCTGAGGACACCCCATGACAACCCAGCACAAACAAGAGATTCTCCTTGAAGCCGGCACCAATGAGATGGAAATCATTGAGTTCTATCTTGGCACCCAGCCTTTTGGCATCAATGTCCAAAAACTCAAAGAAATTATCCCTTTTGACCAGGAGGCGGTAACAACAATCCCGGGCTGTGGCGCCGGCATGCTCGGCACCCTGCTGCTACGCGGCAACACCATTCCGCTGATAGACCTGAAGAGACATCTGACGCAAAAAAGCAGCGCAGCTAATGTTGACCAGCGACGCGTGGTTCTGGTCTGTGAATTCAATAACAGAATCAACGGCTTTAAGGTTGACGGGGTTAACCAGATTCACCGCATTTCGTGGAATGACGTCCAGCCCATGGCCGGTTTTATCGATCAGTTTCGCCCACGATTTACCGGTAGCGTGAATATCGATGGCCGTGAAATCCTGATTGTCGATCTAGAGCACATTGTGACTGAGTTCGATCCCGAAGCCAACATGGATTATGAAATCGATTTACGCCGGGATCTTTTCGAGGAACAACGCCCTCACACGCGCGAACAAATGAAGCTGATGATGGCAGAAGACTCTTCCCTGATTCGCGCCGGCATCGAGCGCGTCCTCAAAAGTGCCGGTTATACCTCTCTTGAGGTTTATGCCGACGGCCAGGCATGCCACGATCGCCTGCTGCAGCTCAGACAGGAAGTCACCAATGGCAGCAATCTGCGCGACCACCTGCAACTGCTGATCACCGACATTGAAATGCCGAAAATGGACGGACTCACCCTGTGCAAAAAAATCAAGAGTGACCCGCTCCTTAACGAGCTTAAAGTGATTCTCTTCTCATCCCTGATCAATGAACAGATGTCAGCAAAGTGTGACCTTGTCGGGGCCGATGGCTATGCCACCAAACCCCAAATCCCCTACCTGGTTGAGATGATCGACAGCATGCTGGACATCAGCAACTAAAAATTCGGTTCAAATTTGACGCAACAAGGGCGGTAGAATTTATTCTGCCGCCTTTGTTGCAAGTGATCCTCTCAAAATCTCTCAGGCCGGTCCTGTCGCCAGACCTTCATCCCGCTTATTTTTGCTTTTCTGCATGTACAAGATGCCGGCAACTATCACCAGACCGATACCATCGGTCAAAAAAGTTGGCCAGAACAACAGGAACGTAGCCCCTGCCAGCAGGATCCATTCCACCACCGACGTTCTCCTGAGCCAGTAGCCCATCATCAAACTGGAGAAAGCAATGGTTCCCAGAGACGCCGAGAGGAAGGATGAAAAAATCCGGTATGGGGTCGGCGAAATCTCGGTGCGCACCAGGTTGTCCCCCGGCTCAACCATCGCCCCCGGACGCGAAAAAACCTGGGTCACGGTAGCATCACGCCGGGCTTTTACCTGAACCACTTCGCCTCCTGCCATGATCAGGGCGAGAACGTCACCTCTTAAAACTTCCTGATTTTCTTCAACTTCAACCTTAATCACGCTGGCAAAAGGAGCATCCATCTCGGGAATTTTGGCATCGATCACCTTCCCCTGAAACAGGATTGACGGAGTAAAGGCAAACAATAGCGGCACCACATACAGCATTTTAGCAAACTTGAATGCTGTCCAGCCGGTCTTCCAGGGGTCCGATCCCGCTATTGCTGCACCGGCATAAGCCGCCACACAAACGGGAGGAGTGATATTGGAGTCCTGGCTGAGCCAGTAAACGATCTGATGCGCGACGATCGCCGCAACCCCAAAAGCGCCCAGCGCCGGCACCGCCAATACCGCAACAATCAGATAAGAAGCCGTCACCGGCACACCCATACCAAGAACCAGCGAAGCCAAGGCAATGAGGATGATTGCCAACAGCAAACTGTTACCAGCCAGAGCGATAATCAGATCTGAGAATTTGAGCCCCATTCCGGTCAAGGAAATCACCCCGACGATGACGCCGATAACCCCGACTGTTGCCCCGATAATCAGCGTGTTGCGGGCACCAGTCTGAATCGCCTCCCAGATTTCTTTCGGCCCCATGCGGGTCTCCTTATTCACCCAGCTTACTGCGATACAGGAAAATGTGGCCCAGAAGGCGGCAAACCCGGGTGAACGACCCACAAGCATCAGAATCGTTATAATGACCAGGGGAAGAGCATAATACCAACCGGCTTTAAGAACCTCCTTCCAGTGGGGAAATTCCTCGTCTTTAATGCCGATAATATTCAGTTTTTTTGCCTCAAAATGAATCATACAGAAAACAGAGAAAAAGTAGAGCATGGCCGGGCCAACAGAGATCATCATGATGTAGGAGTAAGGTAAGCCGGTTAATTCTGCCATCAGGAACCCACCAGCCCCCATGATCGGTGGCAGAAACATACCACCGATGGATGCTGCGGGCTCAATCGCACCGGCAACATGAGGGCGAAAACCGGCGCGCTTCATCAGCGGGATGGTAAAAGCACCGGTTGAAACCGTATTGGCAATGGCGCTGCCGGATACCGAGCCGAACAGCGCTGAAGCCATAACCGCAACCTTGGCCGGGCCACCGGTACTGCGACCGGCCAGGGCCAGCGGCAGGTCGATAAAAAAGCGTCCCGCTCCTGACTTGTGCAAAAAAGCGCCGAAGAAGATAAACAGAATAACGTAGGTTGCCAGGACATTGGCCATCACCCCGAACACCCCATTGGTTGTCAGAAACAGGGCATTACAGATGCGCTCAAAGCTGAAACCCCGGTGGGCAAGGAGACTCGGCAGATAGGGGCCAAAATAAGCAAAAGAAATCATTGAGGCACCAATGATGGTCATCGACCAGCCCAATACGCGACGACAGACCTCAAAAGAAATCAGTATGCCGGTAATACTGATCAGGGCATCCAGTTCATTTTCCGCACCGGCCCGCCAGTTCAGTGCTTCAAACTGGGACAGCCAGTAATACACAACACCGGCAGCAACAACGGCAAAAAGAACATCGGAGCTGGTCGGCTGGTTATCCCATTTTTTGGCACACCAGGTATCGACGATGTGGAGAACCACGGCAAGAACAATAGTGACCAGAAACAGCGGCCAAAGGGTCATCGCCTGCGCCAACCCGGCGCCGACACCATCGCCCTTGAAGGTGTCGGCTAGACCCATAATGTGTTCATAATAGATGGCATGATCTTTATAGACCAACAGAATAGCCAGCACACTGGTCAGCAAAAATGCCAACACCAGATTCATCACCCCGCGAATCCAGGTGACTCCTACCGGATAAAGCAGAAAAACCAGCACGTAGGTGATAAAAACGTAAATCCCCAGATGAAACTGGGTTCCGACTGACGCAACCCCGGCCGCATAAAAATAGAAAACGACAAGAACGGCACCAAGCGATGCCACAACCCAATGCCAGAACCCTGTTGGTGTCCGGAAGGTCTTGGCATCCTTCTCCATCAGTTTTTTAAGTTTTTTCTTGTCCTCTGCATCCATGTCTGCGAGGTTTTCCAAAGATTTTTCAGTATCGTCGGACATTGATCGCTCCGTGCCGGGGTTCATTATTTTTTTAGGGATATTTTTTAGGGATGAGACAAAGGAAGCGGAGCCAAAGGCCCCGCTTCCGGTTTGCTGTCGATATTGCCGGTTACTCGGCTTTTTGTGCGTCAGACAGGGTCAAGCCCTTTTCTGTCCAGAACTTGGCAGCACCCTTGTGAACAGGGGTGGCAACACCGAACAAGCCGTCTTTAATCTGCATGGATTGAGCGGTTCTGGTGACGCTGACCATGAAAGCCAGCCCTTGATCAGAATAGATGTCAGTCAAAGAACGATATACCTGGCCTTCGTCAACATGCTTGCCTACGGCCCAGATGGCGGAATCCTGGACAGTCTTTACATCGTAATCAACACCCTGATAGGTGCCGGCGGGGATGGTCACTTCTGCGTAGTAGGGGTGATCCTGGAAAAAAGTTGCTCCCGGTGCCTTGGCCGCTTCAACCAGGCTCAAGATGCGGATCGGGTTGCTGGCTGCGGCCTGAATAACCGACGAGTTGGGGTAGCCGGCGAACACCCACATAGCGTCGATCAGACGGTCACCAAGAGCCGAGGCGCCCTGACTGTAACCAATAAATTCCGGAGTAAACTTGTCCCACAGACCGACACCGGTGAAGTAACGCTGTGCCGAAGCAGCGGCTCCGGAACCCGCGGGGCCAACGGCAACACGCTTGCCTTCCAGTTGCTTGACATCAGTAATACCACTGGAAGCCAACACAAGCAGGTGAGCCGGAGCACCATACAGATAAGCCATTGAATGAACATTATGATACTGGCGCTCATCACCAGTCAGTTTTCCTTGTTTCGCTAAAAACATATCACCAGCGTAGACGATACCGAAATCGGCATCGGCAGAATTGACCCGCCGCAGGTTCTCAACCGAACCGGCCGACATCATATTCGATACGTCCATATCGGTTTGGGTGCGTGACAGGCGCGAAGAGATAGCATTGGAGAAATACTGGAAGGTTCCTCCGTCAGGACCACCGGAAAATGCAAGACGCGATTTCGCCAATGCATCTGAGGCGCCACCGGCCAGGGTCAGGGTTACCACAAACAGTGTTACCGTTAATCCTGTCAAAAACTTGTTGAAATACGACATTTTTTCCTCCTTGGAAAAGTTTTTTAGAACGCAATTTGATTTGCGTTCACTGAAACAGCAAACCTGATGCCAATGGCAGAGGAATGCTAAAAAAACCGCTAACAGCCCGCCTGAAAAGACATTTAACTCATCAGAGCGAACCATGAGACGGCGTGAAACAAAAACCTATCTGGTGATTTACCGCCTATAGTGGTAAATTTTAGCCACCTGGTTCCGTTTTCGAGCTAACCACTAAAACAACTTTACAACTCATTCCTTAATGATTCTTTTAACGGACCCCGACTCAGCATCTTTAAGCCGTAAATAATACAACACTATAGAACGCTTTTATGGCTTCGGTCAACAACCGCTAAACAGCCCATAAAACCAAATTAAACTTTTTTCTGTTTTTACTTGCATCAGCGTCCCGACCCATGCTAGGTTCCACAACAACTTAACACGTTTGTGGATTATTCTTTTCGCCCGACAACAGTTGTCATACGGATCAGAACACGCAGACCTTAATAAGGGTGCGTGTTTTTTATTGGCGAACAAATAAGGACACAAACACAATAACGTTCCCGCGAAGGAACATGGAGAGAAAAAATGGCAGAAGGTACAGTAAAGTGGTTTAACGATTCTAAGGGTTTTGGCTTCATCGAGCAGGATAACGGACCGGACGTGTTCGTTCACTTCTCACAGATCCAGGGCGACGGTTTCAAGTCTCTTGCCGAAGGTGATCGCGTTCGTTTCGACGTGACCCAAGGCCAGAAGGGCCCTCAATCGGCCAACGTGCAAAGAATCTGATTCACATTTGCATCCGCCAAAAGGCCCCGTTTACGGGGCCTTTTTTTTGCCCGCCACGTGCTCTTCAGTCGCCACATCCTGCCACCATCACCACCCACAGTGCCTGATCATTAAAATTGTATCGAAAAAAATGCCGCACACCCTCCCCACAGGACAAAAAAACAGGGTATATTAATTGTTCACGACAAAACAGATTTTTTGCCAACTTAACCGCGTTCACACAAACCATAACCTCAAAGTTTCACCTATCATAACAACAGGATCAGACCATTGGCCTCGCTGGACTTCGAACTGGAAAAGAAGCTTTTTCGGGAATTTTACGCGCAACACCAGTGCGATCTCGAAAACATCAAAAATCACTACATCAATACGATTGAAACCCTGATCAATCAGTCAGACCTGGACGAGGTCACCAAGATTGAAGGTCGGGTCAAGGACCAGGACGAATGCATTAAAAAGTTTCAGCGCAAATATCAGGGCAAGCTCGAAACCGAAGGTCACCCATATGCTATCAAAGACTACCTGAGTGACTTAATTGGCATTCGCATTGTCTGCCTCTATGAGGATCAGGTTGCCCAGGTATCTGAAACCCTTAAGGAACATTTCAACATCATCGATGTCACCGATAAGATTGCTGCCATGGAGGGCACAGAAGATCTTTTTGGCTACAAGGGGCTGCACATGGATCTGGCTCCCAACACAGCTGTCGTCAATCACGATGGCATTGTCAACTTCCCCTTTGAAGTTCAGATTCGCTCGCTGATTCAGGACACCTGGAGCGTCCTTGATCACAAAATCAAATACAAAAAATCAATCCCCAACAATCTGAAACGCCGCATCAATGTCCTCTCGGCGCTGTTTGAACTGGCCGACCGCGAATTCAAGGAAATCCGCAACGCGACCAGCGAACTGATGGAGGAGGCAACAGCCGCCCCCCTAAGCGACAGCCCAGCCGTCGATGGAGAGACGGAGGATGCCCAATCCATTAACGGCAGAGCCATCAATGCTTTTAACTTCTTGCGGGTTGCCGGACATTTTTTCAGGGATTTTGAATTTCAGGATTACAAGGTCGACAACTTTGTCCAGGATATCCTCTCCCTGGACCATCGCTTCAAGCGTTCCGATTTGCACCAGTCATTAGTCAACAACCTCAAAACCGTCAAGGAATATCGCAACCTCTTTATGGCTGCCAATCCCGACAACACCTTCAGCCCCTACACCATTATCCGCCACTGCCTCTATCTGCACGACCGCAAAACCTTTGAACGCATCCTCTCACAAGGACCACGGGAACGCTTCAACCGCTGGTTGCGTGCCAGGGAAAATAACGGCGTGACAGACAAGGAAGGGAAATAGTTTTTGTCCCTACCGACATGCTGGATTAGGAAATTGTATTTTTTGATTCTGGAACACGGAGTTTTCCGCCGCCTCGGCAAAAAAGAACCGTTCCCGAACAAAAAAAGAGGCCGCCAGATCGCAGGATCCAGTGGCCTCTTGATTTTTTTTGGTTGCGGGAGAGGGATTTGAACCCCCGACCTTCGGGTTATGAGCCCGACGAGCTACCAGACTGCTCCATCCCGCGTCAGAATTTGACACCCTATTCCTCATAACCGATACTGTCAACCTTTTTCTTGACATCATTAACTTTTCGTCCCCATAGTTGCCCCGACCTTCTTCATCCCGGCTGCACCAACCGACGCGACACCACCTCCTGGAGCACAGTAATGCACGCAACCATCGACCTGGAAGCAGCACTTAAATACCGCCGGCAACAGGCACTGCTGGTTGATGTCCGCTCTCCGGCTGAATATGCTGAAGCAAGTATCCCCGGTGCGATCAATGTGCCCCTGTTCAGCAATGATGAACGTGCCGAGATCGGCACCCTCTATAAGCAGCAGGGAAAAATGATTGCTCGCCGCCGTGGTGTTATCATTGCCGCGCCAAAGATTCCCGATTTCGTCAGTCAGATCGAATCGGCCCGCGGCCGGTCGACGTTGCCGGTGGTGATTTTCTGTTGGCGTGGCGGCATGCGCTCCCTGGCCATGACCAGTTTCATGAACCTGGCCGGAATTCCCGCACGCCAACTCAGCGGTGGGCACAAAGCCTTTCGCCGCATGGTCTGCGATTATTTTGACAACTATCAATGGCCAAAAATCTATGTACTGCGTGGCCTGACCGGTATCGGCAAGACCCGTATCCTGCAGCAACTGGAACAACAGGGGGAACCGGTTATCGATCTGGAAAAAATTGCCAACCACCGTGGCAGCGCTTTTGGTGGTCTGGGGCTGGGCGAACAACCCGGACAACAACAATTTGAGGCGCGCCTGTGGGCCAGGCTGGAGGAATTACACGACAGCCCTTACCTCATCACCGAAGGGGAAAGTCGCCATATCGGCCGCCGCGCTGTCCCGCCACGTTTTCATCAGGCGATGCAGCAACAGCCCAGCCTCTGGCTCACGACCTCAATGAAACTACGTACCGAGGTCATTCTTGCTGACTACCCCGATCTGGAGCAGCGCCACCCGGCGATTGCCTGCGCCCTCAATTCCCTGCGTGAGCGGCTGGGAAACAAAAGGGTCGATCAACTCCAGCACTTACTCGACACCGAAAACTGGCAGTTGCTGATCGCCAGATTAATGGAGGATTACTATGACCCGCTCTATCTGCACACCAAGCCCCAGCACCATCAGGAAATCTGTTATGATTCTCTGGAGCAAGGGGCGGCAGCGGTCATGAGCGCCCTCAAGTGTCTGGAAGAGGGTAGACAGGTATACACTGGGACAATAGATTGACCGTTCGAAGACCTTTCGGCAATTTACAACATCACCAACCGACAACAGCACGGAGCAGTTACCATGAAGATTCTGGTCAAAAAAACCAGCCCCACGATTACCACCCCCTGCCTTATTTTCTTTACCCCGGAAGGACGAACCAGCCCCCAGCTCCTCGCCCAGCTTGACGATCATTTCTGCCAACTGGTAACCACAGCACAACGCAGCAATGAATTTCGTGGTCGCCACGCAGAAACTCTCCTGCTTCATGCCGTCGGCACGAGTGGCCCCAATCGGATCTTGCTGGTAGGGATCGGCAAAGCAGGCGACGCCTCGCTCGACAAATTACGCCAGGCCGCCGGCAGCGCGGTGGCGGTGCTCAAACAAAAAAACATCAGCAAGGCCACCTTTAGCCAGAGCGATCTGGTGATTAAAAAAACCACGGCAGAACAACAGGCACAGGCCATCGTCGAAGGGATACTGCTGGCCAACTATCAATATCTGCGCTATCAACACCCGGCCCCCGACACGGCAAAACCTCTGGAACAGTTGGTCCTGTTGGCCGCCGACGCAAAAACCCTTGCCCTGCTGCAACGTGGCGCCAACCGAGCCGAAGCGATCTGTGCCGGCGTTCATCTGGCGCGTGACCTGGTGAACGCCCCCGGCAACCTCAAGTCGCCGGAATTTCTGGCCATGCAGGCGGTAGCCATGGCAGAAAAAAACGGCATCAAAGCCCATCTACTCGATCAGGCGCGGCTCCAACAGCTTGGTTGCGGTGCACTCCTCGGTGTTGCCCAGGGAAGTACCCGCCCACCCTACCTGATTGTCCTTGAGTATGCGGGCGACCCAACAGGCGCTGCCCCGCTGGCGCTGGTCGGTAAAGGCGTTACCTTTGATACCGGTGGCATCTCCCTTAAACCTGCCGACAAGATGGATGAGATGAAGATGGACATGGGCGGAGCGGCAACCGTTATCGGCACCATGTTGGCCGCCGCCCGGTTGGAACTGCCCGTCAACCTGGTTGCGGTGGTCCCGGCGGTGGAAAACATGCCCTCCGGCAACGCCATCCGCCCCGGGGACATTCTGACCTCCCTGTCGGGCAAGACCATTGAAGTCCTCAATACCGATGCCGAAGGGCGGCTTATCCTCGCTGATGCCCTGACCTATGTGGGCCGTTATAACCCCCGGGCGGTCATTGATCTGGCCACCCTGACCGGCGCCTGCATCATCGCTCTCGGCAATCAGGCGGCAGCGATCCTCGGCAACGATGACAAGCTGATCGATCAATTGCTCCAAGCCGGGCAGCGCAGTGGCGAACGCCTGTGGCAGCTCCCTTTGTGGGAAGAATACGCCGGCCAGATCAAGAGTGATTTTGCCGATGTAAAAAACACCGGTGGTCGTCCGGCCGGCACCATCACCGCTGCCGCTTTCCTGCAGAAATTTGCCGACCAGTATAAGTGGGCGCATCTGGATATCGCCGGCATGGCCTGGGAGGATAAAGGCAAAGTCGGCATCCCCCGTGGCGGCAGTGGCTTCGGTGTCCGCCTGCTCATCGACTACCTGCTTGATGAAGCCGGCAGAGCCTGACCAGCGCAAAGGATCAGCAATGAAACCCCTATCCGCCCGTCTTGAAACCGTCACCTCCCTGTTTCGCACGCCGCCGAAACAGATTGGTCTGCCCCCAGGGACCCTGATCCATGTCGGCACGCGGGAAATGGAGCACCCGCTTCTGACCCGCACCGATTTCAGCCCGAGCGACTATCAGCAGCGATCTGCCGCTTCTCTGGCCGACTGTCTCCCACCGGCGCCGACCGATGGCGTCAGCTGGGTTCACCTTGAGGGTCTGCACGATGTCACCCTGGTCAACGAGCTCGGCAACCTGGCCCAGCTTCATGCCCTGGCCCAGGAAGATATTCTCAACACCCACCATCAACCCAAGTATGAAGAATACGATGACGCTATTTTGATCATCCTTAAGCTTTTAACGATAGATGGCGACCACCTGCAGATCCGCGATGAACAGTTCTGCCTGGCTCTAAGCAGCGGGCGCCTGGTTACTTTTCGTGAGCAGACGGGTGAGCTGTTCACTATGGTACATCAGCGCCTGGCTGCGAAGAACGCCAAATTCCGCGAACGCGGTGCCGACTACCTCGCTTATGCGCTGATGGATACCGTCTTCGATAGCTATTACCACGTGCTGGAAACCATCGGTGAGCGTCTCGATCTGATCGAGGCGGAGCTGATTGATCACCCCAGTCGTGATTTATTGCAACAGATCCACCAGATCCGTGGTCAATTATCGTTCGTACGCAAGACGGTTTCCCCTATCCACGACCTGACCCGGGTTCTGATTCACAGCGAATCCCCATTGATTGAAGAGCGCACCCGCCTTTATCTACGCGACCTTCACGACCATATTCTTCATGTTCTCGCCAACCTCGACAGCTACCGTGATACCGCCAAGGGACTCATCGAACTGTCCCTTTCGAGCATGAGTTACCGCACCAACGAAGTCATGCAGGTGTTGACCGTCATTGCTGCCATCTTCATCCCCCTGACCTTTATTGCCGGGGTTTACGGAATGAATTTTGCCGTCATGCCGGAATTGGCGTGGCGTTTTGGCTACCCCTTTGCTCTGCTGCTGATGGTGGCATGCGCAACAGGGATGCTCTGGTATTTTAAACGCAAGAAGTGGTTTTAGATTTCACCACAGCGACACAGGGGCACAGAGCACAACAAACTGATATTTTGTGGTTCAAACCTGGCCTGCTACCCCCATTTGTCAGGCGGTGACAGCTTGACACAACAGTGAAACTGTTGCTAAATTGCCGCGTTCGGCATAACAGACAACGACGGTGTCTCTTCCTTATAGCTAAAGGAACTTATTCGGGCACCTCAGCGGAGCTTTAGTTCATGCGCTTTTCTGATCCACCACAAGATTCTGACCTCCCCAAAGGGGTTCGTGATTTTCTCCCTCTAAAAGCGGCCAAGCTGGAATTTTTGCAACAGCAGCTTCGCAAGGTCTATTCCGCCTGGGGATTTCACCCGGTCATACCGCCGCAACTGGAATTTCTCGATGTGCTGGAACGTGGTTTAGGCGAAGGGTTGCGCGAACGCGCGTTCCGCTTTGACGATCGCCAGAGTAACCGCCTCCTGGCTTTTCCCCCGGACATGACCGCCCAGATTGCCCGCATTGCCGCCACCCGCATGAGCCAGATGCTGCTGCCATTGCGCCTGTGCTACAATGGCAGAGTCCTGCGCCATACCGAACAGCAGGCCGGCAAGGATCGCGATATTTTTCAGTCGGGCGTTGAACTGATCGGACTGGACAGCCCCGAAGCTGACGCCGAAATGATCGCCATGACCATTGAAGCGCTCAGCGCCGTTGGTGCCGATCGTTTTACCGTTGATATCGGTCAGATGGAGTTTTTCCGTGGCGTCATGGACGGGCTCCCGGTTGATCGTCAGCAAGCCGAGCTGATCGCCGATGCCATCCTGCGCAAAGACAGCTCCGAACTCGATCTGCTCCTCGCCGACACCAGCATCAGCGACCGCACCAGATCCGAGATCCAGGCTCTGCCGCGTCTGTTTGGCGGCCGCGAAGTCCTTGAGCTCGCTGAAAAATCAGTCAGCAACGACCGCTCCCGCCGGGCGCTGGACAACCTGGCAGACATTCTTGATGTGCTGGAAACCTACGGTGTCAGCGAGCATGTCACCATCGACCTCGGTGAACTACGTGGACTCAACTATCATACCGGCATGACCTTCCAGGGCTTCCTTCCCGGACTGGGACGCAGTATCTGCAGTGGCGGTCGCTATAACACTCTGATGGCTCAGTATGGTCTCGATGTGCCCGCAACCGGATTCACCTTCAGCCTGCTTCATCTGCTCTTTGCCCTTGATAAAAATCTCGATCAGACCATTGCTCCCGGCACCGACCTGCTGGTGTACTCTACCGGCGACCATCTGCGTGCCGCGCAGAAACTCGCGCGCCAGTTACGCCAACGAGGTTATTCGGTAGCACGGGATATTATCAGACGCCGGATTGACGAAACCCTTGTTTATGCCCGCCAGATGAATTACCGTTACGTGGCCGTTGTCGCTACCGAAGATCTTGAGATTGAACTGATCTCGCTGGCTGATTCCAGCCGCAGCCGCATCAACTGGCAGCAGATTCAACACCCGGACTTCACCTTGTATTGATTTTACCCACTGCCGGAAAGCATCATCAACCGGCACAACAGGAGCGAGCAGGAACCTATGGCCAACATGATTATCGTCGGTGCCCAATGGGGTGACGAAGGCAAAGGCAAAGTCGTCGACATCTACACCGAATTCGTCCAGAATGTCGTACGTTTTCAGGGCGGCAACAATGCCGGACATACCCTGGTGGTCGGTGACGAAAAAACCGTTCTTCACCTGATCCCCTCCGGCATCCTGCATCAAGGAAAACGCTGCATTATCGGCAACGGCGTGGTTCTTGATCCCAAGGTCTTTCTTGAGGAGATTGACAAGCTCAAGAAACGTGGGTACCTGCAGGATGATCAGCAATTGATGGTCGATGGCGCAGTCAATATCATCATGCCCTACCACAAGAAGATCGACATCGCCCGCGAAGTCAAATCCGGCGCCAAAAAAATCGGCACCACCGGTCGCGGCATCGGTCCGACCTACGAAGACAAAGTTGGGCGCCGCGGCATCCGCTTTGCCGATTTGCTCAAACCCGAAACCTTCCGCCGCAAGTTAAAAGAGATCCTGCCGGAAAAAAACTTCTTCCTTGAAAACTACCTCGGCGAAGAACCCCTCAGTGAAGAGGCCATCGCTGAAGAATATCTCGGTTACGCCGAGCGCCTGCGGGTTTATCTCGGCCGCGCCTCGACGACCCTCGACCAGGCCATCAAAAATGGTGAAAGCATTCTATTTGAAGGGGCACAAGGCAGCCTGCTCGATATTGACCACGGCACCTATCCTTACGTCACCTCCTCCTCGACCATTGCCGCAGGCGCCTGCACCGGTACCGGTCTTGGACCAAAGGTTATCGACGAAATCATCGGCATCTCCAAAGCCTATGTTACCCGGGTGGGCGAAGGCCCCTTCCCGACCGAGCTCAACGATGAAATGGGGAAAACCCTGCGCGCTGCCGGCAACGAATTTGGTGCCACCACCGGTCGTCCGCGCCGCACCGGTTGGCTCGACATTGTCGCCCTGCGTGATGCGGTCCGTACCAATGGTCTGACCGGTATCGCCCTGACCAAGATGGACGTACTGAGTGAACTCGACACCATCAAGGTCTGTACCGCCTATCGTCACGGCGAACAGATTATCGAGGAGTTCCCCCAAGATCTCGATGTCTTGAGTGCCTGCACGCCGATCTATGAAGAAATTCCCGGTTGGCAGTCAGATATCAGCGGACTGAAGCACTATGCTGACCTGCCCAAACAGGTTCGCGACTATGTTGCAAAGATTGAAAGCTGGACGGATTGCCCCGTCGTGCTGCTATCGGTCGGCCCCCGTCGCGACCAGACCCTGCAGCGCAGCAACCCTTTCACAAAAAAGTCGTGAAAAAAGGTTGACGCTCTGCAGCGATTCACGTATAAAAGCTTTCCGTTGCTACGGGCCGGTAGCTCAGTTGGTAGAGCATCTGACTTTTAATCAGATGGTCACTGGTTCGATCCCAGTCCGGCTCACCATTTACACAGTACCACCTGCGGGGTCATTTCCCGCAGGGGCTTGAAGTGTCAAGTCCCTATCGTCTAGCCTGGCCCAGGACACCGCCCTTTCACGGCGGCGACGGGGGTTCGAATCCCCCTGGGGACGCCAACTAAAGAAAAAGGCTCTGCCATTTATGGTAGGGCTTTTTTCTTTTTCTGGTTATCGGGATTCGAAGCGTAGCGAGCGCTGACTGAATGTCAGAAAAGCGGCCATGGACGGCCGCGTCAGCGAGCGCCGGGGAGCCGACGCAGGAACCCGCGTGATGCGGGTGACGTAGTGGGCGAATCCCCCTGGGGACGCCAAAAAAGGAAGCCTCTCTGCTCACGTGGAGGGGCTTTTTTCTTTTTCTGGTCATCGGGATTCGAAGCGTAGCGAGCGCTGACTGAATGTCAGAAAAGCGGCCATGGACGGCCGCGTCAGCGAGCGCCGGGGAGCCGACGCAGGAACCCGCGTGATGCGGGTGACGTAGTGGGCGAATCC
>NZ_JACWUN010000008.1 GCF_014773365.1 Pelovirga terrestris
CACCCTTGCCGTTCGGCTAGCGGTTCCCGTCATCAGGGTCCGCAGAGGACTTTCACCTCCAAGTCACCATTTGGTCACCACAGCCAAATGGATGGTGCTTGAGCACCACGCGCCCTGCCGGGCGCACGTAGCGAAGCCGCCAGTCTCAAGACTGGCGTCATTATAGTCTGCCTTATGGTGGCAATTTTAGCCGTCATTATCAGTTTTATTCTGGTCCGCGCCATATCTCCACCGGTGCGCCGGGGTGTCGCTATGGCCCAGGAGATCGCCAAAGGTGATTTCAGCATGCGTCTCAACATGAACCGTGGTGATGAAATCGGCACCCTCGCTCAGGCTCTGGATGACATGGCCGAGAATCTCTCACGCAATGCCGATGTCGCCGAGCAGATTGCCGATGGCAATCTCAACGTTGAGGTCCAGCTGGCTTCGGAAAAAGATCAGCTCGGCCTCGCGTTGCAGACCATGGTGCTTAATTTGAACGATATTCTCAGTCAGATCCAGGTCGCCGCCGAACAGATTGCTTCCGGCTCCGGTGAGGTCGCTGATTCGAGTCAGTCTTTGTCACAAGGGGCAACCGAATCAGCCAGTTCACTGGAAGAAATTTCCGCTTCACTGAATCAGCTCTCATCACAAACCGGCACCAACGCCGAGAACGCCAATACCGCCAATCAGCTGGCCGGCGAGGCCCGTAATGCCGCCGAGCAGGGCAGCCGGAAAATGCAGGACATGGTGGCCGCCATGAGCGAGATAAACGACGCCGGTCAGAGCATCTCCAAGATCATCAAGGTCATCGATGAGATCGCCTTCCAGACCAACCTGCTCGCCCTTAACGCTGCGGTGGAAGCAGCACGTGCCGGTCAACACGGCAAGGGCTTTGCGGTGGTTGCTGAAGAGGTACGTAATCTCGCTGCCCGTAGTGCCAAGGCGGCGGCCGAAACCAGCGAGTTGATTGAAGGATCGGTTCAGAAGACCGCCAATGGCACGACCATAGCTGATCAGACTGCCCAGTCCCTCCAGTCGATCGTCAACGTTATCGGCAAGGTCACCGACCTGGTTGCCGAGATCGCCGCTGCCAGCTCCGAGCAGGCCCAGGGGGTCAGCCAGATCAACCAGGGGGTCAACCAGATCGATCAGGTGACCCAACAAAACACCGCCAGCGCAGAAGAAAGTGCAGCGGCGTCAGAGGAACTCTCCGGACAGGCCGCGCAACTGCGTGAAATGTTGCTGCGGTTCAAGTTAAAGGGGAGCGGCAACACCCATGCAAACGTCAGGGCCATCCCGCACATCCCGCAACAGCAGGAAGTGAAAGCCCAAACGGCAGGCTGGGGAGAATCACCGGCCCCGGCACCAAAAAAGATCGCAGGAAAAAAAAAAAAAAAAAAAGCGATTGCTCTGGATGATGATGAATTTGGGAAATATTAAAGATTAGACTCAATCAAACCACAGAGGCAGTAGAGACCAGAAGAGAACCTTAATGGCAAGACAGATTTGCCATACTGACTCGGGAGTGCAGGAAAAACGCCTTAAACCAAAGACTTTCTCAGTGCCTCAGCTCTGTGGTTAGGATAAGATCAGACAATCCGCACCGGGGCAAAACCACCCCCCGGGGTGCGCAGGTTGGTGAGCTGGCCCTGGTACAAGCGGGCGCCGACTCCAAGCAGATGATCGCGGAAGACAAAGAGGCGCAGGTCGACCTTGAACGCTTCGCCGTCCTGACTCCTCACCTGGGATGGCGGTACGATTTGCTGCACCAGGGTTGAATCGGGCTCCAGCTCAGCGAAGCGTTTGCGGGTAATGCTTTTGCCCATCAGCACACCACGGCCGCCAAACTTGTTGACCGGCTTAAAAATCAGCTCCTTGCGTTCATCCCATAATCGTGTGGCATCCATACCACCCATCAGCCGGCTTAAGGGAACCATCTCGAGCAACAGCCGCGTCCTTGCGGCGGAGAGGCCCAGTTGCTGCAATACCTCTTCATCCGACCATAGAATCATCCGCCGCTTGTCTGCCAGCAATCCATAAGCAAAGGGGTTGGGCGACAGACAGATGCTACCGGCCAGATAGGCAGCGCGCAAAGGGGCCAGAGCATCTTCTTCAAGGAAAAAATCACAGTGGCGGTTGTAGATGAGCTCAACCTTGCGCTCCTGATGGTAAACACCATCGCCATCAATCTGCAGATCGCCGGGGTCAGCAATACGGGCATCAATACCATGACTGATCAGCCAGTCACGACAGCTGACCATTTCCGGATACAGGGGTTGGTTCGGGGGATCTTCATCGAGGAGGACCAGACACTGAAGCGCTTGCCGTGATCGGGAAAAATCCCGCCACTCGCGCTGAAAGCTGAACAGCAACCGCTGCTGAAAGCGTTCCGACAAGGGAATCCCGTCGCCGCCCTGCAAATTGCGCATCTGGCTTTGCCAGGCGACAAAAGCCCCGCCGGCATTGGTATTGACCTCAATCAGTTTCGGCCCGTTTGCGCCCAGGTGAAAATCGTACCCCATCATCAAAGCCGCGTGGCCGGGATCAAAACGGGCAATTTCAGGAATCTCAGGGAAAACCCGCTGCTGGTAAGACGTACGCTGACTTAAGCGGAACAGGGTGCGGGCCAGGGTGTGCATGCGCTTGAGATCATGGCGAGAGATGTCGACCCGCGTCGGGCTGATGGGAATTCCAGTATGCTCAGTCATCATTGTTATTTTCTAAAAAACGTTGATACGACGGATGAAAGCGCTGAGCAGACCAAAGCTGCGCTGATTAAAGTCAACAATCAGGCGCGGTAGCTTATGCAGATCAGGCTGATCATGCTCTGCCGGCAAAGCTTCGTTGAGGACCATCGTCCCATCCGGCGCAAGAAGCTCACTAAACTCGCTGATCAGGGTATCACACTGTTCCTGAGCGAGTTGTTTGTTAAGGCGGATGACCAGTTTTTTGCCGACATAGCGCATGGAATGGTAGTTACGGTAAAATTCGTCAATAACGTGAACGGCTTCCCGATAATCGCGGGTAATGGTAAACAGACCAAAGTCCTCACCGGAAATCAGGCCACGCTTGAACAGACTGTCGCGCAAAAACTTGAACCATTCATCCCAGTAGCCACCATCATCATCGATCAGGACCAGAGGAATGGGAGGATTTTTCCCGGTCTGCATCAAGGTCATAATTTCCATCGACTCATCCATGGTACCAAAACCACCGGGAAAAAGAGCTACGGCATGGGCTTCTTTTAAGAAGGCCACCTTGCGATTGAAAAAGTAGCGATAGGTAATAACTTTATCATCCGCACTCATCACCGGATTGGTTTCCTGCTCAAAGGGCAGATGAATATTGACGGCGAAGGAATTCTCGGCGCCGGCGCCCTCATTGCCGGCCAGCATGATTCCGGGACCGCCACCGGTGATGACCATATAGTCGTGTTCGACCAGCCGGCGGCAGAAGTCGACGCAGGTCTGGTAGATTGGTTCGTCACGCCTGGTGCGGGCACTGCCAAAGACCGTGACCTTTTTACGATGGCGATAGGGGGCGAAGATCTTGTTGGTGTAGCGCATCTCCTTCATCGTGGTGCGCATCAGCTTCTGGTCTGCCATATAGCTGTTTTCCTGGCCGGACTTCAGAGCGGTCAGGATCATCTCACGAATCAGCCGGGGATGATGTACGCCCGCCTTGCTCATCAGCAGATCAATATATTCATCCATTTCACCGTTGGAACGATCAAAATTCAAGGTCATCATGGCATAGGTCCTTCGGCTTAGTTGCCGGCAACAAATAAAAAAAAGATCGCCCCTGTAACCGCGCGTATTGCAATAACAATCCGGTCATCGCCGCCCCCGCGTAGCGTCGGGCCAGGGTCAGGTAGTGTCGACGCAATTCACTTTCAATCCGGTAAAATTGTTTTAAATCCGCGTCAGACCAACAGGACTCGATTATATCACAATTAAAAGAGATACAATTGTAAGGTCTGCGACTGGGGGGCAACAGGCATCCCTGCGCCCCAAGAAACGGACAACTTTGCCGAAAATCAGGGGCGGGCAGCGGTTGTTGACGAGCGACATAGTGGAGCAGATTGACCAGGGTCATATGGTTGTGACCGGCATGGCAACAGCCACCGGCACACGCGCGACAATGGTGTTCTCCGTCGGCCGTTACAAAGAGGTCATTGAGTCGTCCCTGCAAATCGGCAATCGCGCTCAATTTAGGGCTTAACCAGTCTTTTTCATCCTGCCCCAGGTTCTGATAGTGTTCCTGAACCTCGGTAACAATCTGCTGCCATAATTGCTGGCGGTGGTGATGCATAGACAACCTTGAATATATATATTCTGCGCAGGGTCGGGGTTCCAGTGGCAAGGGTGTTTGTCGCCATGGACGGCGACAACAAGCGGTCATGGATGACAAACAGCGTCCTTTGACAGAGGATCCCCGACCCTGCGCAAGGACCGTGCTGAATAGTTACCCTGAAAACAACAAAGCGGCAGCATGATCTTCATTCATACTGCCGCTGCCGTCATGGTGGCTGGAGAAGGCCGTAAGCCGGGTTCTGTCTCCTGCGCAGTTACCTGCAAACAGGATGATGATCATTCATCTAGGATTGCCGTTGCCGACAACCTCAAGCGGCCAACCCGGGAACTTCGGGCGGACCACCCTCAAACGTTCCCCTATTAGGCCTTGCTCCGGATGGGGTTTACCTAGCTTCCGCCGTCGCCGCCGGAACTGGTGAGCTCTTACCTCACCCTTTCACCCTTACCCGCTGGAAAAACTTGCGGGCGGTTTCCTCTCTGTGGCACTGTCCCTGGGGTCACCCCCGGTTCCCGTTAGGAACCATCCTGTCCTGTGGAGCCCGGACTTTCCTCCCCCCGTCCCCGGCGAACCAGGGCGAGCGGCGATCATCTGTCCTTCTCCAGCCGAAAGATTAGACCTCTGCTTCTACGTACAAAATGCGATTGCAGTGGGGACATGTCTGCATATCAGCCCCCAACAGCAGTTGATTGAATAACTGGGGCGGTAGCTGCATATTACAACCAAGGCAGGCACCATTTCTGGCAACAGCGAGGGCCTGACCATTGCGTCGTTTGAATAATCCCTGGTATTTGCGCAGCAGGCTTTTGGGGACATCCGCAGCGACTTTTTCCCGATTCTGGACTTGTTGCTCAAGCTGACTGCCGGATTTGCTCAACAGCTGATCCAGTTCACTGCCACGCGCCCTGGCGTTTTCAGTGATAGCATCCAGGCTGGCCTGCTTTTCCTGCTGATCCTCAACCAGTACGGCAATCTCCTTGCGTTTTTCCTGCAGCTGATCCTCAAGCTCCTTGTTCCCCTTTTTGGCAACGTCAATTTCTTTGAGGACCGCCACATATTCTTTCTGGGTCTGAATACCGGGCAAGCGCGCTTCTACCCGGGCTACGTTGTCACGCTGTTTGAGCAGTTCCTGCTCTATCTGCGCTTCTTCATCGCGCAACTGATCAATTTCAGCGTTAAGTTGATCGAGCATGGTCTGAACCTCGGCGGTCTGCTCGGCAAAAACACCCAGTTCCTGTTGATAGTCGCTGCGGGTCGTTTCGATAGTGCTGATTTCCTGATCGATTTCCTGCAGGTCTCTAAGCAGGTTCATCTTGTCTTGCACGCGGTACCTCCATTGTTGTGTATTGCTTATCAGGTGATGGTAACAAACGGATCATGTTCTGTTGTCATGGTGATAACCTCAAGGCCTAAACCCTGCTCAGCCGTCAGGGACGTCAGGAGCTCGGCCATTTTTGTCATCATAATTTTTTCAGTGCCGAAGTGACCGGCATCAATTAAAGCCACCCCATCAGCACGGGCACGCTGCGCTTCATGAAATTTAATATCGCCGGTGACCAGACAGTCAGCCCCCAGGCGTTGGGCATCGGCATAGGTCACCATACCGCCGCCACCACAGACCGCCACCTTACCGATCAACCGGTCGGCGGCTCCTACGATACGCACTGCCGCAACATCAAGTGCTATCTTGACTTGGTGGGCAAAAGCCTCAAGCGTCAACTTCTGCTTCAGAACCCCGATCCGTCCGAGACCGGGACCATGTACCGGATTGGCCAGCGGGATCAGATCATAGGCAACCTCTTCGTAGGGATGCGCCTTGATCATACGGGTAAGGATACGATCACGCAGCTGAATCGGGATAATCGTTTCAAGGCGTAGTTCTTCGGCCTCTTCCTCAATGCCGGGAGTACCGATGAAGGGGTCGGTGTCGACCCCCCCACGAAAGGTGCCGATACCGCTGGTGCGAAATGAGCAGCGGTCATACGCGCCGATATGCCCGGCCCCGGCTGCGAACATGGCCTCCATCACGGCGTTCTCGTGGCCGCTGGGAACATAGACAACCAGCTTGTAATAACCGTCGCTGCGCGGGCGCTCGAGGGGAGTAACAGCAGCAAGACCAAGTTGTGCTGCCAGCCAGTCATTGAGGCCATCGACGCTACGGTCAAGGTTGGTGTGGGCGGCAATGATGGCAATGTTGCGCGAAATTGCCCGAAAAATAACATCTCCCGCCGGATCGCCGGGGGTTATGCGCTTGAGGGGGCGAAAAATCAGGGGGTGGTGACAGACAATCAGATCAGCACCAAGGCGCGCAGCTTCCTCAACCGCACCGCGCTCAGCATCAAGACATACCAGGATGCGGCGCACCGGTGCGCCGGGATCACCAACCTGCAGACCGACGTTGTCCCAGTCTTCAGCCAGATGAGGGGGGGAAATGCGGTTAATCAGGCCGACGATATCCGCTACCCGCGCTGTGTTTTTCTCAGCCATTTTACTCCTACAAACCGGGTGCCGGGCAAAAAGAAAGAGTGCACTGGTTCACCGGTGCACTCTTGGTTGAAATTCTGGTTTCTGGTTGTGGCATACTCTGCTGGGCTGATCTCATCAAGCGACCTCCCCGTTACGGAACCGGAAGGGTGAGTAGTGTAGCTGCTGTTCTCGCATGAATACGACAGGCCTTTATAATTTCAATACGACAAACGACTGGGCAACCGGCAAAAGAGTCAAAAAAGTGGTGGGCCCACCAGGACTCGAACCTGGGACCAGCCGGTTATGAGCCGGCGGCTCTAACCAACTGAGCTATAGGCCCGCTTCCTCGACTTTGCGCAAACGCAAGAGATAAGACTAAAAAATATTCCAGCAGCTGTCAAGCTAATTTCAGAAATTTTAGCCGCCCGGCCACCAGCAATCTCTGCAGTTGGTACCCGAACGCCTCTTAATCTACCGCCGAGAACCCCCGCAGACGTTTGGAACGGCTCGGATGACGCAGTTTGCGCAGGGCCTTGGCTTCAATCTGGCGGATCCGCTCACGGGTTACGTTAAAATCCTGGCCGACTTCTTCCAGGGTGTGATCTGATTTTTCTCCAATGCCGAAGCGCATGCGCAGGACTTTTTCTTCGCGCGGGGTCAATGAAGCCAGCACCCGCGAGGTCTGGTCACTGAGATTGCCCTTAATCACCGCTTCAAGGGGCGAGATAACCCCCTTATCCTCAATAAAATCACCCAGAGAAGAATCCTCCTCCTCTCCGATAGGCGTTTCCAGACTGATCGGCTCCTTGGCAATCTTCAACACCCGCCGCACCTTGTCCAGCGGCAGATCCATCCGCTCGGCTATTTCTTCCGGGGTGGGTTCGCGTCCGCATTCCTGAACCAGTTGCCGGGTAGTGCGAATCAGCTTGTTGATGGTTTCGATCATGTGTACCGGAATCCGGATGGTCCGCGCCTGATCAGCAATGGCCCGGGTGATCGCCTGACGGATCCACCAGGTGGCGTAGGTTGAAAATTTGTAGCCGCGGCGATACTCAAACTTGTCGACCGCCTTCATCAGGCCGATATTGCCTTCCTGAATCAGGTCAAGAAACTGCAGCCCACGATTGGTGTATTTTTTGGCAATCGACACGACCAGACGCAGGTTAGCCTCAATCAGCTCAGCCTTGGCCTTTTTGGCAATCCACTCCCCCTTGTAAACCTCCTTGAGATATTCCTGCAACTCTTCCGGCTCAAAGCCCGATTCCGCATTGACCCGTTTAAACTTGCGCTCAGCGGCAGCAAGACGCTTTTCCACCGAAAGCAACACGTCACCGGACACCTGGAGCTCATCAGCAACAGCATGGGCATCCTCATCACTCTGACGCATCCGCGTCAGGTAACTGGTTATTTCAGCACGTGGGCGCGACAGCATCTGCTCGCAGGCGCTGATTTCCGCCTGTCCTTTTTTTACCTGGGTGCCCATTTCTTTCAGACGGTCGACAATCTTGGCAACCTGAAAATCCTTCAGGCGCACCTCGCGCAGTAATTCTGTCATTTTTTCGCGCGCCTCGGCCTCATCCTTCTTCAGCTTCTTGACCTTGCGAACCGCCGTTTCCTGCTGCAACCCCTTGTCGATCTCATTGATCTGCTGCTCCAGCGGCAACAACCTTTCACGCAGGTCCATCAACCGCTGTCGTTGCCGACCTTCGACCTCACCCCCCTCTTCCTCATCATACTCACGGGTGATCTCGGAAACCCCAATCTGCCCTTTCTCAAGCTTTGCCAGCAGCAGCATGACTTCGCGACCGGCAATCGGGGTACGCATGATGACCTTGGCCACCAGTGCGTCGCCTTCTTCGATCCGCTTGGCGATCTCAACTTCCCCTTCCCGCGTGAGCAGGGCGACCTGTCCCATCTCCCGCAGGTACATACGTACCGGGTCACTGGTTTTGCCGAGGGTGCCGGCTTCCAGCTCGACATCACCTTCGTCTTCTTCCTCATCAATATCTGTGTCTTTGGAGCTGGATATTTTGCTGTCATTGTCGACAATCTCAATATCCATCTCACCGAACATGCTCATCACATCTTCCAGCTGCTCCGACGACACCATACTGGCCGGGAGCATATCGTTGACTTCATCATAGGTAAGAAAGCCCTTTTCCTTACCCATATCGATTAATTGCTGTACCTCTTCGGGATTGGTTTTTTTCGCCATCAGTACTAAATCTCCATGCGTTGTGACATTCGCGTAAAAAATATTGATCGTTAGTGTCAAGTGTAACCGTTTTTATCAAAATTGAAATATGACGCTCTTTTTTTTTACATTTTCCAGTCTGGTCTTCCCTTGATCTGCGATTGCAGCTGCGACAGCTCCGCCCGATAACGGTCGCCAGCCTCTACATCGCCCTGCTCATCAGCAGCCGGGATCAACTCACGCCAGAGCTGGTCCGATCGTCTTTTCAGGGCCTGTTTCTCCAGCGCGCGCAGACAGTCGCCGGCCACCTGATCCAGGGTCTCGGCAAATTCTGCCGGATCACAAATACGCGCCTGCGACAGAATCTCGCGTTGCGGTGCGGTCAGGCCCGGCAGGAGGGACTCGATATCACAACCCGAGGCCGTCGCCTGCTGAAGAATTTCTGCCATCACCGCCGCGACGTCAGGATGGTGAATCAGACGGACCCCGCCGCGTTCAATAAATGCTGTACGTACTGCCGAGCTTTGCAGCAACAACCGCAGCAGGGTCTGCTCGGTACGACTAACCGCCTTCCGGCTGTTCGCGGGGAGCTGCGGCTGCCTGCCCCCCGAACGCTGCGGCCCGGGCTCGTCGGCCGGATGAGGTGGTGAGATTGGCGCTGCTGAACCCTGAACCCGGCTTCGTCCTCGCTGTTGCCGGGCAATCATGTCGAGCTTTTTCTGCAGACGCGCAACCTCGATGCCGCTGTGTCCGGATAATTCCTTGAGATACAGATCCTGTTCTAATTCGCTCTTCAGGGCAGCGATTTTTCCCAGCACCTGCTCGACCGCCCGCACCTTTAACTCAACCCCGTTACCAGCCTCTTTAAGGGTCTCCTCCATGTAGAGTTCCATCAGCGGGCGTGCTCGATCCAGACGAACCTGGAAGGCTTCAGCCCCCTGACGCTGTAAAAACGAATCAGGATCATCGCCTGCGGGCAAAGTGACAGCTGCAGCAGCCACCCCTTCCTGCTGCAGGGTGGTCATCGCCTTGAAGGTTGCCTGCTTGCCGGCCCGATCCTGATCAAAAACCAGCACCACCCGCTGAGCATAGCGCTTGAGCTGCTGGGCATGTTCAGCGGTCAGAGCGGTACCACAGGTGGCAACCGCCTGGGCAAAACCGGCACGGTTCAAGGCCAGCTGATCAAAGTACCCCTCAACCACCAGCACATCACCACTGACGCGGATCGCCTGACGGGCCTGATAGAGACCGAAAAGAACCGCCCCTTTATGATAAATGGGCGATTCCGGCGAATTGATGTATTTCGGCTTGCCGTCATCCAGGACCCGACCACCAAAGGCCACAACCCGTCCAGCCAGGTCCAGAATCGGGAACATCAGGCGGGAACGGAACATGTCGTAGTCGCCGCGCCCCGACGACCCTTCACGCACCAAACCCAGGATGCGTGCCTCGGTAGCCGCTAGCTGGTGCTGCTCGAGATGATCCTTCAGACCCGACCAGCCGGACAGAGCATAACCGATGCGGTATTCAGCCGCAGCTTTTTGACCATAACCGCGCTCTTTCAGGTAATTGCGCGCGCTCACCGCCTGCGGATGCGCCATCAGGTTGGCATGGAAATAATCCGCAGCCAAACCATTGATCCGATACAGCCGCTCGCGCTCCTCGATGTGCGCCCGCTCCGGCGGTGTCAAGGGACGTTCCTCAAGATCGATGCCGGCGCGCCCGGCCAGCCGCCGCACCGCATCGGGAAAGCTCAAGCCCTCGCTCTGCATCAGGAAGCTGAAGGCATCACCGCCGGCACCACAGCCGAAGCAGTGATAAAACTGGCGCTCGGCATTGACGCTGAAAGAGGGTGATTTTTCAGCATGAAATGGACACAAACCCAGACGGTTGCGACCGGAGGTTTTGAGATCAACATACTGCGAGACCAGCTCAACGATATCGGTACGGTCACGAACCTGTTCAATTTTATCGTCGCCAATCTGTCCGCTCATCGTCCTCCCAACTCGACCACCGTCACATTGTCCCCACCCTGCTCCTGCGGCGCTGCATAAAATGCTGTCACCGCCGGCATGGTTGCCAGATAATCACGCACGGCACGGCGCAGGGTACCGCTACCGGCGCCATGAATAATCTCGACCTGCTGCAGATGGGCCAGCAAGGCATCATTCAGGTAGCGATCCAGCAGCGCCAGGGCGTCCTCTACCCGCTCGCCGATCAATTTCAGGCGGGGTGCAAGCTGCTCCACCACCGCAGGCCGTACCAGCATGGTGGAAGCGGGGCGCGATGCGATAAAACGGCGCGGGGCAAATTGCTCCACTGCGGTCAGCGGCTGGCGCATGCGCTTGCCGGCGACCTGCAGATCCACTTGCCCGCCACTAATCCGCTCGACCCGGGCCTCTGCTCCGAGGGCGACAATCCGCACCAGCTCGCCAACCTGCAAATCTTTCGGCACCACGGTCTTTTGCCGCGTTTTTGGCGCAAAGGCGGCAAAAGCCTGCCGCGCTGCTGCCAGTTCTTCACGCGCTGCCGCCGAATGACCTGGCGAGGAAGCATCAGCCTGACGCCGACGCAGCTGTTTCAGCCGCTCCTGGGTGGCCGAAATCAATTCTTCAGCCTGGCGACCGGCACGTGCGAGCACCTTGCTTTTACTTTCTTTAAGTTCCTGCAGCTGGCGCTTTCGCAACTGCTGCGACGCTGCTGCCGCCGACGTTAACTGCCGGGCTGCCGCCAGCTCACGATCTAACTCCTGGCGCTGACGCCCCAGTTCAATCAGTATCTGGTTCTGATCATGCTGATCCCCGAGAAACGCCTGGGCCCGCTCAACCACCTGCGGCGGCAAGCCGAGGCGGCGTGCAGTTGCCAGGGCACTGCTGACACCGGGAAGGCCATAATGCAGACCATAGGTCGGTTCCAGGGTATCAGGATCAAACTCTACCGCTGCGTTGGTCATTCCGGCGCTGACATGGGCGAACTGCTTGAGCTGCCCCAGATGCGTGGTCAGCAGAATCGTTGCCCCTTTAGCGCACAACGCCTGGATCACCGCCTGGATCAGCGCCGCGCCTTCCGCCGGATCGGTACCGCTCCCGGCCTCGTCGAGCAACACCAGGGTGTCGGCGTCGGCCCGTTCAAGAATCGTGCGAATCCGCAGCAGATGCCCGGAGAAAGTCGACAGGCTGTCAGCAATGCTCTGCTCATCGCCAATATCAACAAACACCTGCCGGTACAGATGAATGCGGCTGTCACTGCGACAAGGCAGATGCAAGCCGGCGCGCAACATCAACAGCATCAACCCCAGGGTCTTTAAGGCGACCGACTTACCACCGGTGTTCGGGCCACTGACCACCAGAACCTGATCGTTCTCGCCAATCAGCAGATCAATGGGCACTGCGGCGGCAATATCAAATTGGCCGGCACGGATCATCAGCAATGGATGACGGACCTGGCGCAGTTCAATCAGCGGGGAGCTCACCAGTTCAGGACGACAGCCCCGATAGGAGCGTGACAAGCGCGCCGCAGCAAAGCGCAAATCGATTTGCGCCAGCAACTGCTGGTTGCTGAGCAACAGCGCCCGATCGCGGCGCAACAGATCAGCAAGCTGGAGCAGGATACGCCGTTCTTCGCGCTGTTCTTCGCGCAGCAGATGCTGCAGACGATTGTTGCCATCGAGAATCTGGGCCGGCTCCACATAGAGCGTCTGGCCACTGGCTGACTCATCCTGCACAAAACCTTTAAGCCGACCACGGTAATCACTCTTGACTGGAACCACATAACGGCCGTTACGCACCGTCACCAGACGTTCCTGGAAACAGGCGGCCAGGCGCTCATCCGTCAGCAACCGCTCGAGCTGCTGCTTGACCCGGTCACGCGTCTGCCGTCCTTCATAACGCAGCTCAGCGAGTTTAGGCGAGGCATTGTCCAGCAGTTCGCCGCGTTCGCCGATGGTGTTCTGCAGGCGCCGCTGCAATTCCGGCAGCGGTACCAGCCCATCGGCCACAAGCGCCAGACAAGGCGCCTCCTTGCGTCCCTTGAACCAGTTGCGACAAACCGCCAGCGTCAGCAGCGACTGCAGCACCGGCCGCAGCTCCACCGCCGCCGCCAGACTACCGGGGGCCTGACAAGCGGCCAGGACCGGGGCTAAATCACAACAGCCCCCCAGCCCCGGCGACTTGTCAGCCTGAAGCAACGCCAGAGCCTCATCGACTTCGGTCAGCGCCTGCTCAACCGCGGCCTGATCTTCCAGCAAGCCAAGCTGCTGAGCCAGCAGTCGGCCCGGCTCTGACTGGGTTTGACCAGCGAGCCAGCTGCGCAATTCAGGAAAACCAAGACGCTCAAACAAGGATGCGTCGGCAACCATCATCGGCCGGAAGACCTGCCCATCAGTGCCTGCCCTTCATCCAGCAGGGTCTCTCCCAGGGTGGCAAAGGGCGGCGCCAGATGCGAAGCCCCGATCCATTGCCGGGCCATGGCCGGCGCAGGCTGTGAACCCATGGCAAGAATCAGCATGGCCAGGATGACCACTGCCTGAATCAGACCAAAAACTCCGCCGGCCAGGCGATTAACCCCGCCCAGCAGAATGATTTTAACAAACCGATGCAGCACGAACCCGAGCACCGCAAAAACAATGACGATCCCGAGGAAAATCGCCAAAAAAGCCGCCCACATCGAAACAGCCCCCGGCAGACCGGCACTATCCTGGAGAAACTGAGCAAGGGGGACATGAAAGGTAAAGGCAAAAACACCCCCGAGTACCAGTCCGAGGAGGGAACAGATCTCCTTGAGCAAACCGCGCAGCAATCCCTTGATCAAAAAGACCGCCAACACCACCAAAATCAGAATATCAACCAGACCCAAAAAAGAACTCCCTCTGAGAACACAGGATGAAAGGCGAACAAGGGACTAATCAGCAGGGCCGGCCAGCAACTCTCTGACAACCTGGTTGACCAGTCGACCTTCAGCACTACCCTTGGTTTTTGCCATGACTACCGGCATCACCTTACCGATGTCCTTAATAGAAGCAGCCCCGGTCGCGGTGATCACCTCCGCAACCAGAGCGCGGAGTTCATCCTCACTTAGCTGCGCAGGAAGATACTGTTGCAGGACCGCCAGTTCGGCTTCCTCTTTGTCGGCCAATTCCGGGCGGTCATTGCTGCGATAAAGCTCGGCAGATTCCCGACGTTGCTTGACAAGGGTACTGATGACAGCCAGAATAGTATTATCGTCAATGTCTTGTCTGAGTTCGATTTCTTTGTTTTTGATGGCACTGCGGAGTTGGCGAATCGTGCTGAGGCGATCGGTCTGTCTGCTCTTCATCGCCGCCTTCATATCCTGATTGAGTTGCTCTTTAAGACTCATATTGCTCCACCTGATCGTAGAAGTTGCGGTAGGACGTGAATGCAAAGAGGGCGCGCAGAAGCTTCTGGCACCCATATATACAAACAAATGATTATAACGACTGATGCTGAAAACACAAGTAAAGAAGTAACAATTTATCATATAACCGGAGCAGGGGTTCCACTTGGCCACAACATGAGGCCCCGGAACGACAACAAGAGGCGCGAAGACCGTGATCACCAGCTATCAGCAGGCAAAAAGACTCCTTTTGCGCACTATCAGCGTTTTTGCTGTCCTGTCAGGCTTTGCCCTGCTCGCCCTGAGCCCGGCACTATCGCTGTTTGCCAACCCACCGGCCAGTGACACCATCCTGCTGCTCGAGGTCGCAACACCGATCAATCCAGTGATCGCATCTTTTATTGCCGACACCATCACCACGGCTAATCGCCAAAACCACCGGGCGGTACTGATTGAGCTCGATACTCCCGGCGGTCTCGATACCGCCATGCGCGATATCATTCAAGCGCAACTGAATTCCAAGATCCCGACCATTGTTTATGTTGCGCCACAAGGCGCAAGGGCCGCTTCAGCCGGGGCACTGATCACCCTGGCCGCTGACTTTGCCGCCATGGCGCCGGGAACCAACATTGGTGCGGCAACACCGGTCAGTATCGGCGGCGGCGGCGGTGAAGCCGATGAAACGATGATGAAAAAAGTTGCCAACGATGCTGCTGCCTACGCCCGTAGCCTGGCCCAAAAGCGGGGTCGCAACCAGGAATGGGCGGAAGAGGCAGTACGTGACGGGGTCTCCATCTCTGCCGAGGAAGCGCTGGATCTGGCAGTGATCGACCTGATCGCCGAGCATCGCGAGGATCTGTTACGTCAGCTGGACGGTTACAAATTTATCCGCGATGGTGAGGTCATGATCTTCACCAGCGCCGGCAGTCAGCTGGTAACCGTCGAAATGAATTGGCGCCAGAAGATCCTCAATGCCCTGAGCAACCCGAGCTTCGCCTACCTGCTGATGATGCTGGGGATCCTTGGCATCTTTTTTGAAATTTCCCAACCCGGCTCGATTTTTCCCGGAGCGGTTGGTGCCATCGCCATCCTGCTGGCTCTGTTTGCTTTTTCCGCCCTGCCGGTCAACTACGTAGGCTTGCTGCTGATTGTCGTGGCCTTTATCCTCTTTATTCTGGAAGCCAACGTCCCCTCCTATGGTATGCTGGCGGTTGGCGGCCTTATTGCCATGAGCCTGGGATCACTGATGCTGGTCGACAGCAGCGAACCCTACCTGCAGATTTCCCGCGCGGTGATCGCCGCAACCGTGCTTTCCTGCGCAGCGTTTACTACCTTTGCCGCCACCATGGTAGTTAAAACCCAGAAGCGCCACAGCCCGTTTGGCCAGGACGGACTGATCGGCAAGCACGGGGAAGCGGTTGAGGCCATTGGTCCCGACAGCGGACGCGCCTTTGTTTATGGAGAATATTGGTCGGCTCGGGCCAACGCGCCGATTGTCCCCGGGCAAACAGTGGAGGTCATTGAAATGCTTGATGGTTTAAAGATCAAGGTTGGCGCCGTCACATCAACCGATCAGTCCGCTGACTGTGAAAAAAAGGAGACCCTATAATGTTTGATTTTGGTGCAGGTTTTTTCTGGATAATCATTGTCGCTATCGGCGCGGTCATTATCAGCGCCGCAGTACGGATACTGCTTGAGTACGAACGCGGGGTGGTGTTTCGTCTGGGCCGCTTCTCAAGTGTCAAAGGACCGGGACTGAAATTTATCATTCCTGTTATTGATCAGATGACCAAGATCAATATGCGTACCGTTGCCATGGATGTTCCCGAGCAGGACATTATTACCCGTGACAACGTCTCGGTCAAAGTCAATGCAGTTCTCTATTTCCGCGTCGTCCAGCCGGACAAGGCCCTGATCGAAGTCGACAACTATCTGTATGCCACCAGTCAGCTGGCGCAAACCTCGTTACGCAGTGTCCTCGGTCAGGTGGAATTGGACGAACTGCTGGCGGAAAGGGATAAGATCAACCACGACCTGCAGGAGATTCTCGACCGCCAGACTGACCCCTGGGGGGTCAAGATCTCCAATGTTGAAATCAAGCACGTTGATCTGCCGGCCTCGATGCAACGCGCCATGGCCCGTCAGGCCGAAGCAGAGCGTGAGCGCCGCTCCAAGGTCATCCATGCCACCGGCGAGTTTGAGGCCTCAAAAACCCTGGCCAACGCCGCTGAGCAAATCAACAAGCAGCCCGGCGCTTTACAGCTGCGCTTTCTCCAAACCATGACCGAGATCGCCGCCGAGAAGAACTCGACCATCCTCTTCCCGATGCCGATCGACCTGATCAAGCCATTCCTTGACATGGCGCAGCACAAAACACCGGAGAAATCGCAAGAGCAGAAGTAAATAATGTACTTATTCAGCTGCCGTCCTTCGCGCAGGGTCTTTGAATCCTGCGCGAAGGGAAACAATCGCGTCCCTTGTCATAGGATTTCTGACCCGGTACTGAACCGATACCTCCTTTTTTGATTTACAAATATACCTTGGTTTTTTGCAGCGCACCCTCCTGGATCACTGACCGTCACCACTTTGGTCTATTTTACCCTCAATGTAATTGACTTTCCCTCGTATTTCACTAAAATGGTCACGTTTATCATTCATTATTTTTTCTCTGCCACAGTGATCTGACCATTGGATACATCTGCCAATCTGCGCTAGGAGGCCACATGGGAAAACCGCAATATCATACCGACATCGTCAAGAGCTTTGTCAACTGGAGCCTCGTCTGGGGTGTCGTCGCGGTGCTGGTCGGGGTGATTGTATCGTTTCAGATGATCAACCCCGATCTGAACTACCCCCCCTATTTCACCTTCGGACGATTACGCCCGATTCATACCAATGCCGGCATCTACGGCTGGGGGGTGGGCACCATTTTCGCCATGTTTATTTACATGGTCCAACGACTATGCAAAACGCCGCTGTGGAGTCTCGGCCTGGCACGCTTCCAGCTGTGGTTGTTCAACGCCACCATTATCGCGGCTGCCGTCACCCTGCTTCTCGGCTACAACACCACCCTCGAATACCATGAAATGGAATGGCCCATCGACCTCATGATCGTCGTGCTGTGGGTCGTTTTTTCTATCAACATCATCATGACCATCATCAAACGCAAAGAAGAACAGATGTATATTTCTTTGTGGTACATGATGGCAGCACTTATCGGCGTTGCCATCCTGTTTACCGTCAACGCCCTCGCCGTTCCGGTCTCGGCCTTTAAATCCTATTCCATCTTTGCCGGCACCAACAGCGCCAATGTCCAGTGGTGGTTCGGTCACAACGCCGTAGCCATGGCCCTGACGGCACCGCCGCTGGCCATGTTCTATTATTTTCTGCCCAAGTCCACCGGGGTTCCCATCTACAGCCACCGGTTATCGATTATCGCTTTCTGGTCGCTGATCTTCATGTATCTGTGGACGGGTGCCCACCATCTACTCTGGACACCGATCCCTGACTGGATCCAGACCCTGGCCATGGCTTTTTCGATCATGCTGATCGCTCCTTCATGGGGTTCGGTCATTAACGGCTATATGTCGATGAAGGGGCAGTGGCATCAGATGCGCGACAACTATCTGGTCAAGTTCCTGATTCTCGGCATCACTTTTTACGGATTACAAACGCTGCAGGGGCCGATGCAGGCAATCCGGACCTTTTCAGCCTTCATTCACTATACCGACTGGGTTCCCGGTCATATTCACATGGGGACCATGGGGTGGGTCTCGCTGGTCAGTGTCGCCGGCATCTACTTCCTGTTGCCGCGCATCTACGGTCGCGAGGTTTACAGTATTCCTCTGGCCAACCTGCATTTCTGGCTGGTAGTGATCGGTCAGTTAATCTGGTCAACCAGCATGTGGATCTCCGGAATTCTGCAGGCCGGCATGTGGAACGCCATGAACGCTGATGGCAGTCTCACTTACACCTTCACCGAAACCATGGTCGAGATGTATCCCTACTGGTGGATCCGCGCCATTGGCGGCGTCATTTACCTGATCGGCATTCTGGTCTTTATCTACAACGTCTACATGACCGTGCAGAAAGGGAAAGAACCAGCCCCGAAACTGCTTGAAGTCGAAGGGAGGGCTTAAATCATGTGGGAAAAGAAACCGATTCTGCTGATGCTCATGGCCACCGCCGCCATTCTGGTCGGCACCACCATCACCATGATTCTCCCCTTTGTCTGGGTCAACACCGAGGCTGACCGCATTGAAGGGGTGACTCCCTATACCCCGCTGGAGCAGGAAGGTCGTGATATCTACATGCGCGAAGGGTGCAACAACTGTCACACCCAGACGGTGCGCCCGCTGGTGGCCGAAGTGCTGCGCTATGGCGACTACTCAAAATCGGGTGAGTTCGTCTACGACCGCCCCTTCCTCTGGGGTTCCAAACGCACCGGTCCTGACCTGGCGCGTCTCGGCGGCAAGTACCCTGATGCCTGGCATTACCAGCACATGGAAACCCCGCGCTCCATCTTCCCGAAAACCAACATGCCGGCTTACGGCTGGTTGAGCAATAACGCCCTCAAGCCTGACAAAGTGCGGCGCAAGATGCAGGTATTGGGATTTCCCCACAGCGAAGCGCAGATCGCTGAACTGGCAACAAAAAATGAGATGGACGCCATCATTGCCTACATGCAGAAGCTTGGCAGCGACATTCCCTGGCGCCAGACCGGCCGCACTGAAATCGTGGGCGAATTACGCAACCCCTTCAGTGGCGCTGATCAGACGACCCTGGCCGGCTGGCGTCCGCTGTATCAGAGCAATTGTTCTGCCTGCCATGGCACCAACATGGAAGGGGGGATCGGCCCGGAACTGGTGGGCGATTATTACGATGAGGAGACGCTCTTCCGGATCATCTATGACGGAATAGCGGCAGGAGGCATGCCTGCTTACGCCAATCTTGGCAGCGAGCGGGTCTGGCAACTGGTCAACTTGATCAAGTACGACCAGTCAACGGGAGACTGATCATGGATCTGGCGTCCATTATGTATCTGGCGGTAACCTTTGGCCTTTTTGTTATCTTTGCACTGATCGTAGGCAATACCTACAAGCGCAAGAACAAACAAAAAAAGGAAGCCCCTAAATACCGGATGATGGACGACGATTAAGCCGATCGTAACAAGCCTTCAGAACAAGAGAAAGGTTGCAACCGATGAGTGAAAAAAAACGCGACAAGCATGACGAACATGCCGATGGCATTGTCGAAGATCGCAAACAAGCGCCCCCCCTATATTTCTATATTCTTTTTTACGGACTGATCATCTGGGGAATCGGCTTCAGTGCCTATTACCTGTTCAGTGGCTGGAGCTCGGAAAAAGAGTTTGAAGAAAAAATGGCCGGTTATCAGGAAACCTACACCCAGCCCAATGCGGCCGCTCAGACAAGTGGACAGACGGCCACGGCTGAAGCAGCCGCGGCAGCGAGTGGGATTAATGCGGTGAGTCTTTACAACTCCAACTGTGCGGCCTGCCATGGTGCCGGCGGCGCTGGTGGCTTTGCTACCGACCTGACCGGTGATTACGCCTACGGGAAAGATGCCGACAGCATCCGCACCAGCATTGCTCAAGGGCGTGGCGCCATGATGCCCGGTTTCACTGACAGCCTCAGCAGCAACGAAATTGATGCGTTGGTAGCTTATCTGCTCAAGCTGTAACCGGCGAAGGAACCTTTAAGCGGTGGCTGGCTGCGGCCACCGCTACCTCACCATGCCCAACACCCACCAACACAAGCGCCTGCTGCTCCTTGCCCCCTGGCGCAGAACCTTCCAGTGGTTAACCACCCTGACGATTATTCTGCTGCCATGGATCCAACCGGATGGCGTCAGCCTGGTACGCATCGATATCCCCAGCCTCAGCCTGCATCTGTTTGGCCAGGTCCTGCGCATTCAGGAACTCTACCTGTTGCTGATCTTTATTCTCGCGACAGGTGCTGCTTTCTTGTTCATCACCCTGGTTTTTGGCCGTCTCTGGTGTGGCTGGGCCTGTCCGCAAACGACCCTCACCGATCTGGCGGAATGGTTTGCTGAACGCTTGAAGCTTAAACTCCTCGCCAACCGTCTGCAGGGGGCACTGCCCGGCAAAATCCTTGCTCATAGTTTTTATCTGTTGCTGGCCTCGCTGGTCTCCGCCAACCTGCTCTGGTATTTCATTGAACCTCAGCGTTTTCTTGCCGGTCTGGTCTCCGGAACCCTGCACCCTGGGGTCCTGATCAGTTTTCTGGTTATCGCTGCGATCATCTATCTTGACCTGGGTCTGATCCGGCGACTGATGTGTCGTGAATTCTGCCCCTATGGGCGCATTCAGTCATCCTTTGTTGATCCGGCAACCCTCACCCTGAATTTGCCGGAGAAGGAAAAACCACGCTGTATCCGCTGCAATTCCTGTGTGCGCGCCTGCCCCATGGGCATCGACATCCGCAACGGCTACCAGATCGAATGTATCAATTGTGGCCGCTGCCTCGATGCCTGTCGGCAGATCATGGCCAAACGGGACGAGCCCGGACTGATCTACTACACCTTTGGTATCGACAACCGGGGTGTCAAAGGGCTGCTGAATCTACGTGTTCTCCTGCTGGGGTTGCTCCTGATCAGTCTGCTCAGCGCCCTGACCTACGCCACCCTGACGCGAACTTCAGCATCTCTGAAGGTCTCATTGGCACCGGCTGCGGTCAGTCGGATCGTTGACAACCAGCAGACCACCCTGTTCACTGTCTGGATCAACAACCGCAGCACAGATGCTCAGGAATATCAGTTGCGAGTAAGGGCTCCCGGTGGTGAGCCGCTGGAGATCAGGGGGCAGACGGAACAGATTCCTGTCGCCGCCGGTGGCAATTACCAACTCCGGCTGATGGTTCTCTCCCCTGTCAGCAATCAGCCAATCATGGTAGAATTCCAATTGTTCAGCAGCCATCAGCAACCGGTTGCTACCGCTACCGCCCAACTATCAGCGTCAGCTCATCGCCAATAAGAGTAACGATTCTTGCATGCTGACCTCTTTTGTCGGCAAGAAACGAGTAATTCATGACTAAATTCAATTCTGCCCTGCTTGTTCCCCTGCTGCTCTGCTCCTTCCTGGTCTTTTCCAGCTGGGCTGCCTACCAGGCCGCAACCCGGGTCAGCGAAGTCAGTGATCAGGATTATTACAGTAAAGGATTGAAATATAACAGCACGATGCTGGAAAAACAGGCGGCAGCTGTCCTGGGGTGGGAGCTTCACAGCGAACTGATGGACGGCGTGTTGATCCAGCACTTGACCAACCGTGAAGGGGAACCGGTCAGGGGCGCTAAAGGTCAACTTAAACTGCAGTACCGTGGAGCCTTGCTGATAGTTCCTCTGGCAGAGGCAGATCCCGGCGTCTATCGCGCTCAGCTCCCCGAGCTATCCGGTGAAAACCTCATCCAGGCGGAGTTTGAGCATAAGGGTGCCCGGATTTTGCGGCGCTTGTTGTTGACCATCTGAAATGACCGTCATCAAAGAACTAACCTGCGACCACTGCGCTGAACCGTTTTCCCCGGCCGAGCTGGTAACCGACGAGATCGCCGGGACCACTCGCAACTTTTGTTGTTACGGCTGTCGCGGCGCCTATCTGATTATCCGCGGCGCCGGCCTCGAGCATTTTTATCAGCGCCCCGACCGTCAGGCCGGAACCCTCAAGGAAGCTTTCAACTTACGTTTTGACGAGGCCTACCTGGCGCGCTTTGTCCGTCATCATGAATCAGCAGATGAAATCAGCCTGATTGTCGATGGCATCCGCTGTGCCAGCTGTATCTGGCTGATCGAACGATTGCTGCAGAAGCTGCCCGGAATTATTTCGGTGCGGGTCAACTTTGCCACCCACCGGGTACTGATCCGCTTTGCCGGCGCTGACATCAGTGCCGCCGCTATCTGCCGCAAACTGGCTGACATCGGCTATCTGGCACGCCCTTACAGCCTGGACGAACTGCAGCAATCGGCCCATCGCGAAATGCGCAGCCTGCTCATGCGTTTCGGGACGGCAGTTTTTCTGACCATGCAGCTGATGGGTTTTTCCCTGGCGCTTTATGCCGGCTATTTTAAGGGAATCGACCTGCAAACCAAAAGCATGCTGGAATATTTTGCCGCCCTGGTCACGACACCGGTCGTCTTTTACTCGGGCTACCCCTTCCTGCGTGGCGCCTGGGTCAGTCTGCGCAATCATCAGCCCAACATGGACCTGCTGATTGCCCTGGGCACCCTCTGTGCTTATTTTTACAGTCTCTATGCCATGATGACGGGCGCTGAGGTCTACTTTGAAACCGCAGCCATGATTATCACCCTGATTCTTGCCGGTCGTCTGATCGAAGCGGGAGCGAGGCGCAAAGCGGCCGCCGGTATCGATCGGCTGCTCAAACTGGCACCGGCGCGAGCCCTGCGCTTTGAACACGGTAGCTGGAGTGAAGTTGACAGCCGGGAACTGTTGCCGGGTGATATGATCCAGCTCAAAGCCGGAGACCGCCTGCCGGTGGATGGCATCGTCACCCGGGGCACCAGTGAAATTGATGAAGCAGCGGTCACCGGCGAACCCCTGCCGGTATTTAAGGAATGCGGGGATCCGGTTGTCTCCGGCACCCTTAATCTGAACGGCACCATCGAGGTCAAGGTCACCTCGGCCGCCGCTGAATCCTTCCTTGCCCGCATGACCGCCATCGTGGAGCAGGCGCAATCCGATCAAGCCCCGATTCAGCGGCTTGCTGACCGGGTTGCCGGTGTTTTTATCCCGATCGTGCTGCTGATTGCCGCCGGCACTTTTATCTACTGGCACCTGCGTGATGGCGCCGCCCTGCTCAATGCCGTCTCGGTGCTGGTCGTCGCCTGCCCCTGCGCCCTCGGGCTGGCAACCCCGACGGCGGTGATGATCGCCACCGGGCGCGCGGCAGAAGCCGGGGTGCTGTTTCGTGGCGGCGATATTCTTGAGGCGGCATCAGGCATCAGCCATCTGGCGTTTGACAAAACCGGCACCATCACCATCGGGCGACCCCATGTGGTCGGCATCACCCTCAGCCATGGCACGCAACAGCAACTCCTGCAAGGGCTGGCCGATGTCGAAGCCGGCAGCCATCACCCCCTCGCACGCGGCATTCTCAAGGAAGCCGCGCAGCATGGCATTGTTCCCAAGCCGGTTGACAGATCCACCACCCATACCGGTCTGGGCATTGAAGCCTGGCAGGGCAACACCCATCTCATCGCCGGCAACCGGCGCTTTCTGAAAGAACAGGGGATCGATCTGCCGCAGACCGCAGGCGCCGGACGCAGCGAGGTTCATCTGGCCCTCGATGGCCGATATATCGGTCTGGTTACGCTGGAAGATGAGATCCGCCCTGATGCCCAACAGATGTTCAACGACCTGAATCGACGCGGGTACACCAGTGTGCTGTTAACCGGTGATCGTGAAGATGTCGCCCGGCGTATCTGTTCACTTCTCGCCATTGATACCTGGCACGCGGAACTGACCCCGGAACAGAAGGCGCTGCAGATTGACGCGCTTACCCCGGCGGCGGTGATGATGGTGGGTGACGGGATCAATGACGCGCCGGCCCTGTCGAAAGCCACCATCGGCTGTGCCATCGCCGGCAGCACCGACATTGCGGTTGAAAGCGCTGATCTGATTCTCACCCGTCCGCACCTGGCGAATATTCCCTTTGCCCTGCACCTCGCGCAAAAAACCCTGGTCAACATCAAACAGAACCTGGCCTGGGCCTTCAGCTATAATCTGATCGCCATCCCTCTGGCCGCCAGTGGGATGCTGGCGCCGGTTTACGCAGCGGCAGCAATGGCGATCAGTTCGGTCTGTGTCCTGCTCAATTCCCTGCGACTCAAACGCCAAGGACACCTGCCATGATGACCTCTACCATCCTGCTGATTTTTCTGTCCTTTTGTATCGGCACCGGAGTCTGGTTGTTTTTTCTCTACGCGGTTAAAAAGGGGGAGTTTGACGATATCGAAGGCCCCAAATACCGGATGCTGGATGATGATGATGTCGAGGAAAAGACAAAGGATGATGAGGTGGGTAAACTGTAGGGGCACGGCGCGCCGCGCCCCTGCAACATCATACGATTTTTTGTTCCTACCAGGGCGGTGTCAGGCCGAAACTCGCCAACTTGACCGCAAATTCTTTCGCCTCACGCGACAGGATCCGGCGTTCTTCTTTGTGCTTAACCCAGCCGCTTTTTGCGCACCAGGCGTCCGCCATTTCGGTCTGGCCATTCACCACCAGTGCCAACAGTTCCTGTTCTTGACGCGACAAGGTCATCTGTCCGAAGCGATAATCCTGAAACGCCTCCCAGGTCGCCGGTACCCACTGTTTGACAATCTTCTCGCCAATGGTTTCAGCGTAGCGGCGGATTTCAAGTTGGGCGTGACTGTCCATGCGCAAGGCCAGAAAATGCAGTAGATTATGCAGATCGATCTGCCAGAAGGCTTCGGTGTAGGTACTTAAGGGCAGGTCCTTGCGCGCCTGTTCGCGGGCCACGCCGGCGTCGAGGCGCTGCTGGTAGACCTGCTTGCTCAGACGATGCAACTCCTGTTCAGCGGCACTGAATCGTTCCCCTTCGTCCGACGCAAAAAAACCGCTGCTCCCCTGCTTGTTGTCCAGCGCCTGCTGCCGCCAGGCATTTGCCGGAGTCATCTGGGCGCGATCGATGGCGATGGAATAACGGGTGCTGTATTCGTTGACACTGGCGGTACGGTGGCGAATCCACTGACGCCAGGTATCCATCGGCACCCGAACATGGAGCTTGAGCATGCACATTTCAAACGGGGTCGTGTGTTGATGGCGGAGCAGATAACGGATCAGGGCGCGATCTTCAGACACCTTGCGGGTGCCATCGCCGTAGGAAACCCGGGCCGCCTGAACAATGGAAGAATCATTTCCCATGTAATCGACAAGACGGACAAAACCGTCGTCTAGTACGGGAAAAGCGTGACCAAGCAGTTTATCAAGATCGGGGCTGGACGAGCGCGTCAGTTGGGTTGTCACTTCTTAAATCCTCCGGCTGATGTTCCAATGAAATAGAACTGTGTTATAGTCTAGCGGTCAACAACTCGTCCCCACCTGACCAAAAATGGAGAATGTTATGCCTCACCTGCAATTTGAAATCAACCGTCCCCTGGAAGATCACGCCAAGATGGCCTTTGCCGAAAAAGTCCGCCAACTCTTTTCTACCATCATGGACACCGGCACCGACCATATCAGCATTTCAATCCGCGAATTCGGTACCTACAACCTGTCCATCGGGCGGGTGACAGGGCCGGAAAAAGGGGTCGCCCTGGTCAATGCCGATATCCGCGAGGGGCGTACCATCGAAAAGCGTCGCGAGCTGACCCTGGGTTTTATGCAACTGCTCCATGAGACCTGGGACATCCCTAAAGAGCACATGTACGTTACCATCACCGAACACAAGGGGGAGGACTTTCACCTGTTCGAGCGCTACCTGGCAAGCTGGCAGGAAGGGGAAGATCCGCTGGCCGATTGATCGCAACATCAGGATACGTTTTACTGACGGCTGGTTTCCAGCGCCGCAATCCGGTGACTGCCGTTTTCCATCACCGCAACCAGTTGCTCAACCAGTTGCTTAAAGTCGGTCCGCTTGTCTTTGGGAACCGATGCCGCCATGGGGATCTTGGCCGTGATCGGATTGACCGGCCGGCCGTGAACATGCAACTCGAAGTGCAGGTGGGGGCCGGTTGACCGCCCGGTGTTGCCGGAAAGAGCGATCCGTTCGCCACGCTTCACCGTCTGACCACGCTTCACCAGGATCCGGTGCAGGTGCAGGTAACGGGTAAGATACTGACTGCCATGCTGGACTTCGACATATTTGCCGGCATACGGATGATTCATTACCCGGGTCACAACTCCGTCACCCGTTGCCAGGATCGGAGTACCGGTGGGCATGGCAAAATCAACCCCGTTGTGGGGCTGAACCTGCCCGGTAATCGGATGCTTGCGAGCAGGATTAAAAGAAGAACTGATACGGTATTGGGCACCCATGGGATAGCGCCGGAAGGCACGGGCCAGACTTTCCCCGGTGGCATCGTAGTAGTTGCCGTCTTCAAACAGAAAAGCGGTGTGTTCACGCTGGCGGCGCAGAATCCGCACCCCCTCAATGCGACTCTGGCCGGTAAACTTCTCGCCGACAAACTGCCGGCTGCGTACCACCTGAAAGCGGTCACCGGCCCGCATATCACGGGCAAAGTTAAGGTGATCACGGAACAGGTTGGTAATGTTAGCCGTTTCCATCTCGCTTAAGCCGACACCGATAGCCGACAGATAAAAGCTGCCATTGATTTCACCATCGAGCAGCTGCTGCTGCCACTGGCCCGGATGGATCATCTCTTCATAACCAAAACTATTGTTGTCAAACCGGGAATAAAGCACCTGTTTACCCGGATCGATAAAGAGCTCCATGCTCAGCAACCGCGAACCATCCTCATCAAAGGTGAAGGTCAGATGCTGGCCGGGACGCAGCACATCAAGGGCCAGCAGTGACTCATCGGCCGCAAGAATCTGATACATCACACTGTGGATACCGAGGTGATCAAAGATGGTACTTAAGGTGTCCCCGTTAGTAATCGGATGGACTACGACACGCTCATCAACGGCTTCTGGAGCAGGGGGTACTTCGGGTTCTGCAACCGCTACCGCAACCACATCAGGACGCTCATCACGCGCCCGTTCTGCTGCCATATCACCACCGGCAGGGAGGTTCCGGCGCTGCGCGGGAATGGTGACAAAATAGCTGAGCAACCCAACCAGAATCACGGCGGCGAGGCCAAGGCGCAACAGGCGCTTGCGACGTATGGCTTTACGTTCCTGAGGCGATAAAATCCAGCTTGCATTCATAAATGACAACTCAATCGCTGCGAGGTCAACAGATAGCGGGACTGATAGAAATCTCTAACTTTCCACTTTACACGGAATCCATCATTATTTCCAGCCTTAAACTGCCGATGGGCAGATCCCTGACGATACCGGTTTTTAGCACAAGAGAACGGCGTCTGGCAATCAGGGCCAATCGAAACCCATCAGGACCGACTCACCTTGGTGCCCTTGGTGCCTTGGTGGCGAATCCCCTGCAGATTTACCCATCACATCAGAACGAACGCTCATCCATTTTTGTGTTGACCTATCGCGATATTTAGACATATAACCGCAAGTGATAATTTCTGCCACATTTGATCGGCTGCGAGTTGTATTGGTGCAAACAACCCATGTACGCTTTGCATCAGGTTCCTGCTACGAAACTGACCTGCCCGCAGCCCCCACCCACCACAAGGAGGAAAGATGAAAAAGGTACTTGGTATACTGGTGCTGGTCGGCCTGCTGGCTCTACCCCTCAGCGGCCTGGCAGCGACCCTCGAGGAACGCATTGAGGCGCTGAACCGTCAAACCATGGAACTCAAGCAGCAGCTTGAGCAGATCCGTCAGCAGCAAGCGCAGCAGGAAGAGTTCCTTACGGAAATCGACGAAACCATCTACGAAGACATGAGCAGCCGTTTTCAGTGGTCCGGTGATTTCCGCACCCGCTATGATTACTACAGCCGTGATCGTTACAACTCAGCCAACAACACCGTCACCGAAAAGAACGAGACCCTGTTCACCAACCGCCTGCGCCTCAACATGAGCGTCAGCGCGCTGGAGAATGTTGACTTCGTCGGTCGCCTCACCATGTACAAGGCCTGGGGCTTGCAAAACACCCCAAGTGACGGCATGGGTGGTACTATCGGCGGCTTCCCAGCGATCGATGGCAACTCCAGCCGCACCCCGACTGACGACAGGCTGCTGGTGGATCGCGCCATCGTCAACTGGAACAACATCGGCGGCAGCAACTTCTGGCTCTCCATGGGGCGCCGCCCGACCACCGACGGCCCTCCCAGCCAGCTGCGCCTGAACAACCCCAGCCGCATGGCCACCCCGGTCGCCTACATGGACTGGCCCTTTGACGGTGCCACCCTGGGCTACGCTTACGACAAACTCTTCGGCCTTGTCGATCTACCTGGCCGCATCCGCTTCTGCTACGGTCGCGGCTATGAAGCCGGTCTGGGTGAAAACAGCCTCAACGATACCGACTTCGCCGGCATCAGCTGGGATATCTACAACAAGAACAACCGCTTTATTTATCTGCAGTCGTATGTCGCCATGGAAGTTTTCAACTATCCCGACATGAACTCTATGGCAGTCGCTATGATTAGCGACCCTGCCCAAATGACTGTTAATACACCTATGGGTCCCATGGATATGTCGATGCCACGTCAAAACATTGGTGACATCTATCACACCTCCTTGCTCTACATGGACAAAATCCAGAATTTCAACTACTTCATCTCCGGTGCCTGGAGCCGTACCGACCCAAACAGCAAAGGCATGTTTAACGACCCATTTGCAGGCTCACCTAACACCGATTCGGAAAATGGCTATTCTATCTATATCGGTGGCCGTTTCGATATTCCCAAAAGCAACTTTAAGATTGGTGCGGAATACAACTACGGAAGCGAATACTGGATTGGCATGAGCCCGGGCCATGACGATATGTACGCTTCCAAACTCGCCACTCGTGGCCAGGTTGTTGAAGTTTATGGCATCTATGACCTGCCCGGCAAAGCGGTGGCGAAGCTTGGTGCCGCCAGCTTCCGCGTCGGTTACCAGCACTATCGCTATGATTACACCGGTTCTCTTGACTGGAACACCAAACCGTATGAAATTGACAGTGCAGCAGATCGTGCACAAGCAGCGATGATTGGGCAGCTGCTTGCACAAACACCTGCTGCAGGTTTTGCTCCCGCCATGGTTAAGTCAGCTGACCAGGTCTACGTCAGCTTCGACGTTAAGTTCTAAGAGCCACGAACACTGCAGTATCAGGCATGACGAAAAAAGCCGGACCCTTTTTAAGGGGTCCGGCTTTTTTATGGATAATTTGGATCAAAGCACCAGCAACAACCGATGCACGTCGGTACCGCCGGAAAAGTTGACAACTTAACGTAGGGCGTGAGCTATGTCTTTCGTGGCGATACACTGGTCCTGGGCACCAAAGCGCTTATGGATGCAGTTCATGATATCACCCAGCGCCGGCTCGGCGATGCGATAAAAGACCTTGCGCCCCTGGCGTTGGTTGTCAAGAAAGCCGCGATCCTTCAAGATGCGCAGATGATCAGAGACCATATGGCTGGGCAGATCACAGGCCCGCGCCAGTTCACCGACCGACTCTTCATGATCAAGCAGAATCTCGACAATCCGCAAGCGGTGAGGATGGGCCAGGGTGCGCAGGCATTCGGCGGCCAATTCCATCATCTCCAACGGAATCAGCTGCTGTTGCTGGGGCTTGCTACCTGCGGCAGCGACCTGACTGATAATTGTTGTCGTACCCACGTTTCACATCCTCTCTCAAATAAAAGCTTTTGCAGAATGATCAGCACCACATTGCACCACAAAAGATCCAGACGGTTGGCATTCAGCACACCGATAGGGGCATGCTGAAGTTTAATTTGAAAAAATATCACAATTTTTGCTCTTTACGCAAGTTTTCTTTGTTTTGTAGCCACGGCATCCTGCTGGTACTGACATTTTTTCACTGTTTTTTCAAGGAGTTGCCGTCTGAGTTGGTGGGGACGTTGGTCGTTGGTGGCAGGTTCGCTCGACAGCGTTTTGGTCATGAGATCTCCCGCGAAACAGGATCAAAAAAATCACCCTGAGGGCCCATCAGACGGTTACCAGCCGTAGATGATGGTGGGAAAGTCTCAATGATTTTCGGGAAAGAATCAAGCGGACAGAATATCTGACATGTGACATGTTAGATCAGCTGTCTGATCCCTCAGACAGCTGTCGCGAAGCTTTCTCGTCGATACCGGAAACCCCAAAACGCCGGCGCAGTTCGGCATAGATTGTTTCCGGTGGCAACTCGTAATAGCCAAGCAGCACCAGTAGATGAAAAATCAGATCAGCGGCTTCATAGACCACCTCATCGGGGTTTCCTCCCTTACCGGCGACCGCTGTCTCGGTGGCCTCCTCGCCGATTTTAGCAAGGATCTTGTCGAGCCCCTTGTCATACAGGGATTTTACGTAGGATTTTTCCCCGGGTCCAAGCTGCTTGCGCTCAAGGATGATCTGATAGACCGCTTCAAGGATATCGGGATGGGGGGAGGTATTATCTGAACTCATGCCATTCCTGCTTTCATCAGAGACGAACCACAACACCATGCTCGCGCAGATAGTCTTTGCACTCGGCGATGGTATATTCCTTAAAGTGAAAAATCGAGGCCGCCAGAGCCGCGTTGGCACCCCCTTCAACGAAACCGGCGCGGATATGCTCAAGGTTACCGACGCCGCCGGAGGCGATCACCGGAATAGGGACCGCGTCGGCAACGGTACGGGTCAGGGCGATATCGTACCCCTGCTTGGTACCGTCACAATCCATCGAGGTCAGCAGAATCTCGCCGCAACCATAGTCTTCCATCTGCCTGGCCCAGGCCACCGCATCAATACCGGTCGGCTTGCGGCCACCGTGGGTGTAGACCTCCCAGGCTGCCGGATCGCTGCCGGGCACGCGCCGGGCGTCGATGGCCACGACGATGCACTGACTGCCAAAGCGCTGCGCTGCCTCCCGCACCAGTTCAGGGCGCTGGACCGCCGCTGTGTTGATCGATACCTTGTCGGCACCGGCATTGAGCAGGTTGCGGATGTCGGCGATCTCGCGCACTCCGCCACCCACCGTCAAGGGCATGAATACCCGTTCGGCGGTACGGGCAACAACATCGAGGATAATGCCGCGGTTATCGCTGCTGGCGGTGATATCGAGAAAGGTCAGCTCATCCGCCCCCTGGGCGCAGTAGGCCTCAGCCGCCTCGACCGGATCACCGGCATCGCGCAGATCGACAAAGTTGACTCCTTTGACGACCCGACCATCTTTCACATCGAGGCAAGGAATAATCCGTTTAGCGAGCATCAAGGTTTCTACCTTTTTCGTTTAGGGTTCTTGCGCTGTCAACTATTGAGGTCATTCATGGCTTCATGGTCGGTGATCAAGACCGGTTCTTTAGAATCGTGCAGATCCGCCAGAATTCTGGTGGCCTGACGTTTCAGGTTGGTAACAAGCTCGACCTTCATAGGAAACCTCCACCCTTCCAAAGTGACACTATTCTATCACTTTGTTTCCATGAATACCAGGCTGGCTCGTCAATCAGCCGTCAACTGCCTTTGGTCAGAGCAACCGCCGCGCGCAGGTCAAGGGCGCCGGTATAGATCGCCTTGCCGGTAATCACGCCACTGACGCCGGAGGCTTCGATGGCCAGCAGATTGCGGATATCCGCCAGGGAGGACACCCCGCCCGAAGCAATCACCGGAATACAGATCGATTCAGCCAGAGCTTTAGTCGCTTCAATATTGGGGCCCTGCATCATACCGTCACGAGCGATATCGGTGTAGATGATGGCCGCCACTCCGAACCCTTCCATCTCTTTTGCCAGCTCGGTCGCTTTTTTTTCAGTCACATCGGCCCAGCCCCGGATGGCGACCAGACCCTCTTTGGCATCAATACCGACCACAATCCGCCCCGGGAACAGACGGCAAGCCTCTTGCACCAGGGCCGGATTCTCCTTGGCGACAGTCCCCAGAATTACCCGCTCGATCCCCAGCTCAAGGTAGGCTTCGATGGTTGCCAGATCGCGGATGCCGCCGCCGAGTTCAGCCGGAATATCGATGGCCGCAACAATCGCCTGGATCGCCTCGCGGTTCTTCGGCACCCCGGCAAAGGCCCCATCGAGGTCAACGATGTGTAAATACTCGCCACCCTGCTCCTGCCAGATGCGCGCCTGGGCGGCCGGATCATCATGATAGACCGTATCCTTGTCCATCAATCCCTGCTCGAGGCGCACACAGCGCCCGTCTTTTAAATCGATTGCCGGTAGAATAATCACTACAACTCTCCAAAATTACGAAATATCTTAAGGCCCAGGTCCTGACTTTTTTCCGGATGAAACTGGGTTGCCATGATGTTGTCACGCCACAGGGACGCGCAGAATTCAATAGCGCCATAACGACAGCCGGCAGCAACATCCTTCTGATCTTCTGCGGCACAATAGTAGGAATGGACAAAATAGACGTAACTGCCGTCGGCAACCCCCTTGAACAGGGGGGAGGGTTTGCGCAGGTCCAGGGTGTTCCACCCCATGTGCGGCACCTTGAGACGCTCCCCCTGCTCAACCATGTCAGCAGGAAAACGCACCACCCGCCCGGGAATCAATCCCAGCCCCTGGTGGCGACCAAACTCCTCACTCTCGTCAAACAGCATCTGCATGCCGACGCAGATACCGAGCAGCGGCTTGCCCTTGTCAATATGTTCGAGCAACGGCGCAACAAAACCACCCTGGCGCAGATTGTCGATACAATCACGAAAGGCGCCGACCCCCGGCAGCACGACCTTATCAGCGCTTACGATATCCCGTGGATCACCACTGATCCGCGCTTTTAAACCCAACCGTTCAAAGGCATTGGCAACACTGCGCAGATTGCCCATTTCATAGTCGATAATGTTGATCATTGTTCAACTGTCCACTCTTAAGTATCCAGCAACATTGCAGGCAGGGCTTGTGGTTTCCATGACGAGGGTGTCTGTCGCCATGGATGGCGACAGTCAAGCGGCCATGGATGGCCCAAAGGAAACTGTCGCGTCCCTCGGATTGGATGCCACAAGACCGGCCTGCAAATGCAGTAGCTGCCCGTCAATTGGCACAGGTCAATATCACTCCAATGTGCCCTTGGTCGACAACACCCCCTCGATCCGTGGATCGATACTGGTGGCTTCATCCAATGCCCGGCCGAACGCCTTGAAAATCCCCTCGATGATATGATGGAGGTTGTCGCCATAGGCCAGGTTCACATGGATATTGGCGCCGGAATGGTTGCAGAAGGCGACAAAGAACTCTTCAACCAGTTCGGTATCGAATTCACCAACCTTGGCTTTGGGCAACGCGACATTAAACACCAGAAACGGGCGCCCGGAAAAATCGATCACCACCGACGCCAGGGCCTCATGCATCGGCATGGTCGCCCGGCCGAAACGCCGCACTCCGACCTTGTCACCTAAGGCCTTCTTGAAGGCTTCGCCAAGGACAATGCCGAGATCTTCCACCGTGTGATGGGCATCGATCTCAATATCACCACTGGCCTTGACCCTCAGGTCAAAAAAACCATGACGCGCCACCGCACTGAGCATGTGATTAAAAAAGGGCACCGGACTGTCGATCTGATGCTGACCGCTACCGTCCAGATTCAAGGTGAGACGGATGGAGGTTTCCTTGGTTTGCCGCTCAATCGTGGCTGATCTGGTCATAATATCCTCTTTTCGAAGCATACATTTTTACCACAGAGACACTGAGACACAGAGTTTTTTAAAATCATAAACTTTATACAAAAGCCCCTTTATTCGTCATTCCCAAAGCCTTTCTTGGTGCTCTTGGAGCCTTGGTGGCTAACAAAAAAACTATAAAATAGTGCCACCAAGACACCAAGGGCTCCAAGAGGAACAAAAACTCAAGCTTTTCTCTGTGTCTCAGTGTCTCTGTGGTTAATCTGGATCATGCAACCGCAACGACACCGATCGCCCATGCGCCTCCAGCCCTTCCAGCTCGGCCAGATGAACAACCTCTTTACCCAACCGTTTCAAACCATTGGCAGAGAACGAGATAATACTCGATTTCTTGACGAAATCTTCCACCGACAAGGGGGAGAAAAAACGTGCCGTACCGCCGGTGGGCAGGGTGTGGTTCGGTCCGGCCAGATAATCCCCGGCCGCTTCCGGGGTATGGTGCCCCATGAAAATGGCTCCGGCGTGGCGGATTTGGGGCAGGATGGCAAAGGGATCAGCTACCGCCAGTTCGAGGTGTTCGGGGGCGATGCGGTTGGAGAAACGGATCGCTTCAGCCAGATCAGCAGCAATAATGATCGCACCATAAGCGTCAATCGACTTGCGCGCGATACTCTCACGCCGCAACTGCTGCAGCTGCTTTTCCACCTGTTGCTGCACCGCCAGCGCCATCTGCTCACAGCTGGTGACCAGCACCGCCGAGGCCAATTCGTCGTGCTCCGCCTGCGACAACAGATCAGCAGCGATGTGGGCAGCGTTACCGCTGCCGTCGTTGATGACCAGAATCTCGCTCGGCCCGGCGATCATATCGATACCGACCTGGCCGAAGACCTGTTTTTTTGCCGTCGCCACATAGATATTGCCCGGCCCGGTGATCTTGTCGACCCGCGGCACACTGGCGGTTCCATAAGCCAGGGCCGCCACGGCCTGAGCCCCACCAATCTTGAATATCCGGTCGACACCGGCGATGGCAGCCGCTGCCAGCACAAAAGGGTTGGCCTCGCCACCCGGCATCGGCACCGTCATGATGATTTCGGAAACTCCCGCCACCTTGGCCGGGATGGCATTCATCAGCACCGAGGAGGGGTAGGCCGCTTTACCGCCAGGCACATAGATACCGACGCGCTCTAATGGAGTGACCATCTGACCGAGGAGGACGTCATCTTCTTCGGTTGACAGCCAGGTCTGCTGTTTCTGCTTCTGGTGGTAAGCGCCAATGCGCCGCGCCGCCAGCTCCAGCACGGCCAATGAACGGGGGTCGATAGAGGCTTTAGCTGCGGCCATTTCTTCCCGGGTCACCTCGATGGAGGCGGCCGACAACTGCAACCGATCAAACCGTGCGGTCAGTTCAAAAACCGCCTCATCCCCCCGCTGACGCACAGCGGCAATAATCTCTTTGACCGTCTCTTCGATACCGGCAGGAATTTCATCCGCGCGCTCTTCAATGCGGCGAAAGCGCTCGTAAAAATCGCTATCGCTGAACCTCAATATGTTGATCATCCCATGCTCCGTCGCTATTGCGAAATTCTTACCTCATCGCCGATCACCTTTTCCAGACCATCGATAATCGCCCTGATCCGCTGATGTTTGGTCTTCAAGCTGGCGCGATTAACAATCAGGCGACTGGTAATTTCAGCGATGGTTTCTACCTCTACCATGTTGTTGGCTTTGAGAGTACCGCCGGTGGACACCAGATCGACGATCCGCTCGGATAAACCGACCAGGGGGGCCAGCTCAATGGAACCATAGAGCTTGATCAGCTCCACCTGAATGCCACGGGCGGCGAAATAGCGTTCGGTGATATTCGGGTATTTGGTGGCGACACGGATATTGGACCAATTCAGCGGATTGTCGGAATTTTCCATTCCCTTGGGTTCAGCCACCACCAGGCGGCAGTAACCGAACTTGAGGTCGAGGGGCTCATAGAGCTTCTTCCCCTGCTCAAGCAGGGTATCCTTGCCCACCACCCCGAGATCGGCACAACCGTATTCCACATAGGTCGGTACGTCGGTGGCGCGCACCGCCATAAAGCGCAGCTTCAGTTCAGGATTCTCGAACACCAGCTTGCGGCTGTTCTCGTTCATCTCCGGACAGGTGATGCCGATCTTGCTGAACAGCTCCATCGAATCCTGCATAATCCGCCCCTTGGGCAGGGCAAAGGTAATCCAGTCATTCATCAGCATTACTCCCGTTCACGCCGGATGCGGGCACCCAGCGTCGCCAGTTTTTCCTCAATCCGTTCGTAACCACGATCAAGATGATAAATCCGCGACACTTCCGTCGTGTTCTCAGCGGCCAGCCCCGCCAGAATCAATGAGGCACTGGCGCGCAGATCGGTTGCCATCACCGGCGCGCCGGTCAACTGCTTCACCCCGCGAATCATCGCACTGTTGCCATCAATCTGGATATCCGCACCCATGCGCTGCAATTCACAGACATGCATAAAACGATTTTCAAAAACCGTCTCCGCGATCCGGCTGCTGCCCTCGGCGAGGGTCATCAGGGCCATAAACTGGGCCTGCATGTCGGTCGGAAAACCAGGAAAAACACTGGTCCGGATATCGACGGGCGTCGGCTTCTTCGGCCCAATGACCCGTAAGGCATCGCCCTCTTCACTAATGCGCACGCCGGCCTCAATCAATTTGCTGATCAAGGCTTCAAGATCCTTACGCAGCGCGCCCCGAACCAGAACATCGCCGGCGGTCATAGCGGCGGCAATCATAAAGGTACCGGCCTCAATGCGATCGGGGATCACCTGACAATGGAGGGGATCCAAACGATCAACACCCTGGATCTGGACGATGGCGGTACCGGCGCCTTCAATTTTGACCCCCATGCTCATCAGCGCCTGCGCCAACTGTACCACTTCCGGCTCACGCGCGGCGTTTTCCAGCACCGTTTCCCCTTGCGCCAGGGCCGCTGCCATCAGCAGATTTTCCGTCCCCCCGACCGTCGGCAGGTCGAAAGAAATCCGTGCACCGCGCAAGCGTGGCGCAGTGGCCTCGACATAACCGTGGTCGATATGGATCTTCGCCCCTAACGCTTCGAGCCCTTTCAGATGCAGATTGATCGGCCGCGCACCAATGGCACAGCCGCCGGGCAGACTGACCCGGGCATGGCCGCAACGCGCCAGCAGCGGCCCCAATACCAGCACCGAGGCGCGCATGGTTTTAACCAGATCATAGGATGCCTGGATACTCTCGATGCGCCGGCTGTCGATGCGGCAACGGTGATTGTCCAGCGTCACCTCAGCACCCAGTTCACCCAACAGCTTGATTGCGGTACTGATGTCACGCAGTTCCGGCACATTACTGATCTCGCTCACGCCGTCGGTCAACAGGGTTGCGAACAGCAGCGGCAGGGCAGAATTTTTCGCGCCACTGACCTGAACCTCACCGCGCAGGGGCACACCACCATTGATGACAATTTTATCCACGAATCATCCGTTCCTTTGGCCGCCGACCACCCGTGGATGACCACCGTAGTCGTGACGTAAAAATAGCTCGGTCAAGCCCGCTGCTGCGAACAAGGCCGTGACGGCATCCCCTTGATCGGCGCCGATTTCCACCAGCAGCCAACCGCCGGGATGAAGGCAATCATCCGCCTGAGCGGTCAGACGACGATAACAATCAAGCCCGTCCACTCCGCCCAGCAGCGCCAGTGCCGGTTCATAATCGCGAACTTCCGGCATCAACTCATCCCACTGTGCTGTCGGAATGTAAGGGGGGTTAGACACAATCAGGTCAAACCGCCGCTTTGGCAAGGCCGCCAGATCGCCGTTAAGCAGTTGGCCGCGCTTTTCCAACGCATGTGCAGCAAGATTGTGCCGGGCAATGTCCAGAGCTGCCGGCGAAATATCGATACCGACCCCCTGCCAGCCGGGCAATTCCTTGAGCAGACTGATAAGGATAGCACCACTGCCGGTCCCGACATCAAGCAGGACACCATGAGCAGCACAACGCTTGAGAGCTTCCTCCACCAACACTTCGGTATCGGCACGCGGTACCAGCACCGCCGGCGTCACCTTAAGCGGCAGCGACCAGAATTCCGTGCTGCCCAGCAAATATTGCAAGGGTTCGCGCTGACCACGACGCTTAACCAGTGGACGAATCGCCCCCAGTTCGCTGGTTGTCAGCGGCCGATCATAATTCAGATAGAGACCAACCCGATCAAGGCCTAGCTGGTGGGCCAGCAGCAACTCGGCGTCAAGGCGCGGGTTGTCAACCCCTTTTTCAGTGAAGTAACTGGTCATCCAGCGCAGCAGTTTCAGCAATGTCCAGCGTTCACTCAACCGTTACGACTCCTGATGGCTCATCAGTCGGGTTTGATGGTCGGCGATTAACGCCTCAATAATCTCATCCACATCCCCCTGCATGATCGCCTCAAGCTTGTACAGGGTCAGACCAATGCGGTGATCAGTACAGCGCCCCTGGGGGAAGTTATAGGTACGAATCCGCTCACTGCGATCGCCGCTGCCAACCTGGCTCTTACGATCGGCAGCAACTTCGGCCTGCTGCTCGCGCTGCATCTGCTCATAGATGCGCGATTGCAGCAGTTTCAGCGCCTGCGCCTTGTTTTTGTGCTGAGACTTTCCCTCCTGGCAGGCAACAACGACGCCGGTGGGGATATGGGTCAAGCGCACCGCCGATTCGGTTTTATTGACATGCTGGCCACCGGCACCGGACGAGCGGTACAGGTCGATGCGTAAATCGGCCGGGTTGATCTCGATATCGACATCCTCAACCTCAGGCAGAACCGCCACAGTACAGGCTGACGTGTGGATTCTCCCTTGTGTTTCCGTGTCCGGCACGCGTTGCACCCGATGGGTGCCGCTTTCAAACTTTAAACGCGAATAGACCCGCTCACCGCTGATCTGGGCAACGACCTCTTTAAAACCGCCGCCGTCGGTTTCCGACAGGCTCATCAACTCCACTTTCCAGCGATTGCGTTCAGCATAGCGACTGTACATGCGAAACAGGTCGGCAGCAAACAGGGCGGCTTCGTCACCACCGGTACCGGCACGAATCTCAAGAATAATGTTTTTTTCGTCGTTGGGGTCTTTAGGCAGTAACAGCAGCCGCAGCTCTTCCTCGATCTGCTCCTGCTGCGCTTCAAGCTGCTCCAGTTCAGCCGCGGCCAGCTCCTTCATCTCCGGATCGCTGTCGCCAAGCAGTTCCTGATTGTCAGCAATGTCGCAACAAACCTGCTTATAGCGATGGTAGACCGCGACCACTTCGCTGAGATCAGCGTGCTCTTTGCTCAGCTGCCGATAGCGCTTCTGATCGGCAATCACCTTCGGCTCAGAGAGCAGCCCTTCGACCTCACGAAAACGATCTGCTACATCTTCCAGATTGGCAAACATAGGATTCTTTCACACCGCTGAGGAAGGTGAAGGCCCTGCCGGTACAATCATCCGGCGGCACCATAAAAAAAAGCGGCCCCTTGACCCGGGCCGCTTTTCTAAGATCTTAGCCGATTACTTCTGGGCGTACTTCTTGCGGAAGCGTTCGATCCGACCGGCGGTATCAATCAGCTTCTGCTTTCCGGTATAAAACGGATGGCAAGCCGAACAGATTTCCGTGTGGATTTCCTTACACAGGGTTGAGCGGGTTTCAAAGGTGTTGCCACAGTCACAGCGAACCGGGCTCACATCGTACTTGGGGTGGATTCCATCTTTCATCGTTTTTCTCCTTGGCGACCTGGCTTGGGTACAGGTCGGTAAAATTGCCATAAACAATTGGTCTTGATAACACTTTTAGCAGGTGTGGGCAAGCATTTTTCTGTCAAGAACCGCCCTTACTGATTCATCGAGTCGAGAAACTCCTGATTGGTTTTGGTTTCCGCCATCTTTTCCAGCAGAAACTCCATCGTGTCGACGGTATTCATCGATGTCAGCACCTTACGCAACAGCCAGATACGCTGCAAATGGCTTTCATCAACCAGCAACTCTTCGCGGCGGGTACCGGAGCGATTGATATCCATGGCCGGGAAGGTGCGTTTGTCAGCCAGACGGCGGTCAAGGTGCAGTTCCATGTTACCGGTGCCCTTGAACTCTTCGAAAATAACCTCGTCCATCTTGCTGCCGGTATCGATCAGAGCGGTAGCAATAATGGTCAGGCTTCCCCCCTCTTCAATGTTACGCGCGGCACCAAAAAAGCGCTTCGGCTTGTGCAGAGCGTTTGCGTCCACCCCACCGGAGAGAATCTTGCCGCTGGAAGGCACGATGGTATTATAGGCGCGCGCCAGGCGGGTAATGGAATCGAGCAGAATCACCACGTCGCGTTTATGCTCGACCAGGCGCTTGGCCTTTTCTATGACCATCTCGGCAACCTGGACGTGACGGGTCGCCGGCTCGTCAAAGGTCGAGGAAATTACCTCACCATTGACGTTGCGCTGCATATCCGTTACCTCTTCCGGGCGCTCATCAATCAGCAGCACAATCAGAAAAACCTCAGGGTGATTGGTGGCGATGGAGTTGGCGATATTCTGCAGCAACACCGTCTTACCGGTGCGTGGCGGAGCGACAATCAGACCGCGTTGCCCTTTACCGATGGGTGCGAGCAGATCCATCACCCGGGTTGCTTTGTTGTCAGGGGAGGTTTCAAGGATCAGGCGTTCTTCGGGATAAAGAGGGGTAAGATTATCGAAAAAGGTCTTTTCGCGCATCTTAACCGGATTCTCAAAGTTCACCTCAGAGACCTTGAGCAGGGCGAAGTAACGCTCCCCTTCCTTGGGCGGGCGAATCTGCCCCGACACCGTATCGCCGGTACGCAGAGCAAAGCGGCGAATCTGCGACGGCGAAATATAAATATCATCAGGCCCGGGCAGATAGTTGGCATCCGGTGCCCGTAAAAAACCGAAACCATCAGGCAGGATTTCCAGCACCCCTTCGCCAAAAATGGCGTTCTTCTGGGCTGCGGTAGCCTTGAGAATATTGAAGATCAGATCCTGACGGCGCATACCGCCAATTTCTTCCAGGCCAAGTTCCTTGCCCAAAGCAATCAGATCCGTCATTTTCTTTTGTTTGAGTTCTTTCAGATTCATAAAAGGTTCTCCGGTATTGACCGACAAGACAGGTGCCGACGACATATCTGTATTACCTGCAACAACAGGCCGCAACAGATCGGTTTAAAACTGTAGGGGTGGGTTTTATTAATTTGTCAGTGTGTAAGTCAGGGCTCTTTTTGGTCCAGGTTTGTATGCTATCGATGGTTGGTCTTATTTATATGTTAGGGGCACAACGGATTATATCTATCCAAACCACACGTGGTGCAGGAACGACACAGCGGGCCGGGCGCTCAAATGTTCGCGCTTTTTGTGCTTTTACCCGCTTTATCATCCCTTGTCAACCAGGAAGATACAGTTTTTGCTGCTGACCACTACGGATGTCTCAAAAAATATCCTAACGCAGAGAGTCCAGCAGACCGGGGCTGATCGCCGCGACAATTTTCGCAAAAAGCTCAGCGTACATGCGCGAGGGCTCAGGGCTAGCACCCCCTTCATCGTCGGTAATATAGCGCTCCGCACCGGCAACACTGATGTTTTTGACATGAACCTGGTTGGTCCGATTAAAGTGTGCTTCATCAAAATCCGGATATTGCAGATTGATCGCCATATAGCTGTCGGCGCCAGTCAACTCCCAGAGAATCTGGCCGTCACGATCAACGACCCTGGCGGTGGCCTGAATACTGCTGTAGGTTGTGCGCAAACTTTCCAGTCTGGTACGCGAACGCCGGTTTTCTTCAATCTGTTCACCGGAAAAGACCACGACCAGCAGCGCATCAACAACATTCTGACGCGTCAGGGCCGACACCGTTGCCGGGTCAAATTGATAGCCCAACGGGCGACCGCTGTCATCGTAGCTAGCGCCACCGGCCAGCAACGACAAAGCCGTCATGTCAGCAGGGATATCAAGGGCGCGCACATCAAAGTAGCCCTTCTTCGCCCGCAATTGTTCCGTCAGCAGATAGTGCTTGTTCTGTGCCGAGAGTTGAAGCAGGTCGTAAACTTCATCACTGTGGGGATAATTGATCGGTCTGCTGTCGACCAGGATCGGCACCACCCCCAGCACCTGCACGCGGGACTGATATTCGCGCTTTGGGATATTGTAGGTACCACTGCTGCAGGCAGCAAGGAAGAGCAGGACAACAATGGCAAAAACAACTCTTTTCATTTTATGCTCCATGAACGAAAGGGTTCAGTAAGGTGCAGAATAACCTTCTTTGCTTAAAAAACAAACACCAATCAAAGCTCAAGGGGGCGATTTTCCCGCCCGACGCGGCTGATGGAGAAGTTCGCAAGCCCCCAGCCCAGAACCTCGTGCGGGGTTGCATCGAGCAGCTCAGGCGGCGGGGTCTGACCAAGAAAAGCGAGGGCCCGCCACAACTGAGCGGCGCCATTGACCTGGTTGATCAGGGTATAATCACCATCGCGTTTGCTGAGTTTTTGCCCGTCAGCACCCAGCACCAGCGGGTGATGAAAATAGGCCGGTGGCTCAGCCCCCAGACAATGATAGAGCCGGATCTGCCGCGGGGTTGAAAACAGCAGGTCCGCACCACGGACAACATGGGTTACCCCGGCATCCATGTCATCGATCACCACTGCCAGCTGGTAGGCAAAAACCCCATCGGCGCGATACAGGACGAAGTCACCAACCTCACGCTCCAGATTCTGGCGTTGTTCTTTCTGGATGCCATCAACAAAGTGAATGTCGCGATCCTCAACCCGCAGACGGACTGAGCGCTCACGCCGGCTACCGCGAACGCCATGGCGGCAGGTCCCCGGATAGATCGGGCCTTCCTCACCGGGATGTGGAGCACTGGCGAGAATCTCACGGCGACTGCAGCCGCAATCAAACACCAACTGCCGATAGCGCAACTCCTCGAGAATGCTTTGATAACGCTCAAACCGCGTGCTTTGGTAAACGACCGGACCATCCCACTCAAAACCCAATTCTTCGAGCAACAGCAGCAGCGCAGCGGCGGACCCGGCAACAACCCGTGGCGGGTCGAGGTCTTCGATCCGCACCAACCACCGGCCACCCGTCCGGCGGGCCTGAAGATAACTGGCAACAGCGGCCACCAGAGTGCCAAAATGGAGTGGCCCGGTAGGACTGGGAGCAAATCGACCGATGACAGGGGAATGGGAGTGAGGTACAATCGCGGTCATAAACTTAATAAACATGGTTAAGATTCTTTACAGCAGCAACAGCAATCGGTTAATTATAGCAGAAGTACCCGGAAAAAAACCATCCGGCAAAAAGATTCAACGTATCTGTTTTGGGAGGATCATCGAGTGGTCATTACACGCGCAACTGAGTATGCCATCAGAACCATCATTTACCTGGCTCAACAGCCCCGCGACCAGGTGGTTCTGAAAAAGGACATCTGCCGCACCCAGGGCGTAACCCCGGCGTTTTTAACCAAAATCCTGCAACCACTGATCAAAAGCGGCATCGTCAGTTCTCAACGCGGGGTCGGTGGGGGGTTTTTATTGGCAAAGGATGCGGAGCAGATCACCCTGCTCGATATTTTCCAGGCCCAGGAAGGGGATCTCAAACTCAACCACTGCCTGATCGACTCCGAGTTTTGTGCCCGCGATGCCTTCTGTGCTGCCCATGAAGTCTGGGAGGAAGCACAGCAGGCACTCTCCAAGGTACTGCTGTGCCACAGTATCGCTGACATCGTTCGCCGCCAGGAGGAGAAGCTCAAAGCATTAGACAAGGCCTGATGGGTCACCATGAAAGGCCCTCCCAGATCGGAGGGCTTTTTTTGTTTCTGGTTTTACGAGTCTGAAACTTGCCCGCTTTCGGAGCTTCTGAAGGCCAACAAACTAATATAAGGGTTGTTTCATTGGAACAGAGTGTCGGCCTGGTCACAACTAAACAATTAAATATCAATACCGAGCTGCGCCTTGAAAGCGGACGACTGCTCGGCCCCTTGACCATCGCCTATGAAACCTACGGCACCCTGAATCGCGATGGGTCCAATGTTATTCTTGCTACCCATGCCTGGACTGGTGACGCCCACGCCGCCGGCTACCATACGCCGGAGGATCGCAAACCGGGCTGGTGGGACAACATGATCGGCCCCGGCAAAGTGCTGGATACTGACCGGTATTTTGTTATCTGCAGTAACACCATCGGTTCTTGCAAAGGATCTACCGGCCCGACCAGCATCAACCCCCGCAGCGGCAAACCGTACCGCCTCAAATTTCCGGTACTGATGATACGCGACATGGTGCGCGCTCAGAAACTACTCCTTGATCATCTCGGCATTGGCAGTTTAAAAGCTGTCATCGGTGGCTCCATGGGGGCCATGCAGGCGGTCGAATGGGCGATTCACTATCCCGATATGGTGCGCTCCATTGTTCCCATTGCCGGTACCGGCCGCACCTCGCCCATGGCCATTGCCCTGAACGCCCTGGCACGACAGGCTATCTACAACGATCCGCTGTGGAAAAAAGGGAATTATCCCATCGAACATCCGCCCGGGGATGGCCTCGCCTTGGCACGAGCGGTGGGTCACATCTCCTTTTTGTCTGACGCTTCCATGTGGCTTAAGTTTGACCGGCGCTTTTCTGTGCGCGACGGGATGTTCGATTTTTTCGGTCAATTTGAGATCGAACGGTACCTTGAATATAACGGCGGCACCTTTGTCGAAAGATTTGACACCAACTCTTTTCTCTACCTGGCAAAGGCCCTCGACCTGTACGATATCGCCTGGAATTTTGATTCTCCCAGTGACGCCTTAAGCCATCTGCATTGCCCATCCCTGTGGTTTGCCTTTACCTCCGACTGGCTCTACCCCCCCCAACAGACCGAAGAGGTCGTCAACGAATTGCAGCGTCAGCACAAACCGGTCGAGTACCACTGTATCCCTTCCGACTACGGTCATGATTCCTTTCTGGTGGAACCGGAAAAATTCATCCCCTTGCTGCAGAACTTTCTCGATCGGATCGAGTGACGTTCATTGTTCATCAAACAGCAGGCAGGATGCCCTGCGACAATCACTTGTCATTAAACAGATCGAGCTGCTTGAACTTGATTTCTTCCGGGTCAAAGGGGCGCTGCCGATAACGCGGACAGGACAACAGCAGCATATCTTGTGGCTGCTTGCAATGATGGATGCAACGGCGACACAGCTTGTTGATTTCCGGCTCTTCTTTTTTCACAACGCCTCCACCCTGGTTGCCAGTCAATCTGTTCTTGTCTGTCACCAATTCAAAGTGTTAGATTGCCTGACGATTTATCTGTTTCTCTTTCGTCATGGATACCTCTGACCATGCCAACAACCGCCCTGAACATTGTTCTGCTCGGCACAGGTACAAGTACCGGTATTCCGGTGGTGGGCTGTCGTTGTCGTGTCTGTTGCTCTGCTGATCCTCATAACCAGCGAACCCGCTGCAGTGCCCTGCTCAGCTGCGGGGGGCACAATCTGCTCATCGATACCGCAACCGATCTGCGTCAACAGGCACTGCGGGAAGACATCCAGCACATCGACGCCGTTCTCTATACCCACTGCCATGCCGACCATGTCCACGGCATTGACGATCTGCGCGGCTTCAACGTGCCCGGTGGCAACCCCATCCCGCTCTACGCCGACCCGCAGACCCTGATCAGCCTGCGTAGAAATTTCAAATATATCTTCGACCCGTGCCAGCCGCCCGGCTATGTGCCCAAACTAACGCTGCATCCGCTTGCAGGCCCGATGGACCTGTTCGGCCTGGAGATCATTCCCATCCCCCTGCGTCATGGCGCGCAGCCGGCAACCGGTTATCGTTGCGGCCCCTTCGCTTATCTAACCGACTGCAACCGGATTCCCGACAGTTCCCTGGCGCTGCTCAAAGGGTTGGAGCTGCTGGTCCTCGATGGTTTACGCTTCAAGCCCCATCCCACCCATTTTAACATTCCCGCGGCGGTTGCCATAGCCCAATCAATCGGAGCCAAACAAACCCTGCTGACCCATTTGAGCCATGACGTCGATCATGCAGGTGTCGATGCCGACTTGCCCGACGGTATCAACCTTGCATACGATGGACAACGGTTTTCCTTTGATGTGCCATACCATTTTCTCCCCGCAACAGGTGATCCATGACCCTCTCACAGCTTGAACGGATTCGTAATTTCGGCATTATCTCGCACATCGACGCCGGCAAAACCACGGTTTCCGAGCGGATGTTGTTCTATACCGGGGAAATCCACAAGATGGGCGAAGTCCACGACGGCATGGCGGTCATGGACTGGATGGAGCAGGAACAGCAACGCGGGATTACCATCACCGCCACCGCCACCCGCTGCCAGTGGAACGACTATACCTTTAATATCATCGACACCCCCGGCCATATCGATTTCACCATCGAGGTGGAGCGCTCCCTGCGCGCCCTTGATGGTGCCGTGGCGATTTTCAGCGCCGTCGAGGGCGTCCAGCCACAGAGTGAGTCGGTATGGCGGCAGGCCGACCGCTATCAGGTACCGCGCATCTGCCTGATCAACAAGATGGATCGCATCGGCGCCGATCATGAACAGGTCCTTGACGCCCTGCAGACCAAGCTCCAGGCCCGACCGGTGCTGCTGCAACTACCCATCGGCAGTGAAGAACATTTCGTCGGCGTGGTCGATCTGATCCGGCAACAGGCGATTTATTTTGATGTTGATGATCTCGGTCGGACCCTCGAATACCACGAGATTCCACCGCAGATGATTGACGCCACCCGGCGGCAGCGCGAGCTGCTGCTGGAAACCGCCGCGGATTTTGACGACGCGATCCTCGCCGATGTTCTGGATAACAAGCCGATTGCGTCAGAACGCCTGTTGGCCGCTTTGCGCAGCGGGGTTCTTGCCTGCCGGATTTTTCCGGTAGTGCTCGGCTCAGCCCTGCGCAACAAGGGCATTCAGCCGCTCCTCGATATGATCTGCGCGCTGCTCCCCTCCCCCCTTGATGCCCCACCCGCACCGGCAACACAGCTGCAAGACGGCACAGAGGTATGGATTGAGACCTCACCGGACGGCCCGGTCTGCGCGCTGGCGTTCAAGGTGTTGGCCGATGAAGGGCGCAAACTGACCTACCTGCGCATCTATTCCGGGCGCATTGCCCCGGGGGAGGTGCTCCACAACAGCCGCACCGACAGCGATGAAAAAATTGCCCGCCTGTTCCGCATGCACGCCCATAAACGTGAGCGCATTGATGAGGCCGGCGCCGGCGACATTGTCACCGCCACCGGCTTAAAAGGGGTACTGACCGGCGATACCTTAAGTGCGCCGGACACCCCCTTACAACTGGCCGGCCTGAGCTATCCGGAACCGGTTGTCTGTCTGGCAGTTGAACCAAAAACCGTCGATGACCGCGACAAGCTCCCCCTGGCGCTGGAGAAACTCCAGTGGGAAGACCCCACCTTCAAAGTCAAGGAGGATCCGGAAACCGGCCAGACCCTGCTGACCGGCATGGGGGAACTCCACCTCGAAGTCGTGGTACAGCGCCTCAAAACTGATTTCGGCGTTGAGACCCAGACCGGTCGGCCGCAGGTCGTCTATCGCGAAACCATCCGCTGTGCCTGCCGGCACCATGAAGTATTTGAACGCGACATCGAAGGGAAAACCCACTATGGTGAAGTCACCATCCAGCTTAACCCGCAGCCACGCAAACAGGGGCTTCAGATCGACCTCCCGGCAGAAGTCCTCGCTCCCTGGCCGCCCGAGATGGCCCAACGGATCAAAGAACAACTGTATCAGGCCTGCCAATCCGGCCCGGTCGCAGGCTACCCCCTGACCGACCTGACCCTGACCCTGACCGCCGCCCCCTACGACAGTCACCGGGTAACGGATCTCGGTATTGCAACCGCCATTTCGCGCGCCATCTACCAGGCCTTACGGGACAGCTCTTTGACCCTGCTCGAACCGGTCATGGCCCTGGAACTGACGGCACCCTCCGACTGTACCGGCCGGGTCATGAGCAGCCTCCAGCAGAAACGTGGTCAGATCGAGGGCATCACCTCCCGCCCCGGCCAGGATGTTATCCGCGCCGGCGTACCGCTACTGGAAATGTTCGGCTATATGACCGAGTTGCGCAGCGCCACCAAAGGCCGGGGAAGCTTCACCATGGAGTTTTCCCACTTTGAACAGGCGCCGGCACAGACCCTCGGAAAGTTTGGCCTGAAATAACGGTTTCACCCGTTAGCACGCTCTTGCAAGAGGCAGATCATGAAAAAATACAACCTGCAAAGACTGGTGTTGATCCCCTTAAGCCTGACCTTTCTGGTCCTGATCAGCGCTTTCGTATTAACCAGTTACCATATCAGTCAACGCGACGAAGCGACCTTCATGGAAAGTCGTTATCGCCAGTTCCGTACCATCTTCAGCGGACTGGCCGCACGTGATGCTCAAGCCATGCTCACTGCCGCAGAATTTATCGCCAGCCAGCGCCGTTTTCAAGAGGCCCTGCTTGAAAACAAGCTGGACCAGTTACAGGCCCATGCCCACGAAGTTTTTCTGCGCCTGCAACGATCATTGCAAATCAGTCACTTTTATTTCCGCGATGCCGAAGGAAACCTGATCCTGCGGGTTTACCGGCCAGAGGACAAATCGCCGGCAACCATGCGCGCATCCTTGCAGCGGGCGATGGAAACCGGCCTGCCGGCGGCGGGACTGGAATTGGGAAAATCCGGCCTGTTGGCACAACGGATTTTTTATCCATGGCGAATCCAGGGTGAGTTGGTCGGCTTCATCGAATTAGGTATCGAAATAATGCCGACCCTGCGCCAGATCAAGGAACTCAGCGATATCGATATCATGATTGTCCTTAACAAAGACCGCCTTGATCAGGACGCCTGGGAAGCCGCACATGTCTACCATACGCATCGCAAGGACTGGAACCTCCTGTCGGATTGTGTTATTTGCGAAACGACTCTTGATTTGTCCAAAGAAGACCTTGGTCATCTTTACACCACCGCAGTTGTCAACAATTTAGAAAAAACGGCAGGCATTTCCGGACAGATTTTTCGTTTGGGGCACTTCCCCCTGTTTGATGCCGGGCAAAACCAGATCGGCACCTTGCTGATGGTCGTTGACATGACGGAACGATCCGATATCTTTAAAACCTTTATTTTCAGAATTATCGGCTTCAGCCTGTTGATCAGCATGGCGCTGTTTATTTTCGCCTTCAGTATCCTCGGGCGCGCCAGTCGCCAGTTGAATTCAGGTGCCGAACGGTTGCGCCAAAAGGGTGAAAATCTGGCCCAAAGCAATCAACGCCTGCAGCAGGAGATCGTAGAGCGCGAAAAAGCCCAACAGCAACTGCAGGAATTCAGCAAATACCTTGAGGAGCGGGTCAGCGAGCGGACCAGAGAGCTGGCCAACAAAAACCGCGAAATCGAGACCAGTCGTAAATCCCTTGAAGCCGCCTACCATGAACTCAAGGAACAGCAGGCCACCATCCTGCACCAGGACAAAATGGCCTGTATCGGGCAACTGGCGGCAGGCATCGCTCACGACATCAATAACCCCATCGGCTTTATCAGTCACAATCTAACGATCTTTGAACGTTATCTGCAGCGACTCAACCAGTTTTTTGCCCTGCAACGGGACCTGGTCCAGCGCCGTGGTGACAGCGAACTGATCGCCGCCTGCCAAAAAGGGCGCCGCGACTTCCAAATCGACACCATGCTGACCGAACTACCAACGATGCTGACGGAATGTCGCGACGGCACCTCCCGGGTCAGCCAGACCGTCGAAAGTTTACGCATCTTTTCGCGGCAGGAAGTCCCGCAGCACAAGTTGACCGACCTGCACCATTGTATCGACAGCACCCTCGCCATCATCCGCCATGAGCTACGCGAAAAAATCAGGGTGGTGAAAAACTATGGCGAATTGCCCCTGCGCTATTGCTATGCCGGCCAGATCAACCAGGTCTTTCTCAACCTGCTGATCAACGCCATCCAGGCCATCGACGAGGGTGGCACCATCAGCATCAACACCTGGGCAGAGAATGAATTCATCTACATTGCCATCAACGACAACGGTGGCGGCATCCCTGCGGAAAAAATTGAAAAGATCTTCGAACCCTTCTATACCACCAAGGAAATCGGCGTTGGTACCGGCTTGGGGTTAAGTATTGTTTATGAAATTGTGACCCGCCATAAAGGGCGCATCGATGTTGCCAGCAAGGTCGGGGTTGGTACCACCTTTACTCTGATCCTGCCCTTCGATGAACGGGCTAAACCACGCCAACCGCAAGCCAACCCGCTAGGAACACCAATTAACTCAACACCAGAGGGGAATCTTTTCTGATGGATAAAAAAACCCGCCTGCTCTATGTCGACGACGAACCCGCCTGGCGCAATATTTTTCGTCGGGAAATAAGCGAAGACAAACGCTATGAGATAAAAACCGCCGACAGCGGTGCGGATGCACTTGCCGTGCTGAACAACTGGCGGGCCGATATTGTGCTGACGGATCTATCGATGCCGGGGATGGACGGCATTGAGTTGCTGCAACACATTCACTTGCTCTACCCGGAAACCTTTGTACTGATCCTCACCGGCGTCAACTCGGCCAATGAAGCGGTTCGAGCAATGAAGGCAGGAGCCTACGACTATGTTCTCAAGCCCTTTGATTTCACCACCCTGCAGATGCAGCTCGCAAAAATCATCGATCATCAACAGCTGTCAAATCAGGAAGCCCATGAACCGGACGCCCGTTTTGAGCAGTTGATCGGCCGAAGCCCCTCCATGTACCAACTGTTCGAGGGGATTCGCCGCATCGCCCCCACCAATGCCACGGTGCTGATCCGGGGCGAAAGCGGTACCGGCAAAGAGCTGGTTGCCGCCGCCATCCACAGTCGCAGCTCACGGTGCGACAAGGCATTTATCCCGGTCAACTGCGCCGCGCTGACCGAAAGCCTGATCAACAGCGCCCTGTTTGGTCATGAAAAAGGCGCTTTCACCGGAGCCGATAAACGCAAAGCCGGTTTTTTTGAACACGCCCACGGCGGTACCATTTTTCTCGATGAAATTGGCGACATTCCCCTGCAGACCCAGGTTGCCCTGTTACGGGTGCTCGAACTCGGCACCTTTCAGCGGGTTGGCGGCATCGACACCATCCAGGTCGATACCCGCATCATCTGTGCCACCAACAAGAACCTTGAAGTCGCCATGCGGGAAAAAACCTTCCGCGAGGATCTCTTTTATCGCCTCAATGTGGTCACCCTGAATACCTCCCCCCTGCGCGACCGGGCCGCTGATATCCCGCTGCTGGCCAACCAGTTTCTGCGCACGTCGAGCCAAAAACACAACAAGCAAATCGACCTGATCGCTCCCGGCACCCTGGAACTGCTCAGTGCTTATGCCTGGCCGGGCAACGTTCGCGAGTTAAAAAACGCCATCGATCGCGCTGCGGTCTTCAGTAACGGCAACACATTGTTACCCGAACACCTGCCGCCGGAGCTGCTCCAGGCAGTTAGCGCCCGTCACGGCAAAGCCTCGGCAGCCCAAATGACCCTGGATTCAACCAACCTGCCGGAAATTGAAGCGGCGGTCATCCGCAGGGTGCTGGAAGATAAAAACTGGAACCTCTCCCAGGCCGCCGAAGCCCTCGGCATCGCCCGCGGCACCCTCTACAGCAAAATCAAAAGTTACAACATTGAAAGGTAGGGGCGCGATTCATCGCGCCCAGGGCCACCCCGCCCCCGCTGTCACTGTCAACTGTTGTAATTTGCACAGTTGCCGCACAATCAACCATAAAGCACCATATTCCGGCGGCTGACACGCCTTGTCGGCAGCCGCGTAGTGCCCAATACTGAACAACATGTCATCCCCCGGCGCGTAACGCGTTTTGGTATCCGCCGTCGGCAGTCCGTTTTTTTTGTCACCCTGTTGCTCGGTTCATAAGCGCTGACACATCATCCAAAAATTTAGTCATTTCAGCTAGGTACTTGATCAAACCAGAGCGGCATCCGATTACTCAACGCTAATCAGCCAATCGTAACACCATAAAATAATTGATTTTTGGCACCATGTTTGCTTTAATTTTTACCAACAGACGAACTGACTCTCAAACTGACTCTCAAGCAAAGAAAGGGGGGCAATACAATGACCAGAATCACCATATCCGTCGAGCGCAAAGACGCCCCCGCCGAAAGCTTTTCCCTGCAGCTGAACTCATGCTCCCTGCCGGACATCGAAAAAATGGTCATCAGTGAAGTCCTCACCGGCAAAGACTGGAACCTCTCCCAGGCCGCCGAAGCCCTCGGCATCGCCCGCGGCACCCTCTACAGCAAAATCAAAAGCTACAACATCCAACGGTAGGGGCGCGTTTCATCGCGCCCTGATGCCCCTCCGTCCCAGCACATACGGGGACATAAACCAATAACGCCCTTAATTGGTATTATGTCCCCGTATTCATCGCGCCCTGATGCCCCTCCGTCCCAGCAAATACGGGGACATAAACCAATAACCCCCGTTATTGGTATTATGTCCCCGTATTTGCTGCCTACAGCCCGCCATCGTCGATCAGGTAATCGGCCTCGGTGGCGGTGCGGGGGTCGTTGGCGGCGAACCCGTCCGCCGCCGGCAGCACCACCCGGGTGGTCAGGCCGCCTTCCTGCAACTGCACCGGTACGCTGCTGTTGATGCTGTGCCAGATGCCGGCCAGGCTGATCAGGGTGCGCTGCGGATGCTGCTTCAGGTAACGGGCGATGGTCAGGGCCATGCCGCTGTTGCGCACCCCTTGCGCTTGCTTGAAATAGCTGAAATTACGCTCGCGCGTTACGGCCTCGAAGGAGGGGCGGAAAAATTCCTCCATCAGGGCGTCGTAGGTCGGGTTGAGGGTCGCGCTGATGGCGGCGGGGACGCGCAACAAATCATCAAAATCAAGGGCCGCGAACCCTTCGCGGCCGACCTTGCGGATGACGTTACGGTCACTGTTGATTGCCAGCAACGGGATGTTGTGCGCGCGGGCAAACAGCAGCAACTCGCTGTAGTGCTCCCAGGGGTACGACCAGTTTTCGGCATACACCTCACGAAACCCCTCCTCGTCCAGTTCCCCCGCCAGCCAGGCATCAAGCGCCCCCTGGGCACCGTGTTCAAACATCTCCAGGCCGATGGTCAGTTGAGCGCTGTGCCGCTGTACCCCACGGATAATCGCCACTGCCAACCGGCGATGCTCCGGTTTTTCGTGGGATTCACCAACAAATACCACATCGGCTGTTGCCAGATCAGCGAACAGGACCTCAGCACTGACCCTATCAGTGACTCCGGGCCGTACAATCTCAGCAAACCCGCTCAGCGGAACCCCCAACAATACCACCACCAGCAAGTAGCGTCCTATCAATGTCATACCACCATTCCTTTCAATTTAAGGGCAATAAGATGTAACGCAGAGCCGCAGAGAAAACCTTTTTAAGGGTAAAGCATCACCCCTCACTGTTCACTGTTCACCGCTCACGGCTCTTTTCAACCTGAAAACAATAGGGAACGCAGATACACGCAGATGTTACGCAGATCAAGCCAAGCAAGTCTTAGTCCCTAGTCGCGTTCATCTGCGGCTATAAGGTTTTTCATTGTGTCATTCCTGCTACCAATCTGGATCCTGCGACTGCGCGCAGGATGACACAGGCATTACAGGATGACACAGGCATTACAGGTTGACACAGGCATTACAGGATGACACAGGCATGAACTTCCGTCAGGGGTGGCGTCTACTCACGGCTCACAGCTCACGGCTCACCGCCTTTCATTCTTTGCCCTCTGGCTCTGTGATTCACATTTTTTCAACCATACTCCGGCGCTGGTCACCCTGCAACTGTCGGAAATTGAACAGACCCAACGGCGCTAAAAGCGCCTGTGGTTTGGCGTTGATGGCTCTACGGCGTGGCGGCTGCTTACTGTCGGGATTTGAACAGATTGCGCAATGTCCGAGTTATGCATTGTAATATCAGCTGGTTAAGACATCATTAGCGCTCACTATGTTGGTATTTGAACAGTTTGCGACAAGCAGAACGCATTAATTACCATTCCAGTGATAATTCTACGGCCCCTGTTTTTGGCGATTTACCCTTTTTTTTAAAAGTTGGCATCACGCTTGCTAAAGGGAAGGCATGCACACAACGCACTGTGCAAAGACACACAAACCAGCGGTGACGATCAAATAGGTGATCCCATCGCACCTGCCACCATGACACATGGAACAAGGAGAGAAACAAAATGAGAAAACTGTTAGTATTCGCATTGGTCGCAACCTTCGCCTTCGGCGCAACCGCTCTGGTTGCCACCGATGCCGACGCCCGCGCCATGGCCAACGGCATCGTCGGCAGCGCCCACGATTTCACCAACAACAGAGATGGTTCAGTAGCACTTGACGCCGAAAATAACCTCATACCTAACCGTGACGAAAGCTGGAACTACCGTGGCGAAATCTGCCGCGTCTGTCACGCACCCCACGATAAGGGCCGCACTGCATGGAGCAGCTGGGGCGAAGAGGTTGGTGAAACCGGGCTACTGTGGAACCATGCTTTGAGCCAAACCGCTGATTACCCCATGTATGCCAGCTCATCCCTCGAAGGTGAGATCTCCAATCAAGTCATCGGCAAATCCAAGCTGTGTCTCTCCTGCCATGACGGCACCGTCGCCCTCAATGCCTTTGATGGTCAGCAAGATAAGCCAGCTACTGATCCTGATGCCGTTCTGATTCAGAGCTTCTCCAACGGCTTCACCATCGGACCGGGCCGTACCGGCAGCGATAATGACTTCCTGATGGGTACCCACCCGATTTCCGTCGCCTATGCCGCCGGTTTCTATGACGAAAACCCCAAGGTCGGCCGCAATGGTGGTCTGCATATCCCTGACGGCCAAGTGTTCGGTAACCTGGTAAAAATGACCGGCGCCCCGACTGTAGATATGGTGCTTGAGCAGGGCATGGTTCAGTGCCACTCCTGCCACGATGTTCATGACTCCAAGGACGTCAACGCTGTCGGCACCCGCCTCAACCGTGCCGGTCAGGGCCTGGCTGAAAACCGCGGTGGCGACCCCTCCGGTCTGTGCCTGAGCTGCCACAACAAGTAACAGCAGGGCTTCTGCGCTTAACGCAGAACCGCTGACACCCCGAAGGGGGAGAGGAACAACCCTCTCCCCCTTTTAGTGCATCAATGATGGAAGGGGAATAAAATGAAAAAAGCGTACTGGAACTATCTGCCACTGTTACTGATCTGTCTTGCGTTCCCCCTGGTCGCCAGCGCCGGCAACGGCTTGGGCATCAAGGGGAGCAAACATGACTTTTCCGGCGAAGACTGGAACAACGGGACACTGCAATATGGTGGCGAAGTCTGTCGGGTCTGCCACGCCCCCCATGATCGCGGTCTTGACTTGTGGCGCGACGCCGACGTCTCCGGACTGTTATGGAACCACAAGATGAGCACCGCCGAATACAGCATGTACAGCAGCAACAGCATGGCCGGAACGATTGAAGATCAACCCATCGGCCGCTCCAAGCTGTGCCTGTCGTGCCATGACGGCACCGTCGCCCTGGATGCCTTCGGTGACGGCCCGAATAATGGCAACGGCGACATGGATACGGCGCTGACCGGCCGTTTTGTCATCGGCGCCCTGAAGGATGGCAGCAACCTGGATCTGCGCGGTCACCACCCGATCTCCCTGCAATATGTTGATAACGACAAGATCGGCACCAACGGCGGCTTGCACGATCCCGCCGACCAAACCTGGTACGACCTGAGCAGCGTCGCCCTGTCTCTTGAACAGGGGCGGGTCGAGTGTCACTCGTGCCATGATGTCCATAACCGCGTCTCGGTACCCAATACGCAGGTGCTGCGGGCCGGCATCCGTGAAGGTCAGGGCGGGGCAGAACATGCTTCGCTGTTATGTCTGACCTGTCATAATAAGTGAATATATGGGTAGTAGGTAGTAGGGAGTAGGTAGTAGTATCATCTTTACAAGCACCCGTGCACAGGATCCTTTCGGGCTTCTGTGCATTGGTGCGTTGAGCATCACCATTGTCACCGCAGCAATCCAGCAATCACAGGAGAGTCAGATCACGTGATAGCAACTCACCGAACTCACCGGCACCCTTTACTTCGATCAGTACTGCTGTTCGGCCTTTTTTTGCTGATGCCCCTGATGGTTTCTGCGGGCTTTGAACTTGACGGCATGGCGTGTCTGGACTGCCATGCTGAACTGAGCGAGAAAAAGGTGATTCACAGTATTATTGCCGACAGCGACAGTTGCACCATGTGCCATGCCCAGGACAACCCTGATCTCCATGGTTTTGACCCTTTTGCTGCCAACATCGGTGAGGGCGTCTGCTCCATGTGCCATGGTGAGTTCCCCGGCAGCGGTGAGCTGCATTACCCCGTCGCCGATGGCGATTGCCTGACCTGCCACAACCCCCATCAGTCCGACCTGGCAGCGCTGTTGACCCGGCCCCAGGGGGAACTGTGCTTCGATTGCCACGCGCCCTTTGACAGCAAACAAAAAGCCCACGCTCCGGTGGCCTCAGGCAGTTGCAGTGACTGCCACGACCCCCACCGCGCCGATCAGCCGAGCCTGCTGCGCGCCGTTGAACCGGAGCTGTGTTTTCAGTGCCATGGGCCCTTTGACGCGAGCGGTTCGAGCCACATGCCGGTGGAGTTTGGCGAATGCTCCAGCTGCCATCTGCCCCATGTGTCCGCTGAACCCAAACTGCTGAGTGCCCCGCAAAAGGAGTTGTGTCTGCAATGCCACGCCGAGTTCAGCGGTGCCCTGATCCACGGCCCGATCAAGGAAGGCAACTGCGCCGGCTGTCACGATCCCCATGGCGCCGCCCAGCAGAACCTGCTCAAGGCGGCCGAACCGGACCTCTGTTTCAGTTGCCATGGTCGCCGCCTCAACGCTGCCGATGGTCGCCCCCTGGTGCCGATCCAACCGCTGTTTGAAGGGGAGGAGCAACTCAAGCATTTCCCCTTTGAGGACGGTCGCTGCAGCGATTGTCATCTGCCCCACGCCGGTGAGCACGCGCGCCTGCTCAATGATGCCTATCCCAGCGGCATCTACGCCGCTTATAGCGAAGAGGCTTACGCTTTTTGTTTTAACTGCCATGACAGCGGCGCTTTTGAGGATTTACGCAGCACCTCGGCCACCAATTTTCGCAATGGCGAGCTCAATCTCCATTACCGCCATACCAACCGCGACAAGGGGCGCACCTGCAACGCCTGTCACTCGGGCCATGCCTCGGTACAACCCTCGCTGGTGCGTGAGCGCTTCAGCTTCGGCAAAAACCTTCTCGGACAACGGTTCACGGCCACCGCCGGCGGCGGCACCTGCGCCACCGCCTGCCATATTGAGGTGAGTTACGATCGCGATACACCGGTGAACAACCGCCTGCGGACCACGCCGTGGGAGTAGGTTAGGGGCGGGGAGTGGGGAGTGGGGAGTGGGGAGTTTATCCCTGTGTCATCCTGCGCGCAGTCGCAGGATCCAGATTGGTAGCAGGAATGACACAATGAAAAATTTTATAGCCGCAGATGAACGCAGATGAACGCGGATAGGGTCAAAACCTCATTTAAGAATTTATCTGCGTAACATCTGCGTGTATCTGCGTTCAATAGTGTTTTCAGGTTGAAAAGAGCAGTGAGCAGACTGGCATCGGTTTTGCTTATGTCTTCAACCCAAAAAAAGGTTTTCTCAGCGCCTCTCCATCTCAGCGGCTCTGCGTTGAATCTTTTTTTTAAAGACAGTAAGCAGTAAGCAGTAAGCAGTAAGCAGTAAGCAGTAAGCAGTATTTTGAATTCTATATTCTATATTCTAAATTCTGTATTCTGTATTCTATATTCTGTTTTCCTCATCCTGACTTTATCTTTCAAGGAGTTGACCGATGGCACGAACTTTTCTTTTGATCCCCCTGCTGGTGTTTGCTCTGTTCGGTTGTGCGCCGCCGGCAAAACAGCTGGAAACAAAATTTTATCCGGAACTGCCCATCGAACCGCGCATGCAATTTTTGACGACTATCTCCAACGAAGGGGATATCGGCAAGACCACCTCGGGGATGCGCGCCTTTGTCGCCGGTGAGGATGCGCTGCGGGGCTTCAGCCGCCCCTACGCCATCGCCAGCCGCCCGGGCACCCTCTATGTCAGCGACGTTGGTTTTAACATGGTGATTGTTGTTGATTTTGCCAACAAGGAATTCCGGCCATTGCCGAGCGAACGGGCGACGGCGTTACGCCAGCCCCGGGGGCTGACGGTTGCCGAGGATATTCTCTATGTGGCCGACAGCCAACGCCGCCAGGTCCTGGCCTTTGACAGCGAAGACAAATATCTGCGCCTTTACGGCGGTGCGGAAACCCTCGAGCAGCCCCTGGATGTAGCGGTTTATGGCGATCGCGTCTACGTGGTGGATCATTCCGCCTACAACATCAAGGTGTTCGACCGTGAGACGGGTGAGCTGCAAGGCACCATCGGTGAACGGGGGCGTGAGGAGGGGCAACTGGATCGCCCGACCCACGTCCGCGTCGACCATGAAGGGAACCTCTATGTCACCGATTCCCTGAATTTCCGCGTGCAGAAGTTTGATGCCGAGGGTAACTTCATCCACATGTTCGGTTACCCCGGTTCGACCCCCGGTGGTTTTGCCCGCCCCAAGGGGATCGATGTAACGCGCGACGGGTATCTTTACGCCGTTGATGCGGCCTTTGAAAATGTCCAGATTTTCCATGACCCGTCACAGTTTCTGGTCTTCTTCTTTGGCGGCTTTGGTCATGCCCCGAGCTATATGTACTTGCCTTCGCCCTTGACCATTTCCTACGAGAACATTGACCTATTCAAGCCTTACTTCGATAAAGACTTTAAAGTGGAGTATCTGGTCTACGTCGGCAATCAGCTCGGTGACTACAAGATCAATGTCTATGGCGTCGGCAAGTGGATCGGACCCCCCTTGAACTGATGACGGCTTGATGACCTTGTTTTCCCTCTTGCATATCAGGCGTTTGGGGCTGATCTTGCTGTTTTTGGCGCTGCTGCCCGCGGCAGTCGGTTGCAGCCCCGAGGCGCGCCATCAGGTGCTGACCGTTCTGTTTACCGGGGTGCCCCCCTTGGGTTGGAAAGAGGAGCTGCAGCGCCTGCAGGCAGAAGAGGCCATCGTTGTGCGCCAGGACTTCCCCTCCCGCTTTGATTCCGGCGGCTGGAATCACGGACCTTACGCTGCCGGTGAGTGCGGCAGCTGCCATGAAATGGTACCGCCGCGCAACCCCGGCGAACGACCAACGCGGATTGTCGTCGGCCAGTTTGTCGAAACCCGTGAGCAGATGTGTGTTGCCTGTCATGCCGAAAAAACCGCTGAGCGGGCGCGCAACGACGGACTCTGGCTCCACGGGCCGGCGGATAACTGCTTGCGCTGCCATCACCCGCACTTAAGTGCGCAACCGGCCATGCTGCGCCGCACGGCGGATGAGTTATGCCTGAGCTGTCATGATGACGGCTTGATCCATTCCCAGGATCTTCATGCCGGAGTCAGCGATTGCCTGTCGTGCCACAATCCGCACTTAGGGGCGGACGCACTGATGCTTTCTTGGGATTACGAGGAACTATTTTAGGGTGCGGGGTAAGAGATCGACATTCTTTATTCTTCCGGCAACGCCCCGCGGAATCATGGTGATGGCGCTGCTGATGCTGATGTTCCCGGTTGCTGCCGATGCCCGCGGGCTGTTTTTGCAGCGCCCCTTTCCTTCTTATCACGAGATGCCGAAATGGGATATCAACCTGGGTTACCGTTACGAAGACTTTACGCGCAAAACACCGCAATCGACCACCACCACCTCGACCCACCGCTTTACCGAAGGCTTCACCATGACGACCCGTGGCTTCAGTTATCACCCGGCCTTGATTAACTACACCCTGAGTTTAAGCCCGTCGTGGGAGCAGGAGCGGCGCCGCGCCCGCGACGGCAGCCGTTCAAGTGGCAACAGGGTGCGCCTGGAATACGGCATCGATGGTACCCTGCTCGCGCTAAAACCCTTTGCCACAGAGTTTTTTGCCGAAAGCACCAGAGAGACCAGAGCCAGTACCTTCGGGATCACGACCGAGCTCGATACCACCCGCTATGGTCTTTCGCTGACCCTGCCCTGGTGGCAGGAGAGCTTTCCCCTGCGCGTCCGCTACCGCCATCAAACCACTGATCGCACGACCGCCGACGCGCCGACCAGCACCACCAACACCGACTCCTGGTTTATTGACGGCGCCCAGATCAAAGAGCGCAGTGTCACCAGCCTGTCGGCCAGCTATAGCCTCGACCAAACCAGCGGCGGCGTCAGGGATGGCCGCTCGGAAGTGACCAACGGACAGTTTCAGAACACCCTGTTTTTGACCGAGGATCTGCAATTGCGGCTGGTTTCGCGCCTGCGCGGGCGCTGGACTGAAACACAGTTCGGCACACGCAATGACAACCTGCGCCTGAACGAAGAACTCTTATGGAATCGTGAACACAGCGCCAACCTAACGAGCGACTACGCGGCCAGATACGAATATCAGCGCAACAACGACCAACGGGAGCAGCGCTTTGAGCTGAACAGCGGCCTGCGCCACCAGCTCTACGAAAACCTGACAACCACCCTGCGGGGCCGCGCCCAACGGGAGATCGGCTCCACCCGTGACCAGGACACCTACCAGGGAAATTTCGACATGAACTATAACCGCCGGATTCCCACCGGGAATGTGAATCTCTATCAACGTCAGGAATATCGCTATGATAAGCGTTTCGTAACCGGGGGGTCTGAGATTCTCGACCTGACAGGCTGCGACGAGCTGAGTAGTGATTCCTGCAAGCTGACCTTGGGTGAAAATGCTCAGCGGATTAACCGGGACACCCTTGAGCTGCGGTCCTTCGACGGCGATATAATTTTTAACTTGGGTTCGGACTACGAGATCGATTTCGAGGGCGACCGGGTCTTCATTACCCTCAGCGCCGATCCTCTCGGACAGATCTTTGGTGACCCGCCGCTGGAACAACTGCGCGTCAGTTACGATTATCTGCTGACTGACAATTACGATGCCACCACCCGGACCCAGACCTATGGTGGCCGCCTTGATTTTCTTCACTACTGGAACATCCACGGCCAGACCCAGCGCAGCAAAGAGAATTTTATCTCGGGCATTCCCCCCGACGAGCTTGAGGATGATCGCTCCTACATTGTCGGGTTCGGCTGGGCGCGCCCCTTCGGCAGCATCATCCTCAACACGTCCGGCAGCTACAGCGATTCGCGCAGCGCAACCACTGCCAGCGAGAGCTACAATGCTACCGCCGGGCTGGTCAAACGCTTTGCCGGCGGCTCAATTATGACCAACAGCGCCTCTTATCAGCAGACCGACGGGTATGCGCAACGGCTGGTCGAAGATGAAGAACGACACAGCGACGAAGACAGCAAACAATACAATCTGCTTGCCGCTTTTGATATTCAGCTGCGGGAGGACCGTCTGTTAAGGCTGCAGTGGGAATACGAGCACCTTGACAGCAATGAGGAGTTTTTCGAGGAGCGCAGCGAGGACAGTGTACGGCTATTGAGCAGTATTCGCCTGGGGCGCAACACCAGTGCCGCCCTGAGTGGTCGCTACACCAAAGCGGACATCAGCAGAACCTCGAAGACTGGCATGGAAACCCGTGATGAGGAACGTATCCTGATCCGTGGTAATGTTGTGCGCCAACTCGACCAGCACAGCCGACTGAAACTCGACGGCAGCTACCAGAGCAGGTCAACGATCCGCCGGCGTGAAGAAACCACGGATCAGAAGTTGGAAACATATATTTTTTCAGCCGGTTATGAGTATCGTCTGGGGTGGATCACGCTGGCCGCCGATTATCGCTACCGCAACGAACGCAGACCCCATGACGGGACCAGCACCATCAACAACAGCGTGCTGTTGTCCCTGAAACGAGCACTGAACTGATGACCTGTCGATCTGAACACTCATTTATGTCTCATAGCCGGCGTCTGATCCGGCTGGCGTTGCTGTCCATGTTGTTCATTGGCGGCTGTCTGGCACCGGCGCCGCCGGTAAGCCACGATGCAGGCTACCTGCGCTGGCCGGCGGCACCGGAAATCGCCCGCATTACCTATCTGCACAGCCTCAGCGCCCCGACCGATTTGAACATCCGTGGTCCATTGATGCAGCGCCTCTGGCGGGGGCTGTCCGGTCACCAGGAGCCACCGATGGAACGCCCTCACGGGGTTGCCGGCGACGGTAACGGGGGCATCTACGTGGTCAACAAGGCCACCCGCGCACTGCACCTGTTTGATCCCGGGACTGATCGCTATCAACTGCTGCCGGCAACCCAGACCGGCTTGCGCATGCCCATTGATATTGCGATCGATGCATCGCGTCAGCGTTTTTTCGTCAGCGATGCCGAGGCCGGTTTGGTCCGCATCTTTGCCCGGGACAAGGGTCGGGCGCTGGGGGCAATCAGTCACCCGGAGCTGAAGCGTCCGACCGGCATGGCGATTCACCCGCAAACCGCTGAACTGCTGGTGGTTGACACTGAACAGGCGACCATTATGCGGATCGATCTTGACACCCTGCAGCTCAAGGGGCACATTGGCGCAAGCGGAGAGAAAGAAGGGCTGTTCAACGGCCCGGTGGCGGTGGCGGTCGGGCCGCAGGGACGCATCCATGTGGTAGATTCCCTCAATCACCGCATCCAGGTGTTTTCTGCCGCCGGAGAATTTCTCCTCGCCTTTGGCAGTGCCGGCATGGGTCCGGGCTATTTTTCCCGCCCCAAGGCGATCGGGGTTGATTCGGAAGGGAATATCCACGTACTTGATACCCTGTTTGATAATATCCAGGTCTTTGACCCTGATGGCCGCCTGCTCATGGCCTATGGCGAACCGGGGCAGGCACCGGGGCAGTTCTGGTTACCCTCCGGCCTGTTTATTGATGCTCATGATCGCATCTATGTCGCTGACACCTACAATGACCGGGTGCAGATATTCCAGTTTCTTGCGGGAGGAGAACTGCCATGACCAGAAACCTCTGCGGAGTTGTTGCCATCCTCTCACTGCTGGCCCTGCCGTTGTGGGCGTCGAGCAGCATCGTCGATACCAAGCACAACCTGTCGGTGACCGGGCCGGGACCGGTAAAATCCAACGCCGATGAAATCTGTATTTTCTGCCATACCCCGCACCATGCCAGCCCGGAGTTCCCCTATTTGTGGAACCGCAGCTTAAGCCGTGCCGACTATATCCCCTACAGCAGCTCCACCCTGCATGCGGCGGTGGGGCAGCCGACGGGAGCGTCAAAGCTATGCCTCTCATGCCACGACGGCACCATCGCCCTGGGCGCGGTATTGACCCGGCCGGAGTTTGTGTTTGACGATGATGTGCGCTTTATGCCGGAAGGGTTTCGTTCGCGCCTGGGCACCGACCTGTCGGATGATCATCCGATCTCTTTCGTCTATGACAATGATCTGGCCATGCGCAATAGCCAGCTGCGCCATCCCGACAGTCTGCCGCCGGAGGTGCATCTTGATGGACGCGGCGAACTGCAGTGTACCGCCTGTCATGACCCGCACGATAATCGCTTCGGCAAATTCATGGTGATGTCGAATGAATATTCGGCCCTGTGCAGCGCCTGTCACAACCGTACCGGCTGGGACGATTCCAGCCATGCCCTGTCGACCGCCACCTGGAACAACCAGGGGGCTAACCCCTGGCCCCATGCTGACTACGCAACCGTCGCCCAGAACGGCTGTGCTAACTGCCATGTCTCCCATGCCGCCGGCAGCTCCGAGCGGCTGCTGCTGTATGCTGCGGAAGAGGATAACTGCCTGGCCTGCCATAGCGGTCATGTCGCCACCTCCAATATCAACAGTGAACTGCTCAAGGAGTTTCGCCATGGCGTCCAGGATTATTTCGGCATTCATGATCCGGTCGAAGATTTCAGTACCGATCTGGTGACGCAGCACGTGGAATGCACCGACTGCCACAACCCCCATCAGGCCAACAGCGCGCAGCCACCAACGCAAATCGGTCAACCACGCGCAGCAGCCGGTCCCACCCGCGGCGTCAGCGGCATCTCTTTGAGTGGCCAGCAGCTGGAAAGCGCCGATTACGAGTACGAAATCTGCTTCAAATGTCACGCCGATACCAATTTTCTCGGCACACAGCCGCTACAACGGCAGGTCGATCAGCAGAATTTGCGCTTTGCTTTTGATCCGGCCAACCCCTCGTTCCACCCGCTGGCGAGTTTTCGCTCACGCGCTGGTCGCCCGGCCCCGCCGAGTTTGCTGCCACCCTACGACACCCAGGATCAGTGGCTGATCGGTTGCGGCGATTGTCACGGCAACAGCAACCCGAACGGCCCGCGCGGCCCCCACGGCTCGGATAACCCCTATCTGCTGGTGAAGGCCTACGAAACGGAAGATTCCTTCCCCCTGGAACCGATGACGAGCGAGATGACTGCCTATGCTCTCTGTTATCAGTGCCATGACCGCACCAACGTGCTCAATAACAACAGTTTTGGCGCACATTCACTTCATATTTCTACCCACCAGGTCACTTGTGCCGTCTGTCATGATCCCCATGGCGTCAGCTATCGCGACGGGGGGACGGAACTCAACAACAGCCATCTGATCAACTTTGCCACCGGGCAGTATCCGGGTGCGGTTGCTGATGATATCATAGTCCGTCCCGATGCCCAGGGACGCCTCTACTACGAAAAGCTTGGTACCTTTAGCGGACAGTGTTTCCTCAATTGTCACAATGTCGAGCACAGCCCGAAAACCTACTAACCGATTGGAGATTCAACGATGAATGTCAAAATAACCGCCAATACCCTCCTGCTCCTCCTTTTGCTGTTCTGGGCCGGATCATCCTTGGCCATGGACGTGCGTACCGGTACGGTGCTGATGGGTAAACATGCGGGCAAGTACACCATGATGCTGATTGAGGAAGGCGGGGAACAATACTGGATCGCCGCCAATTTCATCGACATCGCTGTCGGCGATCAGATTGAGTTTCTTGGCGGCCTGCTCATGCGCGATTTTCACAGTGCCGCCATGAATCATACCTTCCCGGAGATTCTGCTGGTGACCAATATCCGCATTTCTAACCAGGTTGAGGTTCCGGGAGACACGGACATAGTGCAAACAGCGCCAGAGCCCAAGGAGGTAGCCATTCCGACCACCCTGATCGTGCAGCAGCCCGGACAGATATCGGTTGCTGACCTGTTTGCCACCCGTGAGGACCTGGCCGGCAAAACCGTCAGCCTGACCGCCCGGGTCATCCGCGTCAGCAGCAATATCCAGGGGAAAAACTGGATCGCTCTGGCCGATGGGACCGGTAGCGAGCCTGATAACCAGGTGATGACGGTCACCAGCGAAACGGCAAATCTGGGCGATGTCGTTACGGCGACCGGCATCCTGCGCAGCGATCACACCGTCGGCATGGGGCACAGCTTCAAGGTGCTGCTGGAAGACGCGGTATTTGCGAAATAAGAAGAGAGGACGGAAAGGCTGTAAGGGCCGTTAAACGTTAAACGTTAAACGTGAAAAGTTAAAAGATTTACGTTTTACGAATTACGTTTTACGATTCACGAATTACGTTTCACAGTTCCTCAGGGGGGGGGTATGGATATCAGGCCGCATAGAAAATTGGATGTTTGGCAGAAGTCGATGCAATTGACAAAAGATATTTACGAAATTACAACCAGCTTTCCCAGGTCTGAAGTTTATGGCCTGAGTTCGCAAATGCGACGTGCTGCAACCTCTATCCCAAGCAATATTGCTGAGGGTGCTGGACGCAGAGGAAACAAAGAGTTTTTGCAGTTCATTGGTATTGCCCAAGGCTCGGCGAGTGAGTTGGATACCCAGCTTGAACTTGCAACCATGGTGGGTTATATCGATAAAGCGACGGGAGAAAACCTGGCACAAAAGCTGAATGACCTGACGAAGATGCTCTACGGCCTTTCAAGGGCGCTTCATCCGGAAAGGCCTTAGAGGCCTTAGAGGCCTTAGAGGCCTTAGAGGCCTTAGAGGCCGTTAAACGTTAAACGTTAAACGTTAAACGTGAAAAGTTAAAAGATTTACGGATTACGTTTTACGATTTACGGATTACGTTTTACGATTTACGTTTTACGATTTACGTTTCACGTTTCACGTTTTACGTTTTACGAATTACGTTTTACGAATTACAGATTACGGATCGGAGTACAGCATGGCAAACGACCAACCAACAGCACAACTCGACATGATCCCGCGCTTTTTCTATCGGCACATCGGCATTTGCTTGAGCTTGTTCTTTGTCGTGGTGGTGCTGGTCTGGCAGGTGTACCTGTATTTCCAGACCCGGGTCTTTCTCGAGGCTCATTACAGCGCGGTGATGCTGAAGCTGATGCAGATAAAGGAAGATGTTCTGCTCAACTCGGTTATCACCAGCCTGGTGTTTTTTGCGGTCCCCTGCTTACTGGCGGCGGCTTTTCTGGTCTACTATTCTCATCGCATCGCCGGGCCCATGTATCGGATTAAACGTTATCTGAAAGAAGACCTGAAGCAGCCGAAAGCCCAGGACCTGAGATTCAGGGAATCCGATGTACTCCATTCCCTGGCAACGGCAGTCAATAAGGTACAGCATCGCTACCGCGCTGATCAGCAAACCCTCGATCAGTCGCTGCGGGAGATCGAGGACTTGCTGGAAACAGTAACCTCACGCCATAACGCAGGGGAACCGGTTGACGTGCCGCTGGGCAGAATCAATGTCCTGTGTAAAAAAATGCAGCTCACGGTTGAAATGGTTAAAAAATGAGCAGAACAATCCGCAGCATTTTCGTTGTTGTTATTATCAGCGTTGTACTGATTGCGGCCTGGGTTCTGTCGTCACAGGATGGTCACCGCTTTGCCCCTGACGACTGCCTCATCTGTCATACCAGTGCGCAAGGTGGGCGTAACAACCTGCGTCCCGATGTCACTGAATCCTGCGCCACCTGTCACCCGTCGCAGCGCGACTATCAGGCCCATCCAACCGACATCATCCCAAAAAAACACCTGCCCGGTGACATGCTGCTGGTAGACGGACGATTTACCTGCGTCAGTTGTCATGATGTTCACCAGGGCAAGAGCAAGTCGGGACGGCGGGCGGCCTATTACCTGCGCCGTAATGTTGCGGGCAAACCCTTTTGCCTGATCTGCCACGATGTCGACGATAAGGGACACATGCTGATCGGCACAACCCACGTCGGCCAATTTGAGGTGCAAGACCGCGGGATCCGCATGGATGCGACCACCCTGTTGTGCATTGAGTGCCACATGGACCGCATCGCTTCGATTGACGCTGACCTTGGCGCCGGCAACTGGAACCACTTTTCCGGCCGCTTGAACCACCCGATCGGCAGCTCCTATCAGGAGGCTTACCGCGAGCGCCCCATGGCCTATACACCGCCTGAATTTCTACCCGAAGAGGTGAAGTTGTTTGATGGAAAAATTGGCTGCGGCACCTGCCACAACCGCTACTCGGGCATTCAACACATGCTGGTGATAAGCAACTACCGCAGCGCCTTGTGCCTGTCCTGCCACAATAAATAAGGAACCTGGAATGAAGAAAATCCCATTTTTCCGCAGACAATACATTGTCGACAAGGGCACCTTTCAGGGCAAGTTTCTCATCCCCTTTATGCTCTCCTGGTTTTTGGCGGCGGGGCTGTCAACGGTATTTTTCAACTACATGGTGCACCGCGAGATCGACAAGCTGCTGTGGCGGGCGCACGTGACCATTGACACAACCGACCAGATCATCGGGCAGATTTTTCTGTACACCGTCGGCCTTACCTTTGCCCTGATTGTTATCCTGGTGGCCGGATCCTGCTGGTTTATCCGGCAAAAGTCCAACGGCGTCGCCATCCGCCTGGTGAAGGATCTGGAGATGGTTGCTACAGGGGATTTTTCAAAGCAAATCTGGCTGCGCAAAAATGATGAATTTAAGGAGGTTGCCGCTGCGCTTAACGACTTTATTGCAGAAAAACGCGCCACCTACCAGCAACTGCACAGTGGCCTGAACCAGCTGGTCAGTCGTGTTTACAACGCTGAGCTGGCAACAGCAAGAAGACAACTGACCAACGAAGACCTTAAACTACTGACCGAGCTAGCGGGCAAACTCCGACAACAGCTGAAATGAGGATTGATGCCCCTGCACAACACTGACAACAACAACCTGTCTTCGCGCTTTTTTGCCCGGTTGATGGGTATCGGGATGTTGTCTATTCTCGCTATCCTGATACTGGCCGGGCTGGGCCTGAATAGAACCTACCACCACCAGATTTTTGATGAGGCCAAGCTGGATGCCGTGCAGATTGTCGCGGCGCTTATTCACTTTGAAGGCAATCAATTTATCAAGCAGGATAGCCGGCAAACCTGGCAGATAGAGATCGGGGACGACCAGATAGCGGATTTTGATCTGAGGTTGCGTGACCTCCTGAAACTTTTTGACATCAGCAAGATCAAAATCTTCGACCATCTATCCCGGGTTGTCTACAGTACCGATCCTGCCATCATCGGTCAGCGGGATGACAACAACCAACGGCTGGCCAACGCCCTGGCCGGGCAGGTGGATTCTTCGCTGAAACACAAGGAGGTTCCGGTTGATCTGGCCGATGAGCAAAATTTCAAGCCCGATGTGGTAGGAACCTACGTACCGGTTGTTTCCAAGCAGGGCCAGGTGATCGGTGTCATTGAAATCTACAAAGAGGTAACCCACTATCAAGAGATCATCTCGTCCCTGATCTGGAAAAATGTGAGTATTCTGGCGATTGTGTTGTTTCTGGTCGCTTCGCCGGCCATGCTGATTGTCAAAAACCTCACCGGCCGCCTCGCCGTTGTGCAGGCCCAACTTAAAAATCTGGCAAACATTGATCAACTGACCGGCGTGCTGGCCCGCCGGGAGATTATGGCTCAAGCCCTATCTGCGGGGTTAAAACCTTTACCTCGCCAGGAAGAGCACAAGGAAAAAACCAACGGTTTGATGATGCTGGACATTGATCATTTCAAGCAGATCAACGATAACCACGGGCATCTGACTGGTGATCTGGTACTAAAAATTATTGCCCAGCGCATTCAGACCAGCCTGCGTCAACAAGATCTGGTAGGGCGCTTCGGCGGCGAGGAATTTCTCATCATCCTGCCCAACAGCTCGCTGGAAACAACTCATACCCTAGCCGAACGCTGCCGCAAGCACATCTGCGAAACCCCGATCTCCTGCAATGGCAAAATGATTGACGTGACGGCATCAATTGGTATCAGCTGGTACCGGGTCGGTAGCGATGAGCCGGCATTTATGAGTGTCCTTAATGCGGCAGACAAGGCCCTTTACCAGGCTAAAGCCGGGGGACGAAATCAAACTCAAACAAAAGGATTGCCATCAGAGAAGGGCGGAGAGTCAACTACAGTTAGCCATTGAATAGACCTGGTCATTTTCAATGAAGTGTTCCGGTTCTCGCCGATTGTCAAAAACAAGGGTCAGGCATTCGCTGGAAAATGATTTGATGTTTTCAATCACATAATAGATCAAATCATCATTATCTTTGATAATCAGCAGCAATTTTAATTTTTTCCCCGATGAACGAAGCAGTTTTGTACTGAACAGTTGATCAATGGATTTCTGATCTATTGCAGATATCCTGCTGTCGAGAAAATCGACGACCCTGTAGCGAACCGGTTGTGAGCGAAGGGTTCTTTGGACGTTGGTAGAAAGATAAAGTGCTTCTGCCAGACAAATCTGACCAGATACACGTTCAAAAAAAATGTCATTTTCAACTCGATAATCGTATTTTTGGATGGTCTGCGCTGCCATCTCATCCAAAACACAACAGTTGTTTCGCATATCCATTAGTCCTCTTGTGTTGTTCTTTGCACGATCACAAAGAACCAAAAAGAGAAGCAAAAAACATACCTCAACCCCCCAAAAAACCATACCCCTCGATAAATCAACACCCTAACAGTCATATTTAGCATAGTTGTTAAAACTCATTGACTGCATCAATGTTCAATTCCCAACACGAAAAATTTCACGCTAACGACTAACCTACTGAAATTCATTAATTTATATTGTAAAAGGCCACCTGTTCAATTTACAACAGGGGCGACACCCCCGACCCGGTGCTGGACAGATACCAATGTGGTTGTTGTTTCACCGCCCCCCCCCTCTATCCTCCGCCGCCTGCTTGACGTTACAATAGGACCAGCCGACAAGGTAACTATTCAGCTCTATCCTTGCGCCGGGCCTTTGGATCCGGTGCTGAACAGAGACCCGGCAACGTCAATTATCGGGGGCACGATGGCCACTGCAGAATTCGCGACGTCAGCACAGACCGGTTGGAACTTTGATAACAGCTACCTTAAGCTGCCCGATATGTTCTACCAGCGACAAGCGCCGGTGGCGGTGCGGGATCCTCAGTTGACGCTATTTAATCACCTCCTGGCAGAGCAACTCGGCCTTAAATCGCAGGAACTGAATACTTCCCGGGGTGCTGAAATTTTTGCCGGAAACCTGTTGCCTCCGGGCGCTGTTCCTCTCGCCCAAGCCTATGCCGGCCATCAGTTTGGCGGCTTTACCATGCTGGGGGACGGCCGCGCCCTGCTGTTAGGCGAGCAGATCACCCCGGCGGGAGAGCGGGTCGATATTCAGCTCAAGGGCTCCGGTCAAACGCCCTTTTCGCGCCGTGGCGATGGACGGGCGGCATTAGGGCCGATGCTGCGCGAATATCTGATCAGCGAGGCGATGCATGCCCTCGGTATCCCGACCAACCGGAGTCTGGCGGTGGTGACAACGGGGGAATCGGTGCGCCGCGATACCCTGCTGCCGGGCGCGGTCCTGACCAGAGTCGCGGCCAGCCATCTGCGCGTCGGCACCTTCGAATACGCCGCCTGGCGCGGCACCAGGGATGACGTGAAAATTCTCGCTGATTACTGTATCCACCGCCACTACCCGGAGGCCGCCGCGCAGGACAATCCTTACCTCGCCTTGCTCGAGGCAGTTATCGACCGACAAGCTGCTCTCGTCGCGGGGTGGCTGTTGATCGGCTTTATTCACGGGGTGATGAACACCGACAATGTATCGATTGCCGGAGAAACCATCGATTACGGCCCCTGCGCCTTTATGGACGCCTACAACCCTGCCACCGTGTTCAGTTCCATCGATCATCAGGGGCGCTACGCCTATGCCAACCAACCCCCCATCACCCAGTGGAACCTGACCCGTTTTGCCGAAACCCTGTTGCCGCTATTGGCCGAACAGCAGAAAACCGCTGTCGCTATGGCGCAACAGGCGCTGGATCAATTTGAGAGTAGATTTCGGCGCTACTGGTTACCAGGGATGCGAGGAAAACTGGGATTGCTGGACGAACAAGAGCAGGATGTCGCACTGATTGACGATCTGCTCGCCATCATGCAGCGCTTGCGCGCCGATTATACCAACAGTTTCCGTGATCTGGCCGATGAGCAATTAACGCACAGCGAGCTGCATCAGGACGCAGCATTTCAGGAATGGCACAAACGCTGGCGGGAGCGACTGGCGCAACAGGGGCAACCGTTGCGCACAGTCAGAAAAATCATGGATCGGCACAATCCGGCGGTGATTCCGCGCAACCATCGGGTCGAAGGGGCGCTGACCGCCGCCGAACAGGATGGCAACCTGCAACCTTTTGAACATCTGCTGCGGATCCTGGCAACGCCCTATGCCGACCTGGCTGACGCTGACCGCGACTACCGTGAACCGCCGGAACCCTCAAATCGAATCTATCAAACCTTCTGTGGAACCTGATACAGTGGAATGGTTGCGTTTAACCTCAACCCATTGCCATTGATCTTTTGATGAAACCACCTAAATTTATCGCAGAACATCCACAACTGGCCCTGTTTGCCCTGTTTGCCACGGCTACCTCAGGTTTTGGCCAGACATTTTTCATCTCGGTTTTCGGCCATCTGATTCGTGATGAATTTGTCTTGAGCAACAGCGCTTACGGCTTGAGCTACGGTGGTGCGACCCTGGTTTCGGCGCTGCTGCTACTGAAATTTGGCGCACTGGTGGACACCCGCCCCTTACCCCAACTGACCCTGGCGGCATTGCTGATTCTGGTTGGCGGTTGCCTGATGATCGGGCTGGCTGCCCACTGGCTGATGCTGATTCCCGGTTTTTTGCTGATCCGCTTTGGTGGCCAGGGGCTCTTGTCCCATCTGGGTGTTACGGTGGCCGGGCGCTATTTTCATCAGCAACGCGGACGCGTCATGGCCCTCACCGTTAGCGGTTTTCCCTTGGCAGAATCGACCTTGCCGTTGGCTGCCGGACTCTTGCTGGTCCTTGGTAACTGGCGCCTGCCGTGGTTTGTTGCCGTTACTTTTCTGTTACTGGTTGCTCTGCCGATGTTACTGCTGCTGGCGCGCCATGCCCCACCGCCGGACGACACCAGGCAACAGACGACGACCAACGACCAACAGACCAGCCTGACCCGTAACCAGGTGCTGCGTGACCCCGGCTTTTATCTGCTGTTACCCGCGGCCCTGGCGACTCCTTTTACCATTACCGCTATTCTCTTTCATCAGGCCGCTATTGTCGGCCTGCGTGGCTGGCCACTGGAAAAGATTGGCGTCGCCTTTACCGGCTTTGCCCTCGGTCATCTGCTCAGCCTGCTGGTTGCCGGACCACTGGTTGATCGTCTCGGTGCCCAGCGCACCCTGGCTGTGGGTCTGCTGCCTCTGGTCGGCGGCTTGCTGGTGTTGGCCATCATCCCCGGTGACTGGGCTCTCTACCTCTATCTGCTGCTGACCGGAGGCAGTCTTGGTGGCAGTGGTGCGGCCGCTGGAGCCCTGTGGCCGGAGCGCTACGGCACCCGGCACCTTGGCGCCATCCGCTCTGTTGCCTCGGCCATCATGGTCGTGTCAACGGCACTGGCACCGGTACTGGTGGGGTTTATCCTGGATATCACTGATTCCGCGACCCTGATCGGTCTATTACTGGCGGCGCTGGTCAGCATGGCAATCCTGCTGACATTCAAGGTACGCCCCCCCGGAAATAGGCTGAAATCGGGGGACATAATACCGATTTAAACAACAAATCGACCGAAATCGGGGGACATAATGCCGATTTAAACAACAAATTGACCGAAATCGGGGGACATAATACCGATTTAAACAACAAATCGGTATTATGTCCCCCGATTTCACCCCCAGTTTCCGGTCTTTTCCAGATAATATTCATATCCTCCCGCAAAAGGGGTCATGACACCATGGTCGATCTCAAAAACGCGATTGACCAGTGAGCGCAGAAAGTGGCGATCGTGACTGACGATCAATACCGTCCCGGCAAACCCCTGCAGTGCTTCGAGCAACACCTCGCGCGACTGGATATCGAGGTGGTTGGTCGGCTCATCAAGGATCAGCAGATTTAAAGGGCGACCAAGCAGGGTGGCGAGCACCAGGCGCGATTTCTCCCCGCCGGAAAGTTTGTCGACCCGTTTCTCAACATCATCCCCCGGAAACAAAAAGGCCGCACAGAGGTTACGCAGCACCCCGACGGTCAGTTGCGGCAGGGCATCCTGTACGGTTTCGTAGACGGTTTTTTTCGGATCGAGCAGATCCATCGAGTGCTGGCTGAAATAGCCGGGGAAGACATTGGCTCCTACCGTCACAGTCCCCTGACTCGGCGCTACCTGCTCACTGAGAACTTTCAGAAAGGTCGATTTTCCGGCGCCATTGATCCCCACCACAGCAATCTTATCACCGCGCTGTACCAGCCCGGACACTCCGGAAAACACCGGCAGATCGCGCCCATCCTCGCGTTGCCAGACCTTAGCGAGATCCTTGAAAGCCAGCACGTCATCACCACTACGCGGCGGCTCAGCAAAGTCGAAGCGCACCAATCGTTGTTCCTGCGGCAGTTCAATCCGATCAATCTTTTCCAGCTTTTTTACCCGTGACTGCACCTGGGCGGCGTGGGAGGCACGGGCAGCGAAGCGGGCGATGAAATCCTCTTCCTTGGCGAGCATCTCCTGCTGGCGGCGATGGCTGGCGATCAGCTGCTCACGGCGAATATCACGCTCGCGCAGATAAAAATCGTAATTACCGCCGTAGGTGGTAATGGTACCGTTGCCCACCTCGATAATGCGCGTCACCAGCCGATTCATAAAATCGCGGTCGTGGCTGGTCATCAGCAGGGAGCCCTGGTACTCATCGTTGAGCCAGTTTTCCAGCCAGATGATCGACTCCAGATCAAGGTGGTTGGTCGGCTCGTCAAGCAGCAGCACATCGGGATTCAGGGTGAGAATCCGGGCCAGGGCAATGCGCATTTTCCAGCCACCGCTGAAGCTTTCAACCGGGCGGTTATAGTCGTCGGGGCCAATCCCCAGCCCGGTGAGTACTGCCTGGGCGCGTGATTCCAGATCATAGCCTCCACGCTGCTCGTATTCCTGCTGGACGTCACCGTAACGCTCGAGCAGCTGGGCCATGGCGTCATCATCCATCGGCTCGCACATCTGCGCTTCCATGGCAGTGATTTCCTGTCCGAGGCGGACGGTCTTTTCCGAGGCGGCAATCACTTCGGCAAGGGCGCTGCGGCCGGCCATGTCACCGACGTCCTGCGAGAAATAACCGATCACCGTTTTTTTTGAACAGGTGATATCACCACCATCGAGGCCTTCCTCGCCGTTGATCAGACGGAAAATGGTGGATTTACCGGCACCGTTGGGGCCAACCAGGCCGGTGCGGCTAGCGGGAAGGATCTGGCAGCCGGCATTTTTGAACAGCACGCGATGACCATGCTGCTTGGTAATGTTGGTCAGGTGAATCATTGTCCAATTCCTGTAGGTCTGATAGTCAAGGGGCGATTCATGAATCGTCCTTACGGTTTGGCAGTGAACTGATTGACCGATGTACCTTTGAGCAGCTCCTTCAGCTCGCGGATCTCTCCGCGCAAGCTGTCGATATCGGCATGCAGCTGTCGCTCTTTTTCTTCAGCCAGCGCTTCAATATCACGCATCTGTTCTTGCTGGGCAACATGAGCCTGGCTCTGCATAGCATCAACGATCACGGCGATAAACAGATTGAGCATGGTGAAGGTCGCCAGCATGATAAAGGGGACAAAAAACAGCCAGGCGTAGGGGAACACCTCGAGCACCGGCCGGACGATCCCCATCGACCAGCTTTCCAGGGTCATGATCTGAAAGAGGGTGTACATGGAGGCGTTGATGGAACCGAACCAGTCGGGAAAATCGGCACCGAACAGCTTGGTGCTCATGACGGCCGCCACGTAAAACACCAGCAACAACAGTGCGATAATCGAACTCATGCCGGGAATCGCCGCCAGCAACGCTGACACCACCACGCGCATGCGCGGCGACGCCGAGGCCAGACGCAACACCCGCAATACCCGCAAGCTGCGCAGAATACTGAAGGCACCGGTCGCCGGCACCAGAGCAATACCGACGACGATAAAATCAAACACCCGCCAGGGTTCACGGAAAAAGCCGCGTGGCCCCATGGCAATAATCGCCAGAGTCAACTCCACGACGAAAATCAACAGGCACAAACGATCAAGCTGAAACAGCAAATTTCCATAGGGTTCATTGATACTCGGCACCGTTTCCAGCCCGAGAAGCACCGCGTTAAACATAATCACGGCAATCACCAGCCGCTGGATAACGCGGCTTTCCAGCCAGTAGTACAAACGGATTCGCCAGTCCATCAATTGCTTCGTCGGTTGTTTGGTTGTCATTTCTTTACTCGCTAGGCATCGTCTTTTGCTAAACTACAAACGCTGGAAGTTAAAGCAGGAATCAGGCTAAAATTCAATGGAAAATGGATATCCGTATGAACCCTCAATCTGGATCAACCATCAGGATCAACAACCCGACCACAGCGGCAGCACCCAAACCTCAAACCTGTCGACACCACCTGCAACAGATAGTTCAAGCGGCGCTACAGCGAGTTGACCCTTACCAGGCGATCCACACCAGGGTCACCCTGTGCGGCGACCTGTTGCGGGTTAACACTGAAGACCTGGCAATCGACCTCGACCTGAGCCACTATGGCCGGATCCTGCTGCTGGGAGCGGGCAAGGCCACGGCGCCGATGGCCCGAGCATTCGAAGAGCTGTTGGGAGAGCGCATCGACACGGGGCTGATCTGCGTCAAAGAGGGACATCTCGAAGCATTGCAACGCACCGAGGTTATTGAAGCCTCGCACCCGGTCCCCGATCAGCGCGGGCTTGACGCTGCGCGCCGCTTTGCGCAACTGGCCAACATCGCTGACGAAAAAACCCTGATCATCAATTGTCTTTCCGGCGGCGCTTCGGCCCTGCTCCCCTACCCCCTGGAGCTGCAATCTTCCGGCGCTGGAGTTGCTGTTTCCCTGGCCGATAAACAGATCCTCACCCGCCTGCTGCTGGGCTGTGGCGCGCCCATCGACGAGATCAATTGTGTCCGCAAGCACCTCTCCGCCATCAAGGGAGGGCATTTTTTACGCCTGGCGGCACCGGCCCGGAGCCTCAACTTTATTCTCTCCGACGTTGTCGGCGACGACCTCAGCAGTATCGCTTCCGGCCTGACCAGTGCGGATCCCACCACCTTCAGCGACGCCATCAACATTATTGATCGTTATCAGCTGCGATCGCGAACCCCGGCCAGTATCCTGGCGGCCCTGGAACTGGGGCTGGCCGGCACGTTGGCTGAAACCCCCAAGGAAGGTGACCATTGCCTCAGCTATGCGACCAATATCCTTATCGGCACCAATCACCACGCTCTGCTGGCGGCAGAGCAACAAGCCAGACAGCTCGGCTATCACACCCGGGCGGGTAGCGTCATGATCACCGGCGAAGCCCGCCATGCCGCGCGCTACCTGGCAACCATTGCCCGGGAGGTCGCCGCCAGTGACCTGTTCATGGAAAAACCGGCGTGTCTGCTGTTTGGTGGCGAAACGGTGGTCACGCTGCAAGGGAACGGCAAGGGGGGGCGCAATCAGGAACTGGCGCTGGCATTTCTGCAGGAGTTATCAGCATGGGGAGATGCTCTGAACAAGAAGGTGTTCTTTCTCTCGGCCGCAACCGACGGCAACGACGGACCGACCGACGCTGCCGGCGCTTTTGCCGACGCCGAGGTCCTGTCCCGCGCCAAAAGTGACGCTCTGGAGATAGATCGCTACCTTGGCGACAACGATTCCTATCACTTTTTCGAAAAGGTTACAGGGTTGCTCATGACCGGCCCGACCAACACCAATGTTGGTGATCTGCAGATAATCCTTATTTACTGACCCCGGCGCGGCAGCAGGAAACGATAGCGGCCGGAACGCAAGATCGCCCCATTGCTGGTAATTTCATCAACGCTGAGATTGTCCGCTATTTGCGTTCCCTCACGCACCAGGTGACCGTTGATCTGCACCAGACTGGCAGCGGCATCGGCAGCATTATAGGCATGCAACGCCATTTGCAACGGGGGTAAGCGGCGCCGAACCTCTGTCGGCAAGTCACTGATAGCGTAAACCTGATTCTCGAGCGGCGGTGGAGTCGTCATTATAACAGGCTCCGCAGCAGGCCCTTGAACCGGCACAGGAACGGGTTGTAGAGCTTCTGCTGACGGGGCAGAAACAGCAGCAGCCGGTTCCCCGGTTTGAGCTACCAGGGATTGCGGGGCGGGTTCAAGATCCTCGTGTGACTGCGCTGTCGGCGCCGGAATGACCACCGGAGGCTGTGCTGCCGGTGCCGGAACTGACGGCTCGGCAATCCCTATTTCCGGCATTTCCGACCTGTTCGTAGCATTCCAGGGGCGTTGCCACACGAGCACACCGAGCAGCAGCAGAATTGCCAGTAATAAAACAATCATCAGTAACTGTAATGATCGTCGCCGCGCGATTATTTTTTTATCGTACAGCTCAAAAAGCGCAACAGATTCCCCCCCAGCTTGTGCTCGGCGTTTATGTTCTGATTTTTTCAAGGCATCAAGAATAAATGACATCTTCATTGCTCCCGCTCAAAGGCAAGCCGCGGCTGATCTGTTGCCATCTGGGCGTTCATTGTCATCAGGGTCCGAGGACCCACCAAGCCGTCAGCAGTCAGGCCATGGCGACGCTGAAAACGCCGCACCTCATTCATCAACTGATGATCGAACCGCAGGTTCAGCATGTCACGCGGCTCACGGTTGGCTAGCGCAGCGAGCTGCTGCTCCAGCCAGAAGACAATGATCCCTTGGTCGCCATAGCGCAGGACCTGTTCGTAACCCGGGGGCAACTGCCAGAGGATGCTGAAATGGCCATCCCATTGACGCAACAAGGTGGCAATGGGAACCCGAACCAGATCTGTACCGACGATCAGTGTCGCATTTGCGTCATCAAGGGCCGTCAGCAAAACATAAAATTGACCATCCCCATAGGCATCGATCAACGACAGAAGGGCCGGATGATTGAACGTGCGTAATAATTCCAGCCCCCCCTCTTCTTCCAGCAAGCCCAGTCCATACAAATCAGCAACAGTAGTTGTGGCTACCGGGTCTAAAGAATCAGTATAGCCCCACAATGCCAGCAGCGCCTGCATCGCTTGATTGCGGCTCTGCTCGGCTGTTGTCTGCGGTGGCGCGGTCACGGCAAGGACTGCTGCCAATTGCTCCGGGGCGGAATCGACCACTGGCGGCGACCGATGCTCGCCGGCTTCTTTTTCTTCAATGACATCCGCTTGCACTGGCGCTAACGGTTCCAGCGCCACCGTTTCTTGCCGCTGTGGCGTCGGCAAAAAAAGAACCAGGGCAACAACGACGGCAGCAATCACAAGCAACAAGGGCACGGCAGAAAAAAACCATTTTCCAGTTCTTCGGTGCTTGCGCTCGGCGCCAAATATTTCCCGGGCGGCCTGGGTCAACACCGTTGAACGAACCTGATGCTCCCCCCGCGAATAAGCCCCTAGCAGAGCTCGATCACTGATCAGATTGATCAGTCGCGGCACGCCACCACTTAAACGATAGAGTTTTTTGATGGCTGCCGGCGTAAAGAGCGGGCGCTCGACTCCGGCTTTTGCCAACCGGTAGCCCAGATAAGCTGAAATGTTGCGTAGCAAGAGCGGCTCGAGATGATAACGAGCGGTAACACGCTGTGACAACTGGCGCAATTCGGCTCGCTCAAGCAGCTGGTTGAGTTCCGGTTGGCCGAGGAGAATCACCTGGAGCAGCTTACGTTTATCGGTTTCCAGATTGGTTAGCAGACGGATCTGTTCCAGCACATCAACACTGAGATTCTGTGCTTCATCGATAATCAATATCGTCCGCTTGTTGTGACTGTGGGCATCAAGCAGAAACAGATTCAGGCAGTCGACAAAAACCTTGATACTGGCGGTTCCGGCCGGATATGCGATCCCCAGCTCATCACAGATGGTCGCCAGCAATTCGAGCACCGACAGCTTGGGATTTAAAATAAATGCGACCTCTGAGTTGTCCGGAATTTGATTGAGCAGACAACGACAGACCGTGGTTTTCCCCGTGCCGACCTCGCCGGTCAGCAGGACAAAACCACTGTCGGCTTTCATACCGTAGAGCAGATGAGCAAGAGCCTCGCGGTGGATCTCACTCATATAGAGAAATTGTGGATCGGGCGCGATAGAAAAAGGATCTTCCTTAAACCCGAAATGTTCTTTGTACATGGCTAACCGGACCTTGGTGGGTAACGGGCTAAACAACGGTAAAAGACAGGATATACCACAAACGCCAAAGCCAGGTCAGCTGAAACAACGCAGGGGAGGTTCCACACAAAAAAATGCCCCGTGACCAGGAGGGGGGTCACGGGGCGACACACTAAGGAGGTAACGAGAGAAAACTTGTTAAAATACCTTTTGCCTGCCACAACAAAATGTATTTGAGCCAAATATAACCACATAGGTCATACTTGTCAAGAAGATTTTGAAAGTTTTTTTCAAAATGGGTAATCGGGGGGACATAATGCCTATTTTGTTCATAACAGGTATTGTGTCCCCCGCTTATGCTCCCGCCTCCCACCAACGTAATACTTTTGTAAAACAACAACTTCAGACACTGATTGACCTTTATGTCAATGCTATACTTCCGTCTTAGGCATAATCGCAGATACGGGAGCAATGAATGAGTGAGCTATTATCAAACACGAAAAGATACAGCCTCGCAGAAGAGCTTGCCAATAGCATAACCCATGGGATTGGAGCGTTGCTGTCCATCGCTGGGCTGGTGGTTCTGGTTCGTCTTGCCGTCAGCCGTGGCGATGTGTGGCATATCGTCAGCAGCAGTATTTTTGGTGCCACTCTGATCTTGCTCTATCTATCTTCCACCCTCTATCACTCGATCACCGCCCCCCGCGCAAAAGAGGTGCTGCGCCGGTTCGACCACATCGCCATCTATCTGCTGATCGCCGGCACCTACACCCCCTTCTTGCTGGTTAGCCTGCGTGGCCCCTGGGGCTGGTCAGTATTTGCTCTGGTCTGGGGGATTGCTCTGACCGGGATTCTGCTTAAGGTGTCACCGTTGGGACAAAAGCGTGGGTTGTCCCTGACCCTTTACCTTGTCCTGGGCTGGAGCATTCTGATCGTGCTCAAACCGCTGCTGGGCTACCTTGAACCTGCCGGCATCCGCCTGCTGGTCGCCGGCGGGTTAGCCTATACCGGCGGCGTAATTTTTTATGGCTGGAAACGCTTGCCCTATAACCACGCCATCTGGCACCTGTTTGTCCTGGCCGGCAGCTGCTTGCACTTTTTTGCGATACTCTTCTATGTGATTCCGCCAAACGCCACCTGAACAGTCGGTTAGAACTGTTCTTTATCGAAATCGAAATCGCTATCGGGATCAAAATCGTTCTTGCCCTTGCCGTAAACCGCCTGATCCTCTCGGCGGGATCGGGGGACGTAATAGGTATTATGTCCCCCGATTAGAGAACTGTTCTTTATCGAAATCGAAATCGCTATCGGGATCAAAATCGTTCTTGCCCTTGCCGTAAACCGCCTGATCCTCTCGGCGGGATCGGGGGACGTAATAGGTATTATGTCCCCCGATTAACCGATCAACCCGATAGCGATCCCGATTTCGATTTCGATTTCGATTTTTCACCTCGCAGCTATAACTCTTCGGTCGACATGTCACATCTGGTTTCTGTAACCGGAATTAAGGCCAACACAGACAATAAGACACAACTAAAAAGCCAGAGAAAAGCAAAAAAATAGGCATCAGCACTGTAACTTGGCGTCCCACCCAACAGGGTACCATCCCAGTGACGATCAAGGACAAAACCCAGTAACGGCTGCAACAATGCCGCAAAGCCCAAAATGGACATATTGACGACCCCTCCCACCGTGCCGGCAACGGCAGGATGATTTGCTTCACGTGCAAAAGCAAATCCGACAATCAACCCGCCGGAGGCAAAACCCATAGCCGCGAAGAGTGGATAAAGCAATGGTTGAGGGATATCAGCAAACAGAAACAGTCCCCAAAGCAGGGCTGCACTGACATTGGCCGCAAGATAGGGCAATTTACGGCGTCTGAAGCGATCCGAGATAGCTCCCAAGGACGGCCCGCCAATGGCCCACGCCAGCAGCATGGTGGAGGTCAGCCCGGCGGCCTGAGAACGTTCCATCCCATAGATCTGGGTCAGATAAGGGACACCCCAGAGTCCGGCAAAGACGAGCAGGGGCGCAGCGGAAAGACCACCGGCAAAAAACAGCAGCCAAGTATCCCGCTGTTTCACAACCCTCTGCAATGACTCTCGAGCAGATAGTTTTTTCCCATCCAGCTGGGCCGCGTAGGCAAATGAGGCATAACCCCGTTCGCTAGGATCATCACGCACAACGACCCAGATCAGCATGGCACCGACAAGGGTCACAAATCCGCTGACAACCATGGAGGAACGCCAGCCGAACAGGGCAATAGCTTCGGATAAGGGAATCCCGGCCAGAATACCGCCCAGATTACCCATGAGCAGAGCAACGCCGGTGATGGTGGCAAACCGATTGGTAGGAAACCAGTGGCCGGCCAGCTTCATACAGGCGACGAAGGCCACCGCCACCGAGGCACCGATCATGAAACGTCCCAGATACGCCAGCCACAGGTAAGGCGACAGGGCAAAAGCAAAGATACCAAGAGACGCTATCAACGCAGCGTAAGTACTCAAACGACGGGGACCGATGGCATCAGCGAGCATCCCGCTGGGGATCTGCATGGCAGCATAGGCATAAAAATAAGCGGCAGACAGATTGCCCAGAACCGCCGCACCGATCTGAAAATCGGCCATTAATTCATCAACCATGACAGCCGGGGCGACCCGTTGGAAAAAACCGACAAGATAAAGATGAGCAACCAATCCCCACATGATCCAACCCAACAGCGGGGAGGCATAACGTTTTGATGTCACAAAAACTCCTCCACCTCGGGGGACAGCTGTTTTACCGCCCCGATCCGGTGCTGAACTGATACAGATTGCGTTGATATGTTCCAGATGATCCTGAGTTTCCAACAACCCGATTATCAGACCCCCAGGTAACGGGCCTTCAACTTCTCATTGGCAGCGATTGCGGCGGTTTCCCCTGACCAGACCACCTGCCCTTTCTCCATGATGTAGTGTCGGTCGGCCAGTTTCATCAGGGCATCCAGATTTTTGTCGATCACCAGGATCGCCTGACCGCGTCCTTTAAGCACGCTCAACCCGTGCCAGATTTCCTTACGTACCAGGGGCGCCAGCCCTTCGGTTGCTTCATCCAGGATCATCAGTTTGGGATTGGTCATCAGGGCGCGGACAACCGCAAGCATCTGTTGCTCACCGCCGGACAGCTGATCGCCATAATGATTGAGGCGTTCGGCCAGACGGGGAAATATCTCAAGCACCTCCTCAACGGTGTAGGGTTCTTTGCGACCACCACGATTAGCGGCAGCGACCAGAATGTTTTCACGCACCGTGAGGTTGGGGAAGATCTGGCGGCCTTCCGGAACCAGCCCGATGCCAAGCCGGGCAATGGCGTAACTGGGCAACGGGTGGATGTCGATATTGTTGAAGCTCATCCGGCCACTGCTGACCGGAGTTATCCCCATAATCGATTTGACCGTGGTGCTTTTACCCATACCATTGCGACCGAGCAGGGTGACCACCTCACCATCACCGATCTGCAGGCTGACGCCGAACAGAGCCTGACTACTGCCGTAAAAGGTTTCAATCCCCTCGACCTTCAGCATGGTTCTTCTTCTCCCAGGTAGGCCTCGCGCACAGCCGCGCTGGAGCGGATTTCATCAGCCGTCCCGGTGACGACAATCTCACCGTACACCAGCACGGTAATCCGGTCAGCAAGACTGAAAATCGCCTCAACATCGTGTTCTACCAAAACAATCGTCATCTGCTGTTTTAAACCGGCGATCAGTTTGCCTAACTCTACGCTGCCCCCGGGGCCCATTCCAGCCATCGGTTCATCAAGAAACAAAACCCGTGGGTTGCATGCCAGCGCCATCCCCACTTCCAGCTGTTTTTTCTCACCATGAGACAGAGCAGCAGCCCGGTCGCGGGCACGGTGTTCAAGCCCAACACGCTCCAGCGCCGGCTCCAGTTCACGCCGCAATTGAGGATCACTGACCGCCTTTTTCCAAAAGCGAAAACTATGGCCACTGTGGGCCTGAATTGCCAGGAGCAGGTTCTCCTCGACGCTGAGTTGCGGAAAAATCGAGGTAATCTGGTAGGAGCGTGCCAGTCCCAGGTGGGCACGGTGATAAAGCGGGACCCGGGTGATGTCCCGGTTATCGAGAAAAATCTGACCGGCATCCGGCTTTAGATCGCCGGACAACAGGTTCAACAGGGTGGTTTTACCTGCGCCATTCGGGCCGATCAGGGCATGAGTCTCCCCCGTGCAGATCTCCAGCGACAGATTGTGACAGGCCCTGACCGCACCAAAATGTTTGCGCAGGCCAACGATCTTCAGTAAAGGGTCAGACATTGTTACGCTCCCGACCGGTCAAGATGCCGTAAATGCCATGGCGGGCAAAGAGGGCAACCAGAATCAACGCCGGACCCAGATAGAGCATCCAGTGTTCGGTGTAAATCGCCAGCACTTCTTCCAGAATCAGAAACGTCGCGGCCCCGAGAACCGGCCCGAACAGAGTGCCGCTGCCCCCCAGCAGCACCATGACCAGAATCACTCCGGAGTGGGTCCAGTGCATCAATCCCGGGCTGACATACTCGGTGTGGTTGGCGATCAGTGCCCCCGCCAGTCCGGCGGCCGCCCCGGCGATCACAAAACAGGCCAATTTGTAACGAAAAGTCGGGAAACCCAGGGCCTGCATCCGTTTTTCATTGTCCCGGCTGCCCCGAATCACCATGCCGAAACGGGACGACACCAGGCGATAAGCGATCAGCAGAAAGATTCCGAGCACAGCGAGGCAAAGATAGTAGAAATGGGTATCATCGCTCAGATCCAGACCAGGGAAGCGGTTGCGCGCAAACAGGCTGAGACCGTCATCCCCACCGTAGGCTTCCAGGGAAACGAAAAAGAAGAACAGCATCTGGGCAAAAGCCAGGGTGATCATGATGAAGTGCATACCGCTGGTGCGCAGGCTCAAGGCACCGATGATAGCTGCCAGAAGTGCCGAAACCAGAATCGCCAGAGGCCACAGTACCAACGCCCCATCCAGTCCGGGCAGAACAAAAGGCCAGGAAAGGACAGGAGATCCATCGAAGCTGTGATGGGTAAAAATCGCTACCACATAGGCTCCGATCCCGAAAAATGCCGCATGACCCAGGCTCACCATACCACCAAACCCGAGCATCAGATCGAGACTGACCGCCACCAGTGCGTAAATCAGGATGCGGCTTGCCAGCGAAATCAGATACTCTTCACCCAGCCATCCGAGCAATGTTGGCAACAGCAACAACAGCAGGGTGGCGGAAATCAACAGGAGCATTTTTCGGGTCGGTCTGAACATGTCGAATCTTTCGAGTTGGGGGGTCGGGCAGAACCTGTCAGGAGTGCGCCGGCAACAGTCCACGCGGGCGCCAGATCAGAATCGCGGCCATGAGAAGGTAAATCAACATGGAAGCAATCGAGGCGGCAGCGCCATCAGCCGTTGCGGCCGGGAACACCAGGCGAAAAAACAGCGGTAAAAACGCTCGCCCGAGGGTATCAACCATACCAACCAGCAGGGCTCCGACAAAAGCGCCGCGCACCGAACCGATGCCACCAATAACGATGACGACAAAAGTGAGAATCAAAATACTCTCCCCCATCCCCGCTTCAACCGCAAGGATCGGTCCGGCCATCACCCCGGCCAGTCCGGCCAGCAGGGTGCCAAGGCCGAACACCAGGGTGTAGAGGCGCTTGATATTGATCCCCAGAGCAGCCGCCATCTCACGGTTGCTGGCACCGGCGCGAATCTGCATGCCGATGCGGGTATAGGCGAACATCAGATAGAGGAACAAGGCGACCAGCAGCCCGACCCCGATCACGGCAAGGCGATAAGTCGGATAGGGAATGCCGGGGATCAGTTCAATGCTGCCTGACAACCAGGCCGGGACATCCATGAACAGGGGCTGGCGCCCCCAGATAATCCGGGTCAATTCGTTGAAAAACATGATCAAGCCGAAGGTTGCCAACACCTGATCAACATGCTCCTTGTGGTACAGCCGACGTAACATACTCATTTCGACCAGCATACCGATCAGCGCGGTAACCGGCAGGGCGACCGCCAGCCCGAGCAGAAAAGAACCGGTATAGGCGGTAACCGTCGCCGCGACATAAGCGCCGATCATGTAAAAGGAACCATGGGCCAGGTTGATCACCTGCATGATGCCGAAGATCAGGGTCAGACCGGCGGAGAGCAGAAACAGGGTGACGCCTAGCTGCAGGCCGTTGAGCAATTGTTCAAAAACTAAAAGCATAAATTCGCCAGAATCAGATTATTCCTTCATTCACCCATTGCGCATTCGCCAACATAGGCATTGCTGTGTTCAGTGAAGACAGCTTTGAGGGTCTTGTTGGTGAAAATTCCGGCTTCATCCTGCACCACTTCACGGATATAGAGGTTTTGAATCGGGTGCTGGTTGCTAGAAAATGTGAAATTCCCGCGCACCGATTCAAAGTCAGCCGCCCGCAATGCCGTACGCAATGCCGTCAATTGCGCGACATCACCGTTGACGCTTTTCAGGGCACTAGCGATCAGGCGCGCGGCATCATAGCCCTGACTGGCATAGAGTGTCGGAGTGCGCCCGTACGTTTCACGGAACGCGGCAACAAACTGACGATTGGCGGGATTGTCGAGGTCATGGGTCCATTGGGAGCCGTTTTTTACCCCCAATGCTGCCGAACCGACGGCTTGCAACAGCCGTTCATCAAAAGAAAAAGCCGGTCCAAAGACCGGAATTGTCCGGTTAAGGCCGGACTGGTCAAACTGCTTAAGGAAGTTGATCCCCATGCCGCCCGGCAGAAAAAAGAACAGCGCATCCGGGTTGCCGGCGCGCATGGTCGCAATCTCGGCCGCATAGTCGGACTGGTCGAGCTTGGTGTAGACCTCACCGGCAATCTGTCCCTGATAGTAGCGCTTAAATCCGGCAATGTGATCTTTACCGGCAGGATAATTGGGAGCCAGCAGGTAAACGTTGGTAAAACCGGCTTCGTTGACATATTGACCGACCACTTCATCCAGATTGTCGTTCTGATAAGCGACGTTGAAATAATTGGGATCACACCCCTTGCCGGCCAGCAGAGATGGCCCGGCATTAGGGCTGATATAGATGACGTCGCTGCTGACCACCCTGGGTACCACGGCAATCGCCACGTTGGAGAAGATGATTCCGGTCATGATCTTGACCTTGTCGCGCTTGATAAAACGATCGGCGATCTGCCTGGCCTTGCCCGGGTCAGCGCCATCGTCTTCTACCACCAACTCAACCGGAATACCGCCTAACTTGCCACCTCCCTGGGCCAGGGCCAAGCGGAAACCATCACGAACCTCTTCCCCGAGATAACCGGCCTTGGTGGAAAGGGTGGTCACCATGCCGATTTTGACCGGGTCAAGGGACCAGGCGGTAGCCGGTATTATAATGACGATACAAAACAGGGCCAAAAAAATCTTTTTCATTTTTATCTCCTTGGCAAAAAGAATTTGAACGCAATCGAATAAGACGGTTTCAAGTTCAGTGTCCACCATTGGAACTGGTAAAAACCAATAGTTATTCTGCAGAGGACTAGAACAACATTTTTTTCCATCCTGGAAAGGGCAGGGGAAAATACCACAGGTGGTCAAATTTTACGACAAAAAGCCAAGGGGAGACAGGCACTGAATCACACCAGAAGCCAATCATGACTGTTTTTGTTGTTTTAATCGGTCCAGGTATTTGCTTTACAAATCTTATCATCCTTATGACAAAAAATTATCGATATACAAAAATTGTATTTACATGGACAACAATCATGACATATAAGAGGTCATACCTCTTTGCCAAACATGGTGTTTTATATATTTTGCCAAGAGCTTTTATCTTATACCGGTAAGAACACTATTATAGAGGAATCTCGACCCGGCCTTGATGGCGCGCAAGGAGTCCAGAAGGAGTCCAGATCATCAGCGCCCATCCATTGACGGAATTCCTTAATTTACATAGTGCCCATTCGGGAACTGTGTTTTTTTTCATAATGGACCTAGCTGAATAAACGCAAGAGTCGGCACCATCGCAGGACAATACGACCGCAGGTAGCACAATAAATCTTTTTCGCAAGGGGTTATTTTATGTCACCAGGGATCCAAGCATTACTCGCAGCTACACCTATTATTATCGCAGCCGTGCTGCTGGTTGGCCTGCAATGGCCGGCTCGGCGAGCTATGCCCATTGTTTATCTTTCAGCAGCAGGCATTGCTCTGTTCTTCTGGGAGATGAGCCTGAACCGTGTGCTCGCCTCAACCTTCCAGGGCATCATTGTTACCGCCGCAGTACTCTGGATTATTTTTGGAGCGATCATGCTGCTCAATACCCTTCAGAATTCCGGTGCTATTTCAACTATCCGGGCGGGGTTCACCAACATCAGTCCAGATCGACGGATTCAGGTTCTTATTCTGGCGTGGCTTTTCGGCTGTTTTATCGAAGGTGCCTCCGGCTTCGGCACGCCGGCTGCCATCGCCGCGCCATTGCTGGTCGCCATCGGTTTTCCCGCCCTCGGCGCTATCATGGTGGGCATGATGATTCAATCAACGCCGGTTTCTTTCGGCGCCGTTGGAACCCCTATTATCATCGGTGTCACCAATGGACTGGATCATATCGCGATTGGCAATCAGCTCACCGCCAGCGGATCAAGCTGGGAAGTGTTTCTGCAGATAATCACCTCTGAAGTAGCCATTGGCCATGCCATCGTCGGAACCCTGATGCCGTTGCTGATGGTCATGATGCTCACCCGTTTTTTCGGCAAAAACAAGAGCTGGAAAGAGGGACTTGAGATGACGCCTTTCGCCCTCTTTACCGGCCTGGCCTTTGCTGTCCCCTACGCCCTTACCGGAATCTTTCTTGGACCGGAATTTCCTTCTATCGTCGGTGCCTTGGTCGGCATGGCCATTGTTGTGCCGGCCGCCAAAAAAGGCTTCCTCGCGCCCAAAACCGTTTGGGACTTTGCGCCACAAGAAGAATGGCCAAAAGCCTGGTTTGGTACCATCGTTCCCAAGAAGCCCAGCCTTGATGAGCGCAAAATCTCCCTGGCCATGGCCTGGACCCCGTATCTGCTGGTTGCCCTGATTCTCGTCGCCAGCCGGGTCTTCCCTGCTCTCAAGTCAGCATTACTTAGTGTCTCATTCGGCTGGTCAAATATTCTTGGCGAAACAGGTGTCAGCGGCAGCATTCAACCGCTCTATCTTCCCGGTGGAATTTTACTGTTCGTCTGTATATTGACCCTGTTTCTCCACAAAATGAAATTCTCTCAATTCACCGAAGCGGCCAGCTCGGCCGGTAAAACCCTTATTGGTGCCGGATTCGTTTTGATTTTTACCATCCCGATGGTGCGTATTCTGATCAACTCCGGGGTTAACGGTGCCGATCTGGCATCCATGCCGGTCGCCATGGCTGACTTTGTTGCTGTGACCTTCGGTTCCGTCTACCCGTTACTTGCTCCAACCGTTGGTGGCCTGGGGGCGTTTATCGCCGGATCGAATACCGTCAGCAACATGATGCTCAGCCAATTCCAGCTTGAAGTGGCTAATGCCCTGAGTGTTTCCGGTGCCGTCATGATTGCTCTGCAGGCAATGGGCGCAGCAGCCGGCAACATGGTCGCTATTCATAATGTGGTTGCTGCCTCGGCAACCGTCGGGCTCCTCGGGCAGGAAGGCAGAACAATTCGCATGACAATTATTCCAACGGTCTTCTATGTACTTGCTACTGGAATTCTGGGCCTTGTGGCCATCTATGTGTTTGGTCTGACCGATCCCCTGATGGGACTGTAATTCAGCCGGACAGCTCATCACTGTCGAGCTACAACACTGTTAACACTCCAATCAGAGGGCACAATTGATTTTGTGCCCTCTGATTCTGATTCCAACCCTTAAAGTGTGCCGGTCGCAAACTGTTCTTTTTTTACTTTGGTTACCCAGCCACACGGCGGGTAGAAAAATCCTTGCCAAACCTTCCCCATCGGCTAGACTTCACGTTACGAAAACCTTTTTTTCACCATTGACAAATCGCCCCTAAGGCATCGTCATGGAGAAGCACCGTCAACTTGTCAAGCACATGCTTAAACCTTGCTTCTTCGGGTCTTCGAACCCTGCCGCCGAGCTGATCGAAACCCACGCCTCATGGATTTTTTTAAGTGGTGATTACGCCTACAAAATGAAGAAGCCGGTCAATTTTGGCTTTCTCGACTTCTCCAGCCCTGCCAAGCGCCACTTTTTCTGTACTGAAGAACTGCGCCTCAATCGTCGCGTTGCCCCGGAACTGTATCTAGCAGTTATTCCGGTCGGTGGCTCCATCAACCAACCGCGGCTGAACCGGGAACCGGCACTGGCCTATCTGGTCAAAATGCGCCGTTTCCCTCAGGAAAACCAGCTCGACCGGATGCTGGCGGCAGGAACGTTGGATGTTGCCGTATTCATCGGGTTTGCTGAAAAAATTGCTCACGTTCACTCGCTGGCCCCTCAGGCTGATCGGCATAAACGCTTCGGAACTCCGGAGAGCATCATCGAGCCGGTGCGCCAGAATTTCGCGCAGATCAAATCGTCACGGCCAGACAATGTATCGCTTCAATCAATCAGCACCATTGAAGAGTGGAGCGAATCAACCTTCGTAACGCATCAGCCTGTCCTGCTCAGACGCCGTGAAGAGGGTTTTATTCGCGAATGCCATGGTGATATGCACCTGGCTAATATGGCCTGGTTTCAGGGCCGACCGCTGCTGTTTGACTGCATTGAATTTAACGAGAACTTGCGCTGGATCGACACCATCAACGACATCGCTTTTCTGGTGATGGACCTTGATGCTCGGGGTCAACATCTGTATGCCTGGGCCTTCCTCAATACCTACCTGCGCCACACTGGTGACTATGCCGGCCTGAAAGTGTTACACTTTTATCAGACTTATCGCGCCATGGTCAGAGCCAAGGTCCTTGGTTTGCGTTTAGGTCAACCAAATATGTCAGACCGGGAACGCCGCACCGACCTTGAGCAGCTTGATAACTATCTGACTCTTGCAGAAAACTATACCCAACCAACAACACCCCGGCTGATCATCACCCACGGACTATCAGGGTCCGGGAAAACAACTTTCGTCAATGAACTGGCCCCCCATATCGGAGCCATCTGCATCCATTCGGATCTGGAACGCAAGCGTCTTTATCACCTTGAGGCGACCCAGTCCGGTAACTCGGGGAGAGGAAAAGGAATCTACAGCACAACAGCAAATAATAAAACCTACGACCACCTCAACCAACTGGCTACCATCATTATTGATAGCGGGTTCAGTGTTATCGTTGACGCGACCTTTATCAGACACGCTGATCGTCGGCAGATCGCACAACTCGCGACCAGCCGGCAATATCCTCTTAACATTCTTGATTTTCAGTTGCACGAAGGAGTGTTACGCAGGCGGATTAAACAACGCCTAAAGCAGGGAGGCAGCCTGTCTGACGCAGATGAAAAGGTGCTGGCATGTCAGCTCACCAGCGCAGAACCGCTGACCGCAGCGGAACAGGATATCAGTATCGTTATTGATGAGCAGACGGACGTGAAATCGGTTGGTAAACAAGTTGAGGGAGGCTTGAACTGTTAGAAGTAATGCATCTCAGAGATCCAGTCCAAGCCCATAGCTACTGCTTGAAAGCCAACAAAGAGTCCCTTTATCGGAATGAGATAATCAAGTAGAATGAGCGCTGCATGACCCATTCTGCCCACCTCCATTCATTTTTCAGCCACCCAAACCACGCAGGAGAGTGCTTATGACCCGTAGTGAGATCATGGAAGCCATCAAGGAACACAATGTCAATTTTTTTCGTCTGCAATTTGTCGACATCTTCGGCTTCATGAAGAACGTCTCTTTACCGATCAGCCAGATCAACAAGGCCCTGGATGGAATGATGATGTTCGATGGGTCATCGATTGACGGTTTTGTCCGGATCAATGAGTCGGACATGTATCTGAAACCCGACTATAACACCTTTGTTGTCCTGCCGTGGCGCAACAAGGACGGCGTTAATGCCGCTCGGATTATCTGCGATGTCTACAAGGCGGATGGGACCCCTTTTATCGGCTGCCCGCGGGTTAACTTGAAGAGGGTTCTGGCTGAAGCCAAAGATCTCGGCTACACCATGAATGTCGGCACTGAGTGTGAGTTTTTTCTGTTTCAAAAGGACGAAAACAGGATTCTCTCAACCCGCACCAATGATGTGGCGGGCTACTTTGATGTCGATCCCGATGATACCGGCATCAATTGTCGCCGTGAAATTATCGACACCCTCGAAGCCATGGGGTTTGAGGTTGAAGCCTCTCATCACGAAGTCGCTGAGGGACAACATGAAATCAACTTCAAATATTCCGATGCCCTGACCGCCGCCGATAACACCCTCACCTTCAAATGGGTAGTGCGCTCAATCGCTGCCCAGCATGGCTTTCACGCGACCTTCATGCCCAAACCGGTCTACGGCATCAACGGCTCGGGGATGCATACCAACCAGTCACTGTTCAACCTGGATGGCACCAACGCTTTTTTTGACGAAAACGGCCCCTTAAAACTCAGCACCACGGCCTACCACTACATCGCCGGTATCTTAAAGCATGCACGCAGCTTTACCGCCGTCACCAACCCGTTGGTCAATTCCTACAAACGTCTGGTTCCCGGCTATGAAGCCCCGGTTTATGTCGCCTGGTCCGGCTCCAACCGCTCGGCCCTGGTGCGCATCCCCTCATCCCGCGGTTTAAGTACCCGGACCGAAGTACGCAGCCCCGATCCGTCCTGCAACCCCTATCTGGCCCTGGCAATGATGCTCAAATCCGGGCTGGATGGAGTTGTCAACAAGCTTGCGGCACCGGAGCCGGTCAATGTCGATATCTACCACATGACCCAACCGGAGATGGATGCTGCCGGGGTGATCTGTCTGCCCGCCAACCTGCATGAAGCGATAGAAGCACTCAAGAGCAACCCCCTATCAAAAGAGGCCCTGGGTGATCATATTTACACTAAATATATCGCAGGAAAAGAAAAAGAATGGGACGACTGGCGGACCGCCGTTACCGATTGGGAAATCAACACCTACATGAAAAACTTCTGACCGCCATATACAAAGCAAGCGACAAAGCCATCGCAAAAACCCTTCATGGTGATGGCTAAGCAAAAAACGCTAAATGCAAGGCGCGCAAATGTTGAGCAATGAGACGTACTTATGTACGTCGAAGCAGCGAGACAATTGCAGCAACGCAGCAGTTAGCGAGTTTTTGCGACGCCATCAAAAAAATGCCCCGTCAGGGAGGAGATCCTGACGGGACCAAGCACGTGGGAGAGAGAGTCTCACGGCAACAAACGAATTTTTTTGGTTTTTATTTTTAACCGGCAGAGGCCGGACACCATCTGAACCAATAATGAGCTGGTAAGACCATTTAATATAGTAACCACCCCGCTGCTGTCAATAAAATTCTTGACCGGGTTAATTGTTTTCCTTTTTTCTACCTTGAGCTGGTTACTCGTGCCAGGGCCCTGGGGCACAAAGGGCCCCTGCTTCGTTGGCCTTGCTGCCACAATTACCACAGACAAAACGCGGCTCCACCGCCAGGCGCTCAATCTCATCGTAACGCCCGGCAGCCTTCATTTCACAGATATGGTGCTGGTGATTTTCCGGATTACGACATAAATTGTCAACAACGGGTAGACGTCCGCTCATATTGCATTCTCCATCACGTGTTCTCCAATGGCCCTGAACAGGCTGGAAACCGACTGCTACTGCCGCCCTGTTATGGCCTCAGCCAACAGCTCCATGGTGTGGGCACAACGTACTGTCGAATCGGCCTTGCCCATACTTCCACCAACCATAATCATACAACCGGGACAGTCCATGGCAACGGTTTTAACCCCGGTGGCCATGATACTCTCAACCTTATCGCCGGCAATCTGGCGGGAGATCTGCGGGTGGCTCAAAAACGAATAGGTTCCACCGAAGCCACAGCAGCGATCGCTGTTTTTCATCTCCTCAAGCTGGTAGCCGCTCGCCTGCAACAGGGTGCGCGGTTCCTGCCAGACATCGTTACCTCGCTTTAAATGGCATGAGTCGTGATAGGTAACGCGGGCAGCCGATGTTGCCGTGAGCAGATCGGAAGCCTTGAGGACATTCTCCAGAAAGGCAGCGGCATCCATGGTTTTTTCCGACAAACTGACAGCACGCTGCGACCAGATCGGGTCATCGACCAGCCGCTCAACGAAATCGCGTTTCACCCCCATGGTGCAGGTCGGGCAGACACACAAGACGTAGTCGACATCAGCCTCATAAAAAGCTTTGACGTTCTGCTTAGCCAGCTCAACCCCGGTTTCCGTATCCCCGGCGTAAAGCGCTGGGATACCACAGCAGTTCTGGGCGTTCGGAAAAACCACCTCGACGCCCAGATGGTTGAGAACCTTGACCAGACTAACACCGACCTCGGGATAGACAAAATCGGCCCCGCACCCGACAAAAAAGCCGACCCGATAGCGCGGCTGATCAATCTTCTGATCAATGTCGGCAAAAAGATCGCGGAACGACCTGGGTGCCACCGCCGGCAGATCGCGCCACTGGGTCAGATCCTTGTCCATAAAATGCATCGGCAAATGGCGGATCACCCGGGTGGCAGGCTGCCCTTCTTTTTGCTGGGTCACCGGTTTCTGTAATTTGGATGCGGCCTTGACCATATTATGGAACAGGGCGCGATTGCGCATCACCGCCTTGAAGGTGATGTTTTTCACCAGCCCCATGCCGTATTCGTTGGTCACCTGCTGACGCAGATGAAGAATAATCTCTTCCAGGTCAATATTGGCCGGGCAGACGGCGGTACAGGAGCGGCAGCCGATACAGGCGCGGGTGATCTCTTTGGCCTTATCCAACCCTTCATAAAAAGCGGTGAGGATGATCCCGATGGCAGAAATATAGATGCTGCCGAAAACATGACCACCGACGGTCTGATACACCGGGCAGACATTGGCACAGGCACCACACTGGATACAGCGCAGGGCATCACGACACACTGGTGATTCGTAGAGTGCCTCACGGCCGCCATCGATCAGCACAATGTGTTGTTCTTTATCATTGCCGGGAGTCGGCACCGCGCCACGAATCCAGGTCACATAGGATGTCAACAACTGACCGGTAGCATTACGCGGCAGCAGTCGGGTGATCTTGACGGCATCCTCAATATTACGGACGAGTTTGTGGATACCGGCAAATACCACATGAACCTTCGGCAGGGTGGCACACAGGCGCGCATTGCCTTCGTTGGTGACCAGGCCGATGCCGCCGGTTTCAGCCACCAGAAAGTTGGCTCCGGTCAGACCAATATCAGCAGCAAAATAGTCTTTGCGCAGCTGCTTTCGAGCGGCATTAACCAGGGTTCTGATATCTGCTTCGAGGGGTTCGCCAATTTCTTTACTGAACAGCTCGGCGACCTCCTCCTTGAACATATGAATGGCGGGCATCACCAGGTGGGAGGGGCGCTGACCGGCAAGTTGAACAATCCACTCACCCAGATCAGTTTCAGCGGCACGCACCCCGGCGGCTGCCAATGCTTTGTTAAGATGCGCTTCCTCCGATACCATCGACTTGGATTTTGCTATCAATCCGGCGTTCTTCTGTTTGGCCAGATTCACCACATAGTCATTGGCCTCGCGGGTGTCTTTGGCGACGAAGACTTTAGAGCCCGCCGCTTCAGCGTTAGCGATAAATTGGGCAAGCAACTCCTTGCGCCGCTCCCTGACATCATCTTTAATCGCCGCCAGCTCGGTTCGCAGCTGATCAAAGTCGAGCCCACGAAAGGCATTTTCCCGGGCAATCAGATAGGCATCACCAAACAGGTGTAACGCCTCGCTGAGCTTTGGCTTAGCCAGGGCATTCTCAACGCTTTTTTTAAAATCGGCGGTAGCGGCCATGTTTTTCTCCTCAGCGATCGTAGTCAGATCAGTCAGATCTCTTGCTGTATCACATCAACAACGTCGGGAGCAATAAATTGCCCCCACCCCCTTCGTCCGTCTCGGTGGCACCAATATCACTCTTGTGGGGGCGCGATTTATCGCACCCGATGGTTATCTGTCGCCTATATCTCCAGCAGATCATCAGATACGTCAGGGACAAGCAAAATATGGAGTTGACGGGGCCCATGGCAGCCGATGGTCAGCACCCGTTCTATATCTGCGGTACGACTTGGACCGGTAATGTACGCGACAAAACGTGGTTCAGAACCTTCATACAGCCTGTTCATAGGGTCTACGGCAGCCAGATTATCGGGGAGAATTTTAGTCGGATCGAGAAGGACAAAATGAACTTCGGGGATGGTGGTTGCCAGACGGATATCTTCACTGGTGCTGTCGAGGACAACCGTACCGGTGTCGGCCATGGCAAAATTGCAGAAGGTAACACCGGCACCAGGCAGTTGACCAGCGTCTCGAAAGCTGCCCGCATGAACTTCCACGCCAGCCGCTTCAAGTAACGACCACAACTGGAACTTGTCCGTCAGTGCCGTTTGGGGGACCAGGGTTTTACCGACCGCAGTGCGCGCAATAAAGTCAGCTGCATCCTCCAACGTCCCATAGTGCGCAACTGTTGCACCGACCCGCTCGGCACTTTCTGTGAACCTTTTAACCTGGTCTTTTCCTACCATAGCACTATCTCCCTGCAGATCGATCAATCCGCCAACTGTACCCAACATAAATGAAACAGCAAGAGCTAAACCACGAGACTGGTATGACCATTTCTATGTTATAACTTATCTGCCATTATTTCCATAATTATTTCCATCCTAAAGCCACCGATGCGACCTGCTTACAAGAATGTACCGTTACCACACAACACTAAGCGTTAAAGGGCCTGATGAAACCGCTATGGTTTTCTGATATCCCCACGGACAGCACCCGCTATCAGAGAACCTGGCTATTTAAACCCGCTTGACAATATACCAGCATGCACACTATTGTATGGTATTACCATCTAACCATCTTACCACCCATCGGTGGACATTAACAATAAAAACAAAAAAGCCACAGCAACCGGTTTGTTCTTCCACCCATCAGACAAGACGAGGGACCAATGATCAATCAAAGCGCTATGCAACAACTTGAACAGGCTCTTGGAAAAGAAAAACTGGTAACCGCCAAGGAGGATCTGCTCGTTCTTGGCTACGATTCAACTCCGGGACTCCATAGCCTGCCGGATGTGGTTGTCTATCCGACCAGCACCGAGGACGTCGTCAAGATTGTCGACGTAGCCCGCGACCACAACCTGCCGTTGACACCGCGTGGCAGCGCAACCGGCCTCTCCGGGGGGAGCATCCCGGTGCATGGCGGCATCGTCATCTGCCTGAACAAGATGAACCGGATTCTGGAGATTGACGAGGAAAACCTCACCGCCACCTGCGAACCGGGGGTTGTGACCCTTGATCTGTTCAATGCGGTGGCAGAAAAAGGGCTGTTTTATCCGCCCGATCCCGGCTCGCAGAAAATTTCTACCCTGGCCGGCAATGTCATGGAAGATGCCGGTGGTCTGCGCGGTCTGAAATATGGTGTGACCCGCGATTATGTCATGGCTCTGACCTGTGTTCTTGCCGACGGCAGCCTGATTTCCACCGGCGGCAAAAGCGTCAAGGATGTGGCCGGGTACGCCTTCAAGGATCTGCTGGTTGGGTCGGAAGGCACCCTGGGCATCATCACCCAGATCACCGTCAAGCTCATCCCACCACCGCAGACCAAACAGACCTTTCTAGCCTACTTCGATAATATCCGTACCGCCGGCGAAGCTGTTTCAAAGATCATCGCCGCCAAAATCATCCCCTCCACCATGGAGATCATGGACAAGGCCACCATCAATTGCGTTGAGGATTATGTCGGTATCGGCCTGCCACGGCAGATGGCGGCCCTGCTGTTGATTGAAGTTGATGGTCATCCTGCGGTAGTTGCCGAAGAAGCTGATGCATTAAAAGCGATTCTCGAAGAGGTCAAAGCGGCGGAAGTGCATCAGGCCAAAGATGCGCAGGATGCCATGAAACTGGCTGAGGCCCGCCGTACTGCCCTGTCGGCTCTGGCCCGCGTATCACCCACCACCCTGCTGGAAGATGCCACGGTACCGCGTTCGAAACTGGCGGACACCTTTACCCTGATTGAGCAACTGACCGAAAAATACCAGCTCACGGTCGGCACCTTCGGTCATGCCGGCGACGGCAACCTGCATCCGACCGTACTTTGTGACGAGCGCAATGAAGACGAAATGAAACGCGCCCATGCTTTCTATGATGAACTCTACGAGCAGGTCCTGGCCTGGGGTGGCACCGTCTCGGGTGAACACGGCATCGGCATTGCTAAAAAAGGGTACCTCGCCAAACAGATCGGCCCCGGCGGAGTGGCCGTCATGCGCCGGATCAAATCGGCCTTCGATCCGCAGGGGATCATGAATCCCGGCAAAATTTTCATTAGCGAACAGGAGTAACGCATGAGCGATCAGCAGCCACTGGGTAACTTCACCTCCAAGGATGCCCCTGACTACGAAGATGTACTGCAATGTATGCGCTGTGGATTCTGCCTGCCCACCTGCCCGACCTTTGCCTTGACCGGACGTGAACGTTCGAGTCCCCGCGGCCGTGTTGCACTGGCCCGAGCGGTGGCCGAGGGGAAGCTCGATTTTAATCAGGCGATGAAGGATGAGGCTTTTTTCTGTCTCGACTGCCGCGCCTGCACCACCGCCTGTCCATCCGGGGTTAAAGCCGGGGAGGTGATGGAAGTCTGCCGTGCCCAGGTCCATCAGCAACTAAAGGCACCGAAATGGCAGGGAACCTTACGCAACCTGGTATTGAAAAAAATGGTGCCGAATCCTGGCCTGATGGAAACTTCGATGCTGCCGGCCCGCCTCTACCAGAAACTCGGTATTCAGTGGCTGGTGCGCAACAGCAAGATCCTCAAGCTGGGGCCGGTCTGGATCGACAAGGCCGAGGGCATGCTGCCGGAGCTTCACGCCCCGCTAAGGCCCCAGTTGCCGGATCTCAGCCCGGCCAAAGGAGAGAAGCGAGGCACCGTCGCCTTTTTTCTCGGCTGCGTGATGACCCTGCTCTATCCGGAAGTTTCACGCCAGACGGTCAAGGTGCTCAATCATCAGGGGTTTGATGTGATCACCCCCAAAGAACAAAAATGCTGCGGCGCCCCGCATCTGACCGAAGGTGATCGGGAAACAACCCGTGAGATTGCCGCCTTTAACCTGGATCTGTTTCTTGATCTGGAGGTCGATGCCATCGTGACTGATTGTGCCGGCTGTGGGGCAGCACTGAAGGAATACGAAGAGATTCTGGCCGAGCGTGAAGACCACGATCGTCTCCACCTCTTCCGTCAGAAGATCAAGGATATCAGTGAATTCTTATGTGAACAGGGGATACGGACCGAGGGGCTTAAACCGGTTGACAAGAGCGTTACCTATCATGAGCCTTGTCACTTGTGTCATGCTCAAGGAATCAGCAAACAGCCGCGGGCATTGATTCAAGCTATTCCAGGAGTCGATTTCCGAGAGATGAAAGAGGCCTCCTGGTGCTGTGGTTCAGCAGCTACCTTCAGCCTCAAGTTTACTGATGAGAGCCAGAAGATTCTCGATCGCAAACTGGAGAACGTCAGAAAAACCGGCGCCGAGGTCCTGGTAACCGGCAATCCCGGCTGTCACCTGCAGCTCGCCTGGGGATTACAGCAAGCCCAGATGCCGCAACCGGTGCTTCACATTACTGAATTGCTGGGGCTGGCGACACCGGACTAGTTGTCATTCGGGAAGGGGCACTGACCCATTGTATAACCGGAGTGTGTCCATCCATAAGCTATTAGGTGGTGTTGGATGGACACCTGTTGCGCCGCGCTCAGTGTTTGGCCAGACTTATTCCCGGAGCCAGGTTCGGATGAGTGCACAACAGGGCAAAGGCGGCATCAGCAGAAACGGCTTCACCGTACAGATAACCCTGCACTGCATGGCAACCCAGGTGGCGCAAGTGCTCCAGCTGGATGAGGTTTTCAACGCCCTTGGCCATCAGGGTTAAATTAAGCCCGCGCGCCATCATGGCGATACCATCGGCGATTCGCGCCCGCCCCACATCCTGCGTAATGTCGCGCACAAAGGAACGATCGATCATCAGGGTATTGACCGGATAATCACGCAGATAATTGAGCGAGGAATGGCCGCAACCAAAATTATCTATGGCAACAGAGACACCCATGCGACTCAACCCCCGCAACACTCCCGCTACCCCACTGGAACCATCCAGCATCCCCTGCTCGGTAATCTGGACTTCGAACAGCTCGGCATCAAGCCCTGCCGCTTTGATAGTGGCGGTAAACTTATCCGTGTAGTCCTCCTGCTGCAACTGGAGGACCGACAGGTTAAGAGCCACCCTGATCGGCGGCAACCCCTGCCGTCGCCAGCGCAACATCTCCTCACATACCTGTTGCAGCACCCAGTCTCCGATCGGGATGATCTGGCGGTTTTTTTCAGCAACATGGATAAAATCACCCGGGCACAGCAAACCACGATACGGATGCTGCCAACGCAGCAATGCCTCCATACCGACAATATGACTGCTGGTCGGATCCACCTTGGGCTGGAAAAATACCTGCAGCTGGTTGCGTTCCAGGGCAGTGCTTAATTCTTTCTCCAAGTTCACGCCTCCCAGGATGTTCCCCATCTGCCGCTCATAGACACAATAGCCATCCTTGCCTGTATCCTTGGCATGATACATGGCGATATCAGCACTATGGAGCAAGGCCTCTATGCTATCCCCCCCTTCCGGATAAAGAGCAATTCCCATGCTGGCGCTCAAACGTACTTCATGACCATCAACCGTCAGGGGCATGCGAACCGCTGCGAGGATTTTATCTGCAACAATGGTCGCATCCTCCAGCGATGTAATATTCACCAGCAGCAGTGAAAATTCATCGCCACCAAAGCGACTGACCGTATCTTCGGCACGGACACATTGAACGATGGACCCTGCCACCTGTTGTAAAATCCGGTCACCAACAATATGGCCATAGCTGTCATTGATCTCTTTAAAAAAGTCCAGATCGATAAAAATCACCGCAATTCTGGTGTTGCTGCGCGTCGCGTGGGCCAGGGCCTGGGTCATACGATCAGCAAAAAGAAGACGGTTCGGCAAACGGGTCAACAGGTCATGGTAGGCCTGATAGCTGATCCGTTCTTCTGAGCGTTTTCTTTCGGTAATATCGCGGGCGCTACCGAGAGTTCCAACGAATTCCTTATGACCAGCGTTGTTCTGGGCATAGACCCCCATGGCATTCAACTCTACCAGAAGCTCTGCTCCGCCTTGTCCCTGCTGACTGTTCCGACTTGCCTGCAAGCGAATCTCCGTACTGCGGGTCGCCCGCTCCCCGGTACGTTGTTCACTGAAGAACCGGTGCGCAATATCGGCATTATTAGGATGGATAAGAAAGGAAAAATGACGCCCGATAATCTCATGCCGCTTGTACCCCAACAGTCCCTCGATCATATCATTGACAAAGGTAAACACCCCGTTGGCGTCAAGCATATAAATAAAGTCAGGGGAATTATTAACAATAAAACGATGCATCCGTTCCGATTCTTCCAGCGCCAATTCGGTACGGCGCAACTGTAACCGGGTCTGCTGCCGCTCAACGCCCCGACTGACACTGACCAACAGATCTTCCGGACGATAGGGCTTGCGGACAAAATCATAAGCGCCCAGGCGCAAAGCATCTTTAATGGAGACAACGGAACTATCGGAAACCAGGACAATGGTTTCAACATCAAGGCAGGAGTTCCGAACCGCTTCGATCAGGTGGCAACTGTCACGACCGGAAATCTGTAAATCGAGTAATAATAGAGCGTAGCGCCCTTGTTTGAGTTTTTTCACTGCCTCTTCACAGGAGGTTGACAGGTCGGTACGATACCCGTTGATGCGCAGCAGCGCCTGCAGACTGTAAAGCAAGGGCAACTGCTCACCGACGATCAGAATTCCCGCTGACGGGTTTTCTAGTTTGGTGGTATGTTCCTGAGACATGATTCCCCCCTATTCAGGCAAACAAGCTGAAATCATCCACGACCGGCAGTTGCAGATAAAAACTGGTGCCCTGGTCCGGGCCACTGTGACAGCTGATCCGTCCCCCGAGATCTTCCACCATCCCCTTGACAATACTTAAGCCCGACCCGGCATGCCCTCCACCTTTGGTGCTGACAACCGGTCGGAACAATCGATCCCTGATGGCAGCCGGTATTCCAGGACCATTGTCGGCAATATGTATTTCGACATAACGCCCACGCTCAGAACAAAACCCTTCACGGGTCGCCAGGGTAATTTGGCCGCCATGATCGAGAGCTTCTGCTGCATTCTTAATCAGATTGACCAGGATCTGTCGAATCAGGATAGCCATGCTCGACAGCAGTGGAAGATCCTGCTGGAACTGTTGGATCACCTCTATGTTGCGGGGTGTTAATTCAGCCTCACGCAAGGTATCAACGGTTTCCTGCACCAATTGGTTGATATCAATCTCCTGGTCAGGAAATTCGTAGGTATCCTGCTGATTAAGATAGTAATGAACGATTTCATCGACCCGTTGTGATTCCTGCTTAATGGCTTCAGCCAGTTCCCGGCCGGATCTCCCTGACAGATTGTGTTTCAACACCTCGGCATAATTGCCGATAATGGTCAGAGGACTGCTGATTTCGTGATTAACCCGACGCAGCAGCAAGGCACCATCTCCAATGCGATTAAATTCTGCCATCGATACCTGGGCCAGCGCCGCACTGACGATAGGGTGCAAAACAGTTATTGCCGGGGACTCAAGTCCGTCAGCCTGGTAAGCGTTATCGAAACCAAAAACTACCACCGCCAGAGGATGATCATTGGAACGTAAAGGGTAACACACGAAGCCCTGGCCACCGCCCAGGCGCAGCAGCAGATGGTCGGTCACGGTCAAGGCTTGATCTGGAGCAAAACTGCTGACAGCACCCCCGCCGGACAGAGCCCGGGCCGCCAGGCTCGCCTCACTGATCAATGGAATTTTCAGCTCACGTGACAAGCGCGAGCCGTCTTTTGAAGAAATCCCGATCAACTCCTGACGCCGCTGATCAAGCAGAAAAAAATGAACCTTCTTAGCCTGACTGTTCTCCAGATAAAGACTCCTGGCAATCTCGGCAATCTCTTCCGGCGTAGTGCCGCTGGTCAAGCGGGCTCGGGCCGCCTCCTGGCTGGCAACCAGAAAAATCTGCCGGGTTAACCGTCGACAGGCCTTATTGAAGGACTCCACGGATGCTGCATCGTTATCCTTGGCCTCGAAGGAAGGGGCAGAAAGACTGGTCACCCACTCAAACAGATAATCTGTTTCTGTGGGACGCAGATTAAAAAACAACTCGCCCAGGCGCCCCGCTTCAGGATTCAATTCACCATCGCTGCCGGCAAAAAGCTGGGCCAGCCTGGCGATCCGAAAGAGTGGATTGGCCGTTTGCAGTTGACCGCTGTCCACCATCAGGAAACGGATGGCATCAGCCAGAAAGGAGTCAAGTCCCCAGCTGTCAATCTTGTCAGCCGCCAACGTGAGATGGTCGGTCTGAACGTGCTGCGGCTCCAGTCCTGCTTGCTTTTCGCAACTCCAGGAGACGGGTTCCTTATCCAGAAAAAGATCACCGTGCTGCGCTAGCAACTGATAAAGGCCAAGGGTCTGCAACAGTCCACCGAGTTGTGCCTCTTCGATGTAGGGGTAGTTAACCGAAGGAGCAATACAGCGGGCCGCCTGACCGGCAAAACGCGATGTCCGCCACAGTGTCCTTAAATAGGATATTTCAGTTGCCGACAGCTTGTGCTCCAGTACGTGCCGGGCGGACTGAAGAACCAGGCTGACAATCATCGGGTACCCTAAAGAATTCACCGCAGCGGTAACCGGTTCGGTAGCATCCAGTTTATGGTGACTACCCTTTGCAGCAACGTCAATCAAGTGAGCAGCGAAGGGGGCATCCTGTAATATAATCTCTACAACTAACTGGGGACTGGCACCTTGAAGGCAGGCGGACAGGAGATCGGCAAGGACATCGGGCATGGAAAGCAAAGAAGATCCCTTTGCCCCATAGGTTTTGGCAGGCGGCTCCGGGAGAGGCTCTTTTTTATTGATTGAAATGACCCCCATAAATACATCCCTTGCTTATTGATGAAACATGCAGCCATTATTCATCAGCTATGCTAGATTAGCAAGGACAAAAAAAAGAAATATGCTTAACATTCAGGCATTTAGATAGAGAAACAGGTTCAAAATTTTCATAATAAAAACCTCACAAACTCATATTTCCCTCATCAATTGCAAGCAAGCTATCAAAACCAAAGCCTATTTTATATTGGCTTAATAAAAATCTAATTCTTAAAGATTAAAAAACATCGCAATGATGATCCCAGGATCAGCCTGCCGCTGGTACTATTTTTTTGACAGCGATGAGCATTCCCTCTACCCTGCAGACTAAGCAACAAACAACTCATTCGGAGTACTTACATGAACATACCGGCACAAAAACAGATCGACCAGATCATTAAAACTCTTGACGAATTCGGCAAAGAGAACCTGGTCGAAATTTTACGCCGTATCAGCCAGGGAGTGCAGCTGATAAGTGGTGGTGGACATTGTCGCATCTACCTTGAAGATCTGACCGTGGGGTCTTTAAGCTGCGCTGCGGCAGAGAGTGATGACCTGCAGGGGATCAGCGAGCCCAACTTCCCGATTAATGACAGCTTCTTTCCGATCCCGCAGGTTTATCAGCAAAAGCAGGAAATGGCGGTTGCGAGCCTGTCACGTCATTCAAGGACCGCAGTCACCACAGATGAGCCCTTTGCCCAGTCCTTTTATCTGCTGCCGATCCTTCACCTTGGTCGCGCTATCGGGGTGATCAGTCTTGACCGCAGTGGCGCTGAGCAACTCCCATCAGAGCTGGTGTTGCGGCAATTACGCAAACTGCTGAGCGGGGCAGCGCCAAGCCTGAACCGCGCCCGCAAGTACCACCAGCAATTGCTCCTTGCCCGGCGCGTCGATGAAGCTAAAAAGCGTGAAGCAGCCCTGTTCATGGTGAAATCGGCGGCCCAGCTGATTGATCGCGTGGCGCTGGCCTCGGTGCTGATCCCGGTTCCCTCCGGCATCGACGGTGAACGCACCCTGGAAATTCTCGCCTCCTACTCCAAAGAACGCGAAGCCCGGCGACTTTACGAAGAAGAAAAACTGATCAACCTGGCTCCCGGAGAGTCCCTGATATCCCGCTTTATCGATCGCGCCGGGGTTATTGTCGACGATAGCCTGCTGGCCCCCCTGTATATCGAAGATCTGGCCGTTGAAACCCTGCAAAAACGCTATCTGACCGAAAACCTGGGCCTGAAATCCCTCTACATTGTTCCCCGCTATGACAGACACAATCGTCGTGTCATCTGCCTGGTCAATTACTACACCAAGGATCGCTACCACTTCAGTTCCTTTGAGCGTGACCTGCTCGATGCTCATGCAGAAATGGCACAGCGGGTCGTGCAGGAAATCGGCGATGAACACCTGGAGATCCAGATCCTGTCCGAAATCGGCGATCTGCTGCAACAGTCAGGCGATGGGCTGCGCCCCTTTTTACACCGGGTGCTCTCCAAGGCAACCCAGCTGATCGGTGCCGACACCGGTAGTCTTGCTCTGGTGCGCGAGTCCCAGGGGGAACGTTGGCTATTGGTGGAAGATGACCAGGGGAATCTGATCGGAGCCAAAAACAAGGAATGGCTGAAAAAATATATTCCACCGATCCTCATTGGTGGCAATGAACTTCCCCCCGATCAACGCAGTCTGACCGGCCTCGCCGCCGCCACCCGCCGCCCGCAGATTCTTGATGACTGTCATGAAGGCAGTAATGAAGAAAAGTTTTACCGCCCGGTCACCGAGGCGATTCGTAGCGAAATTGCGGTACCGGTAGTTTACGAAGATGACGTTCTGGCAGTTGTTTGTCTCGACAGCCTGCGACCTCACTACTTCACCGATGAGCATCAGCGCATCCTGCAGATTATTGCGCGGATGATCGGCCACCATCTGTCAATTCTGCAGAAAATCGATCAACTCACCAGCGAAATCGACCGCCTGCGCCAGGATGTCGGCTACAAAGACCCGAAAATCACCTCTTATCGGCTTGGCAATATTATCGGCAATTCCAGCAAAGCCCAGGAAATCATCACCACCATCCAGCGCATCAGTCCTCCCCTATGCGAACGCATCACTCAGTGGCACAAGCAAGGGGTGCCTGATCAGGGCGAGTTTCTCGGCCTTCCCTCTATCCTGATTACCGGCGAAACCGGTGCCGGCAAGGAGTTTCTGTTCAACAACTTCTACACGGAACTTAACCGTATTTTTCGCCAGCTGCTGCCCGGTCGCAGCAGTCTGCCGCTAAAAAAAACCAACATTGCCGCCTACAGTGGCGATCTGACCTACTCCGAGCTGTTCGGCCACAAGCGTGGCGCCTTTACCGGGGCCCATAATGATCGCCGCGGCATTCTTGAGGAAGCCCATGGCGGAGTCGTGTTCCTTGATGAAATTGGTGATGCAGACCCCAAGACTCAGGTACAGCTGTTACGGTTTCTTGACAATGGCGAATTTATCCGTCTCGGGGAAAACATCACCCGTCACTCCCAGGTACTGCTGGTTGCCGGTACCAACCGTGATCTGCGCCAGCTGATCGCTGACGGAACGTTTCGCGAAGACCTTTATCACCGTCTCTCCGAATTGATCATCGAGGTCCCCTCCCTCAACCAGCGCCGTGAAGATATCCCTGACCTGGCCATTCACCTGCTTGGTCGCCTGTTTCAGGCCTACCACAAGCAGGACGAAAAAAACGCCCAGCCGGCACTCAGCCAGAAGGCCAAAAACCTGTTGCGTCGCCATCACTACACCGGCAATATCCGTGAACTGCGCAGTATCCTGTTGCGCGGCATGCTGTTGCGCCGGGGAGATGTGATCGATGTCGAGGAAATCACTAATGCCCTGCAACCGCAGGCCTTTAGCCGGGCGGACCGTAGCGACCAGAACAAAGTGCTGAACGATCAACTGGCCGAGGAGATTTTGCAGAGGGTTATCCAGCAGGAGGAGACCTTCTGGTCGGCTCTCTACGAACCCTATGCGCGCCAGGAGATTACCCGGGATCTGGTGCTCAAAGTGGTGGAAAAGGCGCGCACCGAAGGGGCGACCAACATGCCTAAACTGGCCCGGCTGCTGGAGGCCTGTGACCCGTCATCAACGGACGAAAATGAAAAGAAGCGCTTTTTCCGCTTTAAAAACTTTTTTTACAAAACCGTCAAGCTGCGCTGGTAAGTTACAAACCGGCATGAAGCAGTCGCTCAACCTGACGGCGATCCTGCTCGGACCAGGGACCAACAACGGCCAGATTGATGGTAGACGGCGTCACCAGTTGTTGAACCACCTGCCGGATATTTTCTGCGCTCAGGCTCAACAGTTCCTGCCGATCCTGTTCCAGGGTGCGCAGATAGCCGGCCTGCAGCCCCCAGCCATAACGTACTGCCAGCGATTCACTCTGGTCGCGGGAGAAATCAAGATCAAACAGATAGGTTTTAACCGCCGCCGCCAGTTCAGCGGCGCCAAGCGGTTCATCGCGCAAGCGTTTTAAGATTGCCAGAACCTCCGTAACAGCGGCAACCAGATTGTCAGGAGCAACCGCCGTATCAATTGCCAGGTAACCGGTATCGTCCAGCAGTAAACAGCTGACCTCCACCGAGTAGGTCAGGCCGAGTTCTTCGCGTAAGCGCAACGGCAGGCGCGCACCTGCACCCCAGCCGAGGATCCGCCGCAGCAAACGGATCGCCATGGTGCGTTCATCGTTACGTCCAGGCAAACGAAACGCCAGCTGAAAACTGACCTGGGAGTCAGAGTCCTGGACCCAGCGGCTGCGTGGTACCCACTGCCGCGACTCCTCCAATGGCACCGGAGTGCGCGGTTCACGCGGCTGCCAGTCGCCGAATTCCCGTTCAGTAGCCCGGCGCAAGACGGCAGGGTCGACTGCGCCGCAGGCACAGATCACCAGATTGCCGGGATGATACCAGTCATGATAATAGGCCTCAAGCTGCGGGCGACCGATAGCGTTCAGCGTCTCGGGGGATCCGATCAGTGATGCGCCCAACGGATGATCCGGCCAGAGTAAGTCGACCATCAGATTATCGAGATTAACCTGTTCGCCGCACTCGTTAAAATCCTCCCGCGCTTCTTCCAGAATAATCTTCCGCTCCGTATCGATCTGGTTAAAACAAGGGCGTCGCAGCATGGAAGCAAAGAGTTCAACCCCGCGCTCAATATAATCAGGATGAACGCGCGAATGGAAACAGGTGGTTTCAACATCGGTTGAGGCATTTACCGCCCCGCCAATCTCCTCAAAAGCGCGTTCCAGTTCGGTGCTGTTGGCAAATTCGGCGGTGCCGCGAAACACCATATGTTCGAGAAAGTGGGAAATCCCCGCCTGGGCCAACGGCTCACAACGACCACCGACGGCCAGATAACAGACCAGCTCCACCGCGTGCTGGTGCGGCATGGGAACCGTGACCAGGCGAATACCGTTGGGGAGTTGATCGATAAGATATTCTTCCATAGATGATTCTTCTCTTGCCGAAGCCAAGCGGCCAGTTTGCAAAAAGGACAACGGGCCACCGTTTAACGATAGCCCGCTGACTGATATTTTCATCCTGTAGATTTATTACCTGGCCAGCAACCGTGCCGCTTCCTTGGCGTGGTAGGTGATAATCAGGTCGGCGCCGGCGCGTTTCATTCCCAGCAGGGTTTCCATCATCACTCCATCCCCATCGATCCAGCCTTTTTCTGCTGCGGCCTTGACCATGCTGTACTCGCCGGACACATTATAAGCGACCAGTGGCAGATCGAAGTTGTCTTTCAGCTCGCGCAGCAGATCCAGATAGGCCAGGGCCGGCTTGACCATGAGAAAGTCTGCTGCTTCGGCCACATCCTGAGCCGCCTCGCGCAAGGCTTCCAGGCGATTGGCGGGATCCATCTGGTAACTGCGGCGATCGCCAAAACCGGGGGTACTTTCCGCCGCTTCACGGAAGGGTCCGTAGTAGCTGCTGGCATATTTGACCGCGTAGCTCATTATCGGGACAGGATCAAAGCCATTTTCATCGAGAATCATGCGGATTGCCGCTATCCGCCCATCCATCATGTCAGACGGGGCAACAATATCAGCCCCGGCCTGAACATGGCTCAACGCCTCCTTAGCGAGCAGCTCAAGGGTCGCATCGTTATCGACATCCCCGTCCTTGATCACCCCGCAATGGCCATGATCGGTGTATTCACACAGGCAGACATCGGTGATCACCAATAGTCCCGGGATCTCGGCCTTAATCGCACGGATGGTGTTTTGAATAATCCCGCTGTCACTGTAGGCGTCGCTCCCGACGGCATCCTTGGCTTCCGGAATACCGAATAAAATAACCGCCGGAATTCCCAGATCACGCACTTCTTTGGCTTCAGCGACAATATGCTCGATGGACTGCTGATAGATGCCGGGCATGGAGCTGATCTCTTTTTTGATGTTGGTGCCAAAAGCACTGAACATAGGGTAGATCAGATCGTCAACGCGCAGATGGGTTTCACGTACCATGCGCCGTAGCGTGGCGTTGCGGCGCAAGCGACGAGGACGGTAATCAGGGAAATTCATAGGTCACTCCTGTTGCTGTCTTGAAGTTCAGATGTTAGCGGTAATAATTTACCATCGCCTGCAGCAAAGCATCCATCGTCCAGGTCTCGGGCTCAAGATCAACCTCAAAGCCTCCCTCTCGAATGGTCTGTGACGTTTGCGGGCCAATGGAGAAAAATTTACTTGTGCCCTTAAGATGAGCCAGATCTGCGCCAAGCATCTGGTGCAGGTGACGAAAAGTTGATGACGAACTGAAGCAGATCGCGTCCAGCTCGCCGGCAGCTAGCAGGGAACGAATTTTTTCCGTATTTTCCTGGGGAATCACGGTCTGGTAGGCGATGGGGTCGATCACCGTGGCACCGGCAGCGCGCAACTCTGCGGCCAGCAGCGGACGCGCAGCAGCAGCACGGGGATACAAAATCCTTTTCCCCGTAACCTCGCGGGCCAGCAATTCCTTCACCATCCCTTCAGCACGATGATCCACCGGCATGAGGGTTGGTCGCAGCTTGTATTGCGCCAGCGCTTCAGCAGTTTTTGGCCCAACGACAACCAGTTCCAACTGGCGCAACAGACCGAAGTACTGATTATTCTCCAGCATCCGCGCAAACAGTGCCTGCACCGCATTGACCGACGTTAAAATGACCATCTGGTAGGTATCCAGATCACCCACTGCCAGATCCAGCTCCTTATAGCTGGCGGGTGGGACAATCTCAATGGTCGGGAGGCAGATGGCTTCACCGCCCAGGGCATTGATCTGGGCAACAAAGGGGGCGGCCTGGTCAGCCGGGCGCGTCACCAGAAACCGCCGACCACCCAGTGGCAGTGGGGACTCTCCAGTCATCTTAGTGTTCTGCTTCGGGAAAGGTGCGACACCCATAGACTTCGTTGAGGATCGCCGCAGCGCCCTCTGCCAGCAATTCTTTCGCCAGGGCGACGCCGGCAGCATGAGCCTGATCGGTCGGCACCAGGGTGGAGCGCTTGAGCAGGGTTTTTCCCTCCACATCAGCCACCAGGGCGGTCAAGGTGAGCTGCCCTTGGTTGACTGTACCAAAAGCGGCAATCGGCACCTGACAGCCCCCTTCAAGGGTTGCCAGGACCGCCCGCTCACCAATCACGGCGCAGGCGGTTTCGGTGTGATTGAAAAAGTCGATCAACTCATTGGTGCGATCATCGTCAAGTCGACTCTCAAGCCCTAAAGCACCCTGTCCGATCGCCGGCAGACAGACATCGGGTTCGAGGTAACAGCCGATCTGCTCGGCAAAGCCAAGACGCTTCATACCGGCGGCGGCGAGGACAACCGCATCGAGATGATCATCGATCAGCTTGCGGATCCGTGTTTCGACATTGCCCCGCACGTCAATCATCTGCAGATCCGGGCGCAGGTGCAGCAATTGCGCCTTGCGTCGCAAGGACGAGGTGCCGATGCGCCCACCCTGCGGGAGGTCCGCCAGCGAACGCCGCCCCGCCGGCAACACCAGAATGTCACGCGGATCCTCACGCTTGGTAATACAGCGCAGCCCGGTCCCTTGGGGAAACACGGTAGGCACATCCTTCATCGAGTGAACCGCGATATCAATTTCGTTACGCAGCATCGCTTCCTGGATTTCCTTGACGAACAACCCCTTACCACCGACCTTGGCGAGGGGAACATCGAGGATTTTATCACCTTGGGTCTTGATTTTAGTCAGGGTGACCGCCAGATCAGGATAGCGCTGTTCAAGCTCAGCCTTGACCCAGTTAGCCTGCCATAAAGCCAGGGCGCTGGCGCGGGTACCAATACGTAATGTGCGGTTGGACATGCTGTCTCCTTCTCTTATGACTATTCTTCCGGCAATTCAGGCAGATCGTCAGATGGGGGTTGAACAGAAAGATCAAATAACATCTGCACCGCATCGAGATAACGCAGTTTATCATCGTCACAATCACGTTGTTTGAGCAGACGGGTGGGATGATGGAGAATTTTATTGACGATGGCGCTGGTCATGGCATCAAGCATCTTGCGCTCATGCTCATCCAGGTTGCCGAGGCTGGACAGGGTACGCTGCAGCTCTTTCCGGCGCACCTCTTCGAGTTGTTTGCGCAAGGCGACAATGGTTGGCCTGACCGTGAGGTTGGACAGCCAGTCATGGAAGCGGCCGACCTCCTGAGTAACAATCTGGTCCGCCTTGACCGCCTCCTTTTCACGTTCCTTGAGATTGGATTGTACCACACCCTGCAGATCGTCGACATCATACAGATAGACACTGTCAATCTTGCCGGCCGCCGGATCAATGTCACGCGGAACGGCAATATCAATCAGAAACATCGGCTGATAGCGCCGTATTTTACAGGCGGCCTTGAGATCCGCAGCGCTGATGACATAATCAGGAGATCCCGTCGATGACAACAGGATATCAACCCGGTGAAGCTGCTCCCGGAAGTTGGCAAAATTAACGGCAACCCCGTCAAAGCTTTCGGCCAGGCTTTCGGCGCGGCTGAAAGTCCGGTTGGTCACCAACACCTTTGATACCCCGTAACGGACAAAATGTTTGGCCGCCAATTCACACATCTCGCCGGCACCGACCAGCATGACCGTTTTGTTTTCAAGGGAGTCAAAAATTTTACGCGCCAGCTCCACTGCAGCATAAGAAACGGACACGGCGTTACTGGCAATGGCGGTTTCAGTGCGTACCCGCTTGGCCACGGAAAACGCCTTGTGCATAAAGCGATTAAGGACCAGACCGGCACTCTTGCAATCACAGGCATGGCCATAGGCAGTTTTAATCTGACCTAAGATCTGCGGTTCGCCAACCACCATGGAATCCAGGCTGGCGGTCACCCGGAAAACATGGCGCACGGCGTCCTGACAGGTGTAGGAATACAGATGCGCATTGAGCTCGTCTGCGCTCACGCCGTGACACTCGCCGATAAAACGCTGCAACTCGGCACAGGCCTGTTCCGGGCGCATGGAAGCTGCATAGAGTTCAACCCGGTTACAGGTCGAAACGATCATCGCTTCAGATATGCTCGGCAGAGCGAGAACCTGGGCAAGGCGACCGGCAAGGGTATCCGCCTCAAACGCTATTTTTTCGCGAATTTCAACCGGAGCCGTTTTATGACTGAGTCCAACGACAACAATATTCATAACAACAATCCGCGGTAATGAGTCATGGCATGGAAAAAACTTCAAAGGTGTGATAGCCGTCAAACAGCAGACTCACCCCGAGGAAGCTGAAAAGCAGAAACATAAAGGCAACAGTAGAGAAAAATGCGGCGCGGCGCCCCCGCCAGCCGACCGTCAGACGGCCATGCAGCAGGGCGGCATAGAGCAGCCAGGTAATCAGCGCCCAGGTCTCCTTCGGGTCCCAGCTCCAGTAGCTGCCCCAGGCCAGGTTGGCCCAGGCCGCGCCGCTGATAATCCCCAGGGTCATAAACGGAAAACCGACACTCAGACAGGTGTAATTGACCCGGTCCAGGACATCGATGGATGGCAGCATCCGGTATAAGCGATTAAACCGTTTGCTTTTAAGCATTCGATCCTGAATCAGATACATGACCCCGGCACCGAACGACAGGGCAAACGCGGCATTTCCTAAAAAGGCAAAGCTGATGTGCAAGGGAAAGAGCCAGCTGCGCAGCACTGGATTGAGAGGCACCACCACATCCGGACTGAACGCACTGAACATCATCAGACCAGTGGCAACCGGAGCGGCAAAAGCTCCCATCACCGACAGACGGAAACGCAGATCCAGCAGCAGGAACAACAGCACCAGACACCAGGCAAAAAAGGACAGGGATTCGTGCAGGCTGGTAACCGGCGTGCCTAGAACCATGGTATGGCGCACGGCAAAAACACCGGCATGAATAACAATCCCCACCAGTAACACCCAGCGCCCCAGCTGCCCGGCTCCTTCACGTTTGCCGATCATGGCCGTCAGGTAGAGCACCCCGGCTACCAGGTAACTGACTGTTGTTAGTGCAAAAAGCAGCTTCACAGGTTCCATAGGTTTCCTTTCTGCACACATGACAACAGTCGATAAAAGGAAAGTACGGCAGTCATGCCGGGCAACCAACTCAACATTGAAAAAGCTCCGCTTCCACCAACTCGCACAGTAAATGACCGGCAAATTGCATTAATTCAATTTGTCGTGCCCGACTACCGGTTGCCAGATCCAGGCACCATTCGAGATCATCACGATAGAGGGGATCCTTCATGCCGGCACCGGACAATAAGGCAACCGCCTGATCATTCTCGAGCATCTCATCACGCAACCGCTCCAGGGCCGGACTGAGAGCCCCGCTACCAAAGAGCAGCAGCAGCTGTTTTTCGCCGCCCAGCGCACGATAGTGGCGAATAAACAACTGTTCGTAATCGCCACTTGAAGCCATTGCCGCCGCCAATGCGCTATCACTTCCCAGACAGATGGCCGGCAGGGCCGGCCGATCAAAATCAAGACGATAGGCAAAAGCCGTAGCGACCAGTTGAGCCACCGGATGGAACATGCCAATTCCGACCGTCAACAGTTGTCCTCCATCGGCAAAGAGGGTGGCGACCCCCCCGGCCAGGCGCTTCATCTCTACCTGTTGGGTATCGCAAAACCGCTTGATGAGCTCCCGGTGGAGACCAGTTGATTGGGCGAAACGAGAATCCATAAAACCTCCGCCGGCAAAGATATGACCGGCATGCCAAGTCACTGCGGCATGATAGGGAGGCTCCTGGTTAGTGTCAAGCGTCACTTCGGGTCCGATGATTAGATCTTTGATTTTTTAACCGAGTTACTATATATTAGCTTTTGCATGAATTGACCACCCTTTTTGAGTATTCGAATCAAGAATAAGGAGAAACTGATGGCTAGCGATAAAATTATCGAAGTTACCGACGACCAGTTCGATTCCACCGTACTGAAATCTGACACCCCGATCCTCGTCGATTTCTGGGCAAGCTGGTGCGCCCCCTGCAAAGCGATTGCTCCGGTGCTGGATCAACTGGCAGACGAATATGATGGCAAGGTCAAGATCGGTAAAGTCAACGTCGACGACAACCCGGCGACCCCGGGTCAATACGGGGTCCGCGGGATCCCGACGATGATTCTTTTCCATCAGGGCAAGGTCGTTGATCAGCTGGTAGGGGCCGTGCCTAAAAACCAGATTGAAAGTCTGATCAAAAAAGCCCTGTAGTGCAACCTGCTGCATAAAGTGGTTGATAAAAAAGCTCCAGCAAACAGGCCGGGGCTTTTTTATTTAGATCGAGACCCCGAAACGCCTCACCCGGCTCGCATTCAAGCGGCTTTCCCTGCCGATCTGTTGCAGGGCGGCGGTGGCTTTTTCAACGATCAGCCGCTGCGAATCGCTGATGCCGCCCAGTCGCCCGTATCGCAGACAAGCGTCGATATGACGGGATAATTGATCACCGTTTAACCCCTTGAACAGCAGGATAAAATCAGTCACCGACGCCTGGGCAAGCTGATGTTCCTCATCGCTGTGGTCCCCCTCTTCGTGCAACCGCTCGCAGAGCTGTAGCACGGTCAACTTTTCGCGCAGGGCGTGCTGAACCTGGCGGAATTTCTCTATCACCTCTGGATCGCGAATTTCCTCTGTCTCGACAGCTGACGCAATGGCAAACAGCTTCGTCTCACCTTTGCGTTTTTCGATATACAGATCAATAATCCGACTGGCCAACTTGTCTTTACCCAGATAGCGTAGCAGGCGCACGCTGCCATCAAGGTTGACCGGGCTGATATGGCGGGCATTGTCGCGAAAACTCTCCGACAGGCAAGTAATAACATCAGTGGCATTGTCATCAAACGAGCGGTAAAATGTTTGCCAGGCCTCCTGGAAAGATTTTTCCGAGCGTGCTGCGCGAATCTGCTCGTCATAGATGATTGCCTGTTCCTTCATCGGTTCTTCATCGAGGTACCCATTCTCGACCAGACGACCGATCTGACGACCAAAATCATCCAGACAAAAATTATCATAGCCACGCAGGATCGCATTCCACTGTTGCTGCTGCGTGGTCAAATTCTCCTCACTGTCAAGGCTGGCGAATGAGGCGGTACGATTCATGATAAAAGCATAATCAGGAGCCTCAGCAGAGCGGCTGTAATAACACCAGGCCAGTAGAGCAAGAATACGCACCGCCCGCTCTAACACCTGCGGATCAACGTTTTTCAATACCGGCACCAGCAAACTCGCCAGGGCTTCGGTTTTTTTGATGATGCGAATATTGTTGATCTGCAATTGCATCACCGCCGGCCCCAGAATCTTGCCTAAGAGATCGTTGCGCAATGAAATAGCAACACAATCTTTGGCGCTCGGGGCAAAGCGCAGTTCGCTGTCGATCACCTTCTCGCGCAGGCGATTGTACTCAATATGGGAATCGCCGCCGAGGCTTTCATCATTGAGAATCAGCACCACCTTGCACTTTTTCTGTTCCTTCAAGATGGTGATCAGGCCGAGGATATCCTGGGTCTCCATTCCTTTGCCTTTACGCTCAAAATCATCCAGACAGATCAGGGTTTTTTCCAGCGATAGAAAAGCCAGGGATTCGAACGGGGCATCAGTCAATTCTGCCGCTTTTTCGACCGCAAAAAGAGCAAACTTCTTTTTTCCGGTGGTGCGCAACAAACGGTTCATATTGGCACGAAAGCTCTCCACTGACGGGCGGCGACCGATGTGCTGACGCGACATCATGTTTTCAAAAATACTGTTTTTCAGTTCCGACAGGGAATTGATACCAAAGAGGGAAACGTACGAGTAGTCGCTTAGAGCGATACGCCGTTGATTTTTTGCGGCATGCAGGTAAGCATTCCAGGCGTAGGTTTTGCCCACCCCCCAGCCCCCTTTGATGGCAAGAACCTCCGGTACTTCGCTGGCCAGAAATCGTCCAATCTGCTGTTCAATAATGGTAATTGACATGGGACATTTCCTTCACTGATCGACCGCAGATGAACCCAACAAGACTCAGCCTAAGATCTGACGCAACTGCTCTCTGAATTGTCCGGCACCACCATTGGCGGGATGGCGGACTTTGGTCGCTCCAATCCGCAGCTGCCCCAGTTGCAGTGCGGATTTTTCGCCAACCGCAACAATCTGACTGAAATTTCCGAGTTCCAGCAACTGCAGCAGGATCCGGTGCCCGGCACTTAGTTCCCGCGCATCCGGGGTGCGGTTACTGAGCAGCCCCTGGTCAGGGTGGTAAGGGTGCCAGGGAAAGGCGTTCCACAAAACCACCCGATAGGGATCGATTCCCTGCTGTGCCAAGAAGCCCCAGACGATGGTCGCCGTCGGCTCGGTAAAACCTGCGGGGCGCACTTTGGGCGAGCTGGTTCGGCGGGGGGTAAGTCCTTTAAATACGATTTCCGGTGCCAGTCCTTTGTGGGCCAGTCCACCCAACAGCAGGCGCTCTGAGGTCATCGGAATCCCGCTGAAATGCCCCCCCTGATAACCAATCGCTTCGGCACACAACAGGGTATCTGCCTGCCCGATGCGCTCACCCAGATAGTGGGTCAGCTGTTCGCAACGAACAACCGCTCCCTTATCATCAGCATCATGGCAGAAATCCCTCTCAGCCCAGGGATTAAACACCGCGGCAGACCGATAAGCGCGTAAAGAGGTGACAAAATCAGTAAGCACCCTCACACCGCCTGGATCAGAATATAGGGTTGAACAATCAGCATCAAAAAAGGCTTGTCAAGGGACGTTTCCCACTCTGCCAGCTCAGCAGCTGTCGGCTTGGCCAATTGGCCACCGGCAATCCACGCCCCGACTGCGGAGGTATCGTCCGCGGCAACAGCCCCGGCTACCGCTACCAGGTTCAGATCAGAAGTCACAGTGACAATGGCATCACGGCGCAGGTGAATGCGCAACTCGCGCCAGCTGACCTGGGCAAGATCACGCTCAAAGCCCTCTTTGACAGTCGTCATGATAGTTATGCTCCGTAGATCGCCAACCGATTTATTGATAATCAGCGGCAGAATAACCAGCAGGCCGATGGTCGGTCAACACCTGTGGGCATGAAATCCACTGAATATTTTTTTCCGGGTGAAAAAGTAGCTCAATTAAATTAGTCTGTTAGCCGATAGGTATGATAGAGTTATACTAATTTTTATCATTTTTACTACATCAGACGTGAGGATCATGGCTGAGAGTGACAAAAAAAGCAGGATCGATGTCGGGTGCAAAGTACTTGCTGAATATGTCACCGACGACTACAGCCTGCAACTGCAAACCTGCGCCAGCGACATGGAATGCCGTGCCGGCATCACTGTCCATAACCTCGAAAAAAGCCCCTCTCCTGCGGATATCATGTCGTTTCTGCGCCGCAACAATATTACCAGCAGCGTCGATCTCGAACAGGTTGCCATCTTTTGCACTGAAGCTGCCCAGGGCAACAATCCCCAGGACATCATCCTCGCTCGCGGGTCGGAGCCGGAACCGGGAGAGGACGGCTGGTTCGAGCTGCTGGTGTCAACCGGCAAGGATGTGTCGGAATGGGAAGAGGATGAGTTTGGCCGGGTCAACTTCAAAGATGTCCAGAATTTTTCCAACGTTGAGATTGGTGAGCATATCGGCAACATCTATCCGCCGACCCCCGGAGTCCCGGGGAAAACCATCACCGGCGATCTGATTACCCCGCTATCCGGCAAAGCCGCCAATGTTATTGCCGGTGCCGGCGTGCGTTTGAGCGACGACGGCAAACAGGCCTTTGCCATCCGCAGCGGCCGGGCTGTCTTTGATAATAACATGATCTCGATTGCCGAAGAATTTATCGTCGATGGCGATGTTGACTTACGTGTTGGCCACATCACCTTTAATGGTTTTGTCGATATCAAGGGGGATGTGCTCGATGATTTCAACATTACCGCCACCAAAGGGATCAAGGTTTCCGGTGCGGTTGGGGCCTGCAAGATTCAGTGTGACGGGCCGGTTACTATCGGCACCATGACCGGCAAGGGGGTGGGTAAAATCGTCTGCAAAGGAGCTTTGCGGGCCAACTACCTCAACCAGGTCACGGTCGAATGTTGGAACAACATCGACGTTGCCCACGAAGTGCGTAACTCGATCCTCAAAGCCACCGGCAGCATCCACATTGAAACGGGGCAAATATCCGGCGGCGAGGCCATTGCCCTGGAAGGGATCGAGGCCAAAGCGGTAGGGGCACGTTCCGGCATCAGAACCCAGCTGACGTCCGGCGTCTACTTCCCCGAAAACGATCGTCTTAAGTACCTGCGGACGCGGGTCAAAAGCGTTGCTGAACAGGCTAAACGGATCAGTGAAGCACTCAAATCGCTCAACAAAAAACCGCGGCCGGACAACCGTCCGGCCCTGCGTGAAGCGATTGAACTGCGCATCGGCATCCTCACCCAACGCCACGTTAACCTCGAAGAAGAGCGGGAAGAGCTCAACGAAGAGTTGATCAATTTCAGCGCCGGAGAACACCCGACCGCCCGCGCCAGGATCAATGTTCTGGCAAAGCTGATGGAAGGATCGGTGCTTCACCTCGGTGAAACCAGTGAAGAAATCAAGATGGAGCGCTCCGGACCCATGTCCATTGTTGAGAACACTCAAGACGGCGGGCTGCGCTTTTTGAGCCACTCCCCCCTGGCCGCCGTGCTTAAAGAACCGGAAGATGACGCAGATGAATGATGTTTTGTTGTTTCTGCGGTCAGGCGCTTCGGTCCTGTACCTCTTTCATCACCCGCTCGGCTACCCGATTGGCTGCGTTGACACAATCATTCAATCCCACTCCGTAAAAAGCATTTCCGCTTAACAGTAGTCCCGGGGTAGTGGCCAGCGCAGCATCCAGCGCCTGCAATCTGGCACCGTGGCCACGCGTGTACTGGGGAATAGCGCGTGGATGACGGAACACCCGGACAAAATCGGGCGACTCAGTGATTCCCATGATCCGGCTCAAATCGGCGCTGGTGCGGGCGATGACCTCGTCATCGGCCAGATCAATCGCTGCCGCATTGGTCGCGCCGCCCATCATTGAGCGTAACAGCACCTTTCCTTGCGGAGCACGATTGGGAAAGATACTCGAATCCCAGAGGGTTCCGAGGGTGTGGCACCCCTCGGCGCGGGGGATCAGATAGCCAAAGCCATCCAGATTGCGCGCGATCCGTTCACGTTCATAACCGAAACAGATCACGTTCATCGGAGCGTAAGGGATTTCACGTAACAGCGTGGCTACTTGAGGGTTCAGTTGGTCGATCATCGTTGCCACGGCGTATGAGGGGGAGGCGGTAACGACCAGATCAACGTCAAGCTGCTTACCGGAAGCCAGCTGCAATAGAAAACCACCTGATTTTTTCTCGATTCGCTCCACCTGCTGACCAGTTATCAGCTCCCCCTGTAAAGAAGAGGAAGCGGCATCGGTCAGTTCCTGAATGCCCCCGACAAAAGAAGTCAACACCCCACCCGGTCCGGCAGCACTGGCAACCGCCTTGCCCGCCTTGATCTCGGCGCGTTTTTTGCGCGCCAGTCGCACCATCGCCTTGAGCAGACCACCATATTCCTGCTCAAGTTCATAGATGCGCGGGAAACAACTCTTCAGACTCATGGTTTCCGGATTGCCGGCAAAAATACCGGAGACCATAGGGGAAATCAGCTTATCCAGGGCTTCCTTGCCCAACCGCCGCCGCCCGAACTCGGCAAGGGTTTCATCACCGGGATCAGTACGTTTGGGCACCAGAACCTCACCCGCCAGACGTAATTTTCCCGGCCAGGAGATTAACTTGGAAGAGAGAAAAGAGGGACCATTCTCGGGCAATCGGTGGAGCATTTTATCCGCGTAGATATAACGCTTGCGGGCGTTATCATCAGAACGCAGCAAGCGCTCCTCAATCTGCAGGTGGCGGCACAAATCCAGGGTCATGGGTTTACTGTCGAGGAAGCCGTTAGGCCCCCATTCACACAGGTACCCCTCTTCCTTGATCGACCAGATCTTGCCGCCGACCCGTTCCTGTTTTTCGATAACCAGGGTGGTCAGATCAAGTCCCGACCGGCGGGCATGCTCTTCAATAGAACTGGCTGCCGCCAGCCCGGAAATGCCTGCTCCTATGATTGCGATTCGTGTCATAATGGCCCCTGCAAAAGTTCGGATTAATGAAATTTTTCCATATCCTAGCGGTTCACCACAGACAGGTCAAGCCGTCGCTTACATCCACAGGCAAGGTGCTTGACCTGTTGAAAAAGTGATCCTACTATGAATCCTATTGTCAACTTGCAGGAAACAGGAGCGTTGGGACTATGGCTAAAGATTACTACTCGATACTTGGCGTCGAACGCAATGCCGATGCCGCAACGATAAAAAAATCTTATCGTAAACTGGCGCAGAAATATCACCCAGACAAGAACCCCGGCGACAAGCACGCTGAAGATCAATTCAAACAACTGACAGAAGCTTACGCCGTGCTCTCTGACTCGGAGAAAAAGCGTCAGTATGACCAGTTTGGTGATGCCGGTTTTCACCAGCGCTTTTCCCAGGAAGATATCTTCCGCAATGTCAACATGGGGGATATCTTCGGCAGCTTCGGTGGGGAAGACCTGTTCAGCCAACTCTTTGGTGGGCGTCCACACACCCGCCGCGCACCACAACGAGGACAGGACTATTCGATGCAGATCAGTATCCCTTTTCGCCTGGCGGTTCAGGGTGGTGAGCGCCGCATCGACTATCGCAGCGACGGCAAGGTCGAGCAGATCAAGGTCAAGATTCCCCCGGGCATTGAGCAGGGTGCAAAGCTTCGCGTCGCCGGCAAGGGAGGTGTCAATCCGGCGGGTGGACCGGCGGGGCACCTGTATTTACAAATTGACATTGAACCCGATCCGGTGTTCAGCCGCGAAGGCAATGATCTGCTGGTGAGGGCGGAAATTCCGTTTAGTGGCATCTGCCTCGGCACAACCATCGAGGTGCCAACCCTCGAAACCCCGAAGCGGGTCAAGGTGCCGGCCGGCATGCAGCCAGGGCAAAAGATCCGCCTGCGCGGGTTCGGGGTTGCGGCCTCGGGCAAACAGGTAGCAGGTGATCTTTTCGCCATTATCGAGGTGGCTGTCCCCAAAAGCCTTACCGCTGAACAGAAAGAGCAGTTAAAAAAACTTAAAGATGCTGGGTTATAACCCTGGTTTGTGACGATAAGACGGGTCAATGCGTCAGAGCACCTGGTGGAAAACCCGGAGTTCACGGCTAATTTTCTTGCCTTGCAACCACAGCACAGGCTATAGTGTTGCGCCCATAAAGAAAACAGCAGAAGGACCAAAAATGTCCCGGCATGCTGGACATCGGGCTGAGAAGCCTGGCAAACAACCACAAGGGGCCCTACTTAACCCAATGAAAAGAACCCTGCGCTCCCTCCCTCCAGCCCTTTTTTTATTCTTACTGATGGGTCTGCAATCAGTATTTGGGTGTCCCTCTGCGCCGGCCACAGAACGCTCCACTGCCGGCATTCAGGTCAACCTCTGCCACTTTTTTATCGACACCGACCCTGCTGATCCCTGCTGCGACAGCGCAGCTTGCCATCGTGCTCATTTGCCGCTACAAAATTTCGGCAGCCCTGAATATGCCAATCAGATCAAGGATCTGCTCCCGCTGATTCTTGAATCACGCCAGCAACTACCGCAGTCAAAAGCCATCAAGGACTTTGTGCCGCCGTCCTTCAGTTGCAAAAATACCGCACAACAGCCCATTACATCTATTGCACCTCGCCACGCCTTGGCATTTTTGCGCACAACCATCCTGCTCCATTGAGATTCTCCCGCTAGGCGCCCTGATAAACGACGCTACCCGTCGATTATTATGACCTATTTTGTCTGACTTATCAGGCATTCCACAACGGGAGATATTTACCTTGACTGAAACAGAAAAAAAACAAGACTTCACTGATCGCATATGGGACTTTTTCTGCTCCCTGAAGCTGACCATCATTCTGCTGTTATTGCTGGCGGTGACCTCCATTATCGGCACGATTATTCCGCAGAATTCCTCTGCAGCAGAATACATCCGCCTTTACGGCCAATCCAACTATGAACTCTTCACCAGACTTCAATTTACCGAGATGTACAGCTCCACCTGGTTTGTTGCCTTGCTGGCACTGTTCTGCGTTAACCTGATCTGCTGCTCCATCAAACATTTTCCCCGCACCTGGAAGTTTTTTAAAGAGCCCGCTCATATTGCTACTCCCGGCCTGCTGAAAAACTCCAGCAACAAATTGGAGATCAGCACTGAAGAAAGCCCGGAAGTTGTTGTTGATCGCGTCAAAGACACCCTCGATAAACATTTTACAAAAACTGTCCGTTCTGATGCTAACGGAAAAATTTACCTGTTTGCCCAAAAAGGGATCTATTCCCGCCTGGGCTCTTATATGACCCACCTTTCCATCATCGTCATTCTGGTTGGTGCCATCATCGGCAATGTTTTTGGCTTTCGCGCCTACGTCACCATCCCGGAAGGTGGTTCGGTGACCCACGTCATCACCCGTGACGGTAGCCGCAACATTGACCTCGGCTTTGAGGTGCGTTGCGACAACTTTGATGTCAAGTTCTACCCTAACACCAGACGCCCAATGGAATATGCCAGTGATCTGGTTGTGTTACGAGAGGGTGTCGAGGTCTACGAAAAAAGAATTGTTGTCAACGATCCGCTGTTCTTTGATGGTATTATCTTCTATCAGTCAAGCTACGGACCGGCCGGTGACGCAATCATCACATTTAACGTAACCGACAACCAAAACGGTGAAATTCGAGAATTCAGTGCTCCCCTGAATAATCGCGTTCAACTACCTGACGGCTTTAGTGCCATTGTCACTGACTATACCGACGATGACCGTAATTTCGGCCCAGCGATGCGTCTGCATGTCATCAACCCGGAGGGAGTGCGCCAGAACCCAATCGTCGTCTGGCAAAACTTTCCCGAATTTGACGTTCGGCGAGGTGATAAATTCAGCTTTGCCATGCTCGGTTTCAAACAACCCTACTTCACCGGCCTGCAGGTAGCTAAAGACCCCGGTGTTAATATTGTCTGGGCCGGCTGTATCTTGCTGATCATTGGTCCTTTTATTGCTTTCTTTATGTCCCACAAGCGGATCTGGGCCTGCATTGAGCAGGACGGCAACGCCACCAAGGTTCAATTGGCCGGCAACGCCCACCGTAATCAGCCGGGATTTGCCCTGGCCTTCGATGATCTGATGCAAAAAGTTGAACTCGCCATTAAAAACCAATCCCCTACGAAGGAGGGATAACCCATGGACAGTGGACTGCTCTTTAATTTGACGACCATCGCTTATTTTTCCTCGATGGTTCTGTATATCGCTTTTATTGCCACCAAAAACAACAAGGTCGCAACCGCAGCAACACTGGCGGCGCTGATCGGCTTTATCATCCAGACCGCTGCGCTGGGAGTGCGCTGGTACGAATCCTACGCGATTCTTGGCAGCGACCATGGACGCGCACCCCTGACCAACCTCTATGAGTCGGTCGTCTTTTTTGCCTGGTCGATCGTCGGCGTCTATCTGATCATGGAGTTGAAATATTTTAAAAACCACCGCGCCGTGGGCGCCTTTGTTCTGCCCATCGCCCTGTTCGCCATGCTCTGGGGGCAGATGAGTCTGAACAAATCGATCGACCCGCTGGTGCCGGCATTGCAGAGTAACTGGCTGACCTATCACGTCATCACCTGCTTTATCGGTTATGCCGGATTTGCCATCGCGTTTGGTGTCTCTATTATGTATCTGCTGAAGATCGGCAAGGAAGAGAAGCACCAGGGCCCGGAACCGATGGGAGGCATTCTCGGCATGTTCCCGCCCACCAAGGTGCTGGATGACCTCAACTACAAAGCCATTATGATCGGCTTTCCGATGCTGACCCTTGGCATCATCACCGGTGCCGCCTGGGCATACTACGCCTGGGGAACTTACTGGAGTTGGGATCCGAAGGAAACCTGGAGTCTGATTGTCTGGTTTATCTACGCAGCCTTTCTCCACGCCCGTTTTACCCGCGGCTGGGCCGGGCGCAAAGCTGCCTGGCTGTCAATGATCGGCTTTGGTGCCACCATATTCTGCTATCTGGGAGTCAACCTGGTACTGTCCGGGCTGCATTCCTACGGCGGTTCCTGATCACGCGCAGGCAGCAATGACAAAATAACAAAGGGTGCTTCATCACGGGGCGCCCTTTGTTATTTTACTTGTCCAACGCCAGGTACTCAAATCCTGGCAAAGCCTACCGGCCTGATCAAAACTCATCGGCATCAACTCCCGTTCATCACTATTTATCACTGTGAATTGATGCCTGTTCACGGGTATCGGTTACATACTCGACAGCCATCCTTAACATCAATATAATGGCAACTTTATTGAATGATTATTTTGTCATCCCTTTGTTGTCAGGAGACCATCATGAACAGTCAGATTGCCGCAGCAATTAATCTCCCCCACCAGCCGGTTGCAATTCTCTGGAATGATGAAATACCGGATGGAGCGCAGAGGTTCAAGGATAACTCCTGGGCCTGCTCCCTCTGGCTAACCGCGGCTGCGGCCAAGGGAAAGGTTACTGCCTGCAGTCGCGATGCCTTTGGCTGTTTCGGCGGTGGCACCGGCCTTGGCTTCGGCGATCAGTATCGCAACTTCCCTGGCGGGACCGAGGGATTCTGCCGCTTTCTTTCTTCCGGCAATGCCGGTCACCCTGAAGGGGAAGCCGTCGCAAAGGCCTTGAAGCCCTTTGCTGATGAGCATTTTATTGAGGAATATCTGCAGGGCGAGCGCTACCTGAAAAACCCGGAGGCGGTGCAGGACTTTATCGATGATCTGCCGATGCGTGACATCCCCACCCGATACGTTGTCTTCAAGCCGTTAAGCGAAATTGATCCGCAGCAGGAAGAGCCGATTGTCGTGGTTTTTTTCTGCAGTCCTGACCAGTTTTCTGCCCTCGGCGTATTAGCCAACTACAGCTTCGACGGCAACGACAACGTCATGTACCCTTTTGCCGCCGGCTGTCAGGCGATTGGCCTCTACGCTTACGATGAAGAGGAAAAAGATCGTCCCAAAGCAGTGGCGGGCCTGATGGATCTGTCTGCGCGTCTCTATCTGCGCAAACACTTTGGCGAAAACGTCATGAGTATGTCGATCCCCTGGTCCATGTTTCAGACCATGGAGGGCAATGTCGCCGGGTCGTTTCTTGAACGCAACACCTGGAACCAGTTGCTGCAGAGCAGAATGACCTGATCCCTCTGCCTGCCCTTATTCGACCGGTTTGTACCAGACGTTCATGCTCTCCAGCCCGCCGGAAATCTGGGTGTTCTGCACCAGGGTGCCGCCATACTGATAGCCGCTTTTGGCAAAGGTGATATTCATGCCGAACGAGGTGGCGCGAGCAATGGTATAACAGGTCTGAATCATTTCCTGTGCCATCAGTGTTTCCAGTTCGGCCAGCAGCAGATGAGCTAAACCCTTGCCACGACAGGCAGGATCAGTGGCAAAATCAGTCATCTCAGCGTGGGCTCCCGCCGTGTCAACCTCGGCAGAGGCCAGAGCCAGCAGCTCATCTTCCTTCCAGATACCGGCATAGATCACATGATCTGTCATCGTCTCGGCCAGATAATCCGGATCATGGATCGGAAAGGGGTAACTGGAAAAGACCCGCTGGTAGAGATCGGCCATCGCCGAGCAATCATCCTTCTGCGCCAGGCGGCACTGATGGACCCCGTCATCCGGCAGACCGACAGGAACCGCTGAACCCGTTTTCGCCCGAGCAGCATCCAGCACCTGTGCTACAACCGCCGCATCAGGGTCATTCTGACGCTCAGGCTGAGGATAATTCGCCAGGAACAAGCCATCAATTTCACCCTGATAAAAACCTGGAACCTGAGCCTCGACCCTATAACCGGCTTGCAGAAATGGAGCTTTACTGGTCGCAGGAATCTTGGCAAAGACCTTGGAGTAGTCGTGCCGAGCAACCAGCTCATCAATATATTCAAGGACTCCAGGCACATCATCCTGCTGCAACTTCATCAGATAAACCCGGTCATTTTCGGGGCCATGTTGCAACATGGAAGATCCGAAGCTTTCAATCCGATCAACTGCCATCACGTCTCTCCATCCGTTCGTTACCAGCCGGCGTCAAGCTGATGGTTTCATCATAATCACATAACAGCTGTTCAATCCCGGTGGCATTGTTGTTATCGTCAGCGCCTTCCAGTTTCAGTTGCAGATCACAGGTTGTACACTGGCGCTCACAAAATTTTGTCTTGTAGCTTTCCGGTTCAGCATAGGTGGTGATCACCCCTTCGTAGTTGCGCAGCACGACCTTGTTGGTTGATAAAGAGATCAGGTAGTTAGGAGTCAAGGGAATCTTTCCACCACCACCTGGGGCATCAATCACGTAGGTCGGCACGGAAAAGCCACTGGTGTGGCCGATCAACCCTTCCATGATCTCGATCCCTTTACCCACCGGTGTCCGGAAATGGGACAAACCTTCAGACAGATCGCACTGATAAAGATAGTAAGGACGCACCCGATTTTCCACCAACTTGTGTACCAGCGACTTGACGATCCGCACGCAGTCATTCACCCCTGCCAGCAACACGGTCTGATTACCCAGAGGGATTCCGGCATCAGCCAGCTTTCGCAATGCCTGTTTTGAAGAGCTGGTAATCTCCCGCGGGTGATTAAAGTGGGTATTAAGCCATATCGGGTGGTGTTTTTTGAGCATCTCGACCAGACCGTCAGTAATCCGATAGGGAAGCACTACCGGCATGCGTGAACCGATACGGATCACCTGAACATGCTTGATCTGGCGCAATTCAGTTAAGACCCAATCAAGATACTGATCAGAGAGCATCAGCGGATCACCGCCGGAGAGCAACACGTCACGAACCTCGGTGGCGCCACGAATATAATCAAGACCGGCGCGAATCTGATCGCGATCCGGGATCGAATCGGTATCGCCCACTTTGCGTTTTCGCGTGCAGTGGCGGCAGTACATGGAACAGACATTACTGATGTGGAACAGCACCCGATCGGGGTATCGATGAGTGATGCCCGGTGCCGGGCTGTCACGATCTTCCGCCAGTGGATCGCTCATATCGCACTTGTCAATTTCAAGCTCTTTAGGATCCGGAAAGGCCTGACGAAAGATCGGGTCGTTGCGAAAATCATCCGTATCGATTAAGGACAGATAGTAAGGGGTAATCGACAGGGGAAACTTCCGCAGGGTCAATTCAATTTTGCGCCGCTCTACATCGTTAAGTTTGATCCCGAGAAGCTTTTCAAAGGTGTCGACACGATTGATCGAATGACGTAACTGCCAGTGCCAGTCAGTCCATTTGGATTGATGAACCTGGTTTTCACTCAAATCTGCGGCAATTTTTTGTTGATTGATGGAATAAATACTCATGATAAAGGCCTTTTGCTCCTTTTCTAAGGATTTCGTATCGGTGTTCGGTTAAGGGGCAAAACAATGCGGTTAAACCCCAAAGACAGTTCAAACTAAACAAAACAGAGTTTTTTGTCGAAGGGCAGTCAACGTTTAGTAAGTAACACCGTCACACTGCTATGATGATTGGCTCGATAGGTAAGTTCAGGCAGATAACAACAGATCATAAACATCGTTAAAATAAAAATCTTTCTCGCACGAAGATTTGTGCGGAATTAATTTTTTAAATAAATCACAGACAAGGTTAACAAATATGATCTTTATTTTCAAGTACTGTTTCTGAACGGTCATATTGATGTAACGTTCAACCTCTCAAGCCATTCTTATCTACCCGTCCGATGTTGCCACTTATCGGGATAAGCACCTTGCCTGGCGAAAGTAAAAATCTTCGAATCATTCAGCGCTGTCCTTGCGCAAGGTCGGGATTAATGTGGCAAGGTAATATGTCGGTGACAACAAGAGGTCATGGATGCCCCAACGAGAAGCTATCGCGTCCCCGGTCATAGGATCGAAAGGTCCGCTACTGAATCGACACAAATCATCGTTCGCGAAGGCCCGGTCGACGATCTGGAGAGCGCGCCGCAAGCATCCATCAGCTTGCTCAAAGGGGAAAACTTTGGTAGTTTGGTTGATCATGTCACAAAAGTTGCCTCACTTAGATCTACGGAGTTAACATGAAAATATTGATGATACTGACCTCACACGACAAACTCGGCAGTACCGGTGAAAAAACCGGTTTCTGGCTGGAAGAATTTGCTTCTCCCTATTACGTCTTTAAAGACGCAGGGGCAGAAGTTACCCTCGCATCACCACTCGGCGGCCAACCACCGCTCGACCCCAAGAGCGACACCCCGGATTTTCAGACTGAAGCGACCCATCGTTTCAAATCAGATTCTGCTGCACAGGTTGTTCTGGCAAACACACTAAAACTGGCAACCGTCTGCGCAACTGATTATGACGCCGTATTTTACCCTGGCGGGCATGGCCCCCTGTGGGACTTGGCCGAAGATGCAGCGTCCATCGCTCTGATCGAGGCGATGCTTGCAGCGGGAAAACCAGTTGCCGCTGTATGTCATGCCCCTGGCGTGCTACGCCACGCCACAGCTCCAAATGGAGCCTCCGTGGTGCAGGGGAAAAAAGTTACCGGCTTCACTAACAGCGAGGAAGAGGCCGTAGGACTGACGAAGATTGTTCCCTTTCTGGTCGAGGATATGCTCAAGGAGCATGGCGGCAATTACTCAAAAGGGGATGACTGGCATCCCCATGTGGTAACTGATGGTCTGCTGATTACAGGTCAGAATCCCGCATCATCTGAACCAGCAGCCGCGGCTTTACTGGAAAAATTGTCCTGATCCAGGAGCCTGGCAAGCCACGTAAAAGCGAGCATCCATAAACAACATACCCCCCTGGAAACAGGCGACCGTTTCTTGTTTCGCACGCCGATAAAAACACGCAAACCCCACTTGGCAATCCAGGCGGTTTTTTTTAAAAATGCCGTCAGTGGGATCTGCCATGTATCTTATTTCACGAAATATATTACCACTAATTTGGCAAGTTTTTGTACTGTTTCAATCGTCGTTTCAATCTGTCGACGCTCCCCGTCAATACTCGTTGCTGCAAGTCCATGGAGACAAGCGCATGAAGTGCTGACCTCGATTAGTGGAAGGCTATTGCTACAGTTCATTAATCCATGACCCCCTCGAAGGATGATCGTTTACAGTCGGTGTCGACATTTTTTACGTTTACGTCGAAATTTTTTACACTAATGTCGAATTAATTTACATTTTTCATAAACAATCCTAATCCCTATAACCTCGAATAACGATAACTACCTGACCTCACGTGGTAAGTTAAAATTATCTCATTATGGCATGATTTTTGCATTTGTCAATGTGTGATCATACTGACCCGACGAACTCCATCTGCCGAGCACACAACCAGAGGTGCTCACCACCAGCAAGGAAAGGGGATCGACATGATCACGCGGATTGTTAAGGTTGTTGCACTCTTTGCCGGCACGTTTCTGATTCTATCTTCACACATAAACGCTGCCATCATCTACGACGCTGGCCCACTTGTATTCGAAAGCAGCGGACAAAGCATGTGGGATACCGGCACGGCCTTCCGCAAGGAAGAATCCGTTTTCCTGGGCACCCAATGGACGGACAAAACTGCCACCATTGGCGGTATTGCAGGCGACGCCAACCAGCAAATAACTCCTAATATTCCTGCCGTTACCGTCCCGGTCTGGAATCCGACGCCGACATGGTCTAATCCGTTTAAGGGTTACTGGACGAACGTCCAGATCACACCGGCAATTGATGCGGTGACGATTGACACCCGCACGGGAGCTAAACTGAACGTACACACCTCCGGGAAAGTCGGTCTCGAATTCGGCTACTCCATCGACAGTGGCTCTGTCGATACCAAAGCAAATTTTCAGGCAGTGGCAGAATTGCCGGACAGCGTGAAGGCTTCTGAATTCTTCAGCCTCATCACCAACAGCACTTTCGACGACGGTTCGCTACAAACCCAGTCACCAAAGATCGAAGCGTACATCAGCGCCATCATGCAACTGTCAGGCTCAATCGATGCGCAGGCCTGCGCGTTGACCTTTGGTTGCGCGAACTCAGGATCTATGGCCCTGCCAACCATCGACCTTGATCAACGTATACTGTCCATCGATCCGAACAGCCTGAAGGTGCTGGATGGCATCATGCCCGACGGCAAGGCCTTCGCTGAAATTCCTATCCTCAATCAGAGCCTGACACTTGAGGGGGGCATCACGACCACGGTTCCACCTGTGCCCGGTTTCATGTTGACCGGCCCTGGCTTTACCATTGGTACCTTGCCCTCCCCAGCGGTCACTGTCGAGCTGGCGGAGATGACCGTATACGTCCCGGATATTGCCACCACCGGCACGGGCTCCGGAGAAAATGTCACCTCCAACGGCCGGGATGATCTGTTGTCGTTGCAGCTCGACCTCGACGGTGCCGCAACGATGTTTGCTGGTTTGCCGCCCACCGGCATGAATTTTCATCTCATCAATGCCGGATCATTACAGTTATCTGCTTCCCTCGATCTGATTGATGTTAAGGCCGGCCCGGTACTGGGTGTCACGCAAGACTTCGAGTTCACACCGACACTCATGGCCGACATCGCATTCAGCAATCCTGTCGAAATTTACGGCCAGTCCGGCTTCCACAACAACTGGAGCGGGCTCTGGAGCGAGCTGCCGCAATTCGCCATTAATGAAACCACCACGTTCACGCCCTCCTTCTGGCTGGACGCCACCCTGACAAATGACATAGGGCTGGACCTGGGCCTGGTTGGTACATTGGATCTGCTGAAACTGGGTGCTACTGCCTCTCTGGGGGTGTTTAACCTGGATTTCAACCCATTTACTCTCAATGACCTGCTTGGCATCGGCAATACCCTGTTTGAAACATCAAAGGTGGGCTTCTCCGTCTATGACACAACGTTCAATTTATTCGGCTTCAACAATATTGCCGGCTCACCCTTTACCCTGTACGTTGCGGTACCGGAACCGGGGACCTTTGGCCTGATGCTTGTGGGGCTGGTGGCCTTGCAGTTAAGACGCCGGCAGCGTGCCGGCATCCGCAAACAAGGTGAACATTGTGCATAACAATCAACCCAGCAAGCTCATGGCCTTTATTTTTACATTGGTGCTGCTTCTTTCCGCGGCAACGGCCCACACGGCAGACGGAGAAGGCCAATTTGCTGTCCGGGGAGCCGGACTGATCAGCTGCGCGCTTTACACCCAGGAACGGGCCGCGCGCAGCGAAGTCTACCTGGTGGCGGCGGCATGGGTCGATGGATACATCACAGGGATCAACCAGCATGCTTCACAGACCTATGATCTCATGTCGTTTGAAAGCACCGAACTGCTGATGGCAATCCTTGATAACCATTGTCAGAAAAACCCATCGGATCCCATCTTCGGTGTACTGGTGAACCTGTTCAAGAAACTGTGGCCGGACCGCCTCATTGACAAATCGGACAAGACGACCATTGCGATTGGAGAAAGGGAAGCACGACATTACGTCGAGTCAATCGGACGCGTCCAGAACAGATTGCAGGCAGCAGGATTTTATAAGGACCCGCGCAATAACGAGTACAGCCCGCAAACCTTGGAGGCGATGAAGAAATTTCAGACATCTATCGGCTTCGAACCGACAGGCTTTCCTGACCAGCTGACATTGTGGCGGCTGATGCGCAACGAAGCAGACCTGGATAAATAAAAAGACCAGATCGCGCCAATGTCATGGTAAGATGGATCTAATATCGTTTTTCACCTACTGTAGAGCACGAAACGCCCCCAATCTCCAGATCGAGGGCGTTTCTTATTTGTCACGACTCATCAGACAAGAAAAGCCTTCGATCATGGGGCCGAGGGCTTTTCTTGAAATGCGCTATATTTTGAACATCCTGCGAGGATGCTGGTTTGTAATCCAGGAGAGATCCAGATCCTTAATTCATTTCGTTAGAGCGGTCACTGTGACTCTTCTTTCCAGTAAAAACGATTTTGCCCACCGATCCGGATATTTAAAAGAAGGACTGGTTCCGTTGGATCTGGTGGAACCCAGAAAAGAACAAGGAAATTTCGTGCTCCGGCGTCCAGCACATACTCCCACACAGTTATTCTTTTGCCTTGGACCGACCTTCTTCTTGCGGGGGCAATCTCGTCAAACACGGAAATATTCTCCACCATGGCCTGGTAGCTTTGCTGCAGGATTTACAAAAATCGCTTGCTTCGGCCAAATCCACACACGACATTAACTGCGAGAGAATAAATAAGAAAAGTAATTTGTATCTGTTCAGCACTGTCCTGGCGCAGAGTCGGGGGTCCCTTGAGATAGGATCCGAAGATCCGGTGCTGAACAGAGATAGAGAACGAGGCAAGAGATCCGGATAGCCGAAACATCCCCTGCCACCAGTGGTTCCTGGTCAATTATCGGTGGTAAGGGGTTGCCTTGATGATGTTGCTGACCAACCGGTGTCGGGTGTGGATGACAATAAGCACCACGGGAAAACCCCCGAAGGCTATCAACAGCTCTCGGGGGTTTTTATTGCATTACCGGGACTTAAAAGCCTGTTAGCGCGAAGCACGACCAGCGCGAGCATTTGCGGCACCAGCCTGGGGACGATACGACTTGCCGGCTGGACGGGCGCTACGGCTCGAGCTTTTGGCCGGCTGACGGTTTGAAGGCGCTGCCCCACGACCGCGTTGGGGAGCCCTTGCCGGCGAATCAACAGCCGAAGACACCAGCTTCAGTCCAGCCTCCTGCTCCTGCAAGGGGATCCGGCGTTGCAGCAGGGTTTCAATATCGCGCAATTGCTTGCGCTCTTCACTGCAGACAAAGGAAATAGCATTCCCGCTGTTACCGGCACGACCGGTGCGGCCAATACGGTGGACATAATCTTCAGGAACGTTGGGCATCTCATAGTTCACGACAAAGGGCAATTGCTCAATATCGAGACCGCGCGCGGCAATGTCGGTAGCCACCAGCACCCGCACCCTGCCCTGCTTGAAATCAGCCAGTGCCTTGGTTCTGGCACCCTGACTCTTGTTGCCGTGGATCGCCGTCGTCGTGATGCCGTCTTTGTCCAGCTGGCTGGCGAGACGATTGGCGCCGTGCTTGGTGCGGGTAAAAACCAGCACCTGCTGCCAATTACTGCCGGATATCAGATGGGACAGCAGCGCGCGCTTGAGTCCCTTGTCAATCCGGTACATCACCTGATCGACCTGTTCGGCAGCGGTGTTCCGCCGCGCTACTTCAATCATCTCCGGGGCCTTCAGAAAACCGTCAGCCAGGCGTTTGATATCATTGGAAAAGGTCGCCGAAAACAGCATATTCTGACGATTGCGCGGCAGCAGACCGAGAATTTTACGGAGATCATGGATAAAGCCCATATCGAGCATGCGATCGGCTTCATCCAGTACCAGCATTTCAACCTGCGACAAATCGATGGTTTTCTGCCCAACATGGTCAAGCAGACGCCCTGGGGTAGCCACAACAATATCAACCCCTTTACGCAAGGCACTGATCTGGGGCCGGATATTGACGCCACCAAAAATCACCGTCGAGCGTAACGGCAGATATTTACCATACAAACGGAAGCTCGCCTCAACCTGGGCTGCCAGCTCGCGGGTCGGGGTTAGAATCAGGGCACGAATCGCGCCACTTCTCTGTGGGGCTTTTTCACTTAAGCGTTGCAGCACCGGCAGAGCAAAACCAGCGGTTTTACCGGTTCCGGTCTGGGCGCCGGCAAGCAGATCGCCGCCTTGCAAGACCACCGGAATCGCCTTGGCCTGAATCGGTGAGGGTTGGCTGTAACCTGCTTCAGATACAGCACGGAGGAGTTCGGTCCGCAGACCGAGTTGTTCAAACGACATAAATATTGTTCTCCAAAAATGGAACCGGCCCATCCCTAGGCGATAAAACGTAAGGAACGGTCAACAGGCAGGAATCTCTTAATTGATGGTCTAAGGGGGTGATATGCGAGGATGATACGCAAAAAACGAACCGATGGACACAAAAATGACGCCGACCGAAGGCGTCAAGGTTCAGGCACCCTAACAGATTCCAGGGTGCCTGTCCACCACAATCACAAAACCTGTCAGTACCTGATCAAAAGAGGGTTTCCTCTCGAACCAGCTGCGCCCACCAGAAACGGCCACAGCTCCCTTAGCGCTCCATCCCGAAATCTTCATCGGTCAGAGTGGAAGCGAAATGATCCATCGCCTCTTCAGCGTCACTCGAATCAGGAACTCTGGCCAGGTGGATCAGGGCATCCCCTTCATGAACCAGCGGAATTGCGAGCTGACCGATAATGATACCGGCCAAGGGGGCAATAACTTTTTCCTCTTCATCACCCAGGGGATCACGGATCAGACCAAGCAGGTCCCCTTTTCTGACAAATCCCCCCAGCTTCATCCGCCGGGTGAAGATACCGCTCATATTGGCCCTCAGCCAGCTGGTACGATCAGTAATGATCGACTCACGAATCTTTGCGCTACGACCAGGGGCGAGCATCTCCACATGACGCATCACCTTGATGATCCCCCGGATACCGGTACGAATCGCGGCATCATTGAAATAAAGGGCCTCACCTCCTTCGTAAACCAGCACCGGCTTCCCCAGCGACGCGACTGTTTCACGCAAGGACCCTTCGCGCATCTCAGAGGGCACAACCACTGGGGCGCCAAAAGCCATAGCTAGATCAACTGTTTGCTGATCTTCCAGACTCGCCCTGATTTGCGGCATATTGCTGCGAAAGTTGGACCCGGTATGGAGGTCGATACCAAAATCAGATTGTGCCGCAATCTCACTCATAAAAACATGGGCCAGGCGCCCCGCCAGAGACCCTTTGGCCGACCCTGGAAAAGAACGGTTAAGATCACGCCGGTCCGGCAAATAGCGGGCGCGCTGGATAAATCCGAACGGATTAACCACCGGCACGGCAATCAAAGTGCCACGCAGGCTGTTAAGTACCTGGTTTTTAAGCAGTTGACGGATAATCTCAACGCCATTGATTTCATCACCATGCACCGCCGCACAGACAAAAAGCACCGGTCCGGCGCGCCGACCATGAACCACCTGAACCGGCAACGTCATCTCACTATGGGTATACAATCGCGCTACCGCCAGTTCGACGGTTTTACGGGTTCCCGGTTTGATTATTTCCCCACCCAGCTCAAAATCAGCGACTTTCATCCCTGCCCCTTGGTCCGGGTACGCCCCGGCTTGGCCTGTTTTTCAATAAACTGGTAAATGAGACCTGCAACATCCTTACTGGTCGCTTTTTCTATCCCTTCCAGGCCGGGAGAAGAATTCACCTCCATCACCACCGGCCCATGATTGGAACGCAACAAATCAACCCCGGCAACATTCAACCCCATGATCCGGGCGGCACGAATAGCGGTCATGCGCTCTTCCGGGGTTAAACGTGTGACACTTGAGGATCCGCCACGATGCAGATTGGAACGGAACTCCCCTTCCTTACCCTGACGCTTCATCGCCGCGACAACCTTGTCACCAATGACAAAACAACGGATATCAGCGCCTTGAGCCTCTTTGATGAATTCCTGCACCAGAATATTCGCCTTCAAACCACGAAATGCCTCGATGACGCTCTCTGCCGCCTTGTCGGTTTCTGCCAGGACAACACCAATGCCCTGGGTACCCTCGAGCAATTTCACCACCAGGGGTGCACCACCAACCAGATTAATCAGATCTTTGGTATACAGGGTCGAATGGGCAAAGCCGGTCACCGGCAAGCCGATTCCCTTACGCGCAAACAACTGCATACTGCGTAATTTGTCGCGCGAACGGGTAATCGCCACCGACTCATTGATACTGAACACATTCATCATTTCAAACTGGCGCACAACCGCGGTCCCGTAAAAAGTAACCGATGCGCCAATCCGCGGGATCACTGCATCAAACCCCTGCAATTCCTCACCCTTATAGTGAATTGTCGGGCGCTGGCTGGCGATGGTCATATAACAACGTAGCGGGTCGATGACCTGTACGTCATGGTCACGCTCTTCTCCAGCCTCGACCAGACGACGGGTGGAGTACAATTTCGGGTTGCGCGACAAGACTGCAACTTTCATCACATCCTCCTTTTTTGATTGTTGATTTCAGCTATCGGCAAGAGCGATATCAGTATAGTTAGCATACTATCCTTTGTCTATTGACAAACTTTTTTGGTCTATGTTTAAATTTTTTATCAGAAAAGCACCGGGCCGGGAACCCTATATCAAGGGACGCTTTTCGTCATCCATGGCGACAAAAACCCTTACCACAGGATCCAAAGACCCTGCGCAAGGACAGTGCTGAATAGTTACCATTTTTTATAAATCACACAGGAGGAGCCATAGTGCACTACGAGCAGATTGCCCAACATCTGGTTGACATCTATCAGGATTCCTTCGGGGGAAAACCCAGCGGCCGTTATCGCATCTCGATGAAACATCTGCGCCGGATCGCCGGGCACAGAAGGGTTTTTCAGCAGGACCTGGCCCAAATCTCTAAAGAAATGTATCAGCTGGGCTACAGTCTGATTGACATGGAGTCCTTTTGTGTGGTGATCAACCACAAAACCTTTGTCCACTATCGCCGCTACAGCGATGTCACATCACAGCAGGATCCGGACGCCGGCAGAAAATCCAGCTGACATCCGATGCGCATGACAATTCAATCGGTAACAACCTGTCCTTGAATATCTTCGGGGCAACATCCAGGGAGCAACAAATGAAAACAACAACGTACCAGTGGTTCATTGTCCTACTCACCATCACGCTGCTGATTGCCGGCTGTGGTGGTCCTAAACTGAAAGTGGAGCCGATACCTGTACCGGCAAATCCAACCGAGGAAGCCGGCAAACTTGAAGCCGACATCACCCGAGCCCGCCAGCAACAGGTTAACATCCTTTCGCCAACCTGGTTTGCAAGGGCAGAAGCCTCGCACAAAGAGGCGGCCAGGCTCATTGCTGCAAAAGGTGAAATCGGACAGATCAGTAACCATCTGGCGCAGGGATACGCAGAACTTGCTCAAGCACAGGAAATATCCAAGCTGGCACAGACTGAAGCGACAAAAAAAACCGAACAGGAACGCCTGGCCGCCGAGAAGCAAGCTACCGAGGAAAAGCTCGCTGCTGAACGACGGTTCAACGAACTCTACAACCAGGTCCAGGCCATGTTCTCCAAAGATGAGGCCGAAAGCTACAAACAGGGACAACAGATGGTTATCCGTCTGCGTGGCATGAGCTTCCCGATTGGCCAGTCCATGATTATGCCGGAAAACTACCCCCTGATCATTACATACTGATTGAACCTGGACCATATTTTTGCCGGTACCTTCATTACCATCTTTTTGCAGAGGGGAAGGTATCGGCACCATTTTCGGGTTCTACCCGCCAGCGGCAAATACTGCCCACAACATATTTTCATCGCCGTCACCAGGCTGACAGGTCTTAAATCATGGACATTCAACAAACGGAAAAGCCCTGGGAATATCTCGAAGAACTGATCGAGGCAAAGGACGCTGCCCGGATCCGATCCTTCCTTGACAACACGAATCCTGCGGATACGGCTCTGGCAATTTCACGAATTGATGATGACCTTGTCAACAATCTGATGATCCTGCTCAATCCGGAAGATGCTGCTGAACTTATTGAAGACCTGTCTGACACCCAGGCCGCGGAAATCATGGAAGACCTGGAGCCCTCTCAGGCGGCCGCGATATTCGAAGAGCTGGACAGCGACCATGTCGTCGACATTCTGGGTGAAATGGATAAGGATGACGCCAACGCCATCATCAGCCAGATGAACCCGGAAGACGCCGAGGAGGCAAGGCAGTTTCTCACCTATGATGAAGACACCGCCGGTGGCTTGATGATCTCGGAATTTCTCGATTACCGCAGCAACCAGACGGTTCAGGATGTTCTTGAGGATCTTCAGAACAACCGCGAGGAGTACGCCGAGTACGATGTCCAATATATCTACATCACTGACAGTGCCGGTCATCTTGAAGGGGTATTGCGGATGCGTGATCTGCTTTTCCCCCAGCGCTCGACACCCCTGAGTAAACTGATGATCCGCAATCCCTATAAGACCATCGTCACCGCGCCCCTGGATGAATTGCGCAACTTTTTTGAGGAGCACAATCTCTTTGGCGCACCCGTGGTCGACCAGGATAACCGACTGGTGGGTATTGTTTTGCCCGAGGCGGTAGAAGACGCTAAACAGAAAAAAAGTGTTAATCAATTTCTAGGGCTCTCCGGCATTATCGGTGGGGAAGAATTCAGATCCATGCCGGTTGCGGTAAGAGCCGGGCGAAGATTTTCATGGCTGTCACTGAATATTTTTTTGAATATCATTGCCGCCAGCATTATCGCCCTGTATCAGGACACCATTGCCGCTGTCATCGCTCTTGCCGTCTTTCTGCCGATTGTCAGTGACATGAGTGGTAATTCCGGACAGCAGGCGGCGGCTGTCAGTATGCGTGAGCTGACCCTTGGTCTGCTGCGGCCGCACGAATTTGGGCGGGTCATCATCAAGGAAGCCAGTGTCGGCATCCTCAATGGCATAGGGCTGGGGTTGTTACTCGGCGGGCTGGTCTATCTCTGGCAAGGCAACCTGATACTGGGTCTGGTGATCGGCCTGGCATTAGCATTAAACACGCTGCTGTCGGTTCTGGTCGGCGGGCTGACGCCTCTGCTTCTTAAAATGCTCAAGCTTGACCCGGCACTGGTAACCGGCGCTCTGATTACCACGATTACCGACATGGGTGGTTTTTTTCTGGTGTTAAGTTTCGCGACTATCGTATTGGATAAGCTCTGATATGGCAAACATACAGGTTGGGTGGCGCGAGTGGGTTTCTCTTCCGGAACTGGACATTGCGAGGATCAAGACAAAGATCGATACCGGGGCAAGAACCTCGGCTCTGCATGCGTTCTTTGTCGAGCCCTATGAAGTAAATGGTCGCCAGATGGTACGCTTTGGGGTAAGACCCTTGCAAAAACGTAACAGCCCCTGGATCGAGTGCTCTTCTGTGATCCATGACTACCGTGAGATCTGCGATTCCGGTGGACACCGTGAAATGCGTTACGTTATTTATACTCCGGTGAGATTAGGTGAGCACATCTGGCCAATTGAAATGACCCTCACCAACCGTGACACCATGAAATTTCGCATGCTGCTGGGACGTAGTGCCCTGGCAGGGATGATCGTATATCCGGATCAGTCCTATCTTTTCGGACGGCTAAATCGAAACCGGCAGAGAAAGGCAGAGTACCCCCCTCTGTTGGACCCCAGGACAGCTTTTTTGTAACGAGTCAACTCTATCCTTGCCACAGGACCCCTGACCCTGCGCGAAGGACAACAGCTGAATAGATACCCTTTGTTTTACCTGAACAGCTACCCCAAGTTTCGTCAGGGAAGAGCCACCCCGCAGGACCCATCGCAATGCGGCGGGTTGTCAGTCTTCCAGCAGGCACATAAGTAAACCCGCTCGCGCTCGGTGACAGTAAAACGGATCGGTACTTCGCCTCCGGCCTGATGGTGGCCATCGCAGAAGGGCAAACTGTCAGATTCCCCGCAGGTGCAGCGAAAATACGTCCCGGGCTCCAGAGTGATGGCAATCGGCATGGCCTGATCGTCTTCTGATCTACTCATTTCATTCCTCCTTTGTTAACCACAAACTTTGTCCATCAGCCAGGCTATATTTTCCCCAAGGCGGCGCATGGTGTCCATCCCTTCCGTGTCGTTGGCAACCTCACCGGCATTGCGACCGTAGGCAATATTCCAGTAACTCGAACCGGGAACAATCACCTCGTTGATGAGAAAATAGTTCTGCAGGGTCTGCAACGCATGCATGGACCCACCGCGGCGCACGGCTACCACCCCGGCACCAACCTTGCGGCGCAGCAAATGACCGTTGGCGCGACAGACAAACCCGCTACGGTCGATAAAAGCTTTCATTTCTGCAGTAACATCGGCAAAATAGGTCGGTGAACCGAGCAGGACGCCATCGGCGTTATACATCTTCTGCAGAATGTCATTAAGGGGATCTGAGTCGATAATACAGCGCCGGTTCTTGTTTTCGACGCATTTCATACAGGCGGTACAACCACGCATCCCCGATCCGGCCAGTTGGACAATCCGGGTGCTGATTCCGGCAGCTTCGAGGGGTTCACAGACAGTTTCCAGCAGCAGGCTGGTATTCCCCTGGGGACGTGGGCTGCCGTTAATAGCGATTAGATTCATGGGTTCTCCTGTGAGGTAAAAGTAATGAACAAAAACATTGTATTGATCGGCATGCCCGGCGCCGGCAAAAGCACCGTCGGCGTCATCCTCGCTAAACGTCTGGGCTATCAGTTTATCGACACCGACCTGCTGATCCAGTCACGCACCGGTCTACGCCTGCAACAGATCATCGACAGTCAGGGTTTGCCCCGCTTTCGCGACATCGAAGAGCAGACCCTCATCGATCTCGATGGACAAAACAGCATCATTGCCACCGGTGGCTCGGTGATCTATTGTCCCAAAGGGATGGCGGCCCTTGCGACCAATGGGATATTCGTTTATCTGCAGGTGCCGTTGATCGAACTAGAGCAACGGCTCGCCGATATGGGTCAGCGTGGCCTGGTGATGCACAAGGGGCAAACCCTCGCCCACCTCTATCAGCAACGAACCCCCCTCTACCAAAAGTACGCCCAGCTCACCCAGGATTGCACCGACCTCAACGCCGAGCAGGTAGCCGGAGAACTGGAAGCAGCCCTGAAACGGTATTTTTGCGACGTCGTTCACTCCCCGGATTTGATGTAGTGGGTCAGCTGCTGGATCAGAAACTCCTTATCGGCTATCGCCACCTTAACCAGGTCGCCGATCGATACGAGCCCTTGCAGCGAGCCGTCTACCACCACCGGCAGGTGGCGAAAACGCTTTTCCGTCATCAAAGCCATGCATTCATCGACCGTCTGTTCAGGGACAACACAGGTCACCTTCGAGGTCATCACCTCTTTAACCAATAGTGGCAACACCGAAGCCTGTTTTTCCGCAACAATACGAATCAGATCGCGCTCTGAAAAAATACCGGCAAGCTGATCGGTCTCATCAACCACCACGACAGCACCAATACCAGCGTCTACCAGACAGACCAGCGCCTCCAGTACCGTCTTATCCTGATGAATCGTGATAACCCGTTTGCCTTTTTCGGCCAGAATATCCTTGACTGTTTTCATATCACATCTCCCCGTAAGCAGTAGCACAACAACAACGCACAACCGATAATCTGATTCCAACAAAAAGGGTAACTAAAAACAAGGATTTTCATACCAGAATAAACCTGTTAAGACCCAGTATTATTTTTTTTACAGTCTTCCTGTCTACTGCTAGTATAAAGAGCGGCAACCATGTTAATGCTGGACACTCGTCAAAAGATAACTTTTGGGAACCAAGTTGTTATGCAAGAAAAAGAGCTCAACGATCTACTCAACAAGGGCAAGGAGGCGGTAGAAAAAGGGTATATCCCTTCTGCCCAGGTCTTTTTCAGCCAGGTGGCAGAGCATAAAAACAGCCCGGAAGTCCGCAGCTATCTGGCGTACTGCCTGGCTAAAAGTCAGGGTCGCACCCAGGTTGCCGCCAAAACCTGCATTGAATCGATCCGGCGTGAACCTGACAATCCTACCCATTATCTGCTGCTGGGACGCATTCATCTGCTCGCTGATGATAAGGTCAAAGCGGTACAGGTGTTGCGTCAGGGTGCCAACATCAACAAAGATCAACGAATTATCAATGAAATCAGTAAATTAGGGATGCGCAGGGCACCGGTAATCAAAAGCCTGAAACGCAACCATCCCCTCAACCGGGTACTCGGTAAGATCTTCGCCCGGCTGGGTTTGCGCTAGCGTCCCATAGAATACACTTCGACACAGACCTGACCCCCATAAAACTCGCTCCTACTTATAGAGACCAGGATGTCCATTCAAGAAATTCTCGATCAAATCCATAGGGAAATGTTACCGCGCCGCGATCGCGGTGAAGTGGCTACTTACATCCCCGAGTTGGCTTCGATTGATGTTAGCCGTTTTGGTCTGGCCGTCGCTACGGCCGATGGACAGGTTTACAGTGCCGGTGATGCCGGGGTGCCTTTTTCCATCCAAAGCATCTCAAAGGTTTTCACCTTATCCCTGGCGTTGGGAAAAATCGGCAATTCCCTCTGGGAACGGGTCGGCAGAGAGCCTTCCGGTAACGCTTTTAACTCGATTCTGCAACTCGAACGAGAGTTTGGGATTCCACGCAACCCCTTTATTAACGCCGGTGCTATTGTTGTGACCGATGTTATTTTGGCCAGCAGCTCCCCGGCAGAAGCCCTTGCTGAGTTGATTAATTTTATCAGATACGCTGCCGATGATGCGAACATCTACATCAACGACGCGGTCGCCCTTTCCGAAAAGGCTACCGGTCACCGCAATTTTGCCCTGGCCCACTTTCTACGCAGTTTTAACAATCTCACCCATGAGCCGGATCTTACCCTGGGAACCTACTTTCATCAATGTGCCATCGAAATGAGCTGCCGTCAGTTAGCCCTGGCCGGGCGCTTTTTAATCAACGCTCCGGGCATGCCACGACTGATTTCACGGGATCAAGTGCGACGCATCAATGCCCTGATGATCACCTGTGGTCATTATGATGCGTCGGGTGACTTTGCCTACAAGGTCGGATTGCCGGGAAAAAGTGGTGTCGGGGGAGGGATTCTGGTGATTGTCCCGGGCACTGCGGCGGTCGCCGTCTGGTCTCCGGGGTTGACCGCCCAGGGCAACTCACTGCTGGGAACCGAAGCCGTGCAGAGCCTGGCCCAGCAGATGGACTGGTCGGTATTCGGCTGAACCTGTTTTTTTCCACTCTCCTTAATGACAAAGGCTACATTTATAACTATAATAGTCACTAATAGTCCTTGCTGCAAAAAGGAGAGCCTTATGTTCAGATCACTTCTGATGATTCCCGTGTTTTTATTGACATTTGTTGCCGGCAGCGCTGCTGCCACCACCTACATGGTTGATGCCACCCACAGCCAGATCCATTTCAGCGTTAACCACCTGATGTTTTTCAAGGTACGCGGAACATTCAACGAGTTTTCCGGCAGTGTGGATGTTGATCCTGTGGCCAAAACACTCACTGCGGCAGCAGCCACGATCAACACTGCAACTGTCAACACTCGTGACGAAAAACGCGACGAACACTTGCGCAGCGATGACTTTTTTGATGTTGCCAACCACCCAACTATCAGTTTTACCAGCAAGACGGTTTCGGGCGCCGGTGACAACATCAGGGTTGTCGGTGATATCACTATTCGCGGCGTGACCAAAGAAATCACCCTGAACGGATCTTTTGTTGGAGCAATGACGGATCATATGGGGAACGAACGTGCCGGCTTTGTTGCCACAGGGGAAGTAAACCGCAAGGATTTTGGTCTTAACTGGAACCGCGCACTGGAAACTGGTGGGGTTGTTGTTGGTGATACCGTTGAAATCGGCCTGGAAATCGCGGCGGTAAAACAATAGAAGATCTTGCTTGGGAAATAGGGGGACATAATCGGTATTATTTCCCCCTATTTCCCCCCTATTTCCTCAACGCACACTGATCCCCTCATCCAGATAGCGGATCAGCGGATAGAGAAAAAACTCGATGATCCGTCGCTTGCCGACCTTGATTTCCGCGGTGACACTCATGCCGGTGACAATCGGGGTCTCGACTCCGTCAACAGAAAGGTGTGTTTGTTGCGGATCGACATATAGTTCGTAGACCAGCCCCAGCAGGTCATCGTCGATACTGTCGCGCGCTACCTGCAGCACCTTGCCTTCGAGTATGCCGTATTTCTGAAAATTGAAGGTATCGACTTTGATTGAAACATCCATCCCTTCCATCACAAATCCGGCATCCTTGTTTTGTAACAAAGCACGAATCATCAGGGGAGATTGTTCGGGAACAATATAGGCAAGAATCTCCGCCGGCCCAACCACACCACCAACGGTGTGAAATAACAGCCGCGACACATAGCCGTCCACTGGTGCGGTGATCTGCTGGCGACCGCTCAAGAAACTCTTTTGCTCAATCTGCGCCTGCAGGTAAAGCAGTCGTCGGCTCTTTTCCGCCAGATCCTGCAGCAATCGATTGCGAAAATCCTCCCTGATCACGGCAAGTTCCTGCAGGGTCTGCTGCTTGCGGGCGGAGATCTCTTCTTTGCGCCGCCGGGTGCCCGTCAGTTCGTTCTCGAATCGATACAATTCTGCCTGTACCTGTTCAAACTCCTCCCGACTGATGATATCCCTGACCTGCTCCAGACGCTGCAATCGTTCACCCAGTTGCGCCACCATGGTAGTCGCATAATCAGCCGCGTCACCGGCCATCGCCGATTGTTCCGACAACTGCCGCAGCACCGCTTCATGGGCACCGAGCTGCTGCTGAAGACGTTCCTTTTCCGCGAGAAAAATCTCGTACTGCATGGTAAACAGTCCCGATGGATCAACCGGATCTGCCGGCAGAAAAGCACGATTGGTCAGCAATGCATTGATACGCTCGCGTTCAATCTCCACCTGACGCAGATCAACAGATAAGGACACCAGTTCCGGATCGATACTGGACGGATCGATCTCCATCAAGACCTGTCCTTGCCTGACATAATCCCCCGCCGCTACCAGGATGCTGCGTGCGACCCCGCCGCTTAAGGGCTGAACCGTTTTCACTTCACCGGTGGGGATCACCTTCCCCCGCGCCGTGACCACGACATCGACTTTACCGATAACCAGCCATAGGGCAGCAAAACCCATGGCACCGATAATAATCCAGAAAATGATCCGCCCGAGGGGGTTCAGGGGACGTTCCTCGATCTCCACCAGTAACGGCTTGAACTCATGCTGGTCGTTATTATGTTGTCGCATCAGAACCCCTGCTGGGCATGAAGACCGGCATAAACACCCCGCTGTTGCAGCAGTTGCTCATGACGGCCGGACTCCACCAGCTTGCCCTTATCCAGCACCAGAATCAGATCGCACTCCTTGATGGTCGCCAACCGGTGCGCAACAATGAGGGTTGTTCTGCCCTGCTTGATCTTCTTCATGTTCTGCTGAATGATATGTTCCGACTCATAATCCAGGGCCGAGGTCGCTTCATCAAAAATCAGCAGGCGCGGGTTATTGATCAGGGCCCTTGCAATGGCGATACGCTGCCGCTGCCCCCCGGAAAGGGACGCCCCACGCTCGCTCACCGGGGTATCGTAGCCTTCGGGTAATTGCGCGATAAACTCATGAGCGCCGGCGATCTGCGCCACCTGAAGGATTAACTCCATCGGCGCATCAGGTTTCGGCAGGGCGATGTTGTCACGAATGGTGCCGCTGAACAGATAGCTCTCCTGCAGGACCACGCCGATGTTATAGCGCAGCCAGAACGGGTTCATGTGGCGACTGTCGATATCATCGATATAAATTGCCCCCTCGGTGGGAAGGTAAAGCCGCTGCAGCAGCTTGGCCAGGGTACTTTTGCCGCTGCCGCTACGCCCGACAACACCGACGCTCATCCCCTCTTTGATCTCCACTGAGATACCATCCAGCACCCTGGGACCATCGGGGTGATATGTGAAGGATAGATGATCCAGCTTCAACGAACCTTTAAGCCGTGGCAGGGTGATCGCTTTGTCGCTGCTCACCTCGCGGGGATGATTAAGAATATCACCCAGCCGATCGACCGACAGCAGCGCCTGCTGGAACTCGTGCCAGAGGTTGACCAGTCGCAGCACCGGACCGGAGAACTGCGCGGCAAACATCTGGAAGGCAATCAACTGACCGATGGTCAGATCCCCCTGCAGCACCGCCTTGACCCCGAGGTAGAGGATGGAAATCGTCATCAGCTGGCGCAGGGTACCGGAAATGGCACCGGCGATGTTGGCGATATTGGCCAGGCTGAAACTGGACTTGACGTATCCACCGAGATGATCCTCCCAGCGGTTCTGCATCGTCCCTTCAACCGCCAGGGACTTGACCGTCTGAATGCCGGTGACCGACTCGACCAGATAGGAGTTGGATTGGGCGCCCATCTGAAATTTGCTTTCCAGACGCCGCCGCAACTCCGGGGTAATCACCAGATAAATCAGGGCGATGAGACTGACGAAGGCAAGGGCGACCAGCGTCAGCTTGACACTGTACAGCAACATCACCGCCACAAACACCAGGGAGAAGAACAGGTCAATGACCACGGTCACCGCTTTGTTGGTGATAAATTCGCGGATATTATCCAGCTCCCTGACCCGCGCGGCAATGGTACCGACCTGACGCGCCTCGAAATAACGAAAGGGCAGCCCCAGCAGATGCTTGAACAGCTTGCAGCCAAGCTTGGCATCCAGCTTATGGGCGGTATGAATGAAAATGTAGTTCCGCGAGATGTTCAGCAACAGCTCAAAGACCGCCACCGCCAGAAACGCGATGGCCAACACATCCAGCGTGGTCAGACTGCGGTGGACGATGACCTTGTCGAGAATCACCTGGGTAAAGAGGGGCGTCACCAGTCCGAACAACTGAACGACAAAGGAACCCAGCAGAACCTCAGCGATAATCCGCTTGAAATGAAGAATCTCCTGCAGAAACCAGTTAAAACCGAACACCACCTGTGAGGATATCTTCTTGTGGCGCAAAATCAGGTAATCGGCGACGCGTTCGTCCAGTTGTGCGTAGCTCAGCTCAAAACTCTTTCTGTGCACCGGATCAAACAGCAGGGCCTTGTCCTGCTTAGGGTCCAGTTTAAGCAGCACACTGTAAACGCCGACGCGGTCAATCACCAGCGCCGGTAACGGATAACCGGAACCAACCTGCTTTGCCGTCAACTTTTTGCGTTTTGCCTTAAAATCATTGGCTTTAGCGATGCGCAGCAGCTCATCGACCGTTATCTGTTCGCCGATACTGAATTCCCGCGCAATAGCACGGATATCTACGTCGATCCGGTTCATGCGTGCCACCAGCTCAAAGGCGATCAGGGCTGGATTCATCAACTCCCCTCCATCAGATTGTGCAGTAACAACGACTGCACCGCCAGGTCGATGCGGCGTATATCCAGCTCCATCTTCTGTTGAGCCCATTCAATCTGTTGGCGCCAGGCAACAACCTGATCAAGTAACTGCTGCTCTGTCATCCGCTCCAGATCCTGCCGTTGCCGGTCGATCAGGGTCTGCCGCTCCAGCCGTACCGACTCCTGCTCTGTGAGGTTTTGATAAAGGCGTTGACGTTGCCTGATTTCGGCCCGGATCTCACCGATCGCACTCTGCTTTTTCAGCTCCAATGACTTGAGCTCATGTTGCAACCGCGCCGTTTGGGCGAGACTGCGAAATCCGGCAAACAAGGGCACATCGACGATAAGAACAATCCGGCTGTCGCGCGAGTTCAGGGATGAAAAGGAATCATCAAAACGGCGCTGATCACTACCGAACATTCGGTGGGAGCCGGTCAAAATCAGTTGCGGGTACCGACTGCGACGGGCCAGTCGCAGTTCGATTTCTTTCCGGGTTATTTCCTGCTGTGCGGACTGAATGTCAGGATGTTGTTCGACATCGTAGAGGTCGCTATCAAGGATTGATCCCGCTGTCACCTCCGCCAGAACCGTGGTCGGCGGCGAATACTCCCGGCCGGTTAACAACGTCAGGGAATCGAGCGTGTTGGCAAACTCCACGGCCAGATCCTGTTCGGCCACACCGGCAGCGGCCAGCTCCAGTGCCGCTGCGGCAACCGCCTCCCGGCCATATTTGCCGGCCTCCTGCAGTCGCTCCGAAGAGCGATAGATTGCCAGCAGGGCTTGCCGGCGCCGGCGCTGCACCCCTGTCTGTTGCTGCAACTTCAGCGCCTGACCATAAATTGCAATTACCTGACGGTGGATATCTTTGCGGATTGCAGCTCGCCGATACTCGGCAAGCTGCCGCCGCCCTTTGTTGAATTCGAGATTCAGAGTCCTGCGGCCAAAGTCGTAGAGAGTGTACTGAGCAGAAAAGGTCAAGGAGTGTTTGTAACCGGAGGCACTGTCGGCCAGGATGGCGTCACCGACCGAGACCACGTTGTCGGCGGCGCCATGGACACGAACATACTCATTGCCCAGGCGCGCCGACACTTGCGGATAATAGTCGCTGCGGGCTTCCACTATCTGCGCCGTCGCCGCAAGCAGATCAAACTCCGCAATCCGCACGGCCGGCGCCTGGGCTTCAGCATCTCGCAGGACCTGTTCCAGACTGATCTGCCCTGCCAGGACTGTCGGCACCTGCCATAACAGTACAACGCACAACAGTAGTGTGATGTTGATGAACAAGCTCTTCCCCTCCCCGCCTATATACAAACAATTCACCATAAATAGACCGTGCGGGGGCTAGAAAGCACCCCGCACGAAACCGGCTGGTGAAAAATCAGGCCGCCGTTTGCCAACTGCCTGCGACCATCGTCATCAATTCATGGTGTTGACGCACATCTTCGATACTGTTCAGCGCAATCCCTTCGTTCACCGCATAAGCCGACATTTCCTGCAGCAGTTGATTGATGTCGGCGTCGGTCAGGTAGCTACCGTTGGCCAGTTGAAGCTGATCGACGGCGTAACTTGAGCTGTAAAAATGGTTACTGACGGTAATCCGGTCGTCAGTCCCGTAACCGATGTCCAGGTGGTTGCCGTTGCGAAAAACAGCAATAGAGTCGGCTGCAACACCGGCATCGAACAGAATGCGGTCGAATCCACTGGTGTCATAATTGTTGATGGTGTCGTTGCCGTCACCGACACTGAACAGGTAGGTATCGTTTCCCCGCCCGCCGTTGAGATAATCATTGCCGACGCCGCCAATCAGAAGATCATTACCGCTGCCACCGTTGAGGGTGTCGTTGCCTTCGCCACCGTAGAGAAGGTCGTTACCGCTGCCGCCGGTCAGAATGTCGTCGCCGGCCAGACCATACAGGGTCATGGCCGAACCGATGCCGGTGAAGCTGTCGTTCCCCTCACTGCCATAGAGGGGCCGCCGGAAGATCGCGTCTTCGTCCCATACCGTGCCGTCGGCGAACGCCATCCGCTCAATACGGTAATAGCTATGGGCATAATAATTCTGCACGGTGATCTGATCGTCGCTGCCGCTGCGCCGGATGATCAGATGGTTGCCGGAGCGGGAGAAGACCAGATCATCCGGCGCAATCCCCTCACCAAACACCAGGGTATCGATGTTGCCGCTGGTGGTGTCGTAATCGTTGATGGTATCCTGCCCCCAGCCTTTATCGAACAGGTAGGTGTCGTTACCGCGTCCACCGTTCAGCAGGTCATTGCCGGCACCGCCAATCAGAAGATCATTACCGCTGCCACCGTTGAGGGTGTCGTTGCCTTCGCCACCGTAGAGAAGGTCGTTACCGCTGCCGCCGGTCAGAATGTCGTCGCCGGCCAGACCATACAGGGTCATGG
>NZ_JACWUN010000009.1 GCF_014773365.1 Pelovirga terrestris
TTGAAGGTGAAAATTATCAAATAAATTATAAGAAAACTGATATATCAAATTATAAAAATAAACTGAGAACAGATTTTGAAAAAATCGAACATAAAGAAAAAAAGTTAGGTTATACACTTTTAGGTCAACACACTGATTCGATTTCTTTTCTAATTAATAATTTAGATTTAGATAGTATTGGATCAGAAGGACAAAAGAAATCTTTTTTACTTTTTTTCAAATTTGCTCAGATTTTAAATTCAAAAATTAAATCTGACTTTAAACCCGTTTTGTTAATTGATGATCTGAATAGCGAAATAGATAATAAAAGACAAATTATTTTGATTAATAATTTACTTTCTCATTGTGATCAATCGTTTATTACTTCTTTAAAAATTCCTTTTTTTTATAAAGAAAATGACAAAATTTTTTATGTTAATAATGGGAATATTTTTGAAAATAAGGAAAAATTATGACAGAAGAATCAAACTATAGTGGTGATAGTATTCAAGTTCTTGAGGGACTCGAGGCTGTCCGTAAAAGACCTGCAATGTACATTGGTTCAACATCGACACAAGGTTTACATCATCTTGTATATGAAGTTATTGATAATTCTATTGATGAAAGTTTAGCTGGTTACTGTGACGAGATTTTAGTAAATATCCATGAAGATAATTCAATCACAGTTGAGGATAATGGTCGCGGTATACCGGTAGAGATCATCGAAAAATATCAGAAGTCTGCTGCTGAAGTTGTAATGACGATATTACATGCAGGTGGAAAGTTTGATGACAAGGGTGAAGGCGCGTATAAAGTGTCGGGTGGTCTCCATGGTGTCGGGGTATCTGTTGTTAACGCTTTATCAAGTCATCTGGAACTTGAAATAAGACGCGCTGGAAAAATATATCGTCAGCGATACAACAAAGGAGTACCTGAAGCACCATTAGAAGAATATGGTTCGACGATCAAAAGAGGAACAAAAATTACCTTTTGGCCTGATTCTGCCGTTTTTGAAACAGTCAACTTTAATTTTGAAACACTCTCTCAGCGTTTTAGAGAAATGGCTTTTTTAAATGCTGGAGTGCGCATCAAAATTACTGATGAACGTTCTGATAAATTTTACGAATTTATGTATGAGGGTGGTATACGCTCCTTTGTTGAATATTTAAACAGAGCTAAAAGCCCACTTCATCCTGCTCCTATCTATTTTCATGGAAAAAAAGAGAACGCTGAAATTGAAATAGCTATCCAGTACAACGATGGCTTTGATGAAAAAGTATTTTCTTTTGCAAATAATATCAATACCCACGAGGGAGGAACACATTTAAGCGGTTTCAAGGCGGCATTGACCCGTACCATGAATACCTATGCCACCGCAAATAACCTGTTGAAAAATGTCAAAATTGCCATTTCCGGAGATGATTTGAGAGAAGGTATAGCTGCTGTTATCTCTATTAAAATTCCGGATCCTCAATTTGAGGGACAAACCAAAACAAAACTCGGAAACTCTGAGATAAAAGGTCATGTTGAAGCCTTGATGAACGATCAGCTTGCAATGTTCCTCGAAGAAAATCCGCAAGTTGCTAAAAAAATACTGGAAAAAGGAATAGAAGCGGCGCGAGCACGGGAAGCAGCCCGTAAAGCGCGTGACTTGACCCGTAGAAAAGGGGCCTTGGAAGGACTTTCTTTACCTGGAAAACTCGCGGACTGCCAGGAAAAGGATCCGGCATTGTGTGAAATTTATCTGGTAGAGGGTGATTCTGCGGGTGGCAGTGCTAAGCAGGGGCGAGACCGGCGTTATCAGGCAATATTACCGCTTAAAGGAAAAATATTAAATGTAGAAAAAGCGCGCTTTGATAAACTCCTGACCTCCAACGAAATAAAAACCCTTATTACCGCCATGGGTGCAGGTATCGGCAAGGATGATTTCAATATTGCTAAACTCCGCTATCACCGGATCATCATTATGACTGACGCTGATGTCGATGGCTCGCATATTCGGACCTTGTTGTTAACCTTCTTTTTCAGACAGATGCCTGAAATTATCGAACGAGGACATCTATATATCGCGCAACCACCGCTGTATAAAGTAAAGCGTGGTAAAAAAGAATTATATCTAAAAGATGATGATACTCTTCTTGATTATCTGCTGGATACCGGGACAGAGGGTGTTGCCCTGGAGATGGATAATGGCCGGAAGATTGTTCGTGGTAAGCAGATAATCCCCATGTTGCGCTATATCATCGATTATAATATGCATTTTGATAAAATTGTTAACCGGGGTATTCCAGCGCAGATTCTCAGTATTTTTTTACGCGGAAAAATCCGCAACGGCTTTGCCGATCAACCCACTCTTGAACCCCTGGTGGAACAATTACGACAGATTGAGCCGATGGCCCGTTTCGATTTAATGGACGATCCTGACCGCATTATCGTGCGACTGGGTAATTTACATGCACGGATAGATCGACAAACCGTTGAGATACTTTCAACCCATGAATATAAACTACTGACCCAGGCGTATCGCCAGGTAGAAGATATCTGTGCAGACCACCCCGTGGTCATATCTGTTGAAGGAAAGCAGGAACAGGAGGTCAATAATCGTCAGGATCTTCTTGATGCTATTCTTAGCAGGGCTAAAAAGGGACAGTATATTCAGCGCTACAAAGGTCTTGGTGAAATGAATCCGGATCAGTTGTGGGAAACCACCATGAATGCTGAAAAAAGGATTTTACTGCAGGTGGCCATTGAGGATGCGGTCAGAGCCGATGAAATATTTACCGTACTGATGGGTGACCAGGTCGAGCCACGGCGGGAATTTATCGAAATGAATGCTCTTAACGTCGTTAATCTCGATGTTTAATAACTGATAAAAAAAACTTCTGCAGGAAGTTTGGAGGAATAGATGATTTCGGAACAGAATAAAATATCGGTAAATATCGTCGACGAGATGCGTAAATCCTACATGGATTACGCTATGAGCGTCATTGTCGGCCGGGCCCTGCCGGATGTTCGTGATGGGCTTAAGCCGGTTCATCGCCGCATTCTTTTTGCTATGCACGATCTTGGCAATGAACATAACAAACCTTACAAAAAATCAGCAAGGGTCGTTGGTGATGTCATCGGTAAATATCACCCCCATGGTGACAGCGCGGTCTACGACTCGATTGTCAGGATGGCTCAGCATTTTTCCATGCGTCACCCGCTGGTAGATGGTCAGGGAAACTTCGGTTCGGTTGATGGGGATTCTCCGGCGGCCATGCGTTATACCGAAATTCGTATGGATAAAATGGCCCAGGAACTGCTGGCCGATATCGACAAAGAGACCGTTGATTTTGGTCCTAATTATGACGAATCCCTGGTGGAACCTCTGGTGTTACCCTGTAAATTTCCCAATTTGCTGGTCAACGGATCAGAGGGGATAGCGGTGGGAATGGCAACCAAGATCCCACCGCACAATCTCGGTGAGGTGATCGACGGCCTGATTGCGATCATTGATGATCCGCGTTTAGGCGTAGAAGAGTTGATGGATACCATTCATGGTCCGGATTTTCCCACGGCTGGATTTATTAATGGCAAAGAGGGCATCCGCGAGGCGTACAAGACTGGTCGCGGCATTGTTCAAATGCGCTCACGGGCCATGGTAGAAGTTGATCGACGCAGTGGGCGCGAAGCCATTGTGGTGACGGAAATTCCCTACCAGGTCAATAAGGCGCGGCTGATAGAAAAAATCGCAGAGTTGGTGAAAAACAAGAAAATTGAGGGCATCTCTGATCTGCGGGATGAGTCCGACCGGGATGGCATGCGGATTGTCATCGAGTTGAAAAAAGACATGGTTGCCGGGGTTGTGCTCAACCAGTTGTATAAGATGACGGCGATGCAGTCTTCTTTTGGCATCATTATGCTGGCGATCGTAAAAGGGCAACCCAAAATTTTGACGTTACGCGAAGTTCTCGATAATTTTATCGATCATCGCCGTGAAATTGTTACCCGACGCTGTATTTTTGAGCTGAAAAAAGCGGAGGCCCGTGCGCATATTTTGCAGGGGTTGAAAATCGCCCTTGATCATCTTGATGAAGTGATTAATCTCATCAAAACCAGTGCCAACTCGCCGGAAGCCAAAGCCCGCTTAATGGAGCGTTTCGCTTTTACTGATATCCAGGCCCAAGCGATTCTGGATATGCGCCTGCATCGCTTAACCGGCCTCGAAAGGGAAAAGATTCTTGAAGAACTGGCACAGGTTCTGGCACAGATTGAGCGGCTTAAAGAGATCCTCGCCAGTGAGGTTGAAATTCTTGCCATTATCAAGCAGGAATTGATTGACGTTAAAGAAAAGTTTGCCAACCCCAGACGCACCGAAATCATTGATCGTACCGCTGACCTGACCTTGGAGGATATGATTGTTGAAGAGGATATGGTGGTAACCGTGACCCACAGTGGTTATATCAAGCGCAATGCGGTTTCTCTCTATCGGGCGCAACGACGCGGCGGCAAGGGTCGCAGTGGCATGCGCACCAAGGATGAAGATTTTGTTGAAAATCTTTTTATTGCCTCAACCCATTCCTACATCCTGATCTTTACCAATCTGGGTAAACTGTACTGGCTGAAGGTGCATGAAGTGCCACAGGGGGGGATGGCTTCGCGTGGTAAAGCGATTGTCAATCTGCTCGATCTAGCGCCGGATGAAAAGGTGACAACGATTCTGCCGGTGAAAAAGTTTGAGGAAGGGCGCTACATCGTTACGGCCACTGCCCGCGGTATCATCAAGAAAACCGATCTGATGGCTTATTCAAACCCTCGCAGTGGCGGTATTATCGCCCTGACGATTGACGAGGGGGATAGCCTGATTGAAGCACGTCTGACTGACGGCAACCGTGACCTTCTGCTGGCCAGCAGTAACGGCAAGTCGATTCGCTTTCCGGAAACCAATATCCGCTCCATGGGACGGACAGCACGCGGGGTGCGCGGAATTACCCTTGATCCCGATGATGAAGTTGTCGGTCTGCAATCGGTAACTGACAGCACCGCCATGGCGCTGGTAACAATAACTGAGCATGGCTATGGCAAGCGTACCGATATCGCCGAATATCGCGTCCAGAGTCGTGGTGGCAAAGGGATTATTACCATCAAAACCAGTCAGCGCAATGGCCGGGTTGTAGCCATCAGGATGGTCGACGAAGATTCCGATCTGATGTTCATTACCAACCGTGGCAAAATGTTGCGGACCAAGGTGCGTAATATCCGCGCCATAGGACGCAACACCCAAGGGGTACGGATGATGGTTCTTGAAGCGGATGAATTCATCGTTTCTGTAGCCATGCTGGCGGAAAAGGATTCAGTTGATGAGTCTGGAGAGATTGAAGAAACAATTGAAGCAGGACTTGAAACAGAACCAGAAGCCCCAGCAGGCGACGAAGAACAGGAGTAGCCTGCTAAAATATGGAATCGTCATTCTGGTTTTGCTAGCGATGGTAGTTTTTGGTTACCCCAAGTGGCAAGAATACCGCTCTGCTGAGCCACAACGTTTTTTAACCCAGGCGATAAAGCTGGAGAGTCTGGGGCGTACCTCCGAAGCCCTGGACAGCTATCAACAGATTATTGCTCGTTTTCCCAAAGAACTTGCAGCTTCTGAGGCTCTTTATCGGGTGGCGCGACTTTGGCACTTTGATCTGCAGGATCCACAGCAGGCGCTGCTTACATACCTCCAGTTGGAGCGTGATTATCCGGACAACAATTACATTCAGCAGGTAGGTGAAGCTGCCGCGCGGATTGTAAAAATTGATCTGGGTGATGATATCCAGGCCATTGGCTATTACCAGCGCCTGCTTGACAGTGATCAGGGTCAATCCGATCAATATCTGTATGAGATTGCTGACAGCTACTTTCGTCTGCAAAACTATCCCCAGTCCCGGATTGAGTTGGAGAACCTGTTGTCAGCTTATCCGGATAGCCCCTTGATCCCTGAGGTTCTGCATCGCAAAGCCACAATTCTGATACTTGAAAACCGCACTGAAGAAGCGAATCAGGATTGGCAGCAGCTGGTTGATGATTATCCAGATAGCAGATATGCTGCTCGGGCTCGCTTTAATATGGCTGTCCTGCTGGAAGAGAGGGGTGAGTTGGAGTTGGCTCTGGAAATATACCGCAACCTGGAGGATTATCCACAGCCACTGCTGCTGGAACAGAAAATCAATCATTTAACCAGGCGCATCCACAACAGAAACGAGGGGTTGGAATGAATACCAGAATAGCGGTCGTTGGTGCAGGTAGCTGGGGAACAACACTTGCCAATCTGCTGGCACAAAAGGATCTGGCTGTTACCCTGTGGTGTTTTGAAAAAGACCTGGCACAGCGGATGCGCACAAGCAGGATTAATGATCTTTACCTTCCGGGTATTCCCCTTGCAACAAACCTGCAGATAACAGATGACCTTGTGGCTGCGGTGGCGGATGCTGCTTTTGTCGTCTACGTAACGCCTTCACAGGTGACCCGCCAGGTGCTACGCCAGTCGCTGCCGGCTCTGCTGTCAGATGCGGTTATTGTTTCCGCTTCGAAGGGTATAGAGAATGACAGTTTGCAGTTGCTCTCCCAGGTATTTGACAATGAGCTTCCCCCAGGATTGAAGCGTCGGGTGGTTTTTCTTTCCGGGCCGTCCTTTGCTCGTGAAGTCAGTCAGCACATGCCGACCGCGGTGGTTGCCGCCGGTTACGAACCTGCAATGGCTGAGGCGGTGCAATTGCTCTTCAGTACGCCGGTTTTTCGGGTCTATACCCACGATGATATTGTCGGGGTTGAGCTGGGAGGTGCGATGAAAAACGTCATTGCTCTGGCGGCCGGGGTCGCCGACGGTTTGGGCTTTGGCTATAATACGCGCGCCGCGCTGATTACTCGTGGCCTGGCAGAGATGACACGGATGGGGGTCAAGCTTGGCGCGGATCGGGAAACCTTTGCCGGTCTGGCCGGTATGGGGGATCTGGTTCTGACCTGTACCGGCGATTTATCGCGCAATCGCAGCGTTGGTATGGAACTCGGCAAGGGGCGTCCCCTCGAGGAAATCCTGGCAGGCATGAACATGGTCGCAGAGGGGGTTAAAACCACCCTGTCGGCCTACCAGTTGGCACAAAAACTGGGAGTGGATGTTCCTATCATCGAACAAACCTATCATATTCTGTATCAGAACAAGGATCCGCGTCAGGCGGTAACCGATCTGATGATGCGCGATCTTAAAGCGGAAAAATTATAAGCTTATCCGCGACCGACACAAAAAGGAGTAACGATGAGGATTCTGATAATTTTACTGTTGCTGATCTGGTGGGGGACGGGAACCCTGATAGCCGCTACCCTGGTGGAGATGAAAACCAGTCATGGAACGATTCAGGTTGAACTTTACCCGGAAAAAGCCCCTGTAACAGTAGAAAACTTTCTTGCTTACGTTGATCGGGGATTTTACGATGGAACAATTTTTCACCGCATTATCAGCGGTTTTATGATTCAGGGTGGTGGCTTTGACAAAAATGATCGCAGAAAAGAAACTGCTGCTCCGATTGTTAACGAAGCTGATAATGGTCTGAAAAACCACACCGGCAGTCTGGCGATGGCCCGCACCAACCAGGTCAATAGTGCCACCAGCCAGTTTTTTATCAATCTGACCGATAACGATTTTCTTAACCATCGCGGAAGATCTCCCAATGCTTTTGGCTACGCGGTTTTTGGCCAGGTCATAGGTGGGATGGAGGTGGTAGAAACAATTGCCAGACAAAGGACATACAAGCGTAACAACCTCTTCCAGGATTATCCTGAACAGCAGATAGTTATTGAAAGTATTCGCAGAATTGATACATTGTAGCATCGTCGGCTATTTTTTTTAGACCTCGTCCGGCCGATATCGGTGACCCAGAGAAAGGTGGATAAATGGCACGATTCCGGGTCATGAGCTACGATCTGAACCATCAACGCAGTCGGTCGGGCGAATTGTGTGCGCAACTCTGTGGCCAGATGATACGGCAGCAGGGAGTTGACCTGGTACTGCTGCAACGGGTGGGATCGCCACAGGGTGAAACGTCCCTGCAGCGCCTGGCTGAGCGGGTTGGGTTAGCGGCTTATGGATCCGATAGTGAAGGCAGTTGCGCTTATTTATCACGTTATCCCCTGCACAATCTGCAAACCACACCTCTAGGCCATGACGACGTTTGTGTCCGGGCCGACTTTGATACCGCCTCTGAGCGCGTCCATCTGCTTAATCTGACCCTGAACTGGCACCCTAGCAAGCGTCTCAAGCAGGTGGCGAGGCTGCTTGGTGAAGAGCTGCTGGGCGGCCGCAGTTTCCCTTGTGCAACAATTATTGGTGGCGATTTCGGTCTTCCCCTGTGGGGTTGTGGACAAGTCGCATTTAATCCACAGATTGTGCGGGCAAAGCACCCATTGTGGCGCGCAAATTATCCGGCAAAGTTCCCCCTCTGGGGGCGGGAACGCATCTATTTTCAAGGCCCCGTCACTGCCATAAGCGGCAGGATTATTACCAGCAAAGAGGCAAAAAGCACGTTAATTCAGCTGCCTCTGGTTGTTGATGTGGAAACCTGTGATACCCGCAAAGCCCTGCGCATCACAGAACAGGTCCGCCTCAACGCGAAACACCCCAAGCCTGTCTGTGGATAAGTTGATGAAATGTGGACAAGTTGTTTTAGGTGAAAAAGACAGGGTATGAAGAACCGCGAAAAGGCCTTGAGACTGCTTAAATCCCTTGAGTTGATTTACCCTGATGCCCATTGCGCATTGAACTATCGTTCAGCCTGGGAGCTTCTGGTTGCTACCATACTCTCGGCCCAGTGTACCGATGTGCGGGTCAATCAGGTGACGGTTGAGCTATTCAGGGCGTATCCTGATCCTGATCGTTTGGCGGTAGCATCACAAGAACATGTTGAAGCGCTGATTCGTTCTACCGGTTTTTTTCGAAACAAGGCCAAAAACCTGATCAGCTGTGCATCCCAGGTGCTTACGAGGCATCGGGGGGAGGTACCGCAGACCCTGGAAGAGTTGGTAGCTCTGGACGGGGTTGGGCGTAAAACTGCCAATGTTGTTCTGGGTAATGCTTTTAACGTACCGGGCATGGTGGTCGATACCCACGTTAAGCGCCTGGCGCGCCGTTTTGGCTGGACCCGTTCGGATCATCCCGATCAGATCGAAAAGGATCTGTGCCGTCTGTTGCCGCCTGCTGAATGGACTCAGTGCGCTCATACCTTGATCTGGCATGGACGTGCCTGTTGCAAGGCTCCTGTTCCTTACTGCAGTCGCTGCGCAATTGTTGCCCTCTGCCCGCGTAAAGGGGTAGCGCGATCGCATTGAGCAATGGCTAAGCATGCTAAAGAAAAGCCCCGCAATGATTTGCGGGGCTTTCCGGTCTACCCTCAGAGGCGTTCATAACTACACAGTGATAGCTGTAGAAAACAGTTAAAAACTTAGATTTTTACGACGTTTGCTGATTGTGGGCCTTTTTCTCCCTGGATGACGTCAAAGCTGACACGATCTCCCTCAGCCAGGGACTTGAAACCCTCCGACTGGATAGCAGAAAAATGGACGAAGACATCAGGACCGTTGTCCTGCTCGATAAATCCAAAACCTTTAGAATCGTTGAACCATTTTACAGTACCTTCTGCCATGCTTTTACTCCTTATACATTTTGTCGAGGGTAACCGATTACTACAAATTGCTTCTAGCACAAGAAACGGTGAAAAACAACGTTATTTTACATCGAAAGCGGGGTTGACTGTCAATTTTTCTCGTTTTTACTGCTTAATGATGGTTATTCCAGGAAAATATAAATGGTTTGAGATAAATGTTATGGGGCGGAGTTGGCAAATTAACCAAACAGAGGGTAGACTGAAATAATCATCAACATAACACCACAAGGAGGTCGCCGATGCTCGGCAATTCATTTGCAAGTGAAAAAAAACTGACGGTCAATGGTGTCGACTATCGCTATCATAGTCTGAAAGCTGCATCAGGTTCGGGACTAGGTGATCTTGATCGGCTCCCTTTCACGATCAAGATCCTGCTTGAAAACCTGCTGCGTAAAGAAGATGGTCAACTGGTTAAAGGTAGCGATATCGAAGCTGTTGCTAAATGGGGTACGAGCACGGCACCGGCCGGCGAAATTGCCTTCAGCCCGGCGCGGGTGCTGATGCAGGACTTTACCGGTGTGCCGGCCATTGTCGATCTGGCGGCGATGCGCGATGCCGTGGCGAAGCTTGGCGGGAATCCGGCAGCAATCAATCCCCAGATTCCCGTCGATCTGGTCATTGATCACTCGGTCATGGTTGATCATTTCGGCAGTTCCGATGCCTACAAGGCTAATGTCGATCGTGAAATGGAGCGCAATTTTGAGCGTTATGCGTTTTTGCGCTGGGGGCAGAAGGCATTCAACAATTTCCGCGTGGTACCACCAGGTACCGGGATCTGTCATCAGGTCAATCTCGAGTATCTGGCCCAGGGCGTGTGGAGCGAACAAACAGACAGCGAGACCTGGGTTTATCCCGACACCCTGGTAGGTACCGACAGCCATACCACCATGATCAATGGTCTCGGCGTGCTGGGTTGGGGGGTCGGCGGCATTGAAGCCGAAGCGGCGATGCTGGGCCAACCCATCTCCATGCTGATCCCCGAGGTGGTGGGTTTTCGTCTGACCGGCAGTTTGCCCGAGGGGGTTACCGCCACCGATCTGGTCCTGACCGTGACCCAGATGCTGCGCCAGCACGGGGTGGTAGGCAAGTTTGTCGAATTCTTTGGCGCCGGTCTGGCGCAACTGCCTTTGGCGGATCGCGCCACCATCGCTAATATGGCGCCGGAATATGGAGCAACCTGCGGATTCTTCCCCATTGACGAGATAACCCTCAATTACCTGGCGTTGACCGGACGCAGTGTGCAGACCATCGATTTGGTCGAGGCTTACTGCAAGGAGCAGGGTCTATGGCGTAGCGATGATCAGGTGGAACCGGTTTATAGTGCTGTGCTCGAGCTTGATTTAGGCACGGTCAGACCCAGCCTGGCCGGTCCTAAACGTCCCCAGGATCGGGTTTTGCTTAATCAGATGCGGACGGCAACCGAGGCAGTGTTGCCGGAGAACAACCGCGACCAGGCCGTTCCCATTCCTGACAGCAAGGAACAACTGCACCACGGTGACGTGGTGATAGCGGCGATTACCTCCTGTACCAACACCTCCAATCCGGCAGTGATGATGGCCGCCGGTCTGGTGGCTAAAAAGGCCGTTGAAAAGGGACTGAACACCAGGTCCTGGGTTAAAACTTCCCTGGCACCCGGCTCCAAGGTGGTTACCAGTTACCTGGCCAAAGCCGGCCTGCAGGACTATCTCGATCAGCTTGGGTTTAACGTGGTCGGTTATGGCTGTACCACCTGTATCGGTAATTCCGGACCCTTAAGTGGGCCGATCGCTGAAGCCATCGATGCCGGTGATTTGACCGTCTGTTCGGTGTTGTCCGGCAACCGTAACTTTGAAGGGCGCATCCACGCCCAGACCAAAGCGAACTGGCTGGCATCACCACCTTTGGTGGTGGCTTTTGCCCTGGCCGGAACAACCCGCATTGACCTGGCGACCGAGCCGATCGGTAGCGATTCCGCGGGGCAACCGGTCTATCTCAAAGATATCTGGCCGAGTAACGCCGAGGTTGCCGAGATGGTGGCCCTGGTCAATGCGCAGATGTTCCTTAAGGAGTATGCCGCGGTTTTTGATGGCGATGAAAGCTGGCAGAACCTGCCGGTACCCGAAGGTTTGACCTATGCCTGGGATAAGGAATCAACCTATATCCGGCGCCCGATCTTTTTTGATTCCCTGGCAGTTGCACCTGGCTATCCGGGGATTAAAGACGCCAGACTGCTGGCTTTGCTCGGCGATACCATCACCACTGATCATATTTCCCCGGCTGGAGCGATCAAGGCGAGTAGTCCGGCAGGCAGCTATCTGCGTGAGCACGGGGTAGAAGAAAAGGATTTCAATTCCTACGGATCGCGCCGCGGCAATCCCGAACTGATGGTTCGAGGTACCTTTGCCAATATCCGCCTGCGCAACCGCATGATTCCGGGTAGTGAGGGGGGCGTTACCAGACACTACCCTTCCGGTGATGATCTGAGTATTTATGATGCATCGCAACGCTATATCGGTGACTCGGTCCCGCTGATCGTGGTGGCAGGCAAGGAGTACGGCACCGGCTCCAGTCGTGACTGGGCTGCTAAAGGGACTTTGATGCTTGGCATCAAAGCGATATTAACCCAAAGCTACGAGCGTATTCATCGTTCCAACCTGGTTGGTATGGGAGTATTACCGCTTCAGTTCACCGGTAAAGACAGTGCTGAACGTTTGGGGTTGGACGGTAGTGAAACCTTCAATCTGCCTGCCGGTCCAGTCCTGCAGGCAAAGCAGAAATTGCCGCTTGAGATTGTCCGTGCCAACGGCCAGCGCCAGACTATCGAGGTGCTATGCCGGATCGACACCGATCAGGAGGTGGCTTTCTTTCAGAGTGGCGGTATTCTCAACCATGTGCTGTTGGAACTGATGAAAAAGTAGCGACTTTCCAGGGCAGATCGATCATCACAGCGCCGGTGGAGAAAGCCAGTTCTCCGGCGCTTTTTGCCGGCCAGGGATTCAATCGATCTCGATATCGCTGATAATGATGTGCGCGCCGTCAACCTGCCAACGAATATTATAGCGGTCGAGATGACAACCGTAAGAGCGCTGGTCGTCCCTTTGATGATGGTATGCCGGACGCGGATCTAGGGACAGTGTGTCACGGATCAGGGCTTCCAGTTCCGGCGTCTGCTCTGAAAAATCGCACAGTTTGCCTCGGGCCGTAGCGCTGAAGATAACCTCCAGGCAGGGTTGCGGTTCGCTGTCGGCAAAGCCACCCTGCGCAGTCGCAATGCTGTCGGCGTAAGGGATATAGGGCTTGATATCAATGATCGGCGTTCCATCGATCAGGTCTGCTCCCTCGATCTCCAGGGTTAAGGTAGCCGCCTTGTTGTCTATGTTCAATAATCTGACGGCTGACAGGCCAATGGGGTTGGGGCGAAACGGCGAACGCGAGGCAAAGACCCCGACCCGGCGGTTACCGCCGAGCCGCGGTGGCCGCACCGTCGGGCTCCACCCCTGATCAAGATGCTGGTGAAAGATAAACAGTAGCCAGATGTGGCTGAAGCCTTCTAGTCCACGAACCGATTCGCTCGAGCTGAACCCGGGTAAAAATTCAACCCGGGCCCTTACCGACGGCGTCAGACCGGACTGGCGCGGGGTAGCGAACTTTTCCTTGAACGGTGAATGAATGACAGCAATCGGACTCAGAGATACATTTTCCATTATACAACTTTCGCTGGTTGCACTGAGGAAAGCGGATCTTTCCTGCTGCTGAGCCAGACCCCGAAAAAGACCAGGATACAGGCAAATAGTTGTGACAGGTTCAGCTTGTCCCCCAGAATGATCATCCCCATGATCACGGCGAATACCGGAATCAGATTGACGTAGGCAGCGGCACGATTAGCCGGTATTTTGCTGACGCCGAAATTATAACAACCATAGGCCAGGCAGCTGATGGCAACCCCCAGATAGATGACGGCCAGAGCCGGGACCGTTACCCAGTCGGTTGGCAGCCCCGCCCCCGGCAAGAGCAAAAAGGGAAAGAAAAACAGACTGCCGATAAACGCCTGAAAAGCCGTTAGGAACAAAGGCGGGTAGTGACTGCTTAAGTGTTTGACCGCAATGGTATAACCGGCAGCGCACACCATCGCCAGAAATTCCAGAAAATTACCCAGCAGGGGGTTAGGGGCATTGTCGCTGCTGTCCCCGGCCAGGCTCAGCCAGAGAACACCGCTGATCGCGATCCCGAAGCCGATCAGGGTCTGGCGGCGGATCCGTTCTTTGAGCAGACCCCAGGCCAGAACAGCCACCAGCAGCGGCAGAATAGCCGAAATCATGCCAGCCTGGGAAGCACTGGTCAATTCAAGGGCTCTGGCCTCGAACAGAAAATACAGACAGGGTTCACAGAAAGCCATCAACAGCAGGTACTTGATATCCTTGCGGCGAAAATTCAGGCGGCTGAAGGCCGGGATAAAGATGACAAAACAGAAGGTTGCAATCAGCATGCGCCCGAAAACCACCTGCATCGGGTGGTATCCCACGAGGGCCAGCTTCATCGCTACAAATGAGCTGGCCCAGAGGATCATCGCCAGCAGCAGGCAGATTTGTGGTAACCAAGGATTGAGCTTGCTCACATAAGGCTCCCTAAAAAGATCCTGACGAAGATAATACCCGACGAAAAATCTTGCCAGAGAAAATTGCGAGAGGTGATCTATGAAATTCTTTTTACCAACAATTTTGCTGCTCAGCCTTTATCTGATCATAACGGGGACCACTCAAGCCCAGGTAGAGCAGGTGCCGTTATTCTTCGGCGATCTGGATTCGGGGATAAACAGTGACTGGCGTGAACAATCTTTTCGGGCAACGGATCCCACCCAGTATCGGTTAGCCGAAGAAGACGGCGCAGTGGTGCTCCGGGCTGACAGTCGCAAACAGGCGTCAGGGTTAATCTACGAAATCGAGGTTGATCTGGAGACTTATCCGATTCTGATATGGCGCTGGAAGATAGAAAGTGTTCTTCCTGCCGGTAACGCCCTGACCAAAGAAGGAGATGACTATCCCGCCCGCGTCTATGTGGTGTTTCCCCACTGGTTCAAGCCCAGAACCAAAAGTATCAACTACATCTGGGCCAACCGCTTGGCGCAAGGGGAGGTCGTTCCCAACCCCTTTTTCGGTAATGCCCGTATGCTGGCGGTGCAAAGCGGTAATGAGCAGGCCGGCACCTGGATCCGCGAATGCCGTAATGTGTATCAGGATTACCGCACGATTTTTGGAGAGTCTCCACCGCAAGCTGGAGCCATTGCCCTGATGACCGATACCGATAATACCGGCGGGCAGGCGCGCGCCTGGTACGCCGATATCCGTCTGGTGGCGGCAGACAAGGATGCTGACCCCTCCCTTTACTGCCCCTGAACAGGCCTGCTGTCCACCCCGACCCTGCGCAAGGATAGTGCTGCATAGTTACGCCAAAAGCAGACTTGACACCCTATTTGCTATTCACCGCAGTTGACGTCAAAAACACTCCCACAGAATACGGCACCTATTGTCAGGGCAACCTTCTTGAAAAGGAAAGAGTGCTCTTAACAAATTAAATTGCCTAACCATGCAGGGTGAGCTTGGGGATCAAGTTCCAGAGAATCGGGTAGTCCACGGCAAGAACGATTGCGATCCCGATAGCGATTTCGATTTGGATAACCGTCCGTAGGGGCCTAGAAACCTATTATTTTATTGAATGTGCTGGGGCGGGCGAGACAAGCCGATTCAATTGAGCTACACGACTTTTATCCGCTCTGTGCCGTAGTCGACAATCTGGCCAGGGCGGATTTTACCGCGCTTACGCAGCTCGACCTGGCCATCAACCTTCGCTTCCCCTGAGGCGATTGCCAGTTTGGCACTACCACCACTGGAACAGCTTCCCGTCAGTTTGAGCAGGTCACAGAGTGCGACATAGGGGCGTCCATCAAGCTCAAAGGTGTCCATTTATTAGCCTTTTTTCCGTGCCACCCAGACCGCATGGCGATAGCCACCCTTACCGGGACGCTCGACGCGCACCGAAAAACCGGCCGCTGCCAGACGATGCTCGAAGGCGGTATCAGGATTTTCTCCCCAGACGGCCAGGATTCCCCCCGATGTCATGGCGTTGCGGGTTCGGCCGATGGCGTCGCTGCCGTAGAGGGGATCGTTGCGCGGGTCAGTGCGGGGGTGGGGACCACGATAAAGATCGAGGATAACCGCGTCAAAAGTGGTCGCCGGAGACCGGCGAATCAGCTCGGCAACATCGGTAATCACCACTTCAACCCGCGGGTCGGCGGTCGCGGCAGCGGTTAATTCAGCCAGCGGGCCGAGACACCAAGTGTGAACGATGGGGTTCAGCTCCGCGACAATCACCTGTGCCGTAGCGGGAAGCTGATCGAGCACGGCGCGTAGGGTGATGGCCATCCCCAGCCCGCCGACCAGCACTTTCGGAGCGGGGTGCTGCTGCAGGCCCTGACAGCCGAGCGTGCCCAGGGCGATTTCCGAGCGTTGGGCTTTGCTGTTCATCAGGATCTGGTTACCGATGGTGATGAGAAAGTCTCCGGTGCCGCGTTGCCGCAGTTCGAGGGTTTCACCGCTCTCGGTCAAAACATGATCAAGGGTTTTCCAGGGCAAGGCCACGCGGGTTTCCTTTTATTAGTTGTATCAGTTCAGCATGGTATCGGTGGAAAAACCCAAATAAATCGTTCAGGCCACCAAGGCGCCAAGATCTCCAAGAAAAACAATGTATGGTCCCTTGCTAATCAAAGCCCTGTTTTTGACTCTCTTGGTGGTCCTGGAGGCTTGGTGGCAGATTGATGGTTCCTTGACAAAGCTTGGCCCGCAGGGCGGTGATGTCGGGATTGTCAAGATATTCGTCAAAGCTCATGACCCGGTCGATGACGCCGTTGGGGGTCAGTTCGACAATACGGTTGGCGGTTGTCGCGACCAGTTTGTGGTCATGGGAGGTCAGCAGAATCACCTCGGGGAAACTGACCAGGCTGTTGTTCAGGGCAGTGATCGATTCCAGATCCAGGTGGTTGGTCGGCTCATCGAAGATCAGGGCGTTGGCGTTGGTCAGCATCATCCGGGCGAGCATACAGCGGACTTTTTCGCCCCCGCTTAACACCGTCGTTGCCTTGGTCGCTTCATCGCCGGAAAAGAGCATGCGGCCCAGATAACCCCGGGCAAAGCTCTCCCCTTCAGTTGGGGCGAACTGTCCCAACCAGTCAATCAAGCTCCTCTGTGGAGCAAAATAACTGCTGTTTTCCTTCGGGAAATAGGCATGAGTGATGGTGACGCCCCAGCGGTAGCTGCCGCTGTCCGGCTCCAGCTCGCCGGCCAGAATCTGGAACAGGGTAGTCTTGGCCAGACTGTTGCCACCGACAAACGCAATCTTGTCCCCCTTGTTGACGATCAGATTCAAGCGATCAAGCACCTTGACCCCATCGATGGTTTTACTCAGGTCGGTGACTTCGAGAATGATATTGCCGCAGGGACGCTCCGGCCTGAAAAGGATGAAGGGGTATTTACGCGATGATGTCGGCAAATCATCAATCTCCAGTTTGTCGAGGAGTTTTTTGCGGGAGGTTGCCTGTTTGGCCTTGGAGGCGTTGGAGCTGAAGCGGGCGATAAATTCCTTGAGTTCGTTGGCCTTGTCACTGGCCTTTTTGTTGGCATCCTGTTTCTGTTTCAACACCATCTGACTGGCTTCATACCAGAAATCGTAATTGCCGACATAGGTGCGGATGGTGCCGAAATCGATATCAGCGATATGGGTGCAGGCCTGGTTGAGAAAGTGGCGATCGTGGGAAACAACAATCACCGTATTCTGGAAACGGCCGAGAAACTCCTCCAGCCACTGAATTGATTTCAGGTCCAGATGGTTGGTCGGCTCATCGAGCAGCAGGATATCGGGGTTGCCGAACAGGGCCTGGGCCAGCAGGACCCGCACCTTGTCGCCGCCTTCCAATTCTTTCATCTTCTTCTGGCGCAGGGCTTCAGGGATACCGAGACCGTTGAGCAATACCGCGGCTTCCGATTCCGCATCGTAACCGTTTAATTCGGCGAATTCCGCCTCCAGTTCGCCGGAACGGACGCCGTCAGCATCGCTGAACTCCCCCTTGCTGTAGATCGCCTCGCGTTCGACCATCACCTCATAGAGCTTTTTATGCCCCATGATGACTGTGTTGAAGACGGTTTCTTCGTCAAAAGCAAACTGGTCCTGGCGTAATACCGCTAGGCGCAACCCTTTGTTGATGGTGACTTCGCCCTTGTCGGGCTCGGCATCGCCGGCAAGAATTTTGAGAAAGGTGGATTTGCCGGCGCCATTGGCCCCGATCAGTCCATAACAGTTACCGGGGGTGAACTTGATGTTGACGTTGTTGAAAATAACCCGCTTGCCATAAGCCAGGCAGATGTTTGTCGCAGTAATCATTGTTGCTTCTTTCCTTTAACGGTTCCAATAGAAAAAGACCACCGAGTCGAACCCTGTGGCCTTCGTGCTGCCAAGCTATATCATTTCTTGCGAGCATGAACAAGGTTCAAGTGCAATGGGCTATTTTTAGTTCTGATTTTTAACCGCCTTTTCTGGCAATAAAAACCTGGAAGTACTCTTTTAATATGATTATTTTGTTTTCCATAAGCATTGGCTTGTGATAGTGTTGCCTAGCTTTATTCACCTCTAAATGAAAATACCGCACACCTTTCAGCTCCAACGCCGTCAAACGCAAATATTTTCAAACTAGGCTGATGAGGTTTTTCTACTCTCAGTTTTGCTGACTGAAATTGCTTATATGAACTGAATAACTTAGGGAAGCGCGGTGCTTCCCGTTTCACGTTTCACCTTACACAGGGAGGATTTAAGATGGTTCTCTTTCAGATCGTGTGGGTAACAGCAGTTCATTGTCGTTCTTCAAGTACCTTCTTCAACCACAACATCTTGTGATGAAGGGTGGTGCCGGGAGATGGACAAGTTTGCCGGCGACCAAGTAGGCCATGGTGATCAAATGACGGACCGTTCCATAACCCCTGGCTCTGGCTTTAGCTGCCTGAATGAGGCCGTTGACTCCTTCAACACCGCCGTTGTTCAGGTGCCCGTCAAACCAGGACAGGATGCCGTTCCAGTGGCGCCGAATGGTTTTGGCAGCGTCTTTCATCGGCTCCAGTCGACAGCGGATCGCCCAATTGTACCAACGGCTCAAGGCCGTCTCGGCATCGGTAAGCGTTTGACACTGTTGGTAGATCTCCTGCAATGAGGTCTTGATCTGCCAGGCTCTGGCCGTTTTCAGGCGACTTTTTGGCAAACTGTCAAAGTGCTCCTGCTGCCGTTGCGTGCGGTTCGCTTCATTGCGCAACCACAGGTAACGGGTCTTTTTCAGCAGGGGTTCGGTCTTCGCCTCCTGCCGTCGTACCAGATCCACGGCCTTGTTAACGATGGCCATGACATGAAACGGGTCGAAGGTGATGTCGGCATTGGGTAACCACTCACCAACGCCAGCAATATAGCTTTTCGACATATCAATACAGACAGAATCAACGTTTTCGGTTTGACCGCCATGAGCTTCAAGATCTTTGACAAATGCTGCAACCACAGCTTTATCACGACCTTCACAGGCAAACAGCAGGCGCTTCTGATCCAGGTCATGAAAGAGACTGATATAGTTGTGGCCACGTCGTGAAGCGGTTTCATCCAGGCCGACACTTTGGACGCTGGAGAAATCTTCCCGTTGCCGGGCGGCCTCGACATAATGATCGAAAAGCGATGGGGTCAAGTCTGCCGTTGGCTTTTATTTCAATATCTGATATCAATCATCCATTATGAGCAGACCACTTCGCATTGAATTTTCGGGGGCGTGGTACCACGCCATGAATCGGGGCCGCAGAAGAGAAAACATTTTTCTTCAGTCGGATGATTTTGAAGCGTTTCTGAACATCGTGCGTGAATCGGCAGATCGGTGGAATGTGCACGTGGCGGCTTACTGTTTGCTGTCCAATCACTATCACCTGCTGCTACAGACTCCGGAAGGCAATCTGGCGCGTTGCATGCGCCACATCAATGGTGTTTATACCCAGCGATTCAATCGTATCCACGGGCAAGACGGGCAACTGTTTCGGGGACGCTACAAAGCCGTTCTGGTCGAGGATGACAGCCATCTACTCGAAGTCATGCGCTATATCCATCGCAATCCGCTTAACGCCGGCCTGGTCCGGCATCTCGATGAATATCCCTGGAGCAGCCACACGGGGTACCTGTCCTGCGCAAAACAATGGAACTGGTTGGAGCGCGAGACGCTGCTGACCATGCTAACAACGAAGAAGTCGCAGCGCAAACAGGCCTATCTCGATTTTGTCTCCCAAAACGAACCGCAGCAAATCTCTTCTTTCTATGCGATGAAGAAGCTTGCCTCACTGCTGGGAGGCGAAGCGTTCAGGGATTGGGTCAGTCATCGTTTCGTCGATCTTGAATTGCAGCGGGAAATTCCGGAAGCAAAAAAATTGGCGAATACTCCGCAAGGAATCATCGTTCAGGTCTGTGCCTATTTCGACCAGGATGAAGCGCGTTTGCGACACTCACGGCGTGGAATAGAAAACCTGCCGCGAGATATCGCCATCTATCTGGCGCGCAGCACCAGCCGGATGACGCTTGGCGAGATTGGTGCAGTGTTCGGCGTGGCCAACTACAGCACCGTCAGCAGCGCGGCCGAGCGAATCAAGATCCGCATGGCCAAGGATGCCCGCCTGCGGCAGGATGTTGAAAGCCTCAAACAACTACTCGCTAAAAGCCAAAGGTAGACTTGACCCTTTCATTGACCCCTTCATACGAGATGATGTATCCAGAATTCTTTCTATATCAGGCTTGTTTTTTACCATACTTTTGGTATTCTAAATACTAACTACCAAAAAGGAGGAAGGCATGCTCGCCGAGAAAGTCTCCATCTCTCTACCTACGCCATTACTTGAATTTGTCGAGCACTATAAAGAGAGCCACGCGCTCAAAAGCCGTTCCAAGGTGATTGAGATGGCGCTGGAACGTTTGCAGCAGGAAAGCCTGGAGGCCGCCTATCGCCAGGCCGCAGCAGACGTGGATCCCGCCTTTGATGCTACCAATGCAGACGGATTGCGCAATGAAACGTGGTGAGATTTACTACGCCGATCTCAGCCCCACTCTGGGCGCTGAGATCAACAAAAAAAGGCCCGTGCTTATTGTCAGTTGCGACGCGAACAACCGTGCCGCCGAAACGGTTACCATTCTGCCGATTACTTCGAACACGACCAGGATTTATCCCTTTGAGGTGTTTCTCAAACCGCAGGAATCAGGCCTGCCGAAACCATCCAAGGCCCAAGCCCAGCAAATTCGCACTATTTCAAAGGAACGTATTTCCGGCAAGGCTCAAGGCTGCCTTGACCGGGCACGGTTGACGGCAATTGACGCGGCGTTACGAATCCATCTGTCCTTATGAATTCAAGCTGCGGTGTACTACTATTGGCGTGCAAACGAAAACCTGTCTGCACACACTAAGAAAGCAATGAAAAGAGCGGGACTTGTCTTTGTCTGTGTCCCCCTGTTGATGCTATAGTGCGCCGCAGATTGGCAGCTGTACCTATTTTTATAACCCAGCTTGAGGGATAACACGGATGGACATTTTACAGGTCTATATGTACGGCATGCTGGCGGCAGCAGTTCTGGCCCTGGCCTGGTCATTTCTGCTGGACAAGTTCGACAACAACATGCCGCCCACCACCCGGGAGCTGATCCTTAAACTCCTGGCACGTTTTGCCTTTCTGGCCTTCATGTTTGCCGTTATTCTGGGCTTTTTGTACCTGGCCATCGGGCTGTTCCGCACCGCGTAGATCAACGCCTGCGCTGTGCCCCGGTGCAAGGATAGAGCTGAACAGTTACATGTTTCTTTTGGTTGCAGCGCCGCCACCATCAGGGCTAAAATCGCCTTTTTCATGCAGGGTTGTTTTTTCATCTGAACCAACGGGCAAGACTATGTATACCGAAAAAGTCATGGAGCATTTCAACAATCCGCGCAACGTCGGCATCATTGCCGACCCAACGGTACTGGTCCAGGTCGGTGAACCGTCCTGCGGTGACGCCCTCTTATTGTCGCTGAAAATCGACAATGATCGGATTGTCGACGTCAAATACAAGATCTATGGCTGCGGGGCGGCCATTGCTACGGCTTCGGTCGCCAGTGAAATGGTGATGGGATTAGCCCTTGACGACGTCCTTAATAACATCACCGACCAGACGATTGCCGATGCCCTTGACGGGTTACCACCGGAAAAAATGCACTGCTCTAATATGGCGGCCGGTGCCCTGCATGGCGCGATCTGTGAATATCGCAAAACCATCGCCGCCAAACATCCTGTTCCCGCAAACTGAAGCAGTCGTCCCTCTCATGGAGAAAGAATATATGCTGGTTGTTCTGGCCATCTGTGCCTATCTGTTTGGTGCCATCCCGACCGGGCTGCTTTTAACCCGTTTTTTCGGTAAAGAAGACATCCGCAAAGTCGGCAGCGGCAACATCGGTGCGACCAATGTCTACCGTGTCGCCGGACGCAAACTGGGTCTGATTACGCTCGTTGGCGATTGTCTTAAAGGGGTCCTTCCGGTGATCCTTGCCCTGCAGGTCTTTGAACTGACGGACACGCCTCTGGCGCTGGTCGCCCTGGCTGCCTTTGTCGGCCATTGTTTTCCGGTCTATCTGGGCTTCAAAGGAGGAAAAGGCGTTGCCACCGCCCTGGGGATTTTTCTGGTACTCTCGCCGCTGGCGGTGCTGACGGCAATGGTGGTGTTTGTGTTGTTTTTGTGGCGCTGGCGCTATATTTCCCTGGCATCCATTGCTGCTGCAATCACCATCGCGCCGGCAGTCTATCTGACCACCGCCTCTCTGCCGATTTTTACTGTTACCCTGGTCGTCGCGACAATTGTCATCTGGCGCCACAAGGGCAATATCGAGCGCCTGCGTAACGGCACTGAAAATCGCTTCAGCTTTTAGTCATCAATCTATGCGGCGTTTTTTTCTTATCATTTTTCTTGTATCTGCCTTCGTTGTCGGTGGACTGATTGTGAGCAGTTGGCGGCTACTGATCACCCCGGTTACACCACCTGGGGCGGTATCCCTTGATGTCACCCCGGGCAGCAGCCTGCAGCGGGTGGCACGTAATCTTGAGGAGCAAGGGGTCATCAGTCATGCCCTGTTGCTACGATTGCTGGCCAAATGGCATGAGCAGGAACAGCAGATTCACGCAGGACGTTACACCTTTGTTGCACCGGCAACAGCAGAAGAGGTGCTACAGCGGCTGGTACGTGGCGATGTCGACCGGGTCAGCTTGACCATTCCAGAAGGCTATACCCTACAACAGATTATTGAACGGATTGGTGAAGAGGGGTACGGTGAGGTTGACACGTTATGGCAGCTGGCGCGCGATCCGCAGTTTATCGCCAGCCTCGGAGTTGAAGCCGACAGTCTGGAAGGCTATCTGTTTCCGGAAACCTACCGGTTTGTTCCAGGCACCAGCGAGGCGAACCTGCTGCGCATGATGGTTGAAGAATTTCAGCGCGCATTAAGCCCGGAAAATCATGAAGCAGCACGCCGCCTGGGATTATCCCTGCATGAACATGTCACCCTGGCCTCCCTGATCGAAAAAGAAACCGGCGTGGTGGCAGAGATGCCGCTAATCTCTTCGGTGTTTCATAACCGCCTGGCCATCAATATGCGGCTACAGACCGACCCGACAGTCGTCTATGGCGTTGAGGATTATTCCGGCACCATTACGCGTCGCCACTTGAACACCCCTACCCCCTACAACACCTACATCATCTATGGTTTACCGCCGGGCCCGATTGCCAGCCCAGGCCGGGCCGCACTCCATGCTGCCGTATTCCCTGGGGAGTCAGACTACTATTATTTTGTTTCGCGCGGTGACGGCAGCCACCACTTTTCCCGCACCCTGCGCGAACATAACAACGCCGTTCAGAAATACCTGCGCAACCGCCGCTGAAATGATTATTTCCTGCACAAAAAAACCCGGCAGAACCGGGCTTTTTTGTGCAGAATGTGGTGAATGCCGATCAGGCTCGTTCTACCTGAACCGTCGTGCGGTTATCGCCATCGGCCAGCAGGCCAGCGATACCGGTACTGCTGAAGTTGGTACTGGCATAAATCAACCCTTTGGGAACATTCGGCGAAATGCGTACCCGGGCTACGGCCGAGGCACCGGTAGCACCCGTCACCTTGAGCTTTTCACCGTCACGCACGGCGACCTCCCCGGCATCTTCCGCGCTGATATTCAGCAGGCCTTCCGGTTCCACGTCACAGATCGCCGGAGCGAAGGCCGAGGTGGTACCAAAATGAGCCATGGACGAGCCGACCAGTAACTGCAACCCCGTGGCCTCATCCCTGGAGCTAATCGGCTGATAAACCAGACTCTTGTCAGATACTTGCCAGGCTTGCTTCAGACTTGAGTGCCAGTCTTTGCTGGTAAAGGAAATATCCTGATAGAGGTCGGTTAACGATTGAATCTCCTGAATCACCGCATGCTGGCTATAGAGGGTGCTGGATTGCGTCAAGCGACCCATCAGCTCAGCAAAGATCACGGCATCGCCACGACTCTCCCCCACTGGATGCACAGCCTGGCGCGCAGGACGAACCGATTGATCGAGAGAGGTGAAGCTACCCTCTTTTTCTGCAAAGGTAGCTCCCGGAAGCACGACCTTGGCCAGTCCGCTGGTCACTGAGGGGAAAATATCCTGAACAACAAGGACCTCCACCTGCTGCAGTGCTTTCAACCAGCGCACGCTATTGGGGAAAGACAGAGGATTGACCGCCGCCAGATAAAGCAGACGGATATTTCCCTCTTCGATTTCTTTAAGGATACCGTCGGCATCGAGCCCACCTTCGGGCAACGTGCACCCCCAGGCCTTCTCAAAGGCTTCTTTCTTTTTTCCATAGGGCTGATAGCCGGGCAGTGATTCGGGATAAATCCCCATATCCAACAGGCCTTGAGTGTTGCCTTTTTCGTCAAGGGGAAAGAGTCCACCTTCATGACGCAGAGCACCACAAATAATCGCCAGGTTGCAGATCGCTGCTGCCTTGGCGACCCCGTTGATGGACCGGTGGATATCGCCACCGAACACCACCGCTACATTGGTAGCATTACCGATCATCCTGGCGGCTTCCTGCAATTGTTGCAGACTGATGCCCGTGGCACTGACAACCTGATCCAGATCAATCCCGGCCAGATCGCTTTTAAGTTCATCGAGATTTTCCACCGTAAGATTGAGATAGTCTTGATCGACCAGGTCGCTTTCCAACAGTAACTTGGCCAGACCTTGGGCCAGTTCGATATCACTACCAGGCTGATAGGTCAGTTGGCTGTTGGCAAACCGGGTCAGATGGATCCTGCGCATATTGGCAATAATCAGCTTGCCATCACCGCGGCGCACCGCATTCTGAATCTGCCAGTCAACAGCCGGGGCTTCAGCACTGGGATCAGCGCCGAAGACCAGCACCGCATCAGCGCGCCCAATCGTCTCCAGGCGATTACTGGCACCACGCAGACCGATTCCCTTGTTGAGGGCACGCAATGACCGTAAAGCGCCAAAGCGGGCTTCAGAATCAATATTGTTGCTACCGATAGCAGCACGAAACAGTTTCTGAAACAGATAGTTTTCTTCATTACTCAGGCGCGGCGAAGATAATCCGGCTATGGCGGCGGGACCATGGTCTTGTTTGATGCGCACAATCTCTTTGGTCAGATAGCCCAGTGCCTCATCCCAGGAGACCGTTTTGTCGCTGATCTGCGGGGCGGTTAAACGCTTGGTATTGTTGACATAGCCATAGCCGAAAAAGCCACCAATGCACAGGGTTCCCTGATTACTGGTGGTGTCATCATCTGAGGTAATCCGGTAAATTTCATTATTTTTAACATGGACATCGATCTGGCACTGGCTTGGGCACAACGTGCAGATCGATCTGGTTTTGCACAGTTCCCATGGCCGGGCCTTAAACTTGAACGGTTTGGAGATCATCGTCCCGGTCGGGCAAACCGCAACGCAGTTGCCGCAGTAAATACAATGGTCAACGCGCTTGTCGATGTAGGCGCGGTCCCCTTTGTCATTAACAAAAAGGGCATCTGCTCCCACCAATTCATGACAGACCTTGACACATTTCTCACACATGACACAACGTGAGGGTACCTGCTGAATCAGCGGCCAATGGTCGATGGTTGGTGGGTTGACATCCTCTGACTTGAAATGTTGGCGATTGACCCCCAGTTCAAAACAGGTGTCCTGTAGATCACACTCACCGCCGGCATCACAGACCGGACAATCGAGGGGATGGTTGAGCAGAATCAACTCCATGATCTGCTTACGTGCCTTCGTCAGGGCCTCTGACTGGGTCGTGACGACAATCCCTTCCTTGACCGGGGTGTTACAGGCGGTCATGGGGCGATCGACGCCGGCAATTTCTACCGCACAGATACGACAAGCACCCGTGGTCGAAATTTTTTTCAACCAGCACAGGGTAGGGATATGAATATTCAGTTGGCGGGCAGCATCAAGAATCGTTGCGCCGTTGGGGACGCTTACCGACTTGCCGTCTATCGTCAGGTTAACCATAGTGTGTTCACCTCAAATACTGGCGGACGTCATTTACGGGGCGTCATTACAGACACCGCCACACCCAGCCATTGTGTTTTTTATTGAATGGCAATCATCGAGACCCGGTAGCAGCGCAGGCAGCGCTCAGCTTCCTGTACCGCCACAGTGTCTGTGTAGCCGAGTTCAACCTCGTTGTAGTTTCCTTTCGCCGCCCGCTCGCGGCCATGAACTTCGGCCTGATGAAAACGATCGACAGCATCGAGCCAGGGAACCTCTTCGTTTTTATCGTAAACGCCCAGATTTGACAGGATATCCTCGTGGAAATCCTCATCGGTCAGATAGGCCTCCCCTTCTTCGAGCCAGCGTTGAATCACCCTGGCAACGCGGTGGGCATTGCCGACACAGGCGACAACGGTCAAAGGACCGATCTCTGCATCACCAGAGGCAAAGACGCCGGCCATATCGGTGACCAGAATCCGTGACAGGGGATTGCCCATGGCATCGTTCAAATCGCGACCTTCAGCATTTTTAAGGGGCACATACTTGGTCACCACGGTGTTCCACTTGGTGATGGCAATGCCGGTGTCCTCGGTGATAAAGGAGAGCTCGGGATCCTGACCGATGGCCGGGATCAGGGTGTCGCACTCAACAACAAACTCACTGCCTTCAACCGGTTGCGGCCGGCGGCGACCGGAGTCGTCCGGTTCTCCGAGTTCCATGCGCACACATTCAACCCCGATGACCTTGCGCTGATCGTTAACAATAATCTTTTTCGGCAGGATCAGAAACTCAAACTGCACCCCTTCCTCTTCGGCACCGTCGATTTCCCAGGAATCAGCAGGCATCTCCTTGCGCGTCCGGCGATAAAGCAGAATGGCATCTTCGGCACCCTCGCGCAGAGCAACCCGTACGCAATCAATGGCGGTATTACCACCACCGACGACACAGACCTTCTTCCCCATACCGGTCGGTCGGCCCATGTAGGCGTCACGCAGAAATTCGATACCGCCGGCCAGAAAACCCTGATAGCCGTCTTTTTCCCCTTCAACACCCATCGGTTTTGATTTATGCGCACCGGGGGCGAGCAATACGGCGTCGAATTTTTCCTTGAGTTGCGTCAAACTGATATCGCGGCCGACATGGGTATCGTAGATAATTTCTACCCCCAGGGAGCAGATAATATCGATATCGCGCTGGAGGACATGGCGCGGCATGCGGTACGCCGGTATGCCGACGGCGATCATGCCACCGCCGAACCCTTCGGGCAGGGATTCATAGATGGTGCAGGGATAGCCTTCCATTACCAGATAATAGGCAGCAGCAAGACCGGCCGGACCGGCACCGACAATGGCAACTTTTTTACTTTTACGCGGCTTGGGCTGCATCGGTGGTTGGTGATGATGCTTCCATTCATAATCAGAAGCCGTGCGCTTGAGCACCATGATACTGATCGGATTATCCACATTGGCACGGCGGCAGGCCGTTTCGCAGGGGTGGGGACAGACCCTCCCACAAACTGCCGGCAGGGGCATGCTTTCACGAATCACCTCAAGGGCTTCGCCAAACTGGCGATTCTTGATGGCTTCAATGTAGGCAGGGATGTCGATGTGAGCCGGACATTTGTCCTGGCAGGGAGCCGTCAGTTTGACCTTGTAATCAACCGCCGCTGCTTTGGGCGGCGTACCTTTGATGTAGGCGAGGTACTCATCGCGGAAGTGCTTGACCGTATCTACGATGGGAACGGCTGAACTCGGGCACAGGGTACATTTGCAGTTTTGCAAGATTTCAGCAATCTGCTCGATGGTGTCCAGATCGCTCTGGTGCCCTTTACCGGAGACGATCCGCGCCATGGTGTCCTGCATCACGCGGGTGCCTTTTTTACCGGGTGAGCACTTGGCACAACAGAAATCTTCCTGAACCCGGCGGGCGTATTCTGCCGCCATGGCAACCACATCGACATTAGGGTTATTGAGAATCAGGCCATCCCAGCCCATAAAGGCAGCAATTTCTTTCTGGCCATCAAAGGTTACCGGAAGTTTTTTTTGGGCGACCGGCACTTCGGCATCACCGCCCTGGCGATTATCAACAACCTGTCTCCCCCAGCTGGAAAATGCAACTTTCGACAAACCGGCCTCCTTTGACCTGCTTCGACCTCCCACAAAAAAGGAAGGCCGAGAATCCCGTAAATAGGGAGAAAAGCCAGATTTTCTGGCAATTTTTAACGCTCTGGATCGTATACAGTATGCAGGTAGATAACACAAACCGGGGTTTTAAATCAAGCCAATTTTCCCGGAAAAAGAGCGGGAAACCAGCACAAAGACAAACGAAAACAGATTGTTGGGATTAGCACTGACGGCCTACCGGTTCCATGGCAAAAGCGGTGGCGGGTTGCTGATTAGCCACACCGCTTCAGTAGCAAAACGACCCGGCTGTTTCTGCCACTGCTGTACCCAGGTCCAACGCTCAATCCGGCTGGAGGGAAGACGATAATAGTCAAGCAGATAAACAACCTCGGCCGCACCATCACGTGCGCCCGGTTGGATATTCTGGATCTGACTGTCCACCACGAACAGGTCGGGATCTTCCCTGAATTGCTCCAGGAACGCTGAACGCTGCTCGGTCTCAACAAATTTGGCGGCCCCGTACCAGTCCTTCCAGCGCATGGATTCAGTGAAACGCTCAGCGATCTGTGGCAGGTTGGCCGTCTCGCCGCCCGTCAGTGCCGCGCAACCGGACAACAACAAACAAACGCTAGCGAATAACAACAGAGAAAAACGGCGCATGAGGCTCTCCCTTTATTTTTGAGCAAATTGAATCAACCCTCAGTCGCCCGTGCGTTAGCGCGCAATTGATGAATGGTTGCGGCGTAATCGTCGGCCCCAAAAACCGCGCTGCCGGCCACGAAGACATCAGCACCGGCGGCAGCGATGCGCTGAATATTGTCGATCTTGACCCCGCCATCAACCTCCAGCTCAATCGCTTTGCCCAGCTGATCGATGCGCTGGCGCAGTTGCGCAATCTTCGGCAGACAGCTTTCGATAAACGACTGGCCACCAAAACCGGGATTGACCGTCATTAGCAGCACCAGGTCAAGGTCCGGCAGAATCATATCGAGGGTCGTCAGGGACGTCGCCGGATTGAGGGAGACGCCCGCTTTTTTGCCAAGCGAACGAATCAGCTCGATGGTACGATGCAGGTGGGTCGTTGCTTCGACGTGCACGACAATCAGGTCCGCACCGGCACTGGCAAAGTCACCGACAAAGCGATCCGGATGTTCGATCATCAGATGGACATCGAGGGGCAAATCGGTGACGCGGCGCACGGCATCGACCACCAACGGGCCGATGGTGATGTTGGGGACAAAGTGACCGTCCATAACATCGATGTGAACGTAATCGGCTCCTGCCTCTTCAATGGCGCGGATTTCGTCACCAAGGCGGGAAAAGTCGGCGGACAGGATCGAGGGGGCAATTTTCATCATGCTGATATCCTTACTATTTTATGCTCTGCGCCGTAGGCGTGCGGCGAAAAAAGCGTCCATTCCTTCGTGACAGTGTGGATAAGTACGCAGGGTTCCAGCTGGGGCAAACACAGACGCCCAATGCGCCGGCAACTGTGCGGGCAACGGATCCAGGGTAAAGTTTGGGTGTTCAGCGATAAAACTATCGATCACATCATTCGACTCGATGTGACTGAAACTGCAGACCGAATAGAGCAACAGACCACCAGGTCGCACCAGTGTCGCCGTTTGTGCAAGCAGGCGCTGCTGTAACGCGGCCAGTTGGCGCAGATCGGCAGCCGTCTTGTTCCAACGCCCTTCCGGGTTACGTCGCAGCACGCCAATACCACTGCAGGGGGCATCAAGCAGCACCCGATCAAAGCTTTCAGGGATGAGAAAATCGGCCGCTAACGTCATGTCCCAGACGTGGGCGCTGATACGGTTGCAGCCTAAGCGGCGCGCTCCCTGCTCAATCAGCTCGACCCGTTGTGGTGACTTATCGACAGCGACGATCTCGGCCTGATTCGCCGTCAGTGCTGCCAGATGGGTGGTTTTGCCACCGGGCGCAGCACAGGCGTCGAGAATACGCTGGCCGGGCTGGGCATCAAGCAGATGCGCTATCAGCATACTGGCTTCATCCTGAACCTGGTAGAGACCTTCTTCGTCCCCCTGCAAGCGCTGTTCGCCCCGCCGCTCCAACACAACCCCTTCCGGGGCAAAGGTGCACCGACGCGCCTCGTGACCGGCGGCGCAAAGGAGATCGAGAAAACTGTCACGGTCGGTTTTAAGGGTGTTGACGCGGACGCTCTGGCGCGCCGGCTGGGCCAGCGCCTCGCCGAGGGCTCGCGCCTGCTGGTTAGGGAGCAGACGCATCACTTCTTTCGCCAGCCAGGTCGGCAGGCTGCAGACCCGCTCCAGATAGGGGCGTATCTGCTGCGGCTGCGGCCAGGGAATCTCGTCGCGCCCGCGGTCAAGGGCGCGCAGCACGCCATTGAGGATGCCGGTGAGACTGGCCAGTCCAAGCTTGCGCGCCAGCTCGACGGTGGCATCGACTGCCGCGTGGGCCGGCACCCGGTCCATCTCCAACAATTGATAAGCGCCGAGGCGCAGCAACCACTGGACCTCGCTCTGCAAACGCGGCAAGGGTTGATTACAAAAACATCCGAGGGCAAAGTCGATGCGCCCGCGCAAGCGCAATACGCCATACACCAGTTCGGTGACAAAGCGGCGATCGCGTTGGTCAAGGGCAGAGCGCTTCAATTCACTGTCGAGGGCCAGGTCGGAGTAAGCACCATCGGCCACGCGCAGCAGCACAATGTAAGCGACATAACGGGCATCCTGTTGGGAAGGGCGTATCAAGGGAATGGTTATCCTTCGGGGTTAATCGGGGTGGCAGGGGTGGACTTCAGTCGCGTGCCGACCGGCAACGGATAGCCGCTGAGGAACTCACGCGCGGTCAGACGTTTTTTGCCCGGCAACTGTAGTTCACCGATGATCAGTGTGCCCTGTCCACAGGCAACACGGATTCCTGTAGCATCGGCACGCAACACCTCCCCCGGTGCGCCCGAGCCCTCTTCATTTGTACCGGTGCGGGCGATTTTGAGCGCCTGACCGTTCAGATAGCTATAGGCACCAGGCCAGGGGTCAAGGCCGCGCACCTGATTGTGAATCTGCTGGGCGCTGCGACTCCAGTCAATCAGGCCATCCTCCTTGCTCATCATTGGCGCATAGCTACTTAAGGCCGCATCCTGCTCTTGCGGGGTCAGTTGACCTGCGCAAATCAGTTGCAGGGTTGCTGTCATCGCCTCCCGTCCGAGCAGGGCGAGGCGGTCATGGATCTCCCCGGCAGTTTCATCAGGGCCAATGGGCGTACTGCGCTTGACCAGCATGGCACCGGTATCGAGCCCCACATCCATCAGCATGGTGGTCACCCCGGTCTCACTTTCACCGTCAACAATCGCCTTGTTGATCGGCGCTGCACCACGGTACTTAGGCAGCAGCGAGGCGTGAACATTGATGCACTGAAAGCGCGGAATCTCCAGTACCGATTTGGGCAGGATCTGACCATAAGCCACCACCACGATCAGGTCGGGGGCCAGCCGGCGCAATTGCTCCACCGCTTCAGGCTTGCGCAGACGCTCCGGCTGAAATACCGGCAACTGGTGGGCAAGGGCAAGTTCCTTGACCGGTGACGCCGCCAGTTTCTTGCCACGCCCTTTTGGGCGATCAGGTTGGGTATAAACCCCGACCAGGTTGACGCCGGCATCGATCAGTCCCTGCAACGTCGGCAGGGCAAACTCCGGGGTTCCCATAAAAACGGTACGAATCTGCTCAGGCTTCATGTTCTGCTTCCCGCTCCTGGAGCATCTTCAGATATTTTTTCTTGAAGATCGAGCGCTTCAGTGGTGACAGGCGATCGACAAAAAGGATACCGTCCAAATGATCAATTTCGTGTTGAATCCCAACCGCCAGCAGTCCATCAGCATGACGCTCATGAACCTGTCCGGTCGGGTCCTGGTAACGCAGGGTCACCTCCTGATGACGCTTGACCGCTGTACAGAAACCGGGTATCGACAGACACCCCTCTTCTTCGTAAGACTCTCCCTGGGCGGCAATAATTTCCGGATTGGCGGCAACAACCAGATCGGCCGGTTGGTCGGAGCCTGAGCAGTCCAGCACAATCAGGCGCAGCAGTTCACCAACCTGGGGCGCCGCCAGCCCGACACCGGGCGCGTCGTACATGGTCTCGACCATGTCCTGCGCCAACTGTTGCAGCTGCTGATCAAAAACCGTTACCGGCGCTGATTTTTTCTTCAGCAGGGGTTCGGGATAATGGAGTATCTCGCGAATTGCCATTCTCTTTATGCCTCCATCCGGCATCAATGCCGGAAGTTGTAAATTTATCTGCCGCGCATTGCAACTAGCCATTGTTCTTGCATAACTTCTAATTCTAGAGACATGTGCCGGCGGGGTCAACAGTAATGGTAGCGGGACCTAAGGGAGAGCGATTGAGGCATTAAATAAGGCCCCGGGCGACAGAAGCATTCTCTGTCGCCCGGGCGATGAAACTGTTTTGCTGCTCAAAACCTCAGCCGCTGGCTGCATAGTAATCCATCGCCGCCTTGACCCCTGCTCCCTGGTTAATTTCAGCCCCCATATAACCGAGAACCGCATCCATTGCTCCCAGACAGTAGAGAACATTTTTCTGATTGCAGCCATGCCCCATCAACCCGATCCGCCAGACCTTGCCGGCCAGGACGCCCAAGCCGGCGCCGATTTCAAGTTGATACTCTTGCAACAACCGGGACCGGACTGCCGCATCATCTGCGCCGGCAGGAATGACTACCGCGTTCAATTGTGGCAGTTGTTCATTTTCCGAAACCAGAAAATCCAGCCCCATGGCCGCAAAGCCGACACGTAACGCCTGATGGTGGTACTGGTGCCGCTGCCAGGCGTTTTCAATCCCCTCTTCGCGCAGAATCAGTAAGGCTTCGTGCAGACTGTAAAGGGCGTTGACCGGCGCCGTGTGATGATAGGCACGTTTTACTCCTTGTCCCCAGTAACCCATCACCAGGTTGAGATCGAGAAACCAGCTCTGTACCGGCTGCTTGCGGCTGGTGATTTTTTCCTGCGCGGCGGCACTGAAACTGACCGGCGAAAGACCGGGAACGCAGGAAAGACACTTTTGCGACCCGGAGTAAACCGCATCAATGCCCCACTCATCAACCCGTACCGGAACCCCACCCAGGGCCGTTACTGTATCAACGATGGTCAAACAGCCGAATTGACGGGCCAGGGCAGTCAGGGCCCGCGCATCGGAAAGCACCCCGGTAGAGGTTTCAGCCTGGACGAAGGCAACAATTCCGGCATCAGGATTGGCTTTGAGGGCGGCCTCAAGCTTGTTGGCATCAACCGCTGTTCCCCATTCATCATCTACCGCGATAACCGTCCCGCCGGCGCGCACGACGTTCTCTTTCATCCTGCCGCCAAACACCCCGTTCTGACAGACGATCACCTTGTCCCCCGGCTCAACCAGATTGACGAAACAGCACTCCATCCCTGCTGAACCCGGAGCAGAAACCGGCATGGTCAAGGCATTCCCGGTTTTAAAAGCATATTGGATCAGGTGCTTAAGTTCATCCATCAAATCGATGAAACGCGGGTCAAGATGACCAATAGTCGGTCGCGCCAGCGCTTCAAGGACACGCGGGCTGACATCGGATGGGCCGGGACCCATAAGGGTTCGCGAAGGGGGATGGAAGGTCGTGATACTCATATGTTCTCCTCTTTGAAAAAAAACGTATCTGTTCAGCACCGGGCCTTTGGATCCGGTGGCAAGGTTTTTGGCGCCATGGACGGCGTCAAAAAGCGGTCAGGGATGACGAAAAGCGTCCCTTGCCATAGGATTCAAAGGCTCGGTGCAAGGATAGAGCTGAATAGTTACAAAAAAACAATCAATGCATTGCTCATGATGACAGACCCGGTCTGGTGTCATAAGAACGGATGACAGCAGATGACAATCTTCCGGAATCTCGAAGCGGGCACAATTATCCATATTGCTGGAAAAAAGTAAAATCCTGTTACCAATCTAACGCTGCGGAAGATTTCGTCAGACTAAAAACCAAACAAACGACGAAAAACATCACAAAACCCATCATTATGCAAAAGATTACTACTTTCGTGGGCTTTAGCCTGAAACGGCAATTTCACTTTTATTAAAAATTGATAAAAAATAATTTAAAAAAGCGTTCTTTTTTTATCTCAGCACTTGACCTGAAAACACTACATGGTCTTTGTTACCACATAGTTTATCTGTTAGCTACAAATCAAGTCGACTTTTTCTTCGTTTCCCTGGCCTGCAGAAGGAGGAAATTCATGAGTGGAAGCACCCCCGGAACCTTGCAATTACAGATCCGTGATCATCTTGAACAGGACTATGCTGACATCTATACGCCGGAAGCACTGGCGGCCCTGGCCTTCATGGCCCAATTTGATGCCGAACAGAAACGTCTGATGGATGAGCGCACCCGACGCCGCTTGATGCGCATGAAGCAAGGATGGAAAATCGACTTTCTGGATCCACAGTCTGAAATTAAAGGCACTGGCATCCGCGTTCAGGATGCCCGCGATGGTAACTTCGTCGGCGCAGTGATCCCACACGATCTTCAGCGTCAGTGGCTGCAGGGAACCGGGCCGGCGGCCAAACCCGGAGCTCCGGTCAAATCAAGTCTGCGTAATGTCGCCTACGCCCTGCTGTCTGGGGCTGACGGCTGGATGTTTGACGGTGAGGATGCCCTGGGGCAAACGCGCACCCTGTCCCTCGATAACCAGCGCAGTCTCAAACTGGCCATCGCCCGAGACCCGCAATTCCTCGAAGTTGCCGAGTCCGTTGCCCAGGAAATGAACAGCTGGGCCCAGGGGTTTTTTGGCCGCGATATCATCACCGACTGGCGCAAGCAGCTGAATTTTACCACCAAAATATTCAGAGCGCGCGGTCTGCACCTGGATGATCGTCACGTTCGATTGAATGGACAATCCTTCTCCGCTTCCATCGTCGACATGACTCTCTATGTCGTCAATAACCACAAGACGTTGCATGCGGCAGGGTCCTCCATTGTCTTGTACCTACCCAAGATCCAGACGGCCGAAGAAGCCGGATTCTGGAACCGGCTCCTCACCGCCCTTGAAGCCCATCTTGGTCTTGCCGCGGGTACCATCAAAACCTATGTACTGGTAGAACAGCTAGAGGCAACCTTCCAGCTGATGGAAATCCGCGCGGCATTGGGGCGGCATTTTGTCGGCTTCAACACCGGTCGCTGGGACTACATCAACAGTGTCTCCGATGTCAATTGCTGGGATTCTGACTTTATTAACCCGAATATCGAATCCATCGTCATGACTTACGGGTATATGCGCAACTACGAAGACCGGGTGCGCCGTGCCGTCAATACGCCGGACAAAAACGGTAACTATGCCCTCTGGCAGGGGGGGATGGAACCCAACATTCCAGTGGGATCGGAAGCTGGAGTAACCGGCAGCATGACCAAGGCCCGTGCCGGAGCCGTGCGTGAACAGCAGGAAGGGGCCAGCGGCAAGTGGATTGCCCACTGGAAAATGGCCCATATCATCCGACCGGTGTGGGAACAGGTGGGCGAAGCCAACCAGATGGGGCGACCCTTCCCGCGGCTTACCTACACCGCAGAAGATGCCGCCGGACTGACATTGCTGGAGCCGGCACCACGTACCATTCGCGGGGCACGCAACCTGCTGAGCGTCGCCCTGCAATATGGTAACGCCTTCGGTCAGGGACTGCAGGCGGCGGCGCTGAAGCCTGCCGACTTCTTTGGCAACGATGACATTCTCTACCTGATGGAAGATATGGCGACCGGAGAGATTCGTCTGAGCATCCTCTGGGAGTGGATTCACAAGGGCGCAGCACTGACCGAGGATGATGCCGAAACCGGACTGCGGGCCGGTGATGTATTCACCATGGAAATCTTTGAACGCCTCCTGGAAGAAGAGTATGCCAAGCTGCTTGCGGCCGATAATCGTGATGTTTACGACCACTCAAAAACCACCACCCTGCCGATTGCCCGGGCCATTGTCGCAGCCTACGTGCAGGACCCGATCAAGGTTCCCTGGTTTATCGACCTGCTGAATATCAATCTGAACAACATGAATATCGACACCGCCAAAGAGCGGATCGCCCTTTATTTCACTACCTTTAAAGAAGAAGGCAGACGCATCACGGAAAACCTGGATACGTTGCCGACCAATTAATGGAAACTAGCAGAGGAGACCAACATGAGCACATTCAACGATGAAGTAGTCGCAACCAAAGCCTGGTTTGCTTCACCCCGATTCACCGGCATCACCCGACTGTATACCGCTGAACAAATCGTGGAACAGCGCGGGACCATTGCCGTTGAATACACGATTGCCCGCGACGCAGCGGAGGCGTTTTATCCGCGCTTGCGCCAAATGTTCGAAGCCGGCCAATCAATTACAACCTTCGGCCCTTACTCGCCGGGGCAGGCAGTGACCATCAAGCGCATGGGGATTGAGGGTATTTATCTGGGGGGCTGGGCAACCTCCGCCAAAGGCTCCAAGCAGGAAGATCCCGGCCCGGACCTTGCCAGTTATCCCTTAAGTCAGGTTCCCGATGAAGCCGCGCCCCTGGTACGAGCACTGCTGGCAGCAGATCGCAATCAGTATTTTCAACGACTGCGCATGAGCGAAGAAGAGAAAAAACAGATCCCCGAGATCGACTATCGCCCCTTCATCATTGCCGACGCCGACACCGGCCATGGTGGTGATGCCCATGTGCGTAATCTGATCCGCCGCTTTGTTGAAGCTGGCGTTCCCGGCTATCACATTGAAGATCAGAAACCGGGCGTTAAAAAATGTGGCCACCAGGCCGGCAAGGTTCTGGTCCCCGTCGATGAACAGATCAAACGCCTGAATGCCGCCCGCTTCCAGCTGGACCTGATGAAAGTCAGCGGGATTATCGTTGCCCGAACCGATGCGGAAGCCGCGACCTTCCTCGACGGCCGCGGCGATGAACGCGATCACCGCTTCATCCTTGGCGCAACCCAGGTCAATGTCCCCAGCTATAAGGTGGCCTTTCTGGCGGTGATGCGGCAGTTCTTCAACAAAGGCATTCCCGAAATTAACGGCCATCTGATGTACCGGATTTCGGATGCTGCTTATGCCGCAGCGGATGAATGGCTCGACAAGTCTGGTCTATCGAAAGAAATCGACCGACTGATCAATGCCCTGTCATCACGCTCTACCCTGGATATCAATAACACCCTCGACAATGCGGCCAACCGCCTGCTCGATATGTGGCAGATGGACGCCAACATGAAAACCTATGGTGACGCTGTTGCCGATGTCATGGCCTTTCACCTTGATGAGGGAGCCGAACTGCCCATGAGCATCGATGAGTGGCACGCCTTTGTCGAAACCGCTTCGGTTGAGGAGTGTCGTGAAAAGGCCCGGAGCATGGGTTTCAATATCGTCTGGAACTGCGATATCGCCCGCACCCCTGAAGGCTATTATCAGGTCCAGGGGGGTATTCCTTACGCTATCGCCAAGTCCCTGGCGGTTGCCCCCTTCGCCGATATTATCTGGATGGAGACCAAAACCGCCGATTTGCACGATGCGAAAATCTTCGCCGATGCCATCCATGCCGTATATCCTGACAAGATGCTGGCCTATAACCTGTCGCCATCGTTTAACTGGGACAGTACCGGCATGAGTGAAGATGACATGCGCCAATTCCCGGTTGAACTGGGAAAGATGGGCTTTGTCTTCAACTTTATCACCTATGGCGGCCATCAGGTCGACGGCATGGCGGGTGAAGAGTTCGCCCAGGCCCTCAAAGAAGATGGCATGCTGGCTCTGGCCCGTCTGCAGCGCAAGTTACGCCTGGTCAATTCGCCATACAAGACACCGCAAACCTACGTCGGTGGCCCCCGCTCCGACGCGGCCCTGATGGCGGTTACCGGTGGCACCGCCACCACCAAGGCAATGGGTAAAGGATCAACGCAATTCCAACATCTGATCGAAATCGAAGTGCCGACCCGACGTCTCGAAGAATGGCTGAAGGTGTGGACCGACCATTATGGTCTCGCCGTTAATTTGCGCATTGCTTTACGCCCCCATACCGCTGGATCCGAGTTATTGGAACTGAAAGTGATCTCAAAAGAGGAGATCGCAGCAAATATTGTCTTTGCTGTTCTTCAGGATCGTCGTGGACGCAACATGTTGTCTATCCGTGACCAGAACACCTTCCGCTCTGATTTTCGCAAAAAGCGCCTGATGTCCCTGGTCACCCTGTTTCTGATTCATCGCTATAAGGCGGTGTCGGTTCATTACGTCACCCCGACTGAGGACAATCATCGTCTGGCCGAGGGGATGCAGGCCCTTGGACTGTTCAGCGATATCCGTACCGAGGTCGGTGAAATCATCGTCGCCCTGGTCAACGGTGAGCGCATCAAGCAACTGCTTCAGGATCAGACGGAACTGAACAAACTGATTATTAAAGGCTAAAATCAGCACAGTGAGCTTCATTAGACAGAACAATGACAGACATCGGTTCTCCCGAACGTTACAGGGTTGCCGGTGTCTGTCTTTTTTTCTGCACACCTGAGACTGCTGCGCAGCAGGAACACCCATCCTTTTTAATCATCAGCAAAGAAAAGATATACAGATGTTCCGGAGATTTGCTAAAAAGGATGTAACTGTTGAGCATGAGATCGGTGATCCTGCCCCCAGAACTACAGCTGAATAGTTACCATGAGGAATCTGTGGTCGACATCAGGAGGATATGAATGAAAAAAACTCCCTTGAATGCTGTACACCGGCAACTTAAAGCACGGATGGTTGATTTTGGTGGCTGGGACATGCCGGTGCAGTACAGCGGTGTGATCGCCGAACACCAGGCGGTCAGAACCGCAGCAGGGCTATTTGACGTGTCGCACATGGGGGAGATCGAAGTCAGCGGCCGTAGCGCCCAGGAATTTCTTCAGTATGTCACCACCAATGACCTGACCAAACTCACCGACGGACAGGTTCAGTACAGCGCCCTGTGCTATGAGCATGGTGGCGTGGTCGATGATCTGACCCTCTATCGCTTCACTGGCGAACGCTTCATGCTCTGCGTCAACGCCGCCAACATCAGTAACGATCTGGCCTGGCTGCTGTCCCTGACCTCCTCGTACAACGACACTGATCTGATGATAACCGACAGCAGCGACACCTATGGCCTGCTCGCCCTGCAGGGGCCGCAGGCCCAGCCCATTCTGGCACCACTGACCTCCGTCAATCTCGATGAATTGAGCTATTATCATTTCACTGCGGCCACGGTGGCCGGCATCGACCTGCTGATTTCCCGCACCGGCTATACCGGGGAAGACGGCTTTGAGTTGTACTGCCCGGCAGATTCTACCGTCATGCTGTGGCAGGCGCTGATGCAGGCCGGATCTCCCCTGGGTCTGATGCCCTGTGGCCTTGGTGCACGCGACACCTTGCGGCTGGAAAAAGGCTACGCGTTGTACGGTCATGAAATTTCAGCAGAGATATTGCCCCTCGAAGCGCGTCTCGGGTGGATCACCAAGCTTGACAAGGGGGAGTTTGTCGGCCGCGCGGCACTGCACAAAGCCCGTGAACTGGGGATCCCACGTCAACTGATCGGCCTTAAACTGACGGTGCCCGGCGTTCCGCGTCAGGGGTATCCGGTGTTGTGTGACGGCCGCGAGGTTGGATTTGTCACCAGCGGTACCAGTTCGCCGACCTTAAAACAGGGAATCGCACTTGCTCTGGTTGACAGCCAATCAGCAGCCACCGGAAAGTCATGGCAGATTGAAATTCGCCGGAGCGCCAAGGATGCCGAAACGGTTTCACTGCCTTTTGTGTAAAGAGGACAATTATTAAATCACGCTCCCTGGGGGAGCTATCTTAACCAAGGAGGAGATAATGGACTTTCCCGAGGAATTGAAATATACCGAAGAGCATGAATGGATCGCCATTGAAGCGGACATCGCCACTATCGGCATCAGTGATTTTGCCCAGAACCAGTTGGGAGATGTGGTCTTCGTCGAACTACCGGAGGTTGGTGACGAACTTGAGGTCGGCAAACCCTTTGGGGTGGTCGAATCGGTCAAGGCCGTCTCTGATGTCTATTCCCCATTAAGTGGTGAGGTCGTCGAAATCAATGAGGAATTGCCCGATGCTCCGGAAACCCTCAACACCTCGCCCTATGAGGATGGCTGGATGATCAAAATCCGCCTGAGCGATCCGCAAGAGATTGATGATCTGCTGGATGCTTCCGCTTATCAGGAGTTGGTTGCCGACGAATAATATCGCGCATCCTGTCAACCACCACGCAATTCCCGCAGCACTGGCCAAAAGGAGTGTTATGCGCTATTTGCCCCATACCGACGCTGATATCAAGCAGATGCTTGCCACCATTGGTGTCGCCGCTACGGAGGCCCTTTTTTCCGGCATCCCGGCTGACTCTCGCCTGACCCACCCCATGGAGCTGCCGCCGGGACTGGCGGAAAGCGATATCCTCAGGGAATTACGCCGTCTGGCAGCGAAAAACGCCCAGATCGCCGACTGGAGCTCCTTTTTGGGTGGCGGTGCTTACAATCATTTCATTCCGGCAGTGGTCGACCATCTGGTCAGTCGCAGCGAGTTTTACACGGCCTACACCCCGTACCAGCCGGAGATCAGCCAGGGAACCCTGCAGGGGATCTTTGAATTCCAGACCATGATCTGCCAGCTGACCGGCATGGATATGGCCAACGCCTCCATGTATGACGGTGCTTCGGCCTGTGCTGAAGCGGTGCTGCTGGCGGTGCGGGCGGCAAAAAAGCGCAGCCGCGTGCTGCTATCCGCCGCTCTCCACCCCCATTACCGCCAGACCATCGCCACCTACTGCCGCTATCTCGACATTGAGCTGATCACCATCGACACCAGCAACGGCGTGACTGCGCTCGAACAGGTCGAACCACTGCTCGATGAACGGGTCGCCGCTCTGGTGGTCGGTTACCCCAACTATTTCGGCTGTATTGAAGATCTTTCGGCCCTTGCCGCCGCCGCCCACAGCGCCGATGCCCGGCTGATTACCGCTGTTGCCGAACCGTTGGCCCTGGCCCTCTACAAATCTCCCGGTGAACTGGGTGCCGACATTGTGGTCGGTGAGGGGCAGAGCTTTGGACTCCCCTTGTCCTACGGCGGCCCGGGAATCGGATTTTTTGCCGTACGCAACAAGGACATGCGCCTACTCCCCGGACGTCTGGTAGGGGAGACCGTTGATCTCGACGGCAAGCGCAGCTTTGTTTTGACCCTGGCTACCCGCGAGCAACATATCCGCCGTGAAAAGGCGACCTCCAATATCTGCTCCAATCAGGGGATGTGCGCCCTGATGGTCTCTATCTATCTGGCGCTGCACGGCAAGCAGGGGTTGCGCCAGCTGGCTGAAATCAATTATGCCCGCAGCCATTGGCTGCGTGAACAGATCGCGAACCTTGATGGTTTTGCCCTGCCCTTTGACGCGCCGGTGTTCAACGAGTTTGTCGTCTCCTGCCCGGAACCGGTTGCCGCTCTAAAAAAACGCCTGGAACAACAGAAGATCCTTGCCGGCGTGGCCATCGGCCGCGATTATCCCGGCCTGGAGTCCGGCCTGCTGATCTGTACAACGGAACAGAACAGCAGACAACAGATGGAGCAACTGGTAGCAGCCCTGGCCGGAGGTACCCAATGATATCAACCGATTCCCGTGGTCTGATGCTTGACGAGCCCCTGTTGTTCGAGCAGTCCCAGCCGGGACGCATTGGCTACAGTCTGCCTGATGCTGATGTGCCGCCGGCCTTGCCCGACATCGAACTGCTGCGCGATGAGATCACTGACTTTCCCGAACTGTCGGAAGTTGATGTCATCCGCCATTACACGCGTCTTTCAACCTGGAACTACGGCGTCGACAGCGGCTTCTATCCATTAGGCAGCTGCACCATGAAGTACAACCCCAAGGTTAACGAGGTGGCGGCGCGCCTGCCCGGCTTCGCCGAGATTCACCCGCAGACGCCGGAGGCTCTCAATCAAGGGGCGTTGGAGCTGATGTATCGGCTGGAACGAGCGTTGGCAGAAGTTTCCGGCTTTCCCGCCATCTGCCTGCAGCCTGCGGCTGGAGCGCAGGGAGAACTGGCCGGCATGCTGATGATCCGCGCCTGGCATGAGGCGCGCGGCAACCAGCGCACCAAGGTCATTATTCCCGATACTGCCCACGGCACCAACCCGGCCACCTCGGCCCTTTGTGGCTACGAAGTGGTGCCGGTAACTTCCACCGGCATCCTTAGCCTCGACGCTGTCGCCGCCGTCATGTCCGACGAGGTTGCCGCCCTGATGATCACCAACCCCAATACCCTGGGGCTGTTTGAAGCTAACATCCGGGCCATTTGTGAGCTGGTTCATGAACAGGGGGGGTTGGTCTATTGTGACGGGGCCAACCTCAACGCCCTGATGGGAATCAGCCGCCCCGGTGATCTGGGGATCGATGTCATGCACTTCAACCTGCACAAAACCTTCTCCACCCCCCATGGTGGCGGTGGACCCGGCGCCGGCCCGGTTGGTATTGCCGAGAAACTGATCCCGTTTTTGCCGCTACCGGTGATTACGAAGGAAGGGGACAGCTACCATTTTGACTATCAACGCCCGCAGTCGATTGGGCGGGTCAAGTCATTCTACGGTCATTTCGGGATTCTGGTGCGCGCCTACAGCTATATTCTGGCCATGGGTGGTGAGGGATTGAAAAAGGCCACGGAGTTGGCGGTACTGAACGCCAACTATATCCGCGCTCGACTCGAAGGGGCGTACGCCCTGCCCTATAAAGAGCGCTCACTGCATGAGGTGGTATTTTCCGAAGAGAAGTTGGGGGGTGGCTGCCATACCCTCGACGTCGCCAAGCGCCTGATCGACTACGGCTTTCATCCGCCGACCATTTATTTCCCTCTGGTGGTCGCCGGGGCGTTGATGATCGAACCGACGGAAACCGAAAGCAAGCAGATGATTGATGATTTCTGTGACGCGATGCTCGCCATTGCCGCCGAAGCCAGGCAGGATCCGGACACACTCAAACAGGCGCCGACCCGCGCCCGCCGGCGACGCCTCGACGAAGCCACCGCTGCCCGCAAACCAAAACTACGCTGGCGATCCGAGTAAAAACGATGCGGGCAGGAAGCGGCGACGGATGTGCTCTTCCTGCCCGTCACTGTCACCACATCAGTTGTGTTTTGACGCGCCCTCAACAACCATCTCCGCCTGCTTGGCCTTGATCTGCTCTTCGAGTTGCTGCAGGGCGTTGGCCAGGCCGTTGACAAAACTCGGCGCCGTCGCCACCGGAACGATCAAGGTTGCCACCTCGACCGGCTCATTGTCGGGCCCATTCTGCGCCAGTTTGACCCGCAGGTTGCCGTTGGACAGGGATACGCTGGTAAAGCCGTCGGTAAAAATATGCATGGAAAGTCTCCTGGGTAATCGTCATTATAATGGTGGTAAATAATCAGCACCTGAAAATTGACAGTCATGCCGACCTCTGTCAACTGAAACCTACAATCTGGACGAATCAGAGCGACGACAGTTCTTCCACCACCAGCGGCAAGATCCCCTCCACCATCACCTGCACTCCTGCTACATTGGGATGAATTCCGTCAGCGAGATTAAGTTCGGGCTTGCCGGCCACCCCTTCCAGAAAAAAAGGGTAGAGGGGCACGTCGAATTCCTGCGCCAATTCCGGATAGATTTTATCAAAACTGTTATAATAATTTTCGCCCATGTTGCGCGGGGCGAGCATCCCGGCCAATAACACCCTGATCTGTCGCTCTTGCAGGCGGGTGATGATAGCGGCGAGGTTGGTTCGGGTTTGATCGGGACTCAAGCCGCGCAAGGCGTCGTTGGCTCCCAGGGCGAGGATGACCAGATCGGGATTATCGGCCAGACTCCATTCGAGACGGGCAGCGCCACCGGCACTGGTGTCGCCGGAGATACCGGCATTGATAACGCGCACCTGATGACCTTGTGAGCCCAGTGCCGTTTCCAGTTGCGCCGGGAAGGCTTCGCTTTCGGCCAGGCCATAACCGGCGGTAAGGCTGTCACCCAGCACCAGGATTGTCATGGGCGCAGCAGCCGCCAGGGTAAAGGGTACGGATAACGATAACAGCAATAACCAGCTAACAGGAGTTTTCATGCCTGATCCTATCATTGAAATAAACGATCTTCATTTAAGTCTAGTTGGTGGTGCCGGGCCGGTCAAGATCCTGCGTGGTATCGACCTGCGCGTGGCGAGCGGAGAAACCGTCAGTGTTGTTGGCCCGTCCGGGGCCGGAAAAACCACGTTGCTGATGGCCCTGGCCGGGCTGGAACCAGCCACCAGCGGCACCATCAGGGTCGCCGGCACGACCCTCAATGGCCTTGACGAAGATGCCCTGGCGCGCTTTCGCCGTGCTCATGTTGGCATTGTTTTTCAATCCTTTCATCTGATCCCGACCATGACGGCGCTGGAGAACGTCGCATTGCCACTGGAATTTTCCGGTGACGATACGGCGCTGGAGCGTGCAGCGGCAGCATTGACAGCCACCGGACTGGCCCAGCGCAGCGGCCATTTTCCCGGGGAACTGTCGGGCGGTGAGCAACAGCGTGTCGCTCTGGCGCGCGCCTTTGTTACCGAACCGGCGCTGATTCTTGCTGATGAGCCGACCGGCAACCTCGACCAGGATACGGGTCTGATGGTGATGGACCTGCTCTTTTCTTTGCAGCAGGAAAAAGGGACATCCCTGCTACTGATCACCCATGATACGACCCTGGCTCAACGCTGCCAACGCACCATTCGCATTGCCGACGGTCGGCTTGTCCCAGATGGAGTCAACCCCTCATGATGGATTTGCTGACGCAATCACTACGGCTGATGCGGCGGGAACTGCGTCACGGCTTGCGTGGCTTCGGGGTCTTTGCCACCTGCCTGTTCCTCGGGGTGTTTGCTGTCGCCGCCATCGGCAATTTCAGTGCCGCCGCTCGATCGGGCCTGCTCGATGATGCCGGTGCCCTGTTAGGCGGAGACCTCGAGCTGCGCCTCGCTCATCGCCCGGCCGATCATGAACAACTTGAATTTTTGCAACAGAACGCAGTTGTTTCCAGCACCCTGCAACTGCGCACCATGGCTCTGGCAGTTGGGTCAGAACAGCGACGGCTGGTTGAACTCAAGGCTGTCGATGATCTCTATCCCCTCTATGGCCGGCTCCTTATCGATCCCCAGCAACCCCTTGATCAGGCCCTTGCCGAACGCAATGACCTGCCCGGTGCCCTGGTTGAATCGTCTTTCCTTGATCGCCTTAACCTGGCTGTCGGCGACCTCATTCAGCTCGGTTCAACCCAATTTCAGATCCGCGGCCGGCTGATCAACGAACCAGATCGCAGCTTTGGTGCCTTTACCCTCGGTCCGAGAGTCATGATTGACCAGGCCCGACTCATGTCAACCGGGTTGGTGCAACCGGGCAGCCTGGTTGATTATAACTATCGTTTAAAACTTGCCGACCGGGAACTGGTAGACGACTTCCGCCGTGAACTGGAGGCCCGCTTTCCCGACGCCGGCTGGCGCATCCGTACCTGGCGCCAGGCGACCCCACGCATCAGTGATTTTCTCGATCGCATGGAAACCAACCTGACGCTGCTGGGGCTCTGTGCCCTGTTGCTCGGCGGGCTCGGGGTGACCGGCGCGGTGCGCGGCTACCTTGGCGGCAAGATCAGCCACATTGCCACGATGAAGTCCCTGGGGGCTTCACGGAAGCTGATTTTTACCACCTATCTGCTTCAGATTCTCTTTCTCGGCGCTATCGCCACCCTTGCCGGGCTGATCTGCGGCGCTGCTATTCCCTGGCTGCTCAGCAGTCTATTGGGCAGTAACCTGCCTTTCCCCCTGACGGTGGCGATTTTCCCCAGGGTGTGGGTCATTGTTGCCATTTTTGGCCTGCTGACGGCACTGCTGTTTTCCCTTAAGGAGCTGGGGACGGCCTGTCGCATCCCACCGGCCCTGTTGTTTCGCGGCTACGTTGAAACGCGTAAAAAAACCAGCGGCACCGGGGTGCGGGTTGCCATGACCATCACCGCTGCCCTGCTCATCGCCGTTGCCCTGTTCAGTAGCGCCGATCAGCGCCTGGCCTGGTGGTTTATCAGCGGTGCTGCCGGGTGTTTTGTGTTGTTTCATCTGCTCGCTGCACTGGTCATCAAACTGATGCGAATGGTTCCCCGACCGTCTCAGCCGCTGCTGCGACTGGCCCTGACCAGTCTGAAAAGTCCCGGTTCACCGGCGAGCAATATCATTTTTTCTCTGGGGATTGGCCTGACCGTACTGGTGTTGATTGTCCAGATTCAGGGAAACCTCAACAGTCTGGTGACCACCACCTTGCCGGAAAAGGCTCCGACCTTCTTCTTTTTTGACCTGCAACCACAACAGATTGAGTCGTTCAACGCAATGCTCTTTGAGCAATCGCAGGATATCACCTTTGAAGCGTCGCCGACCCTGCGTGGCCGCATAACCGCCATTGCCGGGGTCCCGATAACAGAACGAACCATTGATCCGTCAGTGCGCTGGGCGATTCGTGGTGACCGCTTCTTCAGCTATGCTGCCGCCATGCCCGCCGGTACCCGGATCACCGCCGGCGACTGGTGGCCGGACGATTATCAGGGACCACCGCTGCTCTCCATCACCAGCGATCTCGCCGCAGGGTTCGGCGTCGGCATTGGCGACACTATCAGCGTCAGCATTCTCGGACGCACCATCACGGCGGAAATTGCCAATCTGCGCAGCGTTGACTGGTCAACATTGGAACTCAATTTCGCCCTGATCTTCGCGCCAGGCACCCTCGAACAGGCACCCCACAGCTTTCTCGCGGCGGCCCATCTGCCGGAAGAACTGGAAGAACAGCTGTATCGCCAGATTACCAGCGCCTTCCCCAACGTATCAGCGGTTTCGGTACGCGAAATCCTCGCCAATGTCGCGCGTAACCTTGAGCATATTGGCTGGGCTTTCAAAGGGATGGCGGCAATTACCCTGCTGACCGGTTTTCTGGTGCTGATTGGTGCCATCTCTGCCGATCAGCACCGCCGCATCCGTGATGCTGTCATTTACAAGGTCTGCGGATCAACCCGCCTGGATATTCTGCGCGTCTTTGCCACCGAATTTCTAATCCTCGGCCTGATCACCGGTGGCGTCAGCCTGTTCATCGGCACCCTGGCGGCTTTTGCCGTGCTGGAGGGACCCCTGAACAGCGATTTTCAGTTACAGGGAATGGCGGTTCTGTTAACCCTGTTGACGGGAATTGCCCTGACCATGATCCTGGGGTTGCTCGGCACCTGGAAGGCTCTGGGGCAAAAAGCCTCCAGCTATCTACACCGCTGATTCAACAATGGATTCTGCGCCCGTCTCGGTGTCATCCTGCGTGAAGTCGCAGGCTCCAGATTATCGGCTGGTCGTGACGGTCTCGATCTTTTTCTGAACCTTAAGGATTCACTCATGTGGAAAAAACTGCTGACCCCGACCCTGGTCATCACCCTTGTTACCCTCTTCTCCCTGACCTGGTATGGCAGCATCAAGGCGGAAGAATATTTTGCCCTGTGGGTGGAGCGGTCCAACCACTATGCTCCGCTTAACACCACCAACGAACTGGTCAGCTATGAGCGGCGATTTTTTACCGCTGAAGCAATTACCACAGTTAATATCAGCGATCTGGGTCGTTACGATCTTCACCATCTGATCCGCCACTATGCCTGGGGCGTCACCATGATCACCACGCCGCTGGCAGACTCCGCTACCTCCTCATTGCTTGAGGGACTACGGATTGTCACCGATGTCGGTCCCACCGGGTCAGCACGCAGCAGGTTGTCGCTGCCCCGACTGGCAGTTGAAACTGCTGACGGCACGACGATCACTATCGACCGTATTGGCGGTGAGGGGCACGTCAACGCCGCCGCCACGCAAGGATCCTGGGATGTCAGCCTGGAGCAGATCCAGATCGTTTTGGATAGGGATAATCAGCTTGTCGTTGCCGGCATCAACAATGCCGGCGAGATGGACAATCTCGACCAATTCCCCCTTGGCCAAAGTCGTACCCGCATCAACAGTCTGGCACTACAAAGCGTTGATGGGCCCCCTTTCATTATCAATGGACTGCATATTGATTGGGCCAATCACATAGGGCCGGAGCCGTTCTACCTAGCCCTTTCTGACATCTCATTTGCCGGTCTGCAGACGGGGGGGAGCGCGTTTACGGATGGTCGTCTGGTGTTTAAATTACTGGACCTCGATACCCGGGTGATTGAGGCTTTAATGACAGCAAGAAACAGTTTCCGCCAGCATATCCGTTCCGCCAATGATAGTAATGACTCTTTTATCGATGATGCTATCCTGCCGGTTTACCACGCCTTGTTACAATCAGGGGCAACCCTGGAGCTGGAGAACCTTTCCCTGGCGACTACCGGTGGACAGCTTTCAGGTGTGGGGCGCGCCACCTTGAAGCCGGGAACAACACAGACCGCTCCCGGCGCTTTGCTTGAGCAGATCGATTCGGAGCTGCAACTCGACTTCGACGTGGTCATCCTTGCCCGCCTGGGTCAGCTGGCCGAGCAGATCCAGGGTAAAACGACGAATATCAGCGTTAAAGAGGAAGAACTGCGGATGATCTTCGGTGGGTTGGCGCAACTCGGTTTTTTAAGTCGGCTGGAAGGGGAACGTTTTCGTTTGCGGGTTGCGTATGATCAAGGCGAGATTAAACTCAACGATCAACCGTTCCGGTTATTTTAAGAAAGACGCTCAGATCGACAGGCTGATCTGCTTGTCGGTGTAGAGGGCGAATACTCCGGGAGTACGTTCAAAAAGGATGGCGCGGCGATTTTCCTCATCCATTTCACCGACGGCGACCATCATGCGCAGATCAACGATGAGGGAAGAATCGTACTGGGCTTTGACCTGCGGATGAAACTCCACCTGTAGATGTCTGGTGGCACAACGAAAGGATCCATCACGGGCAATGGCATCGACCAGATGCGGACCTTCCTGTCCCGCCAACAACTCAAGATGAAGATAGCGGAGCTGCACCACCGCCAAATCCCTGCTGAAATAGGGAAGAACATTGTGTTCGGCCTCGAGAGGTGGGCCAAATCCAACATCGGGAGTGGCCATCAAGGCGCGAATTTGGGCAGCCAGGTGATTAAGCCCCTCAATCGTCACCTGATGGGTCTGCAGCAGGTCAAACAGCTCTCTGTCGGCATGGGCAATGCCGACATTACCCAGCTCCTTCAGTAGCTCCGGATAGGCAATCCGCTCAAGTTGACCTGTTTCTTTCAGGCGATCAATCAACTGACGCATGGCGACAAAGCGCCGACGCGGTTGTCCATCTTTTTTCTCCCGCGCCTGGTCCTGACCCCGCGACTTCTCATCGTGGGGTTGCTGCGCATCGATACGCGGGTAGGGCTGTACCGGTTCCACTTCACGGTAGAGCATATACCCTTTAGTGTCGGTAACACGTAGGTCGGCCATCGCTTTCCATCTTGCGCGGGTTACATCGTTGCGACTTCCTGCTGAACAATCGAAAAAAACACCGTTCCATTTACCTGTCGACAGCGTCCGACCAGACCTTTAGCACTTTTTTTCTTGGCGATGTACCGCCAGGGCATTCCAGCTCTGCTGCACCGGCATCAGTTCGATCGCATTAATGTTGACATGTGCTGGTCGGTTCACCACCCAGTACACTGTTTCAGCGATATCTTCGGGGCGCAATGGTGTCATGCCACGATACACCTGGGCAGCCTTGTCGGCATCCCCCTTGAAGCGTACTTGAGAGAACTCGCTTTCAGCCATCCCGGGGGCAATATAGGTAACCCGTACCGCAGTACCATGCAGATCAGCGCGCAGATTACGGCTGAACTGTTCGACAAAGGCCTTGGTACCGCCGTAAACATTGCCGCCGGGGTAGGGCCAACTGCCGGCGGTAGAGCCGATATTGACAACATGCCCGCTGTTGCGCTTGACCATATTCGGCAATAATACTCTGGTGCAGTAGGTCAGTCCCTTGATGTTGGTATCAATCATCGTGTCCCAGTCGTTGATATCCACCTCCCAGGCCGGTTCCAGACCCAGAGCCAGCCCGGCATTATTGAGCAACACATCGACCGCCGGCAAATCGGCGAGCTGGCGAAAGACGGCCTCACGGTCACGCACATCGAGGGTCACAGTAGCGCTGACTGCGGCGCCGAGTTCCTGCTGTAACACCTGCAAGCGCTCGGAACGACGACCGGTAAGAATCAGTTGCCAGCCGTGACGAGCAAAAAGACGGGCGCAAGCGCTACCGAACCCTGCTGTCGCTCCAGTTATCAGTATTGTTTGACTCATGATCTTCTCCTGCGGTAAGGGGTGTTTCCTGCTGCTGTGGTTTGATCTGTGAATCCTGGTCGTTATCACCGGCAGCGTCAGTTTTAGCAGCTGCCTGCTGGTGCTGCGCTGCTTCTTTAGCGGCCTTTTTCTTTTTATTGTAAGACTGACGCCGTAATACCAGCAACATTCCCAATAACACGCCGACACCAAGAACCGCCATCAGCAGCAAGGAAAAAGACAACCCATATTCCCAATTAAAAAAACGCACCGTAACCGGAACACTGTTCTGATAAACAAACGCCATCATCACAGCCAGTAAAACGGCAAATACAAATAATTTGAATTTCATTAATTGGCTCCTGTCATCTGCGAACCGTGTGCCGGGGATCGGTGGATAAACTCGTCAGCTGCTAGATGGTTACGACGAGCAACAGTCTAACGGTTTTGTAACTATTCTGTTCTATCCTTGCCCCGGGTCTTTGAATCCTGTGGCAAGGGTTTTTGTCGCCATGGACGGCGATAAAAAGCGGTCATGGATGACGAAAAGCGTCCCTTGACATAGGATTCAAAGGCCCGGGGCTGAACAGATACACTGGTTTTAACCCAGATTTTGGATAAAAAAAAGGGGAACCCTGCTGATTCCCCGAAATGAACGTAGGAGGTAACGTTCAATAAAAGTATGTGATGGCCTTCCGGCGCTGAGCAGAGCGCCGAAAAACCTGCGTTCCTATCTGTATCTCAATGCAATATACCGACTGCCACTACCTTGGCGGACCAACAGCAGAACCGTATCCCTTTTACTCTTTTCAACCAGCGAAACCACGTCCTGGGGATCATTAACATCGACCCGATTGACCTCTTCAATCAAGGCCCCCGCCTGAATGCCGGCGCGAGCCGCAATCGATCCGGGTTCAACTGCGGCAACCAATACCCCGCGGTTTTCCTGGTAACCAAACTGCTCAGCCAATTCCTTGGTCAACTTCTGTAGCCGCAGACCAATCTGAGGAAGAACATCGGTACCGGCTTCAGCGGCCGGGGCATCAGCGCTTGCGGCGGTTTCAACCTCAAGGGCATCGACGACGATCTTGTGCTTACGTACTTTACCTTTGCGCAAAACTTCCAGTTCAATGGTGGTGCCGGGTCGAGTCAGGGCCACCTGATTGCGGAACGCAGCGACATTTTCCACTGCGGTGCCATTGAGTTTGAGGATGACATCCCCCTGCTCAAGGCCCCCTTTTTCCGCTGCCGAACCTTTCATTACCTGGGATACCAGAATTCCCTGACGCTGATCGATATCAAAAGACTCCGCCAGTTCTCTGGTCAAATCCTGAATGTAAACGCCGATCCTGCCACGGGTGACCTTGCCGTGTTCCGCCAGCTGAAGATAAATATTTGTGGCCATATTGATGGGAATAGCAAAGCCGATCCCCATATAACCGCCACTGCGACTGAAAATCGCCGTGTTCATTCCGACCGCCTCACCATCCAGGTTCACCAGCGGGCCGCCCGAGTTGCCCGGATTGATAGCCGCGTCGGTCTGGATAAAGTTTTCGTAATCGGTCAGGCCGATACCACTACGTCCCTTGGCGCTGACAATCCCGGCCGTCATGGTATGGGAAAGGCCGAAGGGGTTGCCAAAAGCCAGAACCCAGTCACCGACTTCAAGCTGATCCGAATTTCCCAGTTTAATGTAGGGAAGCTCTTCATTGGCTTCGATGCGGATCAGCGCCACGTCGGTGGGAGGATCGGCACCGACCAGTTCGGCATCGAATTCACGTCCGTCCTGAAACTGGACCGTAATCTTATCGGCATCACCGACCACGTGGTTGTTGGTCATGATATAACCATCAGCAGAGATCAGAAAGCCTGAGCCCTGGCCAGTGGTTCGGCGCGGAGGCCGATCCGGAGCTTCGCCTCGTGGCGGCTCACCAAAAAAGCGGCGAAAAAATTCTTCACCAAAGGGGCTGCCTTCAAAGGGGTTTGACCATGGGTCACGACTGCGCACCTGCACTTCCTGCTCGACCTGAATGTAGACAACCGCCGGTGAAATATCGCGGGCCACACTGCGAAAAGCCTTGCCGGTTTCACGCAGGCTTTCCAGCCCACTTTCTTGTGCTGACACGGAAGAACCCAGCAGCACCAGCACCACCAGCATTCCGAACAACTTATTTATTCTCATGATCGACTCCTTTAATGCGTTCGTTGCGGAGACAAACATGCGCGATCAATGTCATCATGTCATCCAGATCAAAGGGTTTATCAATGACTGCTGCGGCACCAAGATGTCGCGCCTTACGATGAGTTTGCTCGTCTCCGAAGGCGGTCATACAGATAAAGGGAATCTGCTGCAGATGCCGGTTGCGGCGAGCCAGGACCTCAAGACCATTTAACCCGGGCATGCGAATATCACTGATCACCAGATCGATGGCTGGCTGTTCTTTAAGCCTGGTCAGCAACTGCTCACCGTTGCTGCACTGACAGACCTGGTAGCCGGCATTTTCCAACACCAGGGCAAGCAGTTCACGCAGCTCCCGGTCATCTTCGGCAACAAGTACGCGCGGTGTCAGGTCAATACAAACAGCTTCCATGATCACTCTACAGTTATCTCCGGTAAGTAGATTCAAGCTATGCTGCCGCCGGCAACAGAATGGCCTCGGCAGGCTCTACCACTTATATTAAGCACAGGGCATGCCAACGACAATGGTCGAATTTTCAGCTGGTTAACAGAAAACAGAGTGGGGCACAATGACTCGCTGGGGCAAATTGCCCCATTCGGCTGAAGAGTCGGGGGAGGAGAATCAGGTCTCTTTGAGTTTGCGATAGAGGGTTTTACGGTCAACCCCAAGCATGCGGGCGGCCAGGGTCCGATTGCCATCGAGCTGTTCCAGCACCTGCTGAATGTAGCGCTGTTCCATCTCCTCCAGCGGGATAATCGTCTGGCCGTCGTGCAGACTCAGGGGTAATGGTGCACTGTCACCCGGGTGCCGGACGCTATCAGGCAGATCATCAACGGTAATGGTATCATGGAGGGTCAGGGCCACTGCGCGCTCAATGGTATTGCGTAGTTCGCGCACATTGCCGGGCCAGGAGTAGGCCAGCAGGCAGGCCGCCGCCGGCTGCGCCAGACCAACCACCGACTTGCCGAACCGCCGACTGAGCTGCTGGATGAACTTCATCGCCAGCAGGAGAATATCGTCGCCACGCCGACGCAAGGGGGGCAGCTCCAGCTGAATCACGTTCAGTCGATAGAACAGATCACTGCGAAACAGCCCAGCGGCTACCGCCTCACCCAGATTACGGTGGCTGGCTGCGATGACCCGGACATCACAGGTAATTTCACTGCTCCCACCCAGGGGCCGCACGCGATGATCTTCGAGCACCCGCAACAGCTTGGGCTGCAGCGATAACGGCAATTCAGCAATTTCGTCAAGCAACAGGGTGCCCCCGGAAGCCTCGACAAACAACCCCTTGCGCGCTTCACGGGCATCGGTAAAGGCTCCCCGGACATGGCCGAAGAGCTCGCTTTCGAGTAGATTCTCCGGCAACGCGGCACAGTTAAGAGCGACGAACGCGCCGCCGCTACGCTGGCTCTGGCGGTGCAACGAACGCGCAACCAGTTCCTTGCCGGTGCCGCTTTCTCCCGCCAGCAGCACCGACGTGTCCAGTCCGGCAATGCGGGAGATCTGTTGTTTCAGCTTAACCATCGGCGGACTTTCACCGAGGAGATCATCGTCAGGTTGCTGACGACGAACCTGATCCTGCAGGCGGCGAACGGTCTCCTGCAGATGCCGATGCTGTAAACCACGATCCAGGGAAATACTCAGCAGATCCAGATCCACCGGTTTGGTAACAAAATCATAGGCCCCCGCCCGCAATGCGGCAATTGCCGTTTCGAGGCTGCCGAAGGCGGTCATGATGATGACCGGCAGATCGGGCCGCCGTTGATGCAGTTCGGCGCAGAAATCGATACCATTCATTTCCGGCATATTCAGATCGGTCAGAACAATATCAATGGAGTGCTGGTCCAACAACTCACGCGCCTGACCTGCTTTCAACGCTGTCCACACCCGATGCCCGCGCTGTTGCAAGTCCTCATGCAGCAGGTCGCACAATGCGCGATCATCATCTATGACCAGAATGCCCCCTGGCAGGCCGGCTTTGCTCATGGCAACTCCCCGCGACAATCCACCGGTAAGTAGACCCGGAACGTGCTGCCTTTGCCGGGAACGCTTTCTACCGCAATCCAGCCACCGTGTTCCTGAACAATGCCGTAGGCAATCGACAGCCCCAACCCGGTCCCTTCACCAACATCCTTGGTGGTAAAGAAAGGATCAAACATGTGCTTTTGAACCTCGAGCTCAATCCCGCTGCCTTGATCACTGACCTGCAGACAGACCCAGGACTGATCAGGATTTTCGAACCCGTCAGGAACGCTGACCGCCGCTGCCGGATAGCTGGACAGGCTGATCTTGCCACCATCGGGCATGGCGTGAATACCATTGAGGATCAGGTTTAGCAGAACCTGTTGCATTTGCGCGGAGTCGGCACACACCAGCAGCTCCGCCGGAGCCTCATCGATACAGAGTTCGACCTGCTGCTTGTTGAGGGTCGGCTCGAGTAGCGGCAGCACCGCACGCATTACCAGGTTAAGATCAACGCGCTGTTTGCGAGCCTCGCCGCGCCGGGCAAAGCTTAACAACTGTCGCATAATACCGGTCATACGCTGCGCCTGTTCGTGAATGATGGTTGCAGAGCGGGTGATATCCTCGAGCGCCATTCCTTCGCGGGTTATCAGTTTGGCCCGCCCGGCAATCACATTGAGGGGCGTCCCCAACTCGTGCGCCATCCCCGCCGACAGCTGTCCGAGGGTTGCCAGCCGCTCGGTATGGCGCAACTTTTCCAGGGCCTCAAATTTCGCCGCGTGAGCTGCCTGTTCGGCATCGCGCGCCTGGGCCAGCTGCCCCCGCATCCGCTCAATGGTGTTAGACAGCTCAGCCAGTTCATCACTGCCGGAAAGATTGACGCTGGTGGAAAAATCACCGGTCCCAATCCGCTCAGCCTGGGCGCGCAACTTGCGCATCGGCCGCCCGACCCAGATGCTGCCCAGCACAGTCATTAATAAGAGCCCCGACACTACCAGGGCGCCGACAACGATGGCGGATCGACGCAAGCTTTCCTGGATGTAGTCGTGCATTTCTGCCATCGATTCGGTTAATTCGATGGCGCCCATCCGCTCACCAGGGAGCAATACCGGCAGATAGGTCAACAAAAAATCGTGCCCTTCATCCGAAGCCGCCATCAGGGTAACGGTTTCCTCAAATCGCAATCGGTCAAGGTGAGCAACCGGCACGCGAGGTTGATAAGACGCAGGTCCATCATTACTGACCCACACCCAGCGCACCAGGGTTTCAGAATAGCCCTGATTGGCGCGCAACAAAAAACCCAGGGCCTCTTCCTCACCATGCTGCTGCCACAGTTCTGTTACCATGACCCGCAGGCTTTCACCGATATGGCGGGCCTCACGACTCAAATTACGTTTGAGCTGCTCTCGTTCGCGCTGGATCGACAGATAACTGTAAACGGAGAAGATCAGCACCACGCCGAGAAGGATCGCCAGGGTGATTTTGATGGTCAGACGCATTGCGGATTATCCACCTGTAACAGATTCATGAACATCGCTACCAGCCTGAGTGTCCTTGGAGAGTTGAAGACGGACTTGAACAAATTATGCGAAAATTGCCACTAAGACACCAAGAGCTCCAAGAGATGCAAATTTGATTTAATGAAACTAAGTCTTTTGCCTTTAACAATTCAAGTTTCAGCTTTTCTTGGTGTACTTGGAGTCTTGGTGGCAAATTGACTTTTGTAATGTCGGAACTAATCAGATTTCGCGGCCGCCGCATCATCAAGCGCATCATCAACCGCTTTTTTCCTGCCGAACAGCCGGGCAACAACAATCCCGACTTCATACAAAACAACAAAGGGAACGGCGATGGAAACCTGGGAAATGAGATCGGGAGGAGTCAGGGTGGCGCCAACAATAAAAGCGGTCAGAAGTGCATATTTACGGTGTTTTGCCAGCCAGATATGGTCAACAACCCCCATCCGGGCGAGAAAGAAAATCACAATGGGTAGTTCAAAAACCAGCCCGAAAGCGATCAGCAACCGCGTCGCCAGGGTCAGATAGGCGCCCATGGAAAGCATCGCCTCAACCCCACTGACAGAGGTGCCATAGTTGACCAGAAAGGAAAAAATTGTCGGAAAAACCAGGGCAAAGCCGAAATAGGTGCCGGTCCCGAAGCATAAAGAACTGATCACCACAAACGGAATGGCAAAGCGCTTTTCATGACCGTAGAGCCCCGGCGCAACAAACATCCAGACCTGCCAGATAATCACCGGGAAGGCAACCACCAAGCCAGCCAGGGCGGACACCTTGAGGATAGTGAAGAAGGGTTCGGTGGCACTGATAAAAACCAACGAGCTGCCTTCCGGCAGGGCAGCGCGCACCGGTTGGGCAATTTCTTCAAAAATTCGCTCACCAAATGCGTAACAGCCCAGAAACGCAACCAGCCAGGAAATAGCTGCGTACATCAAGCGCTTACGTAGCTCAGCCAGATGATCGGTAATTGCCATTCCATCAGACATGGGGCGTGGTCTCCTTATCCTGCTCGGCAACGGTTTCAGCAGAAGCCAGGCCCGCTTGTTCTTTCTCCGTCCCCTCCGATTGCTCCATTTGCGCTTCGGCAGTGACGACCTGAGCCCCCTTCTCTGCCTGCAATCTGGCCGCTTTTTCCATGTATTTTTCTCTTAACTCTGCCTTGTAACGATCTTCTTCTGCTTTGGTTTCGAGATCGATGGCACTCTTGAGTTCGTTGGTTGCACGCTTGAATTCGGCAAAGCCCTTACCCAGGGAACGCGCCAGATCAGGGAGCTTTTTCGGACCCAGGATAACCAGCGCCAGGGCGGCGATCAGAAGCATTTCCGTCATCCCGATTCCGAACATAGTTATTCGACCTTTCGTCGCTGCAGCACCTGACAGGTGACTGTTGAGGCCGTGCAGATTGTTGTTATCAAAGGGAAAAGAGGTCAATGTCAGCCCTTGCATGCGCTGACATTGAGGCGAGAATATCCCCTTGCGCCACACCTGTCAAGCACCGAGCAATGAGGTGAAACATTTGACATATCAGGGGGTTTGATCTATTATGCCGGTCACTTCAAGACTCTTCACCAAAGGTAAAAAGGCAATGAATCAAGATGCTTTGCAGCAACGTATCAGGCAGCTGGCGCGTGAGCGTAATGCCTTGCTGATCGCCCATAATTATCAACGTGATGAAGTTCAGGCAGTTGCTGACATCACCGGTGACTCGCTGGCCCTGTCGCTGGAAGCCGCCAGGACCGACCAGGACGTGATTGTCTTCTGTGGTGTTCATTTCATGGCCGAGAGTGCTGCTATTCTCGCCCCGGAAAAGACCGTGCTGCTGCCACGACCCGACTCGGGTTGTCCAATGGCCGACATGGTAACGGCCGAAGGCTTAAAGGCACTGAAAGAACAGCATCCAGATGCCACCGTCGTCACCTACGTCAACTCCAGCGCGGCAGTAAAGGCCGAAAGCGACATCTGTTGCACCAGCTCCAACGCCATCAGTGTCGCTCGCTCCCTGCCGGCAAAAAAACTGCTGATGGTTCCCGATCGCAACCTGGGGCGCTACATTGCCCGTCAGGTTCCGGAAAAGGACTACATCTTCTGGGAGGGGTATTGCCCAACCCATGATCGTCTTAAAACCGAAGAAATCATCAAAGCCAAGGCTGATCATCCCGATGCTCTGTTTATGGCCCATCCGGAATGTCGTCCGGACATCCTTGACCTGGCTGACCATATCTGTTCAACCAGCGGTATGTACGAATTTGCCCGCAATAATCCGGCAACCACGTTCATTGTCGGTACTGAAGAGGGGATCCTCTGGCGTCTGCGCAAGGAAAACCCGGATAAAACCTTTATCATTCCCAGCCACGGACTGATCTGCCCGAACATGAAACTGACCAGCCTGGAGGATATTCTCAAAAGTCTTCAGACCTTGGAGCCGCGCATCACCGTCCCTGAGCCGATCCGCTTACGGGCATTGACGTCACTGGAGAGAATGCTGGCCGTCCCGCGCGACTAGCACGGATCTATGGGGCTGGAAGGCACAATCCTATCGGGCGCGCCAATTGGTGCGCCCGTTGCTTTTTTTAAGAATGACAGCAGCATATGAGCGAAACTGAACCCTCCCATATCCGCCACGCCACCTTGCGCTCCTGCCTCGACGCCATTACCGAATCGGCACAGACCATCGATATTGTCGGGCTGCGAGACGGTGCCGAAGCCTTGTTCCTGGCACGCCTGCTGAACGAGCAACAGGGACTCACGGTTATCCTCTGTCCTGATCAGGAACAGGCCCGCCAGCTCGCCGGCAATCTGGATCTGTTTCACCCCCACGCTGAACAGATCGGTCTGCTGCCTCACTGGGAGATGAACCCTTACGATCCTCTGACTCCCCATCCGGAACTCGAGGCCACTCGCCTGGCGACCCTGGCGGCCCTGGCCGATCGCCGCCTCAGAGCCCTGGTACTGCCGATCCGCTCACTGGTGCAACGGGTCATCCCCCGCCAGGTTCTTGAACAGGTGACTTTTCCGCTGCTCGCTGACGAAGAGTATCCTCGTCAGCCCCTGCTCGACTCCTTATTGCAGCTCGGCTATCAGCCAGTCTCCCTGGTTGAAGATCGTGGTACCTTCGCGGTGCGCGGTGACCTGATTGATATTTTTCCGGCCGCCGCCGGCACCCCGATACGCATCGATTTTTACGGCGATTATATCGAAAAGATCCGACCCTTCGATCCCGCCACCCAACGTTCGGAAAAATCCAGCCTGGCGGAAGTTATCCTGATCCCGGCCCGGGAAATGATCCTTCACGGTCCATTTCTGGAAACCCTGGCACACAAACTCAAGCAGCGCTGTGACCAGCTCTCTATCCCTCGTGCTGAGCGCGAAGCCATCATGACCGAACTGCGCGAAGGAATTCTCTCCCCCGGGCGTTCTTTTTTGCTGCCCTTAAACTACCCCGAACTGGATCCTCTGACCGCCTACTTTGACCAGCACCGCCTGGTGTTGATCGATCCGCCGGCACTGGAACGGGAAGCAGATCAGTTCGATCAGGATATTCGCCACGGCGTAGAACGCATGATGAGCGAACGGCAACCCCATGCCGATCGCCAGTCCCTCTATCTTGATCCGCTGCAAGTCGGCCGGCTGCTCAATGCGCCGGATCGCATCGAACTGTCCCGACTGCACCTATTGCAACTGGACGATCAGCGCCAACGCTTCTTTTTCAACTGTTTCGGCAATGATAATTTAAGAGCTAAACCCGCCGGCGGACAGGACGGCCTGGAGCCCCTGGTTGAGAGACTGCACCAGGTCCGTCAGGACAACTGGCGCGCTCTACTGGTCTGCCGTCAGCGCAGTCAGGCAGAGCGCCTGCAGGAACTTCTCGACGGCCATCATATCCACCTCGACATTGAAACCGATGAACGCCTTAACGGCCTACGGCCGGGACAAACACGCCTTGCTATCGGTACCATCAGTAGCGGCTTCAGTCTGCCCGATGACAAACTCACCGTCATCAGTGAAGAGGACATCTTTGGCCGGCGCAGCCATCGCCGCCAGAGTAGCACCCGCCGTGCCCGCCAGCTGCTGGGCAGCCTCGCCGAGCTCAAGGAAAATGACTATATTGTCCATACCGACCACGGTGTCGCCCGTTATCGGGGTCTTACTCATCTAAAAACCGGTGACATTGAAGGGGATTTTCTTCACCTCCAGTACGCCGGCAGCGATACCCTCTACCTGCCGATTGAACGCATCGAAAAAATTCAAAAGTATGTCAGCGCCGAGGGACAGAGTCCGAAACTCGACAAGATGGGGGGGCAGGGGTGGGAAAAAGCTAAAATCAGGGCACGTGCCGCCGTCGAAGAGCTGGCCCGCCAGTTGTTGGAAATCTACGCCAGACGTGAACTGCGCGAGGGGTTTGCCTTTTCCCCGCCGGACAACCTCTATCGCGAATTTGAGGCCACCTTCCCCCACGAGGAAACCAGCGACCAGCTCCAGGCGATCAGAGAGACCTTGAAGGATATGCAGTCCGCCAAGCCGATGGATCGGCTGATCTGTGGTGATGTCGGCTACGGCAAAACCGAGGTGGCCATGCGTGCCGCGGTCAAGGCGGTCCTGGATAACAAGCAGGTGGCGGTACTGGTTCCGACCACTGTCCTTGCCCGGCAACACTGGCAGAGCTTCAGTCAGCGGCTGGAGGATTTTCCCATTCGGGTCGAGATGATCTCGCGTTTTCGCAGCGCCGCCGAGAACCGCGCCACCCTGGAAGCAGCGGCAGCCGGCAAGATCGATATCCTGATCGGTACCCATCGCCTGCTCCAACGGGATGTCCGCTTCAACGATCTGGGCCTGCTGATTGTCGACGAAGAGCAGCGCTTTGGCGTGGCCCACAAAGAAAAGCTCAAGCAGTTACGCGCTGAGGTCGATATCCTGACCCTCACTGCCACCCCGATTCCACGCACCCTGCACATGAGCCTGAGCGGCCTGCGTGATCTGTCGGTGATCGAAACCGCGCCGGTCGATCGCCTCGCTATCCGTACCTATGTGACTCGCTTTGATGAAGAATTGATCCGTCAGGCGATCCTGCGCGAATTGCGCCGTGGCGGCCAGGTCTATTTTGTCCACAATCGGGTTCAGACCATTGACGCCATGGCGGAGCAGTTGCGGCAGATTGTGCCCGAAGCGACCATTGCGGTGGGCCACGGCCAGATGGCAGAAAAAGAACTGGAGCAGGTGATGCTCGACTTTGTTGGTGGCAAGACCAATCTGCTGGTCGCCTCCACCATCATCGAAAATGGCCTCGATATTCCCCGCGCCAATACCATGATTATCAATCATGCCGATCATTTCGGTCTTTCCCAGCTTTACCAGCTGCGGGGCCGGGTGGGGCGTAGCGATCGCCGCGCCTACGCCTATCTGCTGATCCCCGGGGAGGCCGCCCTGACCCGGGAGGCGCGCGAACGCTTACGGATTTTGCAGGAACTGACTGAGCTCGGCGCCGGCTTCCGCATTGCCAGCCACGATCTAGAACTGCGTGGCGCCGGGGACCTGCTTGGCGGCAAACAATCGGGACCGATCGCTGCCATCGGTTTTGAAATGTACAGCGAACTGCTTGAAGAGACCATTGACCGCCTGCGTGGCAATGAACGCCAGGAACGTATCGACCCGGAAATTCGTCTCGGACTCTCCGCTTTCCTGCCGGAATCCTATGTGCCCGATCCCAATCAGCGTTTGCAGCTCTATCAGCGCATGGCCGCAGCCGATGACGATGAGCAGCTGTTCGACCTGGTTGACGAACTGCGCGACCGCTTTGGTGAACTCCCGCTTGCTGCCGAAACCCTGATTGGCTCCATGCGCATCCGCGTTTTGCTCAAACGCTTGTGGATTGAGCTGCTGGAATACGATGGTAAGCGCCTGTCGCTGCTATTTCACGCCGCCACTCCGGTTTCCCCCGAGCAGATTCGCCAACTGGTCACCGATCAGACGCAGCGCTATCGTCTGGGAAGCGATTATCGCCTCATCATTGAGATTGGTCGCCACAGTCCGGGGGAACTGCTCATCCACACCCGCAAAGAGCTGCAGCAACTAATCTGATTGCCGTACAGCGTGCAAACAGAAACGGATACAGGTGACAAAACAGCGTATTTTTAAAGGCAATCGTGCTAAATTATGACCCTTTCTTGCCCTAATGGAGGACCATCCTGTCCATCACCGTCCGCTATCTGCTGCTGTTATTTCTCGTCGCCAATGTACTGGCCTGCCAGGAACAACCCACACCGACATCTGCGCAGCAAACGTCACCATCCGCCTTACCCCTGATCACGGTTGGATCGCGCACGGTCACGCTTGAGCAGTTTAACCGTCAAGTACGGATGAACTATCCACATATTGATGATCTTCCGGTGCATGAGAGAATTCACCTGCAGCAACAGATAGTAACCCAGCTCATCGATCGCGAACTGATCCACGCTGAAGCTGCTCGCCTTGATGTCCGCCTGTCCCCTGATGAATTCGATGCCGCCCTGACCGGAATCCGCGGGGTGCACAACCATGAAGAATTTGAACAGAATCTGCGTGACGCCGGCATCATCCCGGAACTGTGGCGCGAATCCTTGCGTTTTCGTCTGCTGATAAGCAAGATAACCCAGACGATCGTCAGCCCGCGTATTGAGATTTCACAAGCTGACATGGAGTCCTATTATCACGACCATCGCGAAGACTATCAACGCCCGGAAGAGGTTCGCGTTCACCAGATGCTGCTGGAGAGCCGTGAAGCCGCCCTGGAAATAAAAAAACACTTGCAGGATGGCGCAGATTTCGCCACCCTTGCCAGGCAGCATTCCTTATCACCTGACAGTGCGGAGGGGGGTCTTTTGGGTTATTTTGCTGCGGGGGCACTGCCACCGGAATTTGATGCGGTAATTTTTTCTCTGCCCCTGCGTCAGGTCAGTGATCCGGTAGCAAGCCCTTACGGCTTTCATCTGTTGATGGTCGACCGCAAACGTAACGCCGGGCAACGCCCTTTTGCTGCAGTTACTGATGAAATCAGGGAGCGGCTTTACCAAGAGCAGGAAGAGGTGTTGCTGCAACAGTGGCTGAAGGAGTTGCGTGAAAATGCCGAGGTTATGATTGACTGGGAGAAGATTCTCCCGCGTTCATCCCGTTAAAGGGATAGTGTTTAAGGACGATAGACGATGAAAAGATTCACTTTTTGGTTCCTGCTCATGTGCCTGTCAGTGCCCATATCTCCGCTGGCGGCACAAACCATCGCCAGTGTCGCTGCTGTGGTTAATAGCGACATCATTACCACTTATCAGCTTGATCGCGCCGTCGAGAGGCTGGTATCAAGCCAGAACCTGTCCCGTTTCCCCAGCGACCAGGAGCGCCAGCAACTGCGGCGGGAGGTTCTTGATCAGTTGATTAATGATCGCCTGCTGCAACAACGGAGCAAGGAGCTCGGCCTGTCGGTCACTACCCAGGAGGTGGATGCGGCGGTTGACGACGTGATGACCAGCAATAATCTGAATCCAGCCACGCTGGAGACGGCTCTGGCAGCCGAAGGGATGTCTCTGGAGTCCTATCGCCGACAGATCCATGACGAAATTCTACGCTATAAGCTGATGTCCCAGGAGGTCAATTACCGCGCCCGCGTTACCAGTGGCGAAGTCCGCCGTTATTTTGAGGAGAATATCGAGCAGTTTGATACTCAGACTCGGCTGTTTGTCAGCCGCATCAGTTTTGCCCTGCCTGCTGACCGCAGCAGTAGCGATGCCGCACGCATCGAGGAACAGGCCAACCAAAGTCGCCAACGGCTGCTTGGCGGCACACCCTTTGATACGGTTCTTGCTGAAGCGGGGCCCCTGGCAGATGGCGGCATTATGGGGGAACTGGTATTGAGTGACCTTGCCGCTCCGCTGCAACAGGCGCTGCAACGTCTGGCCACTGGTGACATCAGTGTTCCGACGGAATTCAACCAGCAGCTCCACCTGTTTATTGTTAATGATCGCCGATCAGGAGAGGAATTAGCCTTCGAGCGAGCCAAAGCCAGTATTGAAGAACGTCTCAGACGCGAGAAAACCGAGGCGCGCTTCATCGAGTGGCAGGAAGAACTGCTCAACAACGCCTATATCGACCGTCGCCTGTAACCGCAACTAACCGGGTCACCCACCATGCCGACATCTGCCATCATTTTTGCCGTGGAAGAAAATCGCCGCCAGCTCCTGGCGCAGCGCATCAATGATCTGCAGCTGTTCGATCAACTCTATTTTTCCGGCACGGCGGAAGAACTGAAGCGGCTGGTCAAAAACACCGCGGCTGATCTGATCTGTTGTGAACTTGACGTGTCAGAAGACACCTTGCCGCCCTGGGCTGATCTGGTCCGTAAAGGCTTCTGCCGGGTTCTGTGCTTTACCGATAAACAATCCCGGATACGCCTGCGGCTACCTACAGGGAGTGGTTATGTCGACAGTCAGATTGACCCTTCGAGCCTGAAAGAGGTCATTCGGTCTCAACTTGATGCCCCTCTGGAGAGCCCTCCACCACCTGCTACCGGCATCAATGAGCAGGTGGCGGCAGAACAGAAGGTTTACAGTCGCTTTTACTTTGACACCTTTTTAGGCAAAGAACTGTCACGCAGCCAGCTGACGGGACGACCGGTCAGCCTGCTGCTGCTTGAACCCCAGCTGACCCAGCGCCACCAGAAGGATCAACAACTGCTGGAGCCATTTCTGGTGCGCGTTACCCTGGCCATCAAGAACCAGATCAGATCATCCGATCTGCTCTGCCGTTACCAGCGACAGCGGCTTGCCATTCTATTGCCGGAAACCCCGAGTGAGCGGGCAGCAGACCTGCTTGAGCGGATTCTCATCGGGCTGCGCAACAGCTTTCCCGAGCAACGCATTCCCTGGACGAGCGTCATCGTCTGCCCCACGCCAACCGATCCGGAGAATCCCTACAGCCTGATGCAGCAGGCGATAACCCAACTTGAACGGTCCCAGCCCAGATTCTGATCCCGACAAAAAAGATCGCTAAGCTTTTCTGCCTTCCGCCTTGTTTCCTCCCTTGTGCTTCCGTTATATTGATCTATTGCGCAAACACCTGAGTCAAGGAATACAAGATGCGACCCCTGTTAATCACCATGGGCGATCCGACCGGAATCGGCCCGGAGTTAATTGTCAAGACCCTGCTTGCCGGTGACCTGGCATCCCTGCCGCTGCCGGTGCGGGTCATCGGTGATATCGCCGCCCTGCAACAGGCCGGGCAGATTTTCGGAATCGTAGCTAAAAAGACAGAAGAAGCAGGTCCAATAGTCTGTCTCGATTTCAACGGTCATCGCCTTGAAGTGGAAGCCTGCTCAAGTCTGTCGGCCGCTAATCTGAACTATGGTCAACCTGATCATGACTGCGGGCGTGCCATGGCAGCTTACATCGAGCAAGCTGCGCGCCAGTGCTTAAACGGCAGTGCCCATGCCATGGTCACTTGTCCGATCAACAAAAAAGCGATTAACGCCGCCGGTTTCAGCTTCCCCGGCCATACGGAATTTCTCGCCGATCGTTGTGGGGTAAAACAGGTAGTGATGATGCTCGCCGGTAGCAGCCTCAAGGTCTGCCTGGTGACCACCCATCTCCCTTTGACCGCGGTGGCACAACAACTTTCGGTGGAGACAATCCTCACCACCCTGCGCATTACCCATCACGCATTACAGCATCAGTTTGCCCTGCCCCGGCCACGTCTTGCGGTTCTTGCCTTGAACCCCCATGCCGGTGAAGAAGGGCTCTTTGGTGATGAGGAACAGCGCCTGATCACGCCGGCGATTAAAGCGGCCCGCGCCGACGGGATTGTCGCCGACGGCCCGCACAGTGCCGATACCCTGTTCCATTTTGCTGTCCATGAAAAAAGCGCCGATGCGGTTATCTGCATGTATCACGACCAGGGACTGATCCCTTTAAAACTGCTGCACTTTGACGATGCGGTTAACGTCACTCTGGGGTTGCCGATCATCCGCACCAGCGTCGATCACGGCACCGCCTACGACCGCGCCGGCAGCGGCAGCGCCAGTACCGCCAGTCTCTGTGCCGCCCTGCGCATGGCGGCAACGATGAGTCCTCAACCCTTTAACGGAACCGACAGCAAACCATGATCGACCATATTCGTATCCGCGGTGCCCGCGAGCACAACCTGAAAAATATCGATATCGACATCCCGCGCGATCAACTGGTGGTGATAACCGGGGTTTCCGGCTCAGGGAAAAGCACCCTGGCCTTTGACACCATCTACGCCGAAGGGCAGCGCCGCTACGTCGAAAGTCTGTCGGCCTATGCCCGTCAGTTCCTTGAGCAGATGGAAAAACCCGATGTCGACCAGATCGACGGTCTCTCCCCGGCTATCTCCATCGAACAGAAGACAACCTCGAAAAACCCCCGCTCCACCGTTGGTACCGTAACTGAAATCTACGATTACCTGCGCCTGCTCTATGCCCGGGTCGGCGACATCCTCTGCCATCGCTGTGGTCATAAAATTGCGGCCCAGACGGTGGAACAGATGGTCGACCAGATCATGCTGCTGCCGGAACAGAGCCGCCTGATGGTCATGGCCCCCATCATCCGTGAGCGCAAAGGGGAATATCGCAAGGAGCTGGCGCAGCTGCAGGCCGCCGGCTATGTGCGTATGCGTATTGACGGAGAGATGCACGATCTGGGCGACCCCATCAGCCTCGACAAGAACAAGAAGCATACCCTGGAGGTTGTTGTTGATCGTCTGGTGATCAAAGCTGACATCACATCCCGCCTGGCCGAATCGATCGAAACGGCATTGCAGCTCGCTGACGGACTGGTCCGGGTGGAGATTCCCGAGGGTGACAGCATGCTTTTTTCAGCGCGCCATGCCTGTATCGAGTGCGGCCTGTCCTACCCGGAAATCACCCCGCGCATGTTTTCCTTCAACAATCCCCACGGCGCCTGTCCTGACTGCAGCGGACTCGGCACGCGAATGCTCTTTGACCGCGAACAGGTGGTTCCCAATCCACAATTGTCCCTGCGGGACGGCGCGGTGGTGCCGTGGGACAGCCGCACCGGCTTCTACTATCAGGCCCTGCTCGAGGCCCTGGCCCTGCATTACCAGTTCGATATGCGCACCCCTTTTGCTCAGCTGACTCAGACCGTGCAGGACGTCATCCTTTACGGTTCGGGCGGCAAGGACATCCGTTTTTTCTATGATCAGGGGGACAAACGCCATTTTTATGAAAAGTCCTTTGAAGGGGTGATCCCCAACCTTGAGCGCCGCTACCATGAAACCGATTCCGACGGCGTGCGCGAAAACCTCGAACGCTTTATGAATGTCATCCCCTGCCAGACCTGCCATGGTGCCCGGCTGCGCCCTGAGGCCCTGCATATTACCGTCGGTGGCAAGAACATCCAGCAGACCACCGCCATGTCCATTGCTGACGCTGAGGCGTTTTTTAAGCAACTCACATTGCCAACCAAAGAGATGGAGATTGCCCGCCGCATCCTCAAGGAGATCCGTGAACGTCTCTCCTTTCTCTCCCATGTCGGTCTTGATTATCTGACCCTTGATCGCAGCGCCGGCACCCTGTCCGGTGGCGAAGGGCAGCGAATCCGCCTGGCGACCCAGATCGGCTCCTCCCTGACCGGGGTCCTGTATATCCTTGATGAACCCTCGATTGGCCTGCATCAGCGTGATAATCAGCGCTTGTTGACGACCCTCAAGCGCCTGCGCGATCTCGGCAACACGGTCCTGGTGGTTGAACACGATGAAGAAACCATCTGTGCCGCCGACCATGTGATCGACATGGGGCCGGCAGCCGGGGTCAACGGTGGCCGCGTGGTGGCCCAGGGAACACCGGCGGAGGTTATCGCCTGTCCCGAATCACTGACCGCAGACTACCTCTCCGGGCGTCGCCAAATCATGATTCCGACCGAGCGGCGCCACAGTGAGCGCTGGCTCGAAATCAAAGGTGCCCGCGCCAACAATCTGCAGGCGGTCGATGTCCGCATCCCCCTGGGGGTATTGACCTGCTTTACCGGGGTCTCCGGTTCGGGTAAATCCTCGCTGGTTATCGAAACCCTTTACAAAGCTCTGGCCCAGCATCTGCATCGGGCGCGGGAAAAATCCGGCCCGGTCCGGGAAATCAATGGGCTGGACCAGCTCGACAAGGTCATCGATATCGACCAGTCCCCTATCGGTCGCACGCCCCGCTCCAATCCTGCTACCTATACCGGAGTCTTTACCGATATCCGCGATCTCTTCGCCCAGCTCCCGGAAGCGAAGATTCGTGGCTACAAACCGGGACGTTTTTCCTTCAACGTTAAGGGCGGGCGCTGTGAAGCCTGCAGCGGTGACGGCATTATCAAGATCGAAATGCATTTTCTCCCCGATGTCTACGTTCAGTGTGACGTCTGTAAGGGCGCGCGCTACAACCGTGAAACCCTCGAAGTTAAATACAAGGGGAAAAGTATCGCCGATGTCCTGGCCATGACCGTCAACCAGGCCAGTCAGTTCCTTGAAAATATTCCCCGGATTCACAACAAGCTACAGACGATCAGGGATGTTGGTCTCGGCTACATCAAGCTCGGTCAGAGTGCCACCACTCTCTCCGGTGGTGAGGCCCAACGGGTCAAACTGGCACGCGAACTGGGTAAGCGGGCGACGGGAAAAACGATCTACATCCTTGATGAACCGACCACCGGATTGCATTTTGCCGACATCCATAAACTCCTTGAGGTCCTGGGCCGCCTGATTGAAACCGGTAACACCGTGGTGGTAATTGAACACAATCTCGATGTCATCAAAACCGCTGATTATATCGTTGATCTCGGTCCTGAAGGGGGGAGCCGTGGTGGTCGAATTATCGTTGCCGGAACGCCGGAAGAGGTTGCCGCCTGTGACGGCTCTTATACCGGGCGTTATCTGCGTGACAGCCTCAAAGTAACCGGCAAAGGACAAAAGTCGTAGCAGTTTCTTTCCCTTGGCATTCCTGCTGATCTCAACTATGATGGTAACTGGATTATTTAACCCTGGGCGGACAATAGCCCCTGTGGAGTGAAGCATGAGCAGTAAGATCGGCAACAAAAAGTGCAGTCAATGTGGTGCCCTGTTAACCGGCGGGTACTGGTGTAAAGAGTGTAAAGCCGTTTTTAAATGCCCAATCCCCGGCTGTGAAGCACCCGTCAAACCGGGGGCGCAGGAGTGCGGACGTTGCGGGCTGTTCTTTGAAGATTATCTGTCCCAACGCAAAATGTACCGGCGTTGCCCCAAGTGCAAGAAAAAACAAGGACTTTCCGAGCATCAATGCCGCTTCTGCCGCCACTGGTTCAATTGTCCCACCTGTGGTGACAAGGTTTCCACCAACACGGTCCTGACGTGTCCACGCTGCGGCACTTCCCTACGTTGATCTGTGGATCCGGTAGCGCCTGCTGCCGGTTTCATTTCAAACAGCGTTCTGGACTTCTTTAGTAATAACTGCTAACGTTCTGTAACCATTACCCTCTTTCCCTGCCGGAGCGTCAATGCTGACCTTGCTGGTGGCTATCCTTTGGGCTCTCTCCGTCATTTCTGCCGGACATGCGCTGCTCACCAAGCGTGACCCGCGCGCCGCTCTTGGCTGGATTGTCACCTGTCTTGCTGTGCCTGGGGTAGGTGCCCTCTGTTACTGGCTCCTCGGCGTCAACCGTATCCGTGCGCGGGCCCGTGAGCTACAGGAACAAGGGGAAGGGATGCACTGGCTCCATGTCAATGTCCCCCCGGCAGACCAGGATGTGGCCTGCTACCCCAAGGACGACACGAGTCGGGCCTTAATCACCCTTTCCGATGCGGTTACCCGTCGACCGCTGGTCAGTGGCAATCAGGTCGACATTCTCCACAACGGCGAACAGACCTACCCGGCGATGCTGGAGGCGATCCGTAATGCTCGAGAATCTATCTATCTTTCCAGCTATATCTTCGTTCCTGACAGCCTGGGGATGCAATTTGTCCGGGAATTGATCACCGCGGCCAACCGCGGTGTCGATGTACGCATTCTCATCGATGCCTTTGGTGAACTCTATTCGCGTGGCAGGGTGCGACGCCATTTGCGCGGCACCAAGGTCAAGGTCATTACGTTTCTGCCGCCGCGTCTGTTGCACAGCTTCTATTTCAATCTGCGCAATCACCGTAAATTACTGGTTATTGACAACTGCCTCGGCTTTACCGGCGGCATCAATATCCGCGAGCGCCATCTGGTCGAAGCGGCGCAGGACTCCATCCGGGTTATCGACATCCATTTCCGTTTGCAGGGACCGGTCTGTGAACAACTGCGCGATGCCTTTATGGAGGACTGGCATTATGCCACCAAGGAAAAACGTACACCGCGCGAGTGGCCCCGGCCTCAAACGGTGGGCAACGCCTGTTGTCGCGGGATCAGCGCCGGACCGAACGAACCCCACGAAAAACTCAACTGGATCATTATCGGTGCCCTGTCCTGCGCCAAATCTCATATCCGTATTATGACTCCCTACTTTATCCCGTCCCGGGCGCAACTGGCCGCTATCAACGTCGCCGCCCTGCGCGGCGTGCGGGTGGAAATCATCCTGCCGGCCCAGAACAACCTCCCCTTTGTCGGCTGGGCCGCCAACGCCTACCTGTTTGAGGTCCTGGAGCATGATGCCCGGGTCTATTTCCATCCTCCCCCCTTCGTCCACAGCAAGCTGTTGCTGATTGATGATAAATATGCCCTGATCGGCTCCGCTAACATCGACCCGCGTAGCCTGCGGCTGAATTTTGAGTTTAATGTTGAAGTGTTTGACCAGCATACGGTCGCCGAACTCTCTGACCACTTCGACCGCTCCCGCGATCGATCCCGCCAGGTGACCCTGCAGGAGGTGGACAGCCGCCCCCTGGTTGCACGTTTGCGTGATTCCTTCTTCAAACTTTTTTCCCCTTATCTATAGGAGCTAACAATGCCGATTATCACCCTTGATGGCCCGCCCTTGAGCCTGGATAAAAAGCGCCTCCTGACCAATGAACTGACCAGCCTGGCGGCCAGGGCGTATGATCTGCCTGAATCAACGATTATCATCATGCTGCGCGAAAACACTCCGGATCAGGTTGCTGTCGGTGGCATCCTGATTGCTGATCGTTGACATCTGGGGGCCCTGATGATTCCTTCTGCCAACAAGCGGCTTACCTTTAGCGCTCTGCTATTATTGCCGGCCATCAGTATGTGTTTGATGTCCTGCGCCGGCAACCAGTCTGGCAACCTTGGGGTTACGGCAGCCACACTGTCCTCCTGCCACGCTTCGCCCAACTGTGTCTGCAGCGATTGTGACTCGACCAAACACCAGATTGACCCTTTTATCCTGGCCGTGCCGGCGCTGCAAGCCTGGCAAGCAGTTCATGAGCAGATAACCGCGCTGTCACGCACCCGGATTATTTCGTTCAGCGACCATTATCTCCATGCCGAATGCCGCAGTGCCGTTTTTGGTTTTGTCGATGATCTGGAATTGCATCTGCGCCCGGAAGAAGGCATCATCGCCGTGCGCTCCGCGGCACGGCTGGGCTACTATGATTTCGGCGTCAATCGCAAACGCATCGAGACCCTGCGATCAGCCTTGCGCCAGGAAGGTGTCGTGCGTTGACCGGTCGTTGACAAGGGGTCACTCGCCCCAATCGACTGCTTTCATCGTTGAAAAAAAAACGAACAGCCCACAGGATATTTATCCCGTGGGCTGTATGGTCAGGTCTTACTGGTATAGAAGATAACTGTCACGATCACCGGTTATTGGCCGTCTGTGGACTTCCCTTCGGCTGAATCGGTCTTTTTGCTTCCGTCACGCGGAAGCTGACAACTGTCAGACATTCAGGTCTGAATTCCCAGATGTGGCAAAATCCAGCGGTTCACAATAAACCAGACGGCAACAATACCGAGAATAAGTGTCCATTCCATCTCTTTACTCCTTTGTTTGCGGTTAGTCTGATTGTAGACGAAACTCCATAAAAAGTCAATTATGCATATATCTATATGTTTTTTGGGACAAGGATTGTCACCAGTAGCCCCCCTTGCGGCTGATTCTCCGCCCGAATACTGCCGCCGTGCAGGGCTATGGCACTTTTAGCAATGGCCAGACCGATACCGGTGCCGCCGCTTTGACGATCACGAGCATCGGCAACCCGGTAAAATGGATCAAAGATCTTTTCCAGCGCGGCCGTGGGGACACCATGTCCCTGATCAGACACCCTGACCTCCCAGAAGCGTCCCTGCGACCCCAGGGAAACCCGAACCTCCCCAGCTTCAGCGGTATATTTCACCGCATTACGGATAACATTCTCCAGTGCCTGCGCCAGCAGGTTTTCCGCCCCCTTTATCACTGCCGATTCTGAAGATTCCAGCACAACCCGGCACTGACGCCCCGCTGCCTCAAAATCAGCGTCCTGCACCAGCTTCTCCAGCAATTCCTGTAAATCGAGGGGGGCAAAACCTTGTTCATTGATCCCGCTGGTCATGCGCGTTAACCCCAGTAGCTGGCCGATCATCTCATTCATCCGCTGTGCTTCAAGACCGATCCGATCCAGGGCCCTTGCTCCGGCATCGCTGCATGATTGCTGACGCGCCAGTTCGAGGGCAACAGTCAGGCGGGCCAGAGGTGAGCGCAACTCATGGGACAGATCACGCAGCAACTGTTGTTGATTGGAGATCAGGATTTGAATTTTGGCCGCCATATCATCGAAATCCCGAGCCAGCCCACCCAGCTCATTTTTTGTTTTGATCTGATCACCAATACGGGTGGCCAGATCACCGGCAGCAAAACGATGGGTGGCGTGGCGCAAACGACTGATCGGTGCTGCCAGGGAGCGTGCCAGAATAAAGCAGACCAGGGCGGTGATCGCAAGCAGCAACAATAGCTGCACGCCGAGAAAGCCGCGGGTCATCAGCTGGAAGAAATCCCGCGGGGCTGGTCGCTCCGGCAAGGTGATAACAACGACATAGTCATTACCGCCGGCCCCCTTAACCGTGGCAGCAATGCCGTTACGGGCGCCCTGCATCGGCAGTACCACCTCACCACTGCGCAGCGCGCGCGATGCCATATGCTGCACCCGACGATGAATTGTGCGCCGGCTTAACAGCTGGACCTGCTGATCGAATAGAATCAGCTCAATCCCTGATTCGCGCAACAAACGCTCGGTATACTGATCCGCGGCCGGAACCCCGGCGGTTTCGTAAGCACGGATCGCTTCGCGCCCATATTCGGTGATCGCGCGCCGGCTGAAACTCTGATGTGCCAACGGCGGGAACTCTTGATCACGAAAATAGGTCAACACCACCACCGATGCGGTAACCAGCACAATAATCAGGAGAAAGTAGAGAAATATCTTTAAAAACAGGCTGCGCATCAGGAGTTATCCTCCGGCAGGGAATAAAGATATCCGATTCCACGCACGGTACAGATCCGTTCGGTCTGCCCGTAACTGTGGCCAAGCTTTTTGCGCAGGGCGCTGACATGGACATCGATACTGCGATCATAGGCCGAAAGTTGCCGGCCCAGAACCTGTTCGACCAGATCTTCACGGCTGATAATCTCGCCCGCATGGGCAAGCAGAGCTTCAAGCAGGCTGAATTCCACCGAGGTCAGTTCTACCCCCTGACCATTCTGTTTGACTGTCCGATTTGTGGCATTGAGCACCAGGTCACCGACCCGGTATTCTGCCTGGGCTTTGGGCTTCACCTTGTGGCTCCCCGGTGAACCTTCAAGGCGGCGCTGGATCGCACGGATCCGCGCCACCAGTTCACGCGGATTGAAGGGTTTCGGGAGATAATCATCGGCTCCCAGCTCCAGCCCGACAATGCGGTCGACATCATCACCACGGGCAGTCAACATGATCACCGGGATACGACTGGTTTCGCGAATCGTACGCAGCACATCGAAACCATTAAGCCCCGGCAACATGACATCCAGCACCACCAGCTCGTAAGGATGGCTCGTTGCCGCCTCGGCTCCCAGATCCCCGCGATGCACCGCATCAATCTGAAAACCTTCACCTCCCAGATAATCCTGCAGCAACTCACATAGTTCCATGTCATCATCAATGACCAGAATCCGTTCCATACTCTCTCCTGTCCACGGTACCTGATAGTACTATTTTCTTATCAGCTAATCATACCTGCCAGCCATGATCAGTGCTGTAAAGAAATGTAAAGCGAAAATAAGGATCAACAGCTTTACCTAACTTTACCTAAACCTCACAGCTCTTAACCCACATTTACTCTTGTTTTGATTATAGTCCAGTCATCGACGCAAAACATTTTCAATCAACCACAGATAACAAGGAGAAAAAACATGAAACGAACAATCTTATTCGGTCTGCTTATTGTTGGTCTGCTGCTGGCCGGAACCCATGTCTTTGGCTGGTCCGGTGGTCCGGGAATGCGCGGTGGCCAGGACTGTAGTCAGCGAGGAGCCCAGCGAATGAGCGACCAAGATTGGCAGCAGCGCCAGCAAGAGCAACAACAACGAATGGCGGTGATTCTCGACTTGAGCGAAGAGCAACAACAACAGCTGCAAACCCTACGGGAAGAGCGCCGGGAAAAGCAGCAGTCCCTGCGCACCGAAATGCAGGCCAGCCGTGAAAAACTGCATGAAGTCGCCCGAGCCAACGACGCAGATGAAGCGAGCATCCGTGCAGCAGTGCAGGAACACGCCGAATTAAAGACCCGGAAGATGGTGGATGGCGCCAATCATCGCCGGCAGATGGCTGCCGTGTTGACTCCGGAGCAACAGCAGAAGTTTGAGCAGATGCGCGAACTCAAGGGGGACAACTCCTGCGGCATGCGTGGGCAGTCCGGAAAGTGCGGCGCCGGTGATTGCACCCCCGGTGAAAAATCAGGACGCCGTGGTGGTCAAGGTCCACGCATTTAGACCATGATCTGCCATTTCAACTGAGAGCATAATGACAGGCGATTTACCATGATGGTGATCGCCTGTTTTTCTTGTCCCTGTGCACCCCGCACGCTATTCAACAGTTGCCAACACCTCGCTGTTTATGCTGTTATCTACCTTGTCTCTAACAAAAAAACCTATCCGTTAGAAAGAGTATCCATGTATCAACAACTGTCTCCCGTTGACATTCGTATCCTCGGTGCTCTGGTCGAAAAAGAACTGGCAACGCCGGAATATTATCCCTTAAGCCTCAACGCCCTGACCAATGCCTGCAATCAGAAATCGAATCGCGATCCGGTCATGGTGCTGACCGAAGAAGAGGTCGTCCAGGGGCTCGATAATCTGCGGCGCCGGCAATTGATTTATCGTTCTGCTGAAGGGGTGCGCACCCAGCGTTACTGTCATCATCTTGAGAAAATGTTGCATCTTGAGCGTAAGGAACTGGCGGTGCTGGCGATCCTGCTGTTGCGCGGACCCCAGACGATTGGTGAAATCCGTACCCGTTGTGAACGGATGGTTGCCTTTGCTGACCTCGCCGCAGTGGAGGCGGTGATGAACACCTTAAGTACCAGCGAGCCCCCCCTGGTCACGCAGCTGGCGCGTCAACCCGGTCGCAAGGAATGCCGTTACATTGACCGGTTGCGCGCAGAGACTTCAGAGGTAGCGTTGGCTGAAGGGACAATGTCGGAACAGCGGGAGGGAAACCTCTCAGGCAGTGAACGTCTCACCGACCTGGAGGAAAAGGTCTCCCTGCTGGAGCAGGAGATTTCCCGTCTGCAGGAGGACATTGTCCGTATTCTCGACCAGTTTGACGAGTTCAAGTCACAGCTTGAATGATCGCAGGATCAGAACAGCAACACCGGACAACGCACATTGTGTAGCACGTAATTGGCAACGGAGCCGAACAGCACATCACGAATCTCGCCACGGCCACTACGGCGCCCCAGCACCAGCAGCTGAAAATCTTCGTTATTAGCGATCTGCGGAATCAGCCGCCGCGGCATCCCGAACTCCATCCGCAATTCCACCTCCAGCCCCGCACCGCGAAGCTTGTCGGCCAGTTTTCCCATCCGCTCGGTGGCCGCCTGCATGGCATTTTCGCGTACCATCTCAATCTGAAAATCGGGGATCATCCGGTAGGCCAGCTGATCGTTAATGACATGCAACAGCACCAGACGGGCGCCAAATCTTTCGCGGTTGCTGAGGATATCATCAATGGTCTTGTGGGTGGTCGCAGAATCGTTGATCGGTATCAGTATCCTGGGATTCATCAGTTTCTCCTCTACCGCTGTTATCATGTTATCTGCTTGTGCTGACATTTTTGATATCAGTCCGAGTCTCGCTTACTCTCATGCTGAAACCTTTCCGGCGGCAGAAACTGCAGCAGCATGCGCGCATCATCGCCGCGCAGTTTTTCCGCCAGACTGAGCAAACCATCTTCCAGATAACGCACATGATATCCTTGTGTGCGCAGATACGCCATAGCGAGGATCGCCCGATCCTTGTGGGGACAGGCGGTGATGATCAACTTGTCCTTAGGCAGTTCATCCAGCCGCAACGGCAGTTCATTTAAAGGGATGTGCAGGGCAAAATTGAAATTCCATACCTGTTGTTCTTCGGCGAAACGGATATCCACCAGTACCACTTCGTCATCCATGAGGTGATCGATCAAAAACAGGCTGTTGGCCTTCATCTCACGCCGCGCATCATCATCATAGCTGAGTAGATATTCCTCAAGACTTTGTGCCGCCGCCGGATGTTCTTTGGCTACGGCAGGCAGACAAATAAACAACACCATGGCGGCAATCAGCATAGTTTTGGTAGCGCTTCTGTTCATCAGGTATACCCCTGTGTTGTTGTCTTAATCAACCGTACACCAGGCGCGGTAAAAACAGCACCAGATCAGGCCAGAAGGTCAGCAGCAGCAAAATCGCCAACTGAATCAGCAAAAAGGGCATGACCGCCTTCGAGACGTAGACCAGGTCGCGGTTGATTGTCGCACCGGAAATATACAGACTGACTCCCAGCGGCGGAGTACAATAGCCGATCCCCAGATTAAGGGTCATCAGCAAACCGAAGTGCATGGTATCAATACCGAACTGACTCAGTAAGGGCAGAAAAATCGGGGTCAAGATCAAGGTGGCGGAAATAATATCCATGAACATGCCAATAACCAGCAGCAGGATATTAACCGCCAGCAGAAACACCCAGGGCGAATCGATGCTGCTGACGACGGCATTGGCAATCTTGTTGGGAATCTGTTCAAAGGTAAGGTATTCGCCAAACACTGAGGCTCCGGCGACGATGATCAGCAGGGTGGCCGAGGTGACCGCCGACGATACCACGATCCGTTTGACGTCACGCAGTTTCAGATCACGATGGATGGCAATTTCGACAAAGAAGGCATAAAAACAAGCCACCACCGCAGCTTCATTGGCAGTAAAAAGACCGGAGTAAATGCCGCCGAAAATCAGCACCGGCAATAACAGTGCCCAGATACTTTCACGGATAACCTTGAGCGCCTCCCTGAACGTCGGACGTTCGAGGGTCGGCAGGCCCTGTTTTTTAGAAACAATATAGGCGTAGACACTCAGGGCCACCATAATCAACAGCCCGGGGATAAAACCGGTCAAAAACAGGGCCTCAAGGGGATCATTACTGACCATAGCGTAGAGGATCATGGCAATAGAGGGGGGGATAATAACGCCAAGTATCGGCGCGGTGGTCATCACCCCGACCGAGAATTTTTCATCATAATTATTCTTGATCAACGCAGGGATCATAAAACCACCAATAGCCACCACCGTCGCGACGGTAGAGCCGGAGATAGCACCGAAAAATCCACAGGCAAGAATTCCTGCCATCGCCAGCCCGCCGGGCAAAAAACCAACCAGCACATTGGCGGTATTGATCAGTTTTTTGACAATGGTTCCGGTCGTCATGATGTTGCCGCAGAGAACAAAAAACAAAACGACCACCAGGGCAAACTTGTCCATGCTGCGATACAACACCTCGATCACAATACGTGGATCGATATCGAGAAGGAATACCAGGCCGAAGGTACCGGTAAAAAACAGTGCCATAAACACCGGCACGGTAGCGGCCAGACAACCGAGCAACAGGGCGAGAATCAACAGATAGCTCATGTCCATGTCATTGTTCCCCGGTCATATCCTGGATGCCGCGCCAGTCTTCAACCATCACGACCAACGTACGGAAAAACATCATCACCCCCATGATCGGCAGCACCGCGTAAAAATACCATTCGGGAATCTGCAGGGTACTGGTCCGGGCAAAAGGGTCATGATACATCATAGCCGTCATGGTCCACCCCAGCTTGACCATCACCCCGGCAAAAAACAGCACCGCAATATGCGAGATCAGGGTCAGGGGACGTTTGAGCACCGGAAAAATCTGCGGCAGTGCATCGATACGAATCAACGAGCGACTGCGGATCGCCGTTACCGCACCGATATAAGTGGAAAAGAAGATGACCTTTCGCACCACTTCATCCGACCAGTAGATATTGATGTCCCCCCCGCTCTTGCGCAGGACAACATTGGCCATGGCCGCCAGCAAGGCGGCACTGACCGCAATAAACAGCGACCATTCTTCGACAAACAGAAATGTTCGATCAATTTTTTTAAAGATTTTTTTCAGCATCGTCCGTGTCCGGCTCCGCTAACTCTTGCCATATCCGTTGGGAAAGGGGGGGTTCGGGGTGGAGATCGTCTCTACGCTTCTTGGTAAGGGCAAACGAAAGACGGGACCAAAGAGGGATCCTCTCCGGCCCCGTCATGGTGTGGGGGATTATACAGAGATTATCTCTAACTGCCAAGCTTTGCCCGTACTAACGCCAGGTACTCAGCTCCGACCCGCTCACTCCAGCGTTGCAGAACCGGTTCAGACATTTTTTTCAACTGGTCCAGATCAGCTTCCGATAATTGATGAATCTGTACTCCCGCGGTCCTGGCGGCAGCAAGTTGCTCTTCGTGCTGACGGCGCGTGGCTTCCCGCGATTTGGCACTTTCTTCCGCCACAACCTCCAGGAAGAGGGTGCGCAACTCCTCCGGTAGGCGATCCAGCCAGCGTTTATTGACCAGATGAACAAACAGCCCTTGAGCGTAGTTCAGCTCGGTGAAATGCTTGGCAACGGTAAACTTTTTCGTGATATTGCAGACAATGGCGGTGTGGTCAAGACCGGTGATGACCCCGGTCTGCAGGGCCTGGGGCACATCGGGCCAGGGCATTACGGTGAACCTCAATCCCCAGGCGCGATAAGCATCGGTATTGACCGGTGCTTCGGCAATGCGGAAATTAACACTTTTGGCCGCCTCAAGGCTGTCTACCGGCACCGTGGTGGCCCAGCCGTAAGGGCCGTAATTGGTAATATCGGCGACATAAATACCCCCGGCCAGAGCGCTGTCAGCAAAGGGCTGCCAGATCTCCGGGTCCGCCCTGAAGGTGTCAAGTTTGTCGAAGGTATCAACAACATAGGGCAGATTGACAACACCCAGGGTGTCAGCCACATTGGCCGCCGCCACCGAGGAGCTCAGCATGCCGTGAACCGCACCGAGGCGCAGCTTGCTGATCACGTCACGCTCTCCCCCCAGTTGTGCCAGAGGGCGGTAGTCGACGTAGATCTGGCCATTGGTGCGCTCCCAGACCGCATCGCGGATGCGGTAGCCGGCTGCAACCCCTTCAATTACCGGATGCGAGATGTTGGATAGAATGTAGGTATACTTTGCTCCACTGGGATCAAACGTGGGTTGCCAGCTTGCCAGAGGATCCTCATTTGCCGCCCCCTGAGTCACCAGCCCAACCAACAAGAGAACAGCCAAAAACATCATCTTTTTCACAGTAAAACCTCCCAAAAGGAAATAAATATGATCAAACAGGGTTTGATCTACACAAACAAAAGTTAAATTCTAGTAAATTCAACGAGTTAGCAGATCAATGTATACCTGCTCCACCATTTTAAGGTCAATAAAAAAAGCCGGGAGGCGGCGCCTCCCGGCTTTTCACTAGGTAAATTATTTCTGCGCTATTAGTTGTTCAGGCGCTGCCGTACCTGTTGCAGAAAATCGGCACCGATACGATCCTCCCACTGTTTGATCACCGGTTCAACCTGACCTTTCATGGCCGCCAGATCCTGCTCCGGCAAGCGGTAGAAAGACACACCGGCAGCCCGGGCCTTGGCTATTTCCCGCTGATCCTGCTCCTGACCGGCGAGCCGGGCCCTGTGACTTTCCTCCGCGATAATACGTAGCAGGGTCTCGCGCAGGTCTTCCGGCAAACGCTGCAGCCAGCGTTCGTTAATCAGGTGGATGTAAAGCCCCTGAGCATAGTCGATCTGGGTGTAGTGTTTGGCGGTATTAAAAAAGTTAGCGGTGCCGGTCACCGTCGGGGTATGGTCAAGGCCGGTAATGACCCCGGTCTGCAGAGCCTGGGGCACATCGGGCCAGGGCATGACGGTGAACTGCAAGCCCCAGGCACGGTACATGTCAATGTTTACCGGCGCCTGGGCAATACGAAAGATCACCCCCTGCGCCTCCTCGAGGCTGGTCACCGGGGTGCGGGTCGCCCAGCCGTAACCACCATAGGCGGTAAAGTCAGCAACGCGGATACCGGAGCGCAGCGCCTCCGCGCCATATTTTTCGAACAGCTCGGCATCGTTACGAAACTGCTGCAGTTGATCAAAGCTGCCAACCAGAAACGGTAAATTCACCAGTCCCAGACGCGGCGACACATTAGGCGCAGCTACCGAAGAACTCATCATGCCATGGATGGCACCCATGCGCAGCTTGCCGATCACATCCATCTCGCCGCCAAGCTGGGACATGGGGCGATAATCAACAAACAAACGACCCTTTGTCTCTTCCCACACCCGGTCCCGAATACGGAAACCAACCCGGACCCCTTCGATCGCAGGATGGCCGACACAGGAGAGCAGATAGGTGTGTTCCGCGCCACGAGGATCAAATTTGGGCTGCCACTCGGCCATGGGATCGTTCCCCAGAATCAGACCGGGCAGCAACAAAAAAGCCACCAACAGAATTGCCGTCAATATTCGTTTCATTGTCTCTCTCCTTGTCAGATATCAGCCCCACATTAATGGGGCAGTAAAACACAATCTCATCTTGGAAACAATCGGTTAGATCGCCCTGCCGGGGCCTTAAGTGTTCTTTTAAAGCGATCAGACCCCTCCATAACGGCAACAGCTGTGAACAACCGGCCAGCTGAAAAACAGCTGCATCCACACCAGTGCCTGTGTTAATGGTAGATTGACTGTTATCAATCGTGGAGACAAACATCTTATGCCGCACGCTGACACACCTGAAAAGCCCGAACTCCTCGCGCCGGCCGGTAGCCTCGAAGCCTTTTTTGCCGCTGTTGATGCCGGCGCCGATGCGGTTTATACCGGACTGAAGGATTTTTCCGCCCGCGCCAAGGCCAAGAATTTCAGTCTTGCCGACATCGAACGCATGGCCGGCTATCTCCATGCCGATGGCAAGCGTCTCTACGTCACCCTCAACACCCTGATCCGCGAAAATGAATTATCCCATCTGATTGACACCCTGTCAGCGCTGGAATCCTTTGCGGTCGATGCAGTCATTATTCAGGACCTCGCCATCTGGAAACTGGCCAGGGAACATTTTCCCGGTCTGGAAGTCCACGCGTCGACGCAGATGACAATCCACAATGTCGCCGGGGTCAAGATGCTTGAGCGCCTCGGCTTCAGCCGCGCGGTGCTGGCGCGGGAGCTGACCCTGGCAGAAATTGCCTATATCCGCAGCCAGACCCGCCTGGAGCTGGAGCATTTTATCCACGGTGCCCTGTGCTTTTCCTTCAGTGGTCAGTGCTACTTCTCATCGTTTCTGGGTGGTAAAAGTGGTAACCGTGGCCGCTGTGCCCAACCCTGTCGGCGGAATTACCGCCATCATCAGCAACAGGGGTTTTTCTTTTCCCCCAACGACCTGTCAGCTATCGACCTGCTGCCGCAGCTCAGCCGTGCCGGAATCTGCAGCTTCAAGATCGAAGGACGGATGAAGAGCGCCGAATATGTTCACAAGGTGGTCGGCGCCTATCGGCGGGTCATGGATGCTGCTGAAACTGAGCGTAAAGAGGTGCTTGCCCAGGCCAAGCAACAACTTAAGGAGAGCTTTGGTCGCCAACCTACCCGCGGCTTTCTCTCCGGCAGTCAACCTGATGATATGGCCATCCCCTCACAAAAAGGTGCGACCGGGCGGTTTATCGGCAAAGTCCGCCAGGTTCAGGGCAATCGCTTGAGTTTTACCTCCTCACTGCCGTTACATTTAGGCGACCGTCTGCGCATTCAACCTGCCAACGACAAAAGTGGCAGTGCTTTTACTCTGCGTCAGCTGTTTAGTGGGAGCCGGCAGGTAAAGAAATCTCCCGACGGCAAACCGGTAACCGTTATCTCCCCCTTTGACCAACGCTTCGCCCCCGGGGACAGCGTCTTTATGGTTGCCAGTGCTGACGCCTTTACCTTGAGTGATAGTGCTGCCCGCCGCAAACTCGAACACCGTCGACCCAAAGGGGAACTGGTTGACCTCGATATCAAGGTCACCCCGACCAGCATTGCCCTGGCTGCCACCATAAACAGCCGGCAGCTCGATTTTACTTATCCTGTCACCAGCTTTACGGCCACCAGTCAACCCCTCGACATAGGGGTCCTTGAACAGGTGTTCGCAGCCGTTGCCGATGAACCTTTTTCCCTGGGGTCATTGACCTGTGGTGAGCTGCCGGCGGTTGTCATCCCCCCTAAACAGCTCAAGCAGATCCGCCGCACTTTTTATCGCGATCTGCGTCTGGCGCGCCAGCACCAGCTGCAGCAGCGCCGCCGCGATCAACGCGAGGCCGCCGTCGCTTCCCTGCTGCCGGCCGGCAGCAATAATTGCCAGGTGTCCGAATTTCGGGCACTGCTTGCCGATACCCGCGAACATCATTTGCTCAATAACGAGCGAATTAATACCCTGCTGCTCCCCATCAACCGTCACAGCCTGCAGCAAGTCGACAAACTACGCCGCCGTGCTGCGAACATCATCTGGGATTTACCCTTTGTTCTGTTTGATCAGGACTGGCAGGAGCATCAAGCAGCTATCCGTACCCTGGTGCAGGCGGGTTTTCACCAGTTTCGTCTGAGCAATCTTGGTCATTTCCCTCTGTTTGACGGGCTCACCGGCCTCAAGCTTTACAGCAGCTATCGTCTGTTTGCCCTCAACAGTCAGGCGGTTGTCGCCTTAAGCAAGCTGAACATCGCCGATGTTGAGCTTTATATTGAGGACGACCGCCACAACCTGGCAGCGATTCTCTCCCGTCAACTGCCGGTGCCTGCCAGCCTGATGGTATACGGACGGGTTCCGCTGCTGACCTCGCGCATCCGCGTGCGCCAGCTGCACAGTGACGGCTCAATTCTGTCAGACCGTGATGATGCCTACCGGGTTCAACAGCGCCAGGGACTGACCTGGCTGTTCAGTGAAACCCCCTTTTCCTTTATCAGTAATATCAGAGAGCTCGAGCAGCTTGGCTGTTCCGGCTTTATTGTCGACCTATCCCACTGTGGCGCCGGCAGTATCAACGGCAAACAGGTGCTGGAAGCCTTGGACCGTGGCAGCGACCCGGCACAGTGCAGCAAATTCAACTTTGAAGCCGGCCTTGAGTGACTACGGCGAGACCTGCGCAACGGACAGAACGCCATTGCCCTGACGGCTGAACCCGATTATAGTACCAGCCGATGAAGTTTCTTGATGGAGGAGATGATGTTGCAGCGTCGTTCGATGATTCACGTTTCCCTGGCCGTAGTTGCCCTGATTATTATTGTTTACCCTTATTTCAGCAATAAGCCGGATCCGGAAAAGGTAGAGCAGGCCTCTGTGGCAGCAGTAGCCTTCCTTGACCTGCTCGATAACGGCAATTTTGAAGAAGCCTGGCGCCAAAGTGCCACCTTCATGCGCGAAAAAATTCCGCTGGAAACCTGGCTGGCACAACTCGATCAGGTTCGTAGCCAGGTTGGTGCCTTGCGCGAACGCACTCAGTCCGATCTTAACTACACCAAAGAACAGATAGAAGGAATTCCTGAAGGGGAATACCTGTCTTTTTTCTACACCAGCCGGTTTGATCATCACGCCACGGCCCGCGAGCGGGTCACCCTCTACCATGAAGCCGCCACATCCTGGCGCGTAGCAGGTTATTTCATTGAGTGATCCCTAAAGATTGCCCATCAATGAAGCGAAGAAAACCATGACCGCTGTTGATCCTTCAGCTACATCACCCGCACAACCATCCAACACAACCTGTCCCGTTGGTGTGCTCTGGTGCCCATTTCCAAAGGCATTGACGGATCTGCAGCAGGAACTTGATCAGCTTATTCAGCAAGTACGTACCGACGCCCTGACCGGGGTCGCCAATTATCGGTCATTTATCGAGACCCTGGAACTGGAAATCGAACGTTCCGGCCGCAACGAACGTCCAACCAGTCTGCTGATGATCGACCTCGATCACTTTAAAAAAGTCAATGATATCCACGGTCATGAAGTCGGCAACCAGGCGCTGGTTCATGTTGCCAAAGTGATCTGCGGACAGATTCGCAAGCTCGACGTCGTCTGTCGTTACGGCGGTGAAGAATTTGCCGTTGTGCTGCCGGAAACCGATCTTCATGCCGCTATTCCCGTGGCCGAGCGCATCCGCCTGGTCCTTGCCGAAACCCCTCTGCAACAAGACGGGTTAAAGCTCGAACTAACCGCCAGCCTCGGACTTGCGACCTACCGGCCTTACTCGTTAAGCTCCGCCGCAGAACTGATCTCTCAGGCAGATCACTACCTCTATCAAGCCAAGCAAGGTGGTAGAAATCAACTCTGCCATACCGACGTGCCCCAACCGGAAAGTATCAGTAATGAAGAGAAGCAAAGCCTTCTGACGCTGTTCGGGCGCGACGCAAACACAAAGGATTGAGTATGAAAATTGTTGTTCTGGATGGCTATACTCTCAATAGTGGCGATCTCGACTGGGCGCCACTTAAAGCCCTGGGAACCTGCATCATTCACCCGCGTACCTCCGCTGATCAGATTACTGAACGGGCACGGGATACCGCTATTATCCTGACCAACAAGGTGCCGATCAATGCCGATACCATAGCCGCCCTCCCCGATTTGCGTTACATCGGGGTTCTGGCCACCGGGGTCAACATCATCGATCTTGATGCGGCGAAAGAGCGGGGAGTTGTGGTCACCAACGCTCCCGGCTACAGTACCGAATCGGTCGCCCAGATGGTCTTTGCGCTACTGCTCGAAATGGTACAACAGGTTGGTCATCATGCCCGCATGGTGACAGAAGGAGCCTGGGTCAACTGCGAAGATTTCAGTTTTCGTACTCATCCGCTATGTGAACTGGCCGGCAAAACCATGGGGGTTGTCGGCTATGGTGAAGTCGGCCGGCGGGTGGCCACTATTGCCCGCGCTTTTGGCATGCAGGTGCTGGTGCAAACCGCTCATCCGGAAAAATATCAAAAAGAGCAAGGGGTCACCTTCGTCGATGTTGACCGCCTTTTTACCGACAGTGATGTCATCAGCCTGAACTGCCCGCTGACCCCGGAAACCGATCAACTGGTCAACACCGCGCATCTGGCCCGGGTCAAACAGGGTGCCCTGCTGATCAACACCGGTCGTGGCCAGCTGGTCAATGAAGCGGCCGTCGCTGAAGCCCTCGAAGACGGCTACCTTGGCGGCTATGCAACGGATGTCCTGTCCAGCGAACCGCCGCGCGCAGACAATCCGCTGCTGAGTGCTCCCCACTGTATTATCACCCCCCACATTGCCTGGGCCACCACCGAAGCGCGCAGTCGCCTGCTGGCAATGGCGGTCGACAATGTCGCCGCCTTTTTGCAGGGGGAACCCCGCAACCGGGTGGCCTGATGGACGAAAGCAGGCTCCCGCCGCAGGTTGTCGCTGCGCGCCAACAGCTGGATGACGCCATTGCCGAACTGTGGCAGTCCTGGCGGGAACAAGAAAGGGATCTCTACTGCCGCGCAGGCTGTGGCAACTGCTGCACCCTGGCGGTTAACTGCAGCTATCCGGAAGCCGTGATGCTGGCAGCCGGTCTGTCCGTCGAACAACGCCAGCAGATCAATGAGCGTTTGCCGGTAGTCGCACAGCTATGTACAACAGCGGCTGATCTCAAAGAATTTCTCCACTCCTACCGTCAGCAGGGGGGCGGTTGCCCCCTGCTCGATCCACAGCAGAACTGTTCCAGCTATCACCAACGCCCCCTGTCGTGCCGGGCCCTGCTATCAACCCGCCCGCCTGCCTGGTGCGGGGTTGACTTCTCGGCCCTCCACCCCCACGAAAAGCAGGCGTTCTTAAGTAGCCTCGATCAAAACCTTGTCGCTTTTCCCAGTCATTATCTGGCGCGCCCGCTGGATCTGGCAGCGGAACTGGAAAAAAACCTGAGGAATGAATTCGCCCACGAGTATGGTGTGAATATCAGTGGGAATCTGATCTGGCTGCTCGGACTGGAGCTCAATTCACAGGTAGGTGAACGATTGGCGAAAAAGGAAGAGGGGCTGGTTGAATGGTTGCTGGAGCAGCAGGAGCGCTATCCGTATCTGTTGCAGGTAACGGCGACACTCTGAGATCTGTGTGACGGGAATTTCATATCGGCGCTTCGCAAACCGCCAAGCACCATACAGAACGAACAATTGTGAGGATCGATGATGGGGAACTGGTACAGTTTATGCCACTTTTTGAATTTCTTGTGATTCGTATTCAGGAAACATAATAATATTGCTCCGGTGATTAAACTGTTTAATCACCGGAGCAATATTTATGGGGTGTTATATCTATCACATAGACTGAAACAACCTCTTTTTCAACTGTATAAATAATACGATATTGAAGATTCAGCCGTGATGATCGTTGTCCTTCACGGTCTCCTTTTAATTTTTCGTCGTGGAAACCGGGAAATTCTACCCGAAAGATGGTCCGGCAGTGTGCTGCTACAGGTTGCGACAAGCCTTTCAACCCTGCGCGACGAATCCTTGTCCAAGGGTGACCGACAACCTGTCAGGTGTCAATACGCACAACAGGCACGCACCGACCGGCGTAACCGGCGCACTGCTGATTCAGGTCCGAACTGTCAGCTTCTTACACAAAAATCACCCCATTCTGGTCGTTTCCTAATAATTCAACGCTAAAAGTTCCAAAAAATCGTAACTATTCAGCTCGATCCTTGCCACAGGATTCTCGATCCGGTGCTGAACAGAGACCAAAAATCTTGTCAGAGAACAGGATATCAGTAAAGGAGAGCCGCTCATGAACGTGAAAGAAATTAAAAAAATGGCAGCACAAAAAGGGGTCCAGCTGGGACGATTGAGAAAAACCGAGCTGATCCGGTCGATCCAGTCGGCGGAAAAGAACCCGGTGTGTTTCATGACTGATCAGGCAGATAGCTGCGGAGAAACCTCCTGCCTGTGGCGCACCGACTGTCGTTAGATAAACCGCCTGTTAACGGGAATAAAAATGAAAACATCGTAAATTCCACTGCCCGGAGCGAACCGATGAGTATGCAACAGAATATCGCACTGCCATTGAGGAACCAGGATCATTATCTGGACGACGATCAGCTCGATTATTTTCTACGCATCTTAACGGAGTGGCGAGAGCGTTTGCAGATTGAATACAGCGAATCTCGCCGGCGCATCCGTCTGCAGGATGAGCGGGTTGGCGACATTGTCGATCAAAGTATCAAGGAAAGCGGAACCGCCATGGAGATGATTAATTATCGTCGTAAACGTTCCCTTCTCGTCCAGGTCGAGGCCGCTTTGCAACGGATCAGTGCCGGTACGTACGGCTATTGCTTGATGACCGAAGAAGAGATCGGAGTTGAACGGCTACGTTCTTATCCCATCGCGACCCTGTCGGTTGAGGCACAGGAACTGGTAGAACGGCGGCGCCATTGGAATCTGTAATGCTGAAAAATACCCACTGTTCATCCTCCGGCTTGCTCATTGATGAACCTGATGAGCAGGAGGTGAGCCCCTCACTGGTGCATCGCCTTGATCGCCGGAGAATTTTTGATCTTCTTGAGTTTGCCGAAAAATGCGGGGTCAAACTGACCTCCAGGACGATACCGCAGCTGTCGTTGGCAACCGTTCTTGACGCCTATGACAACGAGTTTCAGCTGAGCTGGCTGTTATCCGCGCCGGTGAAGGTGATCCACCGCGGTCATCATCGTATCGCCTGTCCGGCCCCTGATGAACCGGAGCGCTCCCTGGCGCTGGTCTGTGCGGAAGCCCTGCTGCATGCCGGCAGCAGTAGAATCCGGGGCAAGGTCAAGGCGTTATTGCAGGCAACGAACATGTTCCATGGTGGAGAATCAGATGATTCAGCCGGTTAATCCCTACCTGCTCCTGACCCCGGGACCCCTCTCGACCACAGCGACGGTCAAAGAGGTGATGCTCCGCGACTGGTGCACCTGGGACCGCGACTATAACAACATTGTTCAGCAGATCCGCGCCGAACTGGTCGCCCTGGCGACACCGGCAACAGGATACACCGCTGTTCTGATGCAAGGCAGCGGAACCTTTTCGGTAGAGGCCACCCTGACCAGTGCGATTCCGGCTACGGGCAAACTGCTGGTGCTGGCCAACGGTGCCTATGGTGATCGCATGGGGGAAATTGCCCGGCGCATCGGGCTGGCCGTACGCATCGAAAGTTTTGGCGAGATAAGCCCTGTCGATCCGGATCGGGTACGCCGGATTCTTACAGAAGATCCGGATATCAGTCATGTTGCCGTTGTCCATTGTGAAACAACCACCGGCATGCTCAACCCTGTAGCCGCCATCGGTGCCGTCGTAAAAGACTTTGATAAAACCTATATTGTCGATGCCATGAGCAGCTTTGGTGGCATAGCGATTGACATCAACGCCCTCAGGGCAGATTTTCTGATCAGCAGTGCCAACAAATGTATCCAGGGAGTACCGGGATTCGGTTTTGTTGTAGCCCGTACGAAAGTTCTCAAAGGTTGTGAAGGCAACGCCCGCTCGTTGAGCCTGGATCTGTACGATCAGTGGCGCACCATGGAAGAAGGTGGCGGCAAGTGGCGTTTCACATCGCCAACCCATGTGGTACGAGCCTTTGCCCAGGCTCTGGAAGAGCTGCAGCAGGAAGGGCTTGATAACCGCTGTAAACGTTATCTTGCTAATCAGCGTTATCTGGTAGAAGGGATGCGCAAGCTCGGTTTTGCTACCCTGCTACCCGATTTATTGCAATCCCCGATTATCACCTCATTTCATAGCCCCGCTGCTGCCGACTACTCATTTAATGCCTTTTATCAAGCCCTTAAGCAGCATGGATTTGTCATTTATCCCGGCAAAGTAACGGTCGCTGATACCTTTCGCATTGGTAATATTGGTGACGTTTATCCCGGTGACATTGATCAGCTCCTTGTTGCTGTAGAAAACAGTTACCCCCTGGCACGCAGGAATAGCGGACATGTTTAATAAAAACGTTGGCCTGGTGGTCTTTGATCTGGCGGGAACAACCGTTGATTATGGCTGTATCGCCCCGGTGGCAGCTTTTGTTGAAGGGTTCCGGATGATGGAAGTTCCCATCACCCTGACCCAGGCCCGAGGACCCATGGGGATGGAGAAACGGGCGCATATTCGGGCGATCGTAGCTCAGCAGGAGGTCACCGTACGCTGGCAGCAGGTCCATGGCCGTGCCGTAACAGAAGATGATATTGATGCCATGTATGAGGCCTTCACCCCGCAGCTGCTTGAGGTTTTGCCGCACCACTGCGAGCTGATTCCCGGCACCCTTGACGCTGTTGCCTGGCTCGATCGGCACGGCATTCCCTTTGCGACCACAACCGGATATTTCAAGGAAGCTGCCGAAATGGTTCTGGACAAAGCGGCAGTAGCCGGCTTTTCTCCTCACGCCTCAATCTATGCTACCGACGTTCCTGCAGGCCGACCTGCCCCCTGGATGATCTATCGTTGTATGGAAACCCTGGATGTCTACCCCCCACAGCGAATAGTTAATATCGGCGACACAGTTGTGGATGTGGTTTCAGCTCGCAATGCCGGAGTCTGGAGTATCGGCGTGGCGGCCAGCGGCAATGAATTGGGGATGAGTCATGATGAAGTACGCCGGCTGGAAGGCCCCCTGCTGTTGCAACGCTTACAGCAGGCGCGTCAGTCACTGCTGTCGGCCGGCGCCCATTATGTGATCGACACAGTAGCCGACCTGCCTGACCTGATCCCAAAAATTGAACAGCGATTAGCCGCCGGTGAACGTCCCTAGTTTTCGTTTGGAAACGGTTCTTTTCCGCTGCGACAGCGTCAATCTGCATGCTTGTTTGTGCGGCGTACATTAGTACGCCTCCGCTCAAGCTCTTGATTTCCTTGCCACAACGAAAAATTCCTCGTTTCCATTCCGAAAACTATTGGGTTCTGCCTGTAAGTTATTTTTGTCGCCATTGTCTGGTCTTGCCGGCAAACAACCAGCACACCCCTTCGGCACCAAGCCGCACCAGAATATTCACCGCGACGATCAGCATACACATGGCTGCCGCCGCTGCCGTATCCCCCGCATCATCCATATTGACTACTGCTACCGAGGCCAGGGGCAGGTGGCTGTTGTAGAGAAAAATCACCGCCGACACCGTTGCCATGGCGCTGACAAAGTAGTAGGCGGCAATCTCAACGATGGCCGGGAAGCAGACTGGTACCGTCACCCTGAAAAAAGTGCGATAAAATGGTACCGCTAGCGATTCCGAAACAATCTCGAACTCCTTGTCCAGTTGACGCAGGGCGGTGGTCGCGGTCAAAAAGCTGACGGTATAAAAGTGGACAATGTTACTTAACACCAGGATTGCCATAGTGCCGTAGATAAAAGTAAAGGGATTAGCGATCTGCAGATCGATAAAAGGCAGGCTGAAGGTCGGCTTGTTGAAGAAAAACACATAGGCGATGCCGATGACCAGACCGGGCAAGGCCAAAGGAACGATCGACAGCAGATAGGCGCTTTGCCTTAACTTCTGGGCATCTCGCGTCTTTTCTATCAGATAAGCGCTGATAAAGGTAATAATCGTGCCGAACAGTGCCGTGTACCCGGCCATGCGTAAACTGGTCAAAAAAGCCTTAAACCCCCCGCCGCCGACGCCCTCAAAACGATAATGACTCAAGGTCCACAACTCGGGGTAGATTTCGGGATGACTGAAACCATAGGGCCAGATTTTAACGAAAGAGCCTATCCCTGCGGTAAACAGGATGGCCAGAATCGCTGCGGCAATCAGTCCGCACAGCACGGTGTAGAGACGATCGCGCCAGGGCAGGGAACCCGGGGTAAGAGGCACACTGCGCGCGGTCAGAGCGGCGTGGGAGCGGCGTTGTACGATCCGGTCAGCAACAAAAGCCAGCAAGGTCGGTGCCAGCAGGATGAGGCTGACGGTTGCGCCGAGGCCGAAATTCTGCTGGCCGACAACCTGTTTGTAAATATCCACGGCGAGAACATTAAAATGGCCGCCGACTATCTTGGGGGCACCGAAATCAGTAAAAGACAGGGTAAAACAGACAAAAATCGCACTGAGCAGGCCGTATTTGACCCCCGGCAGGGTGACCATGAAAAAGGTCCGGATACGCCCGGCACCCAGTGACGATGAGGCTTCGTAGAGGCGGGCGTCGGTATGGGCCAGGGCAACGCTTAAAATCATCATCGCCGGTGGAAAAGTAAAAGCAATTTCTGCCAGAACAATACCGGTAAAGCCATAGAGATTGATATCCCAGGCCAGCCAGGAAACTTTACCAAAAAAACCGGTTGTGACCAGTCCCTGATTACCAAACAGATAGACCAGTGACAGGCCGTATAACATGGTCGGTGCAAACAAGGGGAGCATGGCGATAACCCGGAACAACATTTTTCCCACCATCCTGGTGCGCGTCAGGCCATAGGCGTAAATAAACGCCAGCACAACGGCTACCAGGGTGGTGGTAAAGGCGACCAGCAGACTGTTCCAGGTGGACTGGGCCAGATTGGTCTGGCCGCTATGATGGTAAATCAGCTGTCCGGAAGCTGCAATCTGGGCGGCGAGCAACAGCATGACCGCTGCCGGCAGGTACCAGGTACGCAGTGTCGCAGGCTTTTCCCGCACGAAATCGATCAGCATCCGAACCAGCAGGAAGCCGGCAAGCAGTATGAGAAAAAAGGCTCCAACAAACTGTTTCTGGGTCAGGTCATGGATGCCGAAATAATACATGAAGTTGGCAAGGCCGATGAACCGGGTTACGGTTCGTACCGCGTCCCCTAACGGGAAAGGATGGCTGTCGATCAGCCAGTACCCTCCGCTGTGGCGCTCGATCTTTACCGGCTTGATTGGCATCCGCTCGGTTTGCCCGGGGGGGATGGCACTGGTGATGACAACCTGTTCAAAGCGCGTGTCACTGATGCGCACCTGCAAATGATCATCGCTGACATCAACAGGATCAATGCGGCGGTTATTCAGGTACAGAACCCCCTGCCCCGCTTCTTCCATCAGCAGGATACTGTAACCGGCAACCCTGATTTCGCCCCGAAAAGGATCCAGAGTTTTTTGTTCTTCGGTGGGTTCATCGATAGCCACCTGCACTTCCAGGGTTGTCGCTTTCTCGAACACTTCAGCAAGCGGCAGCAGCACTCCGACAGCCAGCCACAGGCAGGCCAGCAAAATCAGCAAGCGTCTGATCCAGCCCTGCAGACCGGGGCGTTGGCGCGGGGCAGGCTCGACAAACAGGGGCTTCATGGCAAGTCCTGCCAGCTGATCAGGCGGCATGGGACTGACCTGCACCAAGGCTTAAACTGTCGGAAAAGGCGAGCACGTGTTTGGGCGGTAGATAGATGTCCAGATCGTGACGGGCGTCGAGTTGCAGCTGATCGACGGCCTTGGGTTGCAGATCGATTTCGATCTGATGAGCAGAGGGGTGACCGGCCAGATGCAGTACGCGCACCATCACCCGTGAAACGGAACCGCGAAACTCGATCTGCTCAATTCGCGCCCGCAGAATGTTGCTGCTGCGGTCCTGATCATCGGCGATGCGCACATGCTCGGGGCGGATGGCCAGAGTGGTTATCTGCTCGGGGGCAGAAAAGCCCTCCGGCGGACGGGACTCCAGCGAATAATCGAGAAAACGTACCGTGGTTGTGTCCTGGTGGCGGCAATCGGGTAGAAAGTTCATGGTGCCGATAAATCCGGCGACAAAGGTATTGGCGGGCGCCCCGTAAAGCTGCTGAGGATCGGCGAACTGCATCAGCTGCCCCTGATCCATCACCACGATCCGATCCGCCATGGTCAGGGCTTCTTCCTGATCGTGGGTCACCATAATGGTGGTAACCCCGAGCTTTTCCTGGATACTGCGAATTTCTCCGCGCAGCCTGGCCCGCACGCGCGCATCCAACGCCGACAGGGGTTCATCAAGCAGCAGCAGCGATGGGTTGGGCGCCAGCGCCCGGGCCAGGGCGACGCGCTGCTGCTGACCGCCGGAGAGCTGGGCCGGATATTTATCCGCCTGATCGCTCAAGCCGACCAGTTCCAGCATCTCTTGAGCGCGTTCCCGGCGGGCCGGAGCCGTCATCTGCCGTAGTCCGTACTGGACATTATTGATGATGTTGATATTGGGAAACAGGGCGTAGGATTGAAAGACAATCCCCAGCTGGCGGTTGGCAACCGGCTCTCTGGAGACATCGTTGCCCTGAATCCAGACACTGCCGCTGTTCTGCTGTTCAAGCCCGGCAATAACCCTCAAGAGGGTTGTTTTGCCGCACCCGCTCGGACCCAGAATCGAAACAAATTCTCCGGGCTTTACACCGATGTTGACGTTATCAAGAGCGGTAAAGGCTCCAAACTTCTTGGTCAGATGGCGAACTTCAATAAAATAGTCAGTGCTGGTTAGCGATTTCTTCGGTGCTTTTTTATTCATCACTCACACTTTCAATGAAAAAAAAGCGGCGAAAGTCGGAAGGCACAGTTCCGGCTATCGCCGCCCATATCAAGGATAAAATTAGATGCAACGGCTGTTCGGTCAGCTGGGCATCTCCAGCCCGACGTTTAAACCTTAGCCACGTGGCTGGCTTTTACCATCATAGCGGCGGGTCCACTCATTGAGGATCCGCTGACGATTTTTTGCGGCCCACTCAAGATCGTTGTTAATCAGCACCGACATGGGATCCGTCGGCCAGCCCTTGGGGGCCCCAACCCGAATGTCGGTAGCGACAATCGGATAAACCCTGGCGTACATGGCCATGGCCTCGTCACTGATCGCCCAGTCAAGGAAGGTTTTGGCTTCCGGCTTGATCCGTGGCTTGCGGATCAGGGCGTTGGCTTCGACTTCGTAGCCGGATCCTTCAGTCGGAAAGGCCACCGTTACCGGCTCACCGGAGTCCCGCTGCTTGAAACCACGATAGGCAAAGGATAGGCCAATGGGAAATTCCCCCTTACCGGCCATCTTTGCCGGTGCCGAACCGGAATGGGTATACATGGCGATGTTCTGATGAAGTTTGTCCAGGTAGCGCCAGCCTTCCTCTTCACCCATCAGTTGGAGGATGGCCGAAACCGTCAGAAAGCCGGTTCCCGAAGAAGCCGGATTGGGCATCACCAGGGCGCCACGGTATTCCGGTTTGATCAGATCAGCATAGGACTGAGGCATAGTCAGCTTCTTAGCCGGCATCTCGATGGTGTTGCCGACAATACCGGTAACATAGGCCTTAATGCCGACCCAGCGTGCTTCCTGATTGCGGGTGTCTTTCATCCCTTGACGAACCTTTTCGATCCCTTTGGGGCTGTAACCCGCCAGCATGCCCATCTCGTTAGCAACCAGCAGACTGGTAGCTGCGGTGCCCCAGACCACATCAGCCACCGGGTTATCTTTTTCCGCCAGCAGCTTGGCAGTGATAATACCGGTTGAATCGCGGATCAGGTTCAGTTTGATATTCGGATGTTTTTTCTCAAAAGCAGGGATGTACACCGCTAATTCGTCATCTTCGAGGGCGGTATAAACGGTAATTTCAGCAGCTGTAGCGGATAGCGCACCGGTCGCAAGCAACATCATGGTTGCAACCAGCAGGGTCAGGTACTTTCTGATCATGGGGGCTCCTTTTTCATCGGATGGAATGAATTGATGGCAGTTAAAGCATTTAACAGCTGCTATCATCTTTGCCCTGGGTAAGGAGCGGATTACGATGCCGTTAGTTTTTGATAAGGCGTACCGCTCAGATCCGCTCGCGATGCAGATAATAGTCGACATGAGCTCCGGTGACGGTACTGCGACCGGTATAAATAAAGATGATGAACCAGATAATTTGCAAAAAAAGGATCGGCACCGGCTGCCAGAACTGTTGCAGCCCATCCAGCAACAATGGTGTCGTAGAAATTGATAATGAAAAAAGAAAAACACAGCCGACAGCGTAGGGAATCGCCAGCAGCCCCATGATCTGATAGGCCGAAAACCCTTGTTTGCCGCGATAATCGGCCCGCAGGAATTCTGAAAAAACCCTCCAGAGCTGTGTCACCAGCAGAATCAGGATAAAGCTGAAGGCAAACAAACCATTAAGAAACAGCGCTACTCCGATTAATCCGGTGACAACATACAGAACGGCCGTGACCATCTGAATCGGAATCAGGGGTTGCCCCGCCAGGCCATCGGCATAGCAGGCTTTTCTGGTTTCATCCTGAAAAACCAGACTCCAGCGCCCGAACAGACGTTGCATTCGGGGGCCACAGTTCGCAAGCGGCTTACCGTAACAACAGCCGAAACTGATACAGGCAATTCGTCCCAGACCTTCACCCAGAGCATAGGCACAACCAACGGCAGCAAGAAAGGTCAGAACCGGCAACGAAGTGCCGTTGATCCGGGAAACCAGTTCAATAACCCACGGTGCAGCGACAATGCCGACAAATACCGCACCGCCAATCGTAAAGGTGTGTGATTTGCCTTCCACCAGGCGCGCAATCAGGCGCGAAGCGGGAACACAGATCAGCAGCAGCAGTGCGGCAATCACCAGCATCGACGTCAGGGGGATAGCGGCACTACCAAGGAGGACAAACAGTAACGCCAGGGCCGCCGCATAGGCATTGGCGGTCAGTAACCCGTACCAGGTCAGGTTGGTTCCCTCGTTGCTGCAATCTTTTCCTTTACGCACCGGCAGGGTTGCCAGCATCTGCCAGCCGCGACCGGGTAAAACCCGAAAGCCCCAGAAAAGCACCGGCATTGTCACCAGCGCCAGAATCAGAATAAACAGCTCATTTTCCATGGGTTGACTCCGTTTTCAAGAGGGATTTTCGGTGTAGGGGCGGGGTTTCCCCGCCCCTACATTTCAATGTTTAATCGGTTTCGGCGGGAAGAGCGAGCAAGGATCTGACCTGGATATCTGTTTCAACCAGCGGCTTTTTGAAGCCGGAAGTGAAGCGACTGCGAACATCGCTGCGTTGCTGATTACGGATCAGATCATCCGCAAAACGGACCCGGCCCGGTTGAAACAGCAGGATGTCAGTGCTGCTTCCCGGCCGATAGCGGCTTTTGGGAACCCCCTTGCGCAAAAACATCCCGATTTTAATCGGCTGTGGCGCATGATACTGATCTTCGCAGTAAAACTGTTCTATTTCACCGATCATCATCGCCACGACTTCAATCATGGCAACCAGACCGATACCGCTACCGTCCGGCACATCGGTATCAATGATCGTGACGACCCGGCGATTTTTGGAATAAGGGGTCACCTCGGCAACAATGGCTCCGGGATTACAAGAGTGAAAGGTTCCTTCGATCTGGTAGAAATCAACGACCCGTCCGGCGACCGGGGTATGGTTGTAGTGATATTTCTCCGGGGTCAGTCGAAACACGGTAAAATCGGCGAAGGCAAAAGATTCGCGCCATAAAGGACGATTTCCCAGCAGTTCCGGCAGGTCAAAAAAGTGCCCTTTGATTTCCAGGTAAGGATGGTTGGACAAACTTCCTACCAGCGCCTTGGCATCGGCCGGGGACAGAATGGCTTCTTTTTCTTTGGGGAGAGGACGATAGACCCAATAGCGAATCTGCCGTTCAAACACTTTGCGGGCGGTGTTCAGCCGCTCGGGGGGCTCCAGACATTCAATCATCACTCCCCCGGATGCCAGTAACGCCCGGGTTTTCGTCGACAGTCGGCCATTGAGCATCCGGCTGTAATGCCACCAGCTTAACAAGGCTGAGGGGCGGGCGCTGATCAGGAGCTGAAACAGCTGCGGCGCCTTTTCCCTGATCGGATGATAAAGCCACTGAATCAGGGGATCGCCGATCAGCTGTTCATCGCAAATTCGCCCACTGTGACGCTCAATATACTGATGCAGTTGCTGCATATACCTCCTCCGAATCGGTGGCATCCATATTCATGTGACGATCCCGGTCCTCCAGCAGTAACACCAGGGAGATCATTTGCTCTATCGACTGAGGACCGGAACGGCCAGTGATAAGATCGTCAGCTGCCCGCCGGCAGAAATCGTCAGTGACCTGCTGGTTGAGCAGTCGGTTCAGCTGTGGTGTTAATCCTTCAACAGCAGAGGAAATTCCTGCCTGTTTCAGATCAGCCTGAATAAAATCCATGGCCTGGTGAATATGCTCATGCCTGAGGGTGGTTCGACAGTAGCGTTCTGCTTCCCGGTTGAACTCTTCCGCCGTCATCCGCAGGGCATCTTTCTGCTTGCCCCCACAAATACCTCCGATCAGTCGTCCGGCTGCCGAGGCTTTGTCCGGATCACGCAACCGTGTTTCAAGGTCGGTGAGTAAATCGGCAAAACCGAACATCTCGATCAGATCGGCGCCATCTTCCTGAATCAGGCGCAACAGGCCCAGGCAGTATTCGTGATGGTAGATGCGCAAATAGCCGGGATAGCGGCGACTGGTTCGAATCTTCTCCGTCTGTCTGAGAATCTTCAGCAGCAGGCGATTGCGGGTTTTTTTGTGAACAAAAAAGGTCGGAATACCAACAGCCATACCGAAAAAGATCTGTCGACGCTCACTTTCAATGATCGGTGTATCCGGAATATGACGATGGCTGAGCTGATCACGGACCAGATATTTGAAGATAAGGGCTGTCACCAGTATCTGCAGGTTTGTCGCCCCGGCAAGGTCACGATCCAGATCCGGGAACAGGCTGTGGTGCCGCCCCTCAAAACCGCTGAATTTCATGGAAGCGTAATCACGCAGTTTGAAAAACTGGTACAGAGACATCTGCCGGTCAAAGATCCCCATGGAGGAAAGATCGTCGAGCAGTTGTTGCTGGTTGCCGCATACGCCGCTGTAGGCCGGGCTCTGTTCCGTACTTAAAAAACAGATAGGGTAGTCCAGTAAGCGGAAATCGGGGACCAGATCACCCCGTAATGAACACAGTCGGCTTAATCCGCGATCCAGCCAGGTGGGGCCGAAAGGGGTCAGGGCGTGGCCGAAAATGGAGATATCGGCTTTCTTTTTCCAGCGTCGCCAGAGCATGCCCAGGTGGGTGTCATCCAGCTGATGGGGCAGAAATCCCAACACCTGTTCCGGGTGAAAATCACTGAACGCCAGGCGTCGGGGAGCGGCGCTGTAAGTGGTAGCAAACAGGGGCAGAAACATTTCCAGTGATTTGCAGACCAGATCACCAATCCACTTCTCGTGTCCGCCGTTGAAGCCATGGTGTGAATCGCGAAGCGCCCGACTTAAACGGCGGCTGCCGATACTGAGATGAACCCCGTTGTTGGCCAGGCTGATGTTGGACATGTTGGGCAACACCGTCAGATTGTTGAGGATGATTCCAGCCTCACGCAGCTTTGCCACGGCGTTGAGGCGACTGCGGCTCAACACCTGATGGCAGAGTTCCATGTAATGGAATTTCTCTTCTCCCTGATTCCATCCCGACAGGCATGGGCTCATATAGAGATGGCGATAAAAGGTATCGGAAATCAAATCATTGAGATGCTGCTGACGCAATGGTGGATGCGGTGAAAAATACACCATAACCTTCTGACCATCTTCCACCAGCCCGAACTGATGGTTGGCGTAGGCGACCAGTAATTGGGTCAGCAGGTAGCGCTTGGCGGTTTCCCGCGCTACCTGACGCCCCATTCCCCGGGACGGTGAAAGCTGTTCGACATGGAAAGAAAAAGTTTCCGGGGAGGTATTGTCACTTAAGAAATGGTCAAGAATCGACGCTCCGGTTTGCCGGATCCGGTCATGGGTGTGGCCCCGGCGACCGAGAAAATCTGCCAACGCCAGCTTCAGCAGATAACTCACTGGAACCCTGAGACAATCTTCACCCTGTCGGCCGACCAGATGGAAGCGGTGCAGATCAGTGCGTGGTCCGGCGGCGGGGTTGCTCTTGTTGGCCAGAATATCCTGATTCCAGACCTGCAGAGCCTGGTCACACAAGCGCCGCCTGGAAAAACGCACCCAGCTGTTTTCCCAGATCCCCTCACGATTGTTTTCCAGGTACTCCTGCAGAAGGGTGATATTTTTGCGCGGGCTTTCCCCGCTTTGGGTGCGGCGCTGCAGATTGGCGTAAAATCGCGAGGCCGCTATTTCCAGGGGCAAATCGACCCGGTCCCGGTCACCGACCACCACCACCTGCAGCTCGGTTTCAGTACCGGCAGTAATATCCTCGGCTGAGAACGGCAGGTCAGCAATCGGGCTGTTTTGATCAAGCCCCAGCGCACTGCGCCATGACACATCACTCGCACCGGCAAGGGCTATGGAAGAAGTTGTTCGCGACAAGCGGCCTCTCGTCCAGGATGTTATGGTTGAACCGATTGATAGTCGAAGATAGGCAACCAATGTTGGTTCGGTATTATGTTTTGATGAGAATAAGGTAAAAGGTGGTCAATCATTGTCATCACTGCAGGGTTGGCTGCGCCGATTGATAAACAAAGAGTTTCCGGGTGTTTTTTTGGCCTGTTTTTTTGCTTCAGCAGCCTGGCAGGATATCTCGTGGTGGCTGGAAATTGAGCTGGTTCCGGGATAGTGGGTAGCGCCGATGGACAGGCTGATAAAGCTGTAGCGGACCATATTGCCCTGACGATCCAACGCCTCAATCCCGCCCTTCAATCGATGTTCAGCATCGTAAAGATCAAGGATCTCCCCAGCAAACCGCGCCAATATCCGCTCACAGCGATCCTGCCAGTTCTCACTACAGAAGATAATGATGAAATCATCCCCACCGATATGACCGATAAAGTCCTTTTGTGGATGGCAGCCATCCTTGAGGACCGTTGCCGTCAGGCGGATTGCCATGTCGCCACGGCTGTAGCCATAGACATCATTAAAGGGCTTGAAATTATCCAGGTCAAAGTAACACACGGTAAAGGCGCGACTCTCTGCCAGGTAATACTCGAGCTTTTTTTCAATCGGGACGTTCCCCGGCAACATGGTCAACGGGTTGGCGTAGTGTGCATTGCGAATCTGCATCTCGGTGATCTGTTTGAGCAGGTCCACGAGCAGACCGACACCACGATAACGCCCCTTCTCCAGGATGATAAAAATGTTGTCCTGGGTTTCCGTGCCCTCATTGGTAATGGTCTGGCTGAGCTGTTCGACCGGGGTATGAATTTCAGTCCGCAAGATTTTAGTACTAATAATGTCGAGAGATGAGACAGGACTTTTACCAAACAGATCACGACCATAGCGACTGGCCAAAATATCCCAGACCTGACGTCGTTGGAGGATGCCGATTGCAACATCACCATCAACCACCGGCAGGCTCATCGATTCCGGATATTTTTCCATCAGATCTCCAACCTCATTCAGGGATATTCCTGATTGAATGGTCGGAACGATTTTGAGCAAACAGGAAACGGTTACGGTTCCCCATTCATAATTGGTGGACAATTTATTTGGCTGTTGCAGCAAAATCTCCGCCGGCAGACTGAGCACCGGCGATGAGGTTGGACGGCCAAAGTAATAACCCTGTCCATAGGTCACTCCAATCGCCTGGACAGTATAATATTCCTCGATGGTTTCGACCCCTTCAGCAATGGTCTGGCAGCCGACCTGGGCAGCTATATCCTGCAGGCTTTGTATCAGATATTTTTTATGGGGGTCGCGGTTGATAGACTGAATGAAATATTTGTCAAATTTGACATAATCGGGTTTGAGCTCAGACCAGAGACGTAATCCGGCATAGGCCGTCCCCAGATCGTCCAGGGCAACCTGAAAACCGGTATTGCGATAGTACTCAAGGTTCTGCCGAACCACTTCAATATCAAAAATCGGAAAGTCTTCGGTTAATTCAATGACCAGTCGGCTGCTGTCAAGGCCATGTTTATTCAGTGATTGTTTGGTGAATCCCCGGGGGAAGTCCGGCTCCATCAGGGCTTTGGGGCTGATGTTCAGGAACAGTTTGCCGGGAAGTTGCAGTCGCGAAAAAAACTCGATATTGATATCACGACAGAGGATTTCCAGTTCAACCAGACGATTGAGTCTGATAGCAGTCTCAAACAATACGCCGGGAGGATGCAACGGTGAGTCGGACGGGCCCCGTATCAGGGACTCATAACCGATAATTTTTCCGGTCTGTAGATCAACGATGGGCTGAAAATGGGGGGTTAAATGACGATGACAAATAATGTCATCAAACATCTGTTTGAGTTCACTGCCTACCTGCGGGATTGATTGCGCCAGGTGTTGCTCCGCAATCCTGATATTGATCGGTGAAATCATGTCTTCCATCCAATGTCATATGAGCGCCCCCTGGTGTTGTTGATGGGCTGATCGGCATTGGAAGACTCGTCAAAGCTTGTTACGTTGGTATTGTAAGAGAGTTAGTAGTTGATGAGCAAACTTCCCCATACCCCGACCGCCAGCAATAAACTAAGCAAAACAGCCGCCGAGCCAAGATCTTTGGCCCGCCCCGAGAGTTCATGAAGTTCCGGCCCGATCCGGTCAATCGCAGCTTCAATCGCGCTGTTGAGCAACTCCACCACCAGCACCAGGATCAGCACGGCGATAAGCAGCAGACGCTCCATGACGGAAAAGTCGAGCCACAAGGCGATGGGAAGCAACAACAGGGTAAGGATCAGTTCCTGGCGAAAAGCGGCTTCCTGACACCAGGCCGACCGTAACCCTTTGATGGAATATCCTCCAGCCAGCAGCAACCGTCGCAGCCCTTTGTTTTTGTTCATCGTCACCATGGCCTCTATCCATCAGCGGAAAAACAGATCCAGCCCACCGGCCTGACGCTCAGCCAATTCCGGAATGCGTTGATGCTGGAAGCGCCGCAACAAGGGGAAAACCAGTCCCGTCAGGCGGATCAACAGGGCACGATCAATGATCCGATAGTCAGATTCAGATCGCATCAGCAGGGCGAACAGAGCTCCAGCGGTGATCCAACGAATGCGGAAGGGGGAATAATCACTCTCAACAATAAACCCTTGCGGATGTTTATTCCGGTAACGCTCAATCCGGGCGCTGATCTTGATAATCCGTTTTTTGCCGGCGTTGCCCAGATAGAAACGCCGCAGTGAATAGAGCAGGCGCAGGGAGTCCCCCCCCAAGGTCAGATCCGCTTGCTCGACAGATAGCTGCTTGATCAGCAGGCGCAAGCGCCGGATCAGCTCCCGCTCTTCACGATCATCATTGCGAATCTCGGCAGGGGAATCGAGATAGGCGCGAAACATCAGCCGCAGCGGCTGGTTGACCAGGATGGTATCCCAGAAAATCCACAACAGCGGTGGCACCCGCAAACGGCGAAACCAGATCTGGCGGCGGGCAAAGGGGGCAAAGTACCAGAGCCGGTCGACCAAGCGATCGAAGATCTCAACGATCTCGATCATGATTTCCGCATCCTGCTCGCTGAACTGCTCCCGGCAAAATTGCCGCATGATCGATGCCGCGGCCCTGTTGGTGGTGAAGAGTTCGATGGCAGCGATGGTATTGAGTTCATTCCAGGGGGAGGAGTTGTCAAGAAAGGTTAAACGATCAAAATGGGACCAGCCACCGGTCTGACACCAGACCAGAATCCCCCGTAACGTTGGACAGGTGCTGAGTTGCTCCCGGTACTCCTCGTATTGGCGCCCGACATAGGCGGGGAAAACCCCGAACCCTTCGTATTCGCGCCGGGCCTGCAGTTCGATGATCTGGGCGTGCCTGGACTCCGTAATCCGTTCATTCAAGGGGAGATAGCGAAAAAAATCGGCAGCGCCATATTTTCGCGACACGACAAAGGCGTCAGAACGGATGTCGGCAAAGGCTGCTTTTTCGGTGGTTTCGTTCCAGGAGATATCCCCGATTGGAAAGGCCCCCAGACTCCAGGTGCGAAAAATCAACAAGGTGTTGTGGGCTTCACAGACGGGCAGGCTCTCTTGCAACCAGCGGTTACATTGTCGTGCTGAGGTAATCCACAATCGACTTTTGAACGGCGAGTCCACATCATGACCATCGGCCTCGCCGATGCGGGTGACAATTCCGGACACTTCCGCAAAGGTGGTAAACAACTGCTCCAGACAGTGGACGAATATCTGCCGGACCCGACCATCGCGGCCCGACCGGCTACCTGCTGCTGCTTCAATATACTGATTCCAGAACATCAGGTCGGTATTGATAAAGATGCGCAGACCCGCAGCGGCAGCGATGGCAAAGGCACGTTGCATCAGGGAACGCCAGGAATGGACGGTTTCTTTCAGCAGGGCGGAATAGCTGTCGAGGATCACCAGGTGGGCCAGGTCGTCGAAGGTGATGGCAGTAAAACCCAGCGCGCGGGCCTTGTCACAATAGCTGACCAGGGCGGCACAAATCAGGTCACGGTGATGCTGACTGATCTTGCCCTGGTTAATCAGGGCATCCAGGGGCGCCTTCGACCAGTTTTTGCGCTGGCCGTCGACAAAGGGGACAAAAAAAGGGGCACTGCCGTCGATCAACAGCAAGTCTCTTGATGCGGATGGATTATTCGATTTGGGAGTTTCGGCTGTGATCATCAATCACGTCGCTTTTGCGTCTGTTGACAGGGCACGGATCGCTTGCTCGTGAGTTGTGATGGTACCGGCAACAATCCCCCGGTTAGCGGCACGCTCAACGCCACCAGCAAAATCAAGAGGTTGACCATCAAAATCCGTGACGCGACCGCCAGCCTCCTCGACGATCAAAACGCCGGCATTCTTTGGTGTATATGAGATTCCTGTTTTTTCGAGTTGTTCAGCAATTGATCATTGTCGAAGATCGAAGGCGCAGACTGATAATCGGCCAGCCGTGTTGTGTTGCAATGCTCCTTAACCTCACGTCAGGGTCCACTGCAACCGGATGTGCAACCCGCTTCAGCAGGGGGAGATCATTACTGGAATCACTATAAAATGACGCCCTGTTGAGAAGTGCAGCCGATAATCCTGACTGCTTCAGCCATTGTTCGACTGCCGTAATTTTGCCTGCGCCAAAGCAGAGGGTCTTTCCCGGATATCCGCTAAAGGAGCCGTCTGTTTGCTGTGCTTCGGTAGCAATCAAATGCTTGATATTGACTAGCTTTGCCGCCGGTTCAGCCAAAAAATGGTGGGTCGCCGTCACGATGGCACAGATATGTCCCTGATGATGATGCGCCCTGACCAGATCAGTGGCACCGGAAGCAATATGCGGCGCCAGTTTGTTTTCACTGAACAGCTCCCGCAACGTCAACAGTGTCCTTTGCGGAATCCCACATAATGGCTGCAGCTGAAACCTCATGTAGGCTGAAAAATCAAGGCAACCATTGACATAATCTTGATACCAGCGTTGCTGCTCACGATTGATCCGCTCTTTATCAAGATATCCCTGCTCAGCGAGAAAACCAAGCCACAGGCTGTTGGTATCAGCCGCCAGCAGGGTGTGGTCAAGATCAAAAAGAACCAGTCGCGGTTCTCCATTTACCACGCTAGATAATGGCATGCCGTACCCGTGCCGATATCCACTCGCTGACCACCACCGTGCCCAGGATAACGATAAAAATCAAGCTGACCTGCGGCCAGGCCAGGGTATTGAGGGAATGGGACAGTTCCAGGCCGATGCCACCGGCACCGACCAGGCCGAGAACCGTGGATTCACGGATATTGATGTCCCAGCGGAAGACTGATATCCCGGCGAAAGCCGGCATAATCTGCGGGACGATGGCATAGTCGAGCACCTGTGACCCGGAGGCACCGGTGGCCAGGACCGCTTCAACCTGGGAGTGATCGATCTCCTCGATAGCCTCATACAAAAGTTTACCGATAAAACCGATAGAGCGCAGAGCAATGGCAATGATTCCAGCCAGCAGTCCGGGGCCAAGAATAGACACCAGCAGCAGCGCCCAGATCAGTGAATTGATGGAGCGTGACGAGACGATAACCAATATCGCCACAGGTCGTACATAGCGATCGCTCGGAGTGGTGTTGCGGGCCGCCAGAAAGGCAACCGGAACGGCCATGGTAATGCCCAGCAGGGTTCCCAGGGTGGCGATATTGAGGGTATCCCACAAGGGTTTCCACAGCCGTTCCATATACGACCAGCGTGGCGGGGTCATCCGATCGGTAATATCAATCACCTGGCGCGGGGCATCCTGGACAAACATCCACAGGGTGTTTTCATTCATCAAACGCCAGCAGAATATGAACAGGGACACCAGCAGCAGCCAGCCGAACCATGACAGCCATTGTTGGCGACTGGTGCGACGCTGCCAGATGTTGCTTCCATCCCTGTCACGTATCGGCATCACTGCACCTTTTTGCGGATAAATCCGGAAAGATATTCCGCCAGCAGAACAAAGCCGATGATAATAATCAGTATCGCTGCCGCGGATGAATATTCGTAACGATCAATGGCCGTATTCAGGGTTGCGCCAATGCCGCCGGCGCCGACAATGCCGATCACCGCTGATTCACGAAAGTTGATGTCGAGCCGGTAGAGGGACAGTCCGATCAAGCGCGGCATCACCTGGGGCTGAATGCCGTAATTGATCAGTTGCAGCCAACCGGCACCGGTTGCCCGAATCGCTTCGGCCTGTGATTCGTCGATATCTTCTATATCCTCGGCCAGCAGTTTTGCTAAAAAGCCGATGGTGGCAAAGGCCAGGGTCAGAAATCCGGCCAACGGACCAAAGCCAACCATCGCGACAAACAGGATGGCGATAATCACCTCCTGAAAACTGCGGGACAGAGCGATGACAGAACGACACACCAGATAAACCGGTGTCGGGGCAAGATTGCGGGCGGCACCGACTCCGATAGGTACTGAAATCAGCACACCGATGACGGTCGACGTCAGGGTCATGGTCAGGCTTTCGACGATACCCTCCCAAATATCGCCCCCACGGGACAGAAAATCGGGCGTTAAAAACCCGGAAACAAAAGCCCAGCCGCGCGGCAGACCGTCCCAAAGCCGGATCCAGTTGACTTCGATGGAATTCAAGCCAAGAACAAGATAACCTACAACGCCCACCAGCAATCCGTAACGTAACCACTGATTGGCGATAAAGGGCGGCTTCTTCCATTGCATTGGGTACCTAATGGCAACGGCCGCTGAAGATGAAATATTCATCGGGCAACCGCCAGTTTTTTCTCGGGCAGGGGTTCTTCTTCCTCAGCTACGGGTGGTTCTTCGACCGGTTCTTTACGGATGGTGGCACTCCAGTCTTCGGCACCGTAAATATCCGTCAGCACCTCGGCAGTCAGACCGTCCGGTGCCCCGTCGTAAACCACCTGGCCCTGTCGTAACCCGATGATGCGCTGAACAAACAATTGCGCCAGGGCAACATCGTGGATGTTGATAATCGCCGCTAATTGACGTTCCGCGCAGATCTCGGTGATCAGGCGCATAATCTGGCGCGAGGTTTTTGGATCGAGGCTCGCGGTCGGTTCATCAACCAATAATAAGTCCGGATTCTGCAACAAGGCGCGGGCGATACCGACGCGCTGACGTTGACCACCGGACAGAGCATCGGCGCGCTTATCAACATGATCCAACAAGCCAACCCGGTCCAGCACGGCAAAGGCCTGTTGCACCGCCGGAGTCGGAAAACGCCGCAACAGGCTGCGCCAGAAGCTCACGTAGCCTAATTGCCCGGAGAGCACATTCTCCATCACCGTCAGGCGCTCGACCAAGGCATATTCCTGAAAAATCATTCCCATGTGCCGTCGCGCTCGCCGTAACGCCGTCTGGCTCAGCGAGGTCAGGTTGAGCTCTTTGAGTTGCACGGTTCCTGCCGTTGGTTCAACCAGACGGTTGATGCAGCGGATCAGGGTCGACTTGCCCGCCCCCGAAGGACCAATCAGGCCAACAACCTGACCCTGAGGGATGTCAAGAGTGACTTCCTGCAGAGCCAGATCTCCGGTTTTATAGCGTTTTGTCAGGCGCTTAAGGGTCAGCATCGATTAACGGCAATCATAGGTAACGCCCATGGCCTTATCGATGGTACGTACCACGGCCCAGTGCTCTTTGTAGCTGATAGGAATAAATTTGGCTTCACCTGAATTCTTGAATTCTTCTTTTAAGACGGATCCCTCCCAGGGGAAGCTGAAGAAGGCTTCCTGAATCTTTTTTTGCAGCTCCGGATGGAGATTGTACACCACCCCGTAGCCGGTAGTCGGGAAGGTCTGCGACTTGTAGATGGTCACGATCTGCTCAGGATTTACCACGTCCCGCGAAAACATACGATTCAGCACCGAGTTGGCAATGGCTGCCGCTGGATAGTCCTTATTGGCAACCCCGAGAATCGAATTGTCATGCTTGCCGGAAAACACCGGCTCATAATCCTGTTCAGCGATCAGACCATATTCCGCTGCGAGTAATGCCGAAGGGGCCTTGAACCCGGAATTGGAGGTCTGGGAAGTAAAGGCCATTTTGCCGCCCCTGATATCCTCGATTTTACTGATGCCGGAACCGGGATAAGTAATGATCTCCATCTCATAACCGAAACTATTGTCAGCCCGCGCCATCATAGTAAAGGGGCGAAAGCCGGCACAGTTGACCGCCAGGGGATTGGAGCCGGTGTTGAAGCCCGCGACATGAAGTCGGCCGGCACGCATAGCCTCAAGTTGGGCAGCGTTGGATTGAACCGGAAAGAATTGCACTTTTTTGCCGGTAACCTTTTCCATATGTTTGATGAAGCCATCCCATACTTTGGCATAAACAGCCGGATCTTCAACCGGCGTGTAAGCGAATACCAGCGTTGCCGGATCGACCCACTGCTTTGGATCCGTGGGAATATCTGCTACCAGGTCGCCATCTCTATCGCTAAAGCGTGGATCCATTGCTGAAGCAGCACCGGCATTGAGGACTAATAACAGGAATAGGGCAAAGAGCAGCAGGGTTAAGTTTGTAGCGTGTTTTCGCAGGTGTCTGGTCATGGGGTGGTTGTCTCCTTTAAGAAGTCAGATTGGCTGTGAATGACTACGGCCCTTACGCATTCACCAAACGTGAAAGGCTTTGATCATGGATTTGTAGAGGTGGCGGATTAAGACAAAGCAAGATCCCGGTTAGAAATTGATGAGTGATGCACTTTGCCGCGCTTTGGTTTGGTCTGCCTTAAATTGAATACAATTCTTATGGTTTTCTTATCTAAAGCTAACGCTAAGGCAGATAATCGGGGAAAACCAAAAGGAGAGTAATCAGTATGGCACTAGCCGATTTACACGTTCATTCGAAATATTCCAATCACCCGTCCGAGTGGTTTCTGCAGCGCCTTGGCGCTTCTGAATCCTATACCGAACCGGAAACAATCTACGCCCTTGCCCGCCAGCGCGGCATGGACTTTGTCACCATCACCGATCACAATCGGATCAAGGGCTCTCTTGAGCTGGTGGAGAAATATCCGGATCGCTGCTTTACCGGGGTGGAATCAACCGCCTACTTTCCCGAAGACGGCTGCAAGGTTCATATCCTGATCTATGGTCTTGATCGCGAACAATTTGCCCGCATCCAGAATCTGCGAAAAAATCTCTATGAATTGCGTGATTATCTCAAAGCAGAAGATCTGGCCTGTGTCGTCGCTCACGCCACCTACGCGGTCAATGATCGCTTGAGCCTGGAACATCTGGAAAAACTGTTGCTGTTGTTCAATCATTTTGAGGGACGTAATGGCAGTCGCAGTCCATTGCACAATGATTCGTTATCCATGGTTCTGTCGCAACTGACCGCTGATGATATCGAGCGTCTGGAACAAAAACACGGCATCGCTCCCTGGGGAGAAATGCCGTGGAAAAAGGGTCTGACCGGCGGTTCCGACGATCACGCCGGTTTTTTTATCGGCAAAACCAGCACCAGGGTGGTAGCGAAAACTCCGGCAGAATTTATTGACCAGATCAAGCAGGGTCGCTTGCTGCCGCAAGGACGGCAAAACAACTTTCAGGGACTGACCTTCGCTATATACAAGATCGCTTTCGATTTTTCTCAGCACAAAAGTACCGCCTTTGCCCACTCGACCTTGAGCGATCTGACCCGCTACCTGTTCTCTGAGGAAAAGCTCAGCTTCAAGGATCGTCTGCGCTTAAACCGTATGCGGTCACAGAAGAATAATCATATCTACCAAAGCATTGTCCGGTTGATTGAAACCAGCCGTAACCTCGATCAGGACGACATCGATACCCGCCTGGAGCTGCTCTACGACTGCCTCAGCGATATTTCTGATCAGTATTTCCGCTCCCTGCTGGAATCCCTCACCACCAACCTGGAAGAGATGGATCTGATCCGCATCATCGCTGGTCTCTCCTCCAGTATTCCGGGGATTTTTCTCTCCGTCCCCTTTTTCTCGGCTTTCAAGCATATGTTCGGTGACCGCCGGCTGATCAACAGCCTGGTCACCAGCCTTGGCCATGTCAGCGAACCCAAGGCTAAAAAGATTCTGTGGATGACCGACACCTATACCGACCTCAACGGGGTCTCCATGACCCTGCAGACCATCGGCCGCCTGGCGGATGAAACCGGGTACGGCATTCGAATCCTCTCGAGCCTGACCGCAGCGCAGCAGGAACAGAACCTGCCTGCAGCGAGCCTCGTGATTCCGCCGCTGCATTCTTTCAAGCTGCCTCATTACGAGGAGTTGACCATTAGTGTTCCGTCGGTGTTGCGTATGCTCAAGGCGATCTACGAGGAAGACCCTGACGAAATCTATGTTTCGACACCGGGGCCGGTCGGTCTGCTTGGGGTGCTCATCGGTCGCATGCTGGGAACCCCGGTGAAAGGGATCTACCATACCGACTTCACCATGGAGGCCGAGGCGATCATCGACCAGCCGGAGGTTGCGGCCCTGATTGAGAAGTACAGCCAGTGGTTCTTCAATCAGTTCGACACCCTGCTGGTACCGACGACGGAGTATATGGAGCTGCTGAAAAAGCGCGGCTATCGTCATCGCCACATGGAACTGTTCCGGCGTGGGTTGCGGACTGAGCATTTCAAGCCCCAGCCGGTCACGATCGGCAAATCCTGTAACCATTCCCGGTTGCTCTATGTCGGGCGTATTTCCAAAGACAAAAATCTTGATTTTTTGATCGATGTCTATCGCCGTATTCGCCAACAGCATGCCGGCATTTCCCTGACCATTGTCGGTATTGGCCCTTACCTGGAAACCCTGCGGACTCATTGTTCCGATCTGCCCGACGTTACCTTTACCGGCAAGGTTCCTTACCCTGACCTGCCGGAGCTCTACAATCGTCACGATCTGTTCCTGTTCCCCAGCACCACCGACACCTTCGGCATGGTGGTCCTCGAAGCCCAGGCCTGCGGTCTGCCGGCACTGGTCTCCAACATCGGCGGACCACGCGAGATCGTCCGCGACGGACAAACCGGTTATGTTCTCGATGTGTCATCAACCCAGGGCTGGGTAACGCGCCTGGAGGAGCTGCTGGCTGATCTGGCACATGGCGGTAACCTGTGTCGATTGTTGGGAAGAAACGCGCGGGAACGGGTCGAGTCGACCTATAGCTGGAATACCATCCTGGAGGATATGGTGCGCCCGGAGATTGAGTCTGTTCGCCCGTTGCGCCACCGCCAGCCCTCACCGATTAAGAGGATGCTGAAGTTCGCGTCGAATATGATGGTGCACTGACTTTGTTGAACTACATGCTTGCCAGTAGGTTGTAAACCCTTGCGCTCTCTTATCTTCTTGTCGCTGTTCTTCGACCTTTCAGGTTTGTATTCGCCCTTGCTCCTTGTGCGGTAGGAGCATATTTCTCTGCGAGGTGCCATTTTATTCTGCCACATCGTCACTTTTTGTCACTGCTCGCAGGAGGATCTTAACTCCGCGGCGGGTAGAAACAAGATAGCCAACCAACTAGATAAAACCCGATTATAAACTAAAATAAGTGATCTAATTCAGTTAGTTGGAGGTATTGTTAGGTTGATTGAAAACCATAAATAGTAAAAAATAAACTATCGATTTGGTCAGCAGAATAAAAAGATGCGTAACATGCTGTTTTAAAAGGTGAAAATGAAAATTTCTGCTTGACAGGTGGCGGGTGAAGGTCCACAATTTAACCATAAAACCTTTTATGGTAAAAAATCATCTATATAACGAAAGAGAGGCTGACAATGCGTTGTCCAGTGTGTGGAAGTTACGATCAGAGTGTTTTATCAATGAAATCCAAGCAATTTGCCGAGGGGTTGGTGGAATGTTCGGGTTGCGGCAGCTCCTGGGCGATCAATCATGGTCATGCTGAAATGGTTGTTGATGCCCATCCCCAGAGTTTCCTGACGGGGCAGACTGAATGTGTCGAAGCTGACGATTATGTATGGGCCGCCTGAGGTCTTAGTCTGCTAAAAATTTCGTGTCAGTTCAGCACCGGATCGGGAGTCCTATGTCAAGGGACGCTTTTCGTCATCCATGACCGCTTTTTGTCGCCGTCCATGGCGACAAAAACCCTTGCCACAGGACCCCCGACCCTGCGCAAGGATAGAGCTGAATAATTACAAACTTTAAGGAGAGATATTATGGAAGCACATAATTTAAGTGTAGCGGGACCCTGTCGTTGTGGTGGTCAGGTCAAAATTTTCGGGCCCAGCGATTTTGCTCCACACAGCCATTGGGGACTTTACTGCTCGCATGATAACTGTGAGCATATGGTGAACGGCGAAACCCTGGAGGCCGCTATTCTCGAGTGGAACCACAGCCTGGAACCGGCCCACAGTTGAGCTGAAAAGAGAGTTAGCTGATCCGACCTGGGGGCGACTGCCCTCGCAGTGCGCCCGCGGGCGGCTCGGTTAGTTCTTTTTTGAAGTCTTTTTCTTTGACCCGGACGATTTCTTTTTGTCCTTGCTCTTTTTGGCTTGAGTGGAATTCTTTTTATCTTCTTTCGCAGATTTTTTCTTCAGATCCTTGTTCTTCTCCTTGCTCTTCTTTTTCTTCTTCTCGACTTTTTTGTCCTTGTCTTTTTTGCTGGAGTTACCAGGTGGCACAGGAGTGTCTGCTACCGCAGCTCCGATCAATAGCCGGGCGGCCTCGATCACCTGCCCGGCACGGATGGTATTGAATCCTTTGATGGCAGCCAGGTCGCCAATTCGTTTAGCGGCGAGATCTTCAGCGCTGTGGATACCATGATCAGCCAGCAAAACAGCAGTGGTCGGACCGATTCCAGGGACTTTTTCGATGGATGTTGGCATGTGAATTCTCCTTGATGGTGGGTCAGCTCTGTTGGTGCTCCACAACAAACCTGCGGATAAAACGCCTGATTTCACGGGCTGCGCTGGTGTCCAGTTCCTCACATAAGGCAACAAACTGGTCCCGTTCGGTAGCGTTGATACGGATCAGCAGTTGACTGTCTTTTTTGCCGCCCTTTTTCTGTTTGTTGCTCATTTTTCCTCGTCGGTCTGTTGGCCGGTACCTTGACCAATATCCGCCGGTAAACCGGCGGTCGCCAACATGGCATTGCTAAAGGCACGATCCCGGGTGACCTCACGGCCGACAAAGTCCGGCGGAACAAATTCGCGACTGTCGGCAACCGTCGCAAATTCAACTTCAAGCAGTATCAGCGGTTCCAGCGCACCGCGAAACAGATCCATTTCCAGACAATAGCCTGACTGATCCAAGATATAGCGGGTTTTTTCAACCCGTTTTCCTGCGGTCAGGGGCCAGAGCATGGCGAACAAATCGCTGTTGATTTCTTTTTCCTGTTCCTGCCGATCCAGACCACTGCCCCGCTTCAAGGTCATGGTGCAGCACCCGGCGCGGTTGCGGATGCGCAGTTCCTGTTGTGTTTCAAGAAGCAGATAACCCTGATCGATGTTTTCACCCTGGTGGTCATCCAGAAGATCCGCCGGCAGGGAAGCAACCAGAAACTTGCGTTCAATCTCCCTGTTCGTCATCTATCCAATACCTTCTAGCTGGAGTTCGACCTCTTCCCATAACGCCAGATAAGCCCTGTTCGCCTGGCGCCCGCGGGCAAAGAGGTCGAGGGGTGCGCGATGGACCCCCATTCTTTCAACATCGGTTGAATAGGGGATGGCATGGCGCAGAATACGCTTGTACCGCTGGCGCATGCCCAGGGCCGTATCACGATGCAGCTGCTTGCGCGCATCGACCATGGAGAAAAACGGCAGAAGCTTTTTGCGGTCATAGTCCTTGTCTTTAAAAAATCGCACCAGCTGATCATAAGTGCGTTCCGATAAGGGGGTAGGAATCACCGGCACCAGAATCAGATCGGCGGCGACAAAGATATTCTCGGCCAGGCGACTGACGGATGGTGGACAGTCGAGCAGGATCAGATCGTAATCCTGACTGATTTTTTTCAGCAGGCGCCGCAACACCGTTTCTCTGGAATCCGTCTGTTTTAACAGAATATCGAGATTGCGCAGGGATCGTTGGGCCGGAATAAGATCCAGGTTGGAATAGTCACTTTCCCTGATCTGCCCCATAAGGGCATCCGTTTGTTCTAATGTCTGTTTTTTCCACTTGCTGCCCGCTTCCGGGCGCACCCGGAAATAAAAGGAAGAGGCCCCCTGGGGATCAAGGTCGATCAACAGGGTTCGCTGCCCTGATTGTGCTGCTCGGTAGGCCAGATTGACAGCGGCGGCGGTTTTTCCGACCCCGCCCTTGAAGCTGTAACAGGCAACTATTTTCATGATCCACCATCCTGTGCCGCTGCATCTGTAAATAGTTCTTGAAACTGTTCGGCGATCTCGGTGCCGGAAAAAGCCGCTATCATGTCAACCACCTGCCCCCGCTCATGTTGTCGTTTGCTGTAAAGTACGGCGATCAGTCCGTTGATAGCATCCCGCTCGGCGGTCTTTATTCCAGCACCGCTCAGCAAAGACTCAAGGAATAAGCATTGAGAGGAATAATCATTAAAACGTCCGAGATTGTCCTGTAACTTTTTCAGCGCCTTGATCAATCGTCGCAGCTGATCGTAAGAAAAGAGTTCAGCAAACAGTTCAAGCAGATATCTCAACTTTTTGGCTTCGATGCGTACTTCATGAACCTGCTCGTCGGGGGTTTCAGCGTCAATGCGGGCACCATATCGTTGTATCTTCTGATATTGTGACAAAATCTTGCGGCTGACCTGTTTCTTTATCGCCATACCTGAATGCCGGGCAGAGAGATCCGGTGGTTCTTTTAGCTGCAGCTTAAGTAGCTGAGCATGTTCAAGGTAATCTTCCTTTTTGAGGGTTACCGTGACCTTGCGCCAGACCTGTTGGCGACGGCGCTTCAACCGTTTAAACAGGTCATCAAGCCCAGGTTGGAAATGGGTCGGCAGCATCGCCCGGTAGTTATCCTGATCAAGCAGAAAAACATCGAGGTCACGCAGTCGGTTGGTGGCTTGAGCGATCTTTTTCAACTCGCTACGCAGCGTCTGGTAACGTTTTGGCGGAAGTGCTTTTTTAAACAGGCTGAGCAATGAGCGCGCCTTGCGTAAATTGACCCGATACTGATGGGTAAATTCGGTATCGATGTCGGCGATCAGCCCTTCTTCCTGTTGCCGTGCCAGGCGTAGCAGTTCAGCGACCATTCCCATAACCGCTTCTGTTGTTGGTTGATCCGGATTAAGATGAAACGCCGGTTTCGTTGCAGGAGGGTCCGGGTTCAGGCCGCAGCGTTTAAGTAGAAATTTGAGGGTTATTGCTGACTGGCAGGCTGTGGCTACTGAATTGAGGTCATTTACAATAGCTTGCGCCTCCTGATCATAGCCACGCAATGACTGTATTTTCAGAAAAAAGGAGGTCGTTGGTGTTGCGTCAACAAGATGATAAAGGGTGGCGCGGGCAACAATTTTGTCATCGTTATTCAGAAAAGCCGAAGACTGCTCCTGCCATTGACTGCTAAATTGAGGCAGCAGCGCGCGTACGCAGACCAGGGGGTTCAATGCCTCGAAAAGGGGGTCATTTAGCTGTGTGATAAAGGATGGCCACCGCTTGGCATGAACAGCGACACGAAGTTGATCATCGCGATCATAGAGCTCCAGGCGCTTGCCGGCGACATGCAGCAGCACTTGGTCGGACATCCAGATCGACCAGTCGACGGTATCCAGGACACAAAGTTGGCGCTGCTCAAGTCTTTCTGCGCATACCTTCATTCTGGTTAATTGTGCCAACTCAGAAAGAGAGAGCGATTTTTTAAGCTCAAGATAATAATTCACAATTGGCTACCTGTAAAAACAGCGAAAACGTATATACATTGTATATCATGAGATTGCGCTCCTCAATAACAAACAGACATGTCGCTGAAATTCCTGATACCATCCTGAAAAAACTGGTGCAACAATTCAGCACCATCCTTGCCACAGGATCCAAAGGCCCTGCGCGAGGACAGGGCTGAATAGTTACGTTTTTTCATTATTTTTTTCGCGTTTGTTAAAGCGGGGCCAGGTCGTATCAAGGGCTAACAGTGATTCTACAACCAACAATGCTCAAAAGTCGTTAGTTGCCGGAGCGAGGGCATTTTTCATAAGGTGCGATGTTATTGCACGAAGTCTCAGCGTTTGAGGTTTCCTAAAAGCAGCATCTTAAGAGTTTCCTCAGTAATTACCGGCGCACCCGTGAGAGCTTAAGCATTCGCGAGATGCGGTCGATGGTGATGGTGAGGGCGACCATCATCAGCAGATAGGTGCCGGCTTTTTCAAAACGGAACCACTCGAAATTGAAGGTGAAGAAAAATCCGAGCCCGCCGACACCGACGATGCCGAGGACAACGGCGGCGCGCACGTTGCTTTCAAACTGAAAGAAGGTATAAGTCATCCAGTCCCGCCATGAAATCGGGGCCGCCACCGAGCCGAAGCAGGCCATACGCGACCCCATGAACGACTGCTCGAAACGGCGATAGGGAATATTGTCGACCGTCTCGCTGAAGACTCGAACCAGTACTCCCATGCTGTGAATGGATATGGCGATTGTTCCCGCCACTAGGCCTGGTCCAAAAAAGGCGATGAAGAGAAAGGCCCACATCACCTCTGGAACTCCCCGCGCGATCAGACCGACGATGCGGGCTGCCGTCATGTGGATAAAGCGCAGGAGGCGGATCAACGGGTGGGACGTTTCACCGGTGAACTGATCCGGTTCCAGTTGAAACGCCAGTGTATGAGGATAAGTCAAAAGGATCGCTCCCAGCATGCCGAGCAGCGTACCGACGACGGCGATGGCTAACGGGACGGTGGACGATTTTATCACCCGCCAGACGAACCACTTCTGAAGTTCCCCTTCCCAGGCAACCCACGCGGCAGGCCGGTAAAATTCGAGGGGTCCATAATTGTCAAAGAGGGAGACGGCTTTGCCGCCCGCGCGAAACTGAGCCGCTGCCTCCGTATCCCCACGGCCCAAGACGGCAAGATCGAGGTCGGGATGCAGCAGCCGTTGGAAAAAACGCAAATTCCCCCAGGAATCCCCCGAAACGAGCTCTGCAGCGGGTTTGAGATAATTTCTAGACTCGCCACCGGGTGCGGCATTATTCCCCCATCCCATGAACCAGAAGGACCAGGTGAAGGCGATCAAGATGACGGCGGCGCTCACATAAGCGCGGGAGAGAGTGGCAAAGGTGCTCCGGCTTTTGACGGCCTGGGGATGATTTGGATCATTTCGAAGTTGACGGCGGATGGAATTTGAGACGAGATCGACGGTCAGCGTCAGAAAAAGGGTGAAAAGAATCAGCGTACTGACCTTGTCCCAGGCTCCGAAGCGCACCTGATACCAGATCTCGGCGCCGAGGCCGCCACCGCCGACAGCACCGATAACGGCGGCGTTGCGGATGGCACACTCGGCGCGCATCAGGGTGAAGCTCAGAACGCTGCGGGCGGCCAGTGGGCGAATGCCGTAGAGGAAGGTCTTCAGGCGACCGGCGCCGAGGACACGGACCTGCTCGTACTCACGCTCGTCGATACTGTCCCACAGCTCGCTGTAAACCTTTGCGAGAATCCCGGTGATATTGAGTGCCAACGCCAGAGCGCCGGTCAGAGGGCCGAGACCAATGAGGGCAACGAGAATGATCGCCCAGATGAAGTCGGGGACGGCGCGCAGAACGTCCTGAAGGAGTCGGCAGGCGGAACAGAGGACCGCCGAAGGTGAACGAAGAGGGAAATTGCGCCGCCAACTGACGGCGTTCTCCTCTCCGACACACACAGAACGTGCAGAGCCTATGGCGAGGAGAAAACCGAGCACCACGGCGATGGCCGTGCCGAGGATCGCCGCTGACAGGGTTTGTAGCGTCAACTCCCAGGAGTGTTTCAAAAACTCGCCGCTGAGCTCTGGAGAAGAGAAGGCGCCCAACCACAGGGTCATTCGTCCGAGCGCCTGAGCGCGCTTCTGCGCTTCGGTCAGAGAAGTGACATCCCAATCTGCGGCGAAAAAGGAGGCCGCAACCAGCAACAGGATCGCCAGCAGAGCGACGAAATGCCCCCAGGGACGTTTCTGCGAATAATGGGTGAGAGCGGATGCCGGCGAAATGTCCGTCATACCTTGGCCGACAAAACCACGTCATCGAGATGCATCGCTCGATATTCGGCCCCGTACAGTTCGAGAAGGAGTTCGCGGTTGATTTCCGAAGGAGCGCCCTGCCAGAAGAGGCGCCCTTCTCGCAGGGCGATGACCCGCTCGAAATGTCCCTCGAGCAGCTCCAGGGTGTGGAGGTTGACCAGCAGGGTCGTTCCCATGCGTGAGGCGATATCCGAAAGCAGGGCGATAATCTCACGCCCGAGACGGATATCCAGCTGGCTGACCGGCTCGTCGGCGAGCATCACTCTTGGCTGTTGCACCATCAGCCGTGCAATGGCTACGCGCTGCTGCTGGCCGCCCGAGAGCTCTCCCGGCATCGACCAGAGCTTCTCGCTCAGTTCGACTTCACCCAGTGCCTTTCGGGCACCGGCGAGATCCTGTGGCCAGAGAAGAGACAGGATCGCCCGCGGCAGACTCCAGTGACCGAGATGCCCCATGAGCACGTTGTGGACAACACGCAGGTGCGGAATAAGGTTATCGTTCTGATAGAGAATCCCGATTTCGCGCCGCAGTCCCCTCAAAGCGTTGCCGCGAAGATGACCGGTATCGTGCCCCAGTGCGGTGATTCGCCCCTCACTCGGTTTGAGGACCGCACACAAAAGACGGAACAGGGTCGTCTTTCCGGCTCCGGACGGACCGATCACTGCGACCCGCTCACCCTCCCTGATCGAGAGAGAGATATTCTTCAGGACCTGCGTAGGTCCGAAACTCTTACCGACATTTTCGGCAACGAAGACCGTCTGCGCGGCACTCTGCGCGCTACCTACACACGACGCAGCCGTTTCAATAACTGCTTCCATAAATCCTTAACAAGTTCATTGGACAGGAATGTAGGGAATAATGTAAATCCATGGATCCCTGTTGGGACAAATCCTGGCTATTTCACCCGCCGATGTCGACGCCTGATTCGAGCATCGCCCGGTATCCCGCCCATTCATCCAGATCAGCCTCGATGAACTTGCCAGCTTTGAGGTAGCCGAGGATCTTCCTGCCTTCCTCGGTGTCAGTCGAAAGGCTCAGCAATGCGGCGCGAAGCTCAGCGAGAAGTTTTTCCCCCAGGTCGGTACGGGCCGCAAGGCAGTAGTTGGTGAAAGCAGGGGACTTGTAGATGATCGGCGCATTTGTCTTGAGCTTGTCACTTGCCTTGTCCCATGAAGCGAAGTTCATGGCGCCGAGGGTGAAGCTCCCCGCGGCAACCTGTTGCATGACTACATCGTGGCTACCACTGTAAGCGACTGTCCTGAAGACGTTTTCGGGAGACAGACCACTCTGTTCTGTGAAGAAGTTGCGGGGCATGAGATGGCCGGAGGTGCTGCTCTTGCTACCGAAGGTGAAACTCCACTCCTTCCCTTTCGCGGCTTCGGCGAGTTCCTTCAAATCATCGACGGGGGAGATTCCTGCTGCGCCGTGGGCGATGAAATAGCTGACGAATCCCTTGTCGATATCGCGGGCACCGACTACGACAAGATCGTCATTCATCTGCATGTGAGCCTGAGCCGTCGTCACCGCGCCAAGCCATGCAAGATGTGCCCTGCCTGTCGCCAGGGCGGTAACGCTGGCGGCATAGTTTTCCACGTGCATGTACTCGGTTGGAATCCCCACAGCATCGCCGAGGTGTTTGGCTAAGGCACCGAAGTGCTCGCGCATGCGGTCGGCGTCGCCGTCGTCGGGAATGGCAGTGATGATGAGCTTTTGTGGCCGCTGATTCTCCACGGCCTTTGCGGTGGGTTCGGTACCGGGCTCACAGGCCGTCAGGGCAAAGACGCTCGCCGTCAATAAAAATAGTGAAACTATATATTTCATGTCGATCTCCTTGGGTGGATAGTCGTTATCAGCCACAATGATGGTGCGAAGGCTCATAATGCGGGTGTCAATTATCCGAAAGGAGGCGGCGAAAAGCAAACAGGAACTATTAATTAATTCACTTGAGTAGATCGGTTTATTCAATATGTGTGGCAAGTGGTTATGGCTGACGAACAGCGTCCCTTGACATAGGATTCCCGACCCGGTGCTGACCAGATACCTTCAATTTTATAAAGAATGTGATTTCAGATAGTTACCCTGAAGCTACTCAGAAATTACAAAAAAGATAGCAGGTAGAGGATCGAGACCCACTTGCGCCTGTTGACCGAAGAGAGCGGAGAGCGCAGCGTTCTCCAGTGGCATCGTCACGCAAAAGCCAGGGACGCGATCTACGAAAATTTTGAGCGCATGGGGCTCCAACCTCTATTCGAAACATCCAATTACGCGGACACACCCATGTCCCGTCTGATTGCTGAAAGCACAAGGCCGTCATGGCCAACGTGAATGTGACTGGGAAATTCCTCTTTACCTTCCATCAGCCACAGATCAAGCTCGTGACTTATGTGGGTGATGATCACTCGGTTGGCACCAATGGCATCCGCGCTTTCTAACGCGGTGCAAACATCATTATGGTTGCGCGGTGGCTCTTCTTGCGGCGGGTGGCAGCAGTCTAGAACGATGCCGTCGGGGTGCCACCCCTGGAGAAAATCCCGGGTCGCGGGCGGCAGTCCCACCGTGTCTGTGAGGTAGGCAAGCTTTGTCGAACCTGTTTGTAGACAGTAACCGTAGGTCATTTTAGAATGACGCAGAGGCACCGCGGTGACGGTCAGGGCGCCGATGGTCAGCGGCACAAATGGTTCAGGGTGATGAAAATCGAGTATTCCTGGATGTTTGTAGAGATCGGCGCAGCCCTCGGGGTCGGGCGGCGACCAGACGGGTACAGCTTCAACCTGGCCCCAGCGCAGAGGGAAAAGACCCTGGACATGATCGACATGGAAATGAGTGAGCAGAATCGCGTTTAAGCTTCCCGCTTCAAAGCGTGCCACGAGATCGACCAGCCCGGCGTCGATCAGAAGTCGCGTACCGCCTCCTTCGACCAGGGCGGTCGCCGGTCGCCGGATGAAACGCGGATCGCGCCTTGCCCGTTCACAGGCGGCGCAGCGGCAGCCATAAAGCGGCACGCCGCCGGCGTTGCCGCTACCCAGCAGGGTCAGACGCAATCCGGTATCATCGTTTCGTTGTGGATGGTCGGTGGCAGTCATGTGCAAATGGCCGCCTGGTTCTTTGTCCGGCGGGATCGCTGCCCAGCGTAGTGCAGGATGATGCCGATAAGCGTATTTCCGCCCTCCGCCAGCAAGCCGTTATTGTTGATGGCAAGGCAGTCCCTGGCGCTCGCGGCCAGACGTTGATGGCGCTGCAAGCGCCCGGCGATCTGTTGCGCTGTTTCCCGGCCACGCTCGTGCAGCCGGGTTCGCAACACCTCCGGCGACACCTCGATGCACAGTGGTATCAGGTTGGGGTAGCGCTTTTGCGCCCGGGGCAGATAGGCGCGTGAGCCGTTGACAACGACGGTGGCACCGCCGGCCAGCCACAGGTCGATTTCCCTGCCGATGCCGTAATCATGGTTGTGGCTGTGCCAGTGCAGGGCGAACAGTCCAGCGGCGACGCGCGCGTGGAATTCCGCAGGGCTCAGGGCTACATGGTTTTCAGCGCCGGCGTCGGCCGAGCGGGTGATGTAGCGGTGGGCGAAAAGGATGGCTGAATGGCCAGTCAGTTTCTCTCGGGCGTAACCCATCAGGCTGTCCTTGCCGCTGCCCGAGGCGCCCATGAGGTAAAGCAGTTGTCCCTCCATTACTCAATCTCCTTGTGGTTGATGCGGGAACCCGGAAAATACCGAAACCCCCTTGACCCAGACGGTTTCGGCCTGCGGCAACGCACCGAACATCCGCACCGCCACCAGATCAGCGCGTTTGCCGACGCTGATTTCGCCCCGATCGTCAAGCCCGACAGCCTGTGCGGGATTGCGGGTGACCATGGCTACGGCACGACTCAGGCAGATATCGGCCAACTCCGGCAGGCGCATGATGGACGGCAGCAATGCCGCGGGGGAATAATCGCCGCACAGACAATCAGCGACCTCGGCGCGCACGGCATCGAGGGCGCGCATGTTGCCTGACTGGGAGCGCCCACGCAGGATATTGGGCGCTCCGAACAGGGTCGATAGGCCCTTGCGGCGGGCGGCGCGGGCGGTTTCAAGGTTGACGGGAAACTCAGAAATGGCCGCCCCCAGAGCGTGCACGGCGGCCACCTTGGCGGCGCTGTCGTCGTCGTGGCTGGCGATGGACACGCCCTGCCGTCGGGCTTGCTCGGCCAGGGAGTGCATACGCGTTATGGCGCCCCGCGCCCCTTCAAGCTTACGCTCCAGAATCGCGTCGATACTCTGCGCGTCGGCCTTGTAGGTGCGCGCCAGATAGTTGCGATAAGCTTCCACCTCGCGAAATTGGCCCTGCCCCGGGCTGTGATCCATGAAGGACAACAACTGCACATCACCGGCGTGCATGAGATCGCCAAGCAGCGCGGGTGCGTCGCTATCGGTCACCTCATAGCGGGCATGGATGCGGTTATCCACCAGGGCGCCGGGTTGCCAGGCGTGAACGGCGCGGGCGATCTCGGCGGCAAAAGTATTGTTGCGCACTCCCAGTTCCTGATGGGCGAAGGACAGGGCGTGAAAAACCGTGGTAATGCCGGCGGCGGCGTTGCGTCGGTCCGCCTGGGCACAGGCAAAGTCAAGGGGGAAATGGACGCCCGGGCGCGGTTCGATCTCTTTCTCCAGCGCATCGCAATGCAGATCAAGGAGCCCGGGCAGCAGGGTTTTCCCCCGCAGATCGATAATTTCGGCGGTTCCGGCAGATTCAGGGTCAAGGGCACTGATCAGACCATCCTCAAGCAGAACGGCGACACCGGCGCGCACTTCTTGCGGCAGAACCACCCGAGCGTTGGTCAACAGGGTTTTTTTCATCTTATCGTCCTTTTTATTCGTGGCACAGGGTTTTTTGCGGGATCAGCTCCACCACCCGATCGGCCAGGCGGCGCACCAGTTCGGGATGGTGAAAGACCGCCAGCATGCCGACACCTTTAGCCTTGATGGTGGTGAGTAGATCGATGACCCGCTCGCTGGTATCGGGATCGAGGCTGGCGGTGGGCTCGTCGAGGAGCAGCAGACGGGGCTGAGAAATCAGGCCGCGCGCCAGGTTGATCCGCTGTTTCTCGCCGCCGGAGAAGGTTGCCGGAGGCACCTGCCAGAGCCGTTCCGGCACGTTGAGCAAGCGCAACAGATCTGCTGCGGCGTCTCGCGCCGTCTCTCTGTTCTCGCCACGCAGCAGGAGCGGCTCGCTGACGACATCCAACGCTGGTTTGCGCGGCAGACAGTGGAGAAACTGGGTCACGAAGCCGATGTCGCGTAGCCGCAACTCCAGAACGCGGTGGTCCGACGCCTGCGCCAGATCGGTGGTGTGCCCCGCTTCATTCTGATAAAGGATGCGTCCGGCGCCCGGCAGATAGGTGCGGTAGATACATTTAAGTACCGAGGATTTGCCGCACCCGGTCGGCCCCACTATGGCCGTCAGTTCCTTGGGAAAAACCTGCAGATCAACCTCGGCGCAGGACGGAATCGCGGCCTGTTGTTCGTGCAGAAAAAATTGTTTGCTGAGTTTCTCAACGGTTAAAATGGCACTATTCACCAAAGGCTCCTTAAAGGGCAGACGCAACAAGCTGCTGGGTATAGGCGTGCTGGGGGTCTTCGAGAATCTGATCGGTGAGGCCCGCTTCGATGATCCGCCCGTTTTTCATGACAATGGTGCGATCGGCCAGCAGGCGGATGACGCCGAGATCGTGGGTCACCGCGATCATCGCCGTGCCTAGTTCCTGCTGAATCTCCAGAATCAGATCGAGAATGCGCGCCTGCACCGACAGGTCAAGGCCGGTCGTCACTTCATCCAGAAACAGCACCGGCGGGCTGGTGGAAAGCGCCTTGGCGATCTGGACCCGCTGCTGCATGCCGCCGGAAAATTTCTTCGGCGATTCGTCCATGCGCTCCGAACCGACCTCGGTGCGGGTCAACAGATCGCGGGCTCGCTCGCGAATCTGCCCGTAATGGGTCAAATCACTCATCAGCAGCCGTTCGGCAATATTGCCGCCGGCGGAAAAATTGAAATTCAGGCCCAGATGGGGATTCTGGTAGACGATGCCGAAGCGGTGATTGCGCAGTCGACGCTGCTGGGCCGCGTTGAGGCTGAACAGGTTCCACTGATGGCCGTTGTCGTAAAAGATCGCTTCCCCCAGGGAGGGGTCCTCGTCGAAAAACAGCATCTTGACGATGGTCGATTTGCCGCTGCCCGATTCGCCCATGATGCCGAGGATCTCTCCGGCGTGCAGATCGAAGCTGATGGCGGCGTTGGCCACCACCGATTGGCAATGGGGACAGATGTTGCTGCCGACATCGGGGCCGGTGCTCGCCACGCAGCGCGGGCAGCCATTGCCGTGAATCTTGCCGAGATTGCTGACCTGGAGGACTTTTCTCATGATGTGACCTCGCAGCTAACGCCGTTGCCGGCAGCGACGCGCTGGTTGCAGTAATCCGAATCGGAGCACTGAAAGGTGGCCGTACCGTTCGCGCTGCTGAATTCATCGAGAAATGAATCGCTGGCACCGCAGCGCTGACAGGCGCGCCGCTGCCCCTGCGCGTCGTTGAAGTCTTCGGCGCGAAAGGGAATATCATCAAACACCAGGGGTTCGGCGCGGGTATGGGGGGGCACGGCGTAGATCTTTTTTTCCCGCCCGGCACCGAACAGGATCAACGCCGGTGAGTGGTCAAGCTTGGCGATGTCGAAACGCGGAATTGGGCTGGGGTCAAGCACGTAATGCCCGTTGATGCGCGTCGGATAGCGGTGGGAGATGGTGATTTCGGCAAAACGCACAATATCCTCGTAGAGCTTGGTCAGCAGGCGCGAATAATCGCCTTCACCGTGCATGATCTTGCGTTTGGCTTCCGACGCTTCCACCACCACCAGCGGGTCGGGATAGGGCACCTGCAGCACCAGCACCTGGGCACTGTTCAGGGGCTGTTCGGGAATGCGGTGGCGCGACTGAATCAGGGTTGCTTCACCGGTGTGCTCGGTGGTGTCGACGCCGGGGCAGGTCAGCTCGATGAACTGGCGCAGATTGACGGCATTGACCGAATCATCGGCGCCCTGATCGATCACCTTGAGGCACTCGCCGCGCCCTATCAGGCTCAAGGTCAGTTGCAGGCCGCCGGTACCGAAGCCACGCCCCATGGGCATCTCTCGCGAGGCGTAAGGGGTCTGATAGCCGGGGATGCAGATGGCCTTGAGAATGGCGCGCCGCACTTCGCGCTTGGCGTATTCATCGAGAAAACCGAAGCTGTAGCCCGCTTCGTCGCGGGGAAGTTCATAGGAAGGATTCATTCGGGTTGTCCTTTTTTTTGTGCGCTTTTTTTCTGTTCGGCTTTGATCTGGGTCGTGCGCAAGCGATCCATATCCGACTGGAAGGTGACGTAGTGGGGCATCTTGTAGTGATTGGCAAAACCCATGGAGTCAACACCGTCGACATGCAGCACGACGAATTCGGGGTCTTCTGAGGGGTTGCTCGGGCCATCCTTCATCCCTTTTTGCAGGGCGCGATCAAGGACCGCCATGGAGATGGCCTTGGTTTCGTTGTGACCGAAACAGGCACCGTACCCCAGGGTGAAGACCGGCACGGCGCCGGCTTCGTCACTTTCGTACATGGCGACCACCTCGCACTCCGTCATCAGCACCTCACCGGCTTCTACCGGCTCACCGGTGACGGGATGGGGCAGCAGCACCGGCAGGTAGCCAACGCGTAGCTCAGCAATGGTCGGGTGCACGTCGCCGTAGCCGCGCATGTTGGAATAGGCCAGGGCCAGCAGCGATCCGGTCTCCGCCCGGGCCATGCTGGCCAGCACCGCCGAACGCGGGATGGGAAAAACCAGAGGCTCGCGGGTGATGTCGAAGGGTTCGCCCTGCCCTGGGGGCGAGGCAGGCAACAGGCCATCACGGCGCAGCGCCTCCACCACTTTGGGAAAGGTCTGGGGCAGGGCCTCGGACGGCGTATCAGCCAGAAAGCGGGCGGCGATCCCACGAAAAACCTCGGGCGACTCGTCCGCCAGTTCCAGACGCATCAAGCGCAGGGCGTAATCGGTGGTCGGTCCGAGCATCTGTCCGCCGGGGATATCCTTGAAGGCGCTGGAGATCCGGCGGATGACCCGCATGCCCTCGGTTTCCTGCACCGGCGTGGTCAGCAGGCGTGGTTTGGTGGAACGGTAGGCGCGCAGGGCAAAAGCCGCCTCCAAGGTGTCACCTTGCATCTGTTTGATGGCCAGAGCAGCCAGGGGCGGGTGATAGAGTCCGCCCTCGGAGAGGATGCGCGAGGTGAGCAGGCGCAGTTGGTGCTCAATAGTGTTCAGACTTAAAGCGGTCCCTTCATCTGCTTCGGCGGCACGCAGGGCTTCGAGGGCCTCCAGCGACCCTTTGATGGCGGTGCCACCGCCTCTGATAGCTACATATCCCATGGTCTTCCTTCCTTGCTGCTGATACGGGTGGTGCGTGGCCAGGCCATCAGCCGGACGTCATCGCAGAGGATCATGTCGACACCCAAGGGGAAGGATTCATTCCAGTCCCGGCGCTGCTGCAGCCAACTTTCGTCAAGTCCGGTGCAGGTGACCTGGGTAAGGGACGCGATACCGGGTCCACGCAGGGTCAACGCCTCGCCCTTGCTGATCTGCGCGACACGCAGGATGATAGTGGCACCCTGTTCGGGACATTCCAGCGAGCCGAGGGCGGGCGTAAAGGTCGGGGCCTGATCGCCGCGCGCGACGATGAAGCGCGCCTTCTCAGGGGCTTGATTGGTGGTTTCGAGTTTCCGCCAGTCTTCTGTGGGAATCAGTCGAGCCGGGTCGGCGAGGGTGACTTCACCGTCGATCAATGTGGCCAGGATCAAGCGCAGCAAGGCGTTAGCCACTGCCTCTTGCGGTAGCATCGGGGTCGGTTGCGCACCGGGAAAGGCAAAGGCATCGAGCAGCTGCCGAAACAGCTGTTGCTGTAATGCCGGTTCCCAGAGATTGAAGGTCTGGTGCCTTCTGATCGAAGTCGTCATAGGTCATTACCCTCACTAACGCCGTCCAACAGGGAAAAATCGACCCGGGTCCGCGTCAACAGCGCGCCGCGCTCGGCGTCGATTTGGGCTCTCAAGCGTGTGCCTTGGGTCAACAGGGCGTGAATCAGCTCTTCGCCTGCCAGGCCGGCCGCGAGCACGGCGTCGCATATAGCGATGTCACGCGCCAGGCCGGCGCGGTCGTCCATTATTTGAGCCGCCCCTTCGCTCTGACGCCCCTCGGGGTCGGTGACCCGGACGACAGCTCGCGCCAGGGGTATCTCGCCGATAAAATAGGGCTCGGCCAGAGCGCCATCGCGCAGTTGCAGCAAGGCCAGGCCCGCTTGCGGCAGCGCCAGATCAACAACCTGACACTGCTCCTTGATCTCCCGCAAGGCGGCACTGAAGTGGTGCGCCGGTAGCGTCAGTAGCAGGCGCGGCCAATCACGCCGGAGAGTTGATGGTGATGGTTCGTTCATAGTTTTTGCTCCTACATCATGCGCTTGCGCAGATTACCGGCAATGTATTCCAGGACGATGACCGTCAGCAGGATCACCAGCAAAATGGTCGATACGTGGCCGAAGTTGAACATCTCAAAGCGCCCTTTGAGCTCCTGACCGATGCCGCCGGCACCGACGATACCCAGCACCGTGGCGCTGCGGATGTTGCGCTCAAGGATGTATTGTACGTAGCCGGTGTAGGAGGGCGCCACCTGCGGCAGCACCGTGTATATCAGCACCTTGACGCGATTAGCGCCGGTACTCAGCAACGCTTCCTGCGGACCTTTGTCGGCGTTTTCGATATCCTCGGCAAAAAATTTGCCGAGAAAGCCCGAGGTATGCACCCCCAGGGCGAGAACCCCGGCGATCGGTCCAAAACCGTAGGCCAGCACCAGAAACAGGGCAATAATCAGCTCCGGCATGGCCCGGAAAAAACTGCTGGTGGTGCGTGACAGATGGTACAAAAGGGCGAAGGGGGCGTAATTGCGGGCACCGAAATAGCCCAGAGGAATGGCGATCAGTACCGAGAGGATGGTACCCCAGATGGCAATTTCAATGGTCTGCCACATCAACCAGAGCACATAGCGCAGATACCCCAAAGGTTCGATCAGAACCTGCCGTTCGACCTCAATGGTCTCCATCTGCAGGGTATTGGTATTGAGCTGGGAGAGGGTCTGGATTTCCGTTTCCAGCCGCCCCAGCCAGGGTAGGCGTTCGGGGTCGAAATTCTCGATGCGGCCGACTTCGCGGCGTTCGGCGACAACCAGCGGGAACATGTCGCCGAAAATCCGGCCCAGACCCCGCGCTACCTGCGACTCATCGGTGATGCCGGTGACCGACAGCAGAGCCTCACCGCTCATGACCATCATCCGGTCGATTTCGGTGCGTTGGGCCGAGAACGTCAGCAGCACGACGACCAACAAGGTGGCGGCGATAAAACGTTTGGTATATTCAGGACGCAAGGTCCATTCGGAAACCGAGCGTTTGCCGGTCGTATCAGCTCTTTCGACCATTACGCCGCCTCGCCCAGCCGGTTGGAGCCAAGCCCGAGCATCCCCTTGATGGTCGAGGCGCCTTCGGCCTGTCGGCTACCGCTCTGCTCATCGCCGTAGATCTCGCCGAGGACCTCATCGGTCAGATCGCTGGGTGAGCCGTCAAAGACAACGCGGCCGGTTTTCATAGCGACGATGCGGTCAGCGAACTCCCTGGCCAGATCAACTTGATGCAGACTGCACAACACGGTGGCGTTACGCGCCTGGCTGGCGTTACGCAGTAATTGCATGATGTCACGACTGATGCGCGGATCGAGGCTGGCGACAGGCTCATCGGCCAGCACCACCTCGGGATCGCCGATAAACGCCCGGGCAATGCCGACTCGCTGCTGCTGGCCACCGGACAGGCCGCTGGCTTTGCGGTAGACATGCTCTTCGCTCAATCCCACACTTTCAATCAGGCGACAGGCGTTGTGCTTCTGCTCCCTGGGGAAAACCCCCAGCAGGCTTTTGATCAGGGATGCGCGGCCCAGCAGACCGCAAAGCACATTGGTTAAAACGGTCAGGCGCGGCACCAGATTAAATGACTGGTGCACCATTGCCACGCGGCGGCGCATGAACAAAAGATCCTGACGCCCGGTAATCGGCCGTCCGGCAAAGATGATGCGACCAGAGGTCGGCTCCACCAGACCGTTAAGACTGCGCAACAGGGTGGATTTGCCGGCGCCCGACGGACCCAGCAGAACACAGAACTGACCTTTGGGAATCTCAAGGTTGATGTTGTGCATGGCCAGGGTGCCGTCGGCAAACTGTTTGGTCAAGGCTTCGAACTGAATCATGGTAAATCTCCCGGCGGGATTCGCCCGTCCCGATCAGGTACGACGAACCCCGCATGACAGCTGTGATGATGGGATTAGTTGGCCGCCTTGCGGATCAAATCGGCCTTGATTTCGTTGGTCACCAGGGTCAGGGTATTGGCCGCCGGCGCGAACTCCTCCTCGGTAAAATCGACATTGTAGCGATCCACGCGCTTGCCGCCATAACCGCGAATCATCTCCGGGGTGACACCGGGCAGGGTGTGTACCTGTCTGAAGGCCTCGCGCACTTTCGTCTTCATCTCCTTTGGCAAGCGCGGATTCAGAACCAGGGGTGGATTGGGAATCGGCTCACTCTTCACCAGCACCTTAAAGCGCGCCGGATCGATCACCCCCTGGTTGACGGCTTTTTCATAAGAATCAAAGCTCAGGCAGGCGGCATCCACCAGCCCTTCGTTCAGGGCCATGAGACTGTTGGCATGACTGCCGGTCAGACGCACCTCGGCCAGATCCTGCACCGGGTTCATTCCAGCGCGCAGCATCATGGCGATGGGATACGTAAAGCTTGATGACGAATTGGGGTCACCGAAGGCAACCTTTTTACCGTTAAGATCGTTCAGTGATTGCATGGGCGAGTCAGCGAAGGTGAAAACCCCGGCGTAGTAAACCGATTCCCCCTGGCTGACCGATACCGCCAGCAGCTCCGCGCTGTCGCGCTTGTGCGCCTGGACATAGGAGACAGGTCCAAGAAAAGCAACATCGACCAGGTCGTTTACCAGTGCCTCGATGACCGCGCTGTAGCTCTGACCGACGCGGATCTCGAACTGCAGCCCCGTTGCCCTGGACACGGCATTGAAGACCGGCTCAAAGTCGGCACGGGTCCCCGACTCGGTGCCGCCGTCGGCGGGAATCAGCATCACCTTCAGTGGTCGATTGCTAGTGCCCAGGGTTGTTTGGGCCGTAGCGCTCAGGGTGAAAGTACCCAGCAAGCTGATGCAGGCACACCATATACCAATCCATTTCACCATCTTTTTCATCCTTTATTCTCCTTTTTAGTGGGTGTTCATTTTGTGGTTGGCTGTTCCCCATCGACCAGCTCTTGCAGGTCGATGCGTAACTGAATCCTATCGCCACGAAAGCGGGTGACGGCGTATTCCACCGGCTCATCATCGCCCTCAAGGACATTGAGACTTTTCACCCGCAGCAACGGCTGATCGCTGCGGATCTGCAAACGCCTGGCGTCCTCTTCTGTCGCTGTTACAACCGTCACCAGGCTTTCCCGACGGCGCAACATGCCAAAATTCTGCGTCAACACAGCGTGCAGCGAGCCGCCCCGGTAGTCGCCTAGCGCCTCACCATAAGGGACAAAGGGCACAAAGTGAGAAATGACACACAAGGGAATGTTGTCGGCGTAGCGCAGGGATTCGATCCACCGCACTTCAGCCAGAGGATCAAGTCCCAGCGCCCGAGCCACAGCCAGGGGAGCGACAATCACCTTATTGGTGAGAATGTCGCAATTGGTCGACATCCCCAGTTCACCAAGAGTCTGGGTGAAGCGGGTCTTGGACTGCAGCTTGTAGTTGATGGGCTGCTCCGCTACAAACAGGCCGATGCCGTGAAAACGCTCAATTTTCCCCTCTGCCACCAGCTCGTCCACTGCCCGGCGCAGAGTGTGACGGTTCACGCCGAACTGCTCCGCCAGTCGCGCCTCGGACGGCAGGCGGTCACCGGGCATGCCGTTGGCAACGTACTCGGTTTCCAGAATCTCGGCGATCTGGGCATAGACGGCGGTTCCCTGATTACGCTCGATGACAAATAAACTCATGACGCCTCCTTGCACCAAGATGACTACATATCTAGACAACTGGGAGGAGTTTGCCGCTCATCTGTTAGCAAGATGTTATGAAACGATAAGTATTGCGTATTTATTAAAAGGTGGGGATTTTCACTAGGCAAAAGAAAACCTCAGCTTTAGTGGCTGATTTTTCTTGTTCTGTCATCGTGAGGAGGCTCGCAGGAACGCCGTCATCCTCCGGTTCGAGCTGATAGGTGGTGCCAGGCGTGAGGCAACTCCTGGTCAATCAAACATGGTCATACCGAACTGGTCGCCGATGCCCATCCGGGAAGTTTCCTGTCAGGACTGTCCGAATCCGTTGAAGCTGATGATTACGTGTGGGCGGTTTAACTTCGACTGTTAAGGAGACGTATCATGGAAGCAAATATAGCGGCTCCCTGTCGTTGTGGTGACCAGGTCAACATTTTCAGGCCGAGGGATTTTGCTCCCCACAGGTTCGCCTGTCTCCCAGACGGCGCCTGTGGGAGGATCCTGAGAGAAATCTTGATGATCCACCGTCCTTTGCCAGTGCAGGGGTCGGTGTGAATTGTAAAAAAATCTGAGAACTGTTGTCCTTTTTTGCGGATCGGTTGACAATTACTTCCAAGAAGTCACATCAAAATAGAGCCTGGCACGAAACCCTTTGCGATTGCTGAGCGGGATATAGAAACCGTTCTCATCCTGGCTTAGTTCGGTGCCGCGATTTTCGCCCCAGTTGTCGTCCGACTCGACATAGCGTAGGGTCCACCCCTCATTATGTAACACAACATTCAGCACAATTTTGTCGCGATAGAGATTTTCATCCGGGATACGGCGGTTGATGGACAGAATGCCGTCGACCCAGAAATCGGTGCTGCGCACAGCCAGGTCCACGGTAAAGACCATGGTTTTGCCGGAGGTGATTTTTGTGGAATCGAGAAAAATGCTGCCCAATACAGGGTATCTTGGCTCTGACAGTTGTGCGCGCTCCGGATAAAACATCTCGTCAAAGGTTCGAAAAACCGCCGATGCATGTTCGGCGCGGCGATCAGTAAGGGGAATCGGGACCTCGCCCCGGGGTGTCATGGTGCATTCGAACAGGTAAGAGCCGCGAACCTGCTTGTTGGCTTCGTATTCCTTACGGATGGCGGGCGGTAGCGGTAATTCTTCCGGTACCAGGCGCAGAATCACCCGATGATCACCGAACAGAAAGCGCACCAGATTGTGGTACCCTTCCTGCGAATTCACCATACCGTAATGACCGCTGTGACTCAGGTGGCAGTAGATGCGTGGCGCACCTTCCACATAAGCATTTTCGCTGCGCACCAACCCATCGCTGGCCGAACCAACCCCCATGCGCACCAGGCTGTAATCACGGGGATTGGTGCCGACCAGGCAAAAGAACCGCTCGGGGGGGAATTTGCCGTTCAGATGATTCACCTTGCCGTCACGGGGCTCAAGATCAAGATATTCGGCGATATGTTTGCGATTGAAGTTGCTGATATCCCACAGACTTAACATCCTCGGAACATTGATCCCGCCAATCTCGATGCCGTTGTGTGGGGTCCCGTAGGTAAAGACCTTGTCAACACTGTGTTTGGCTGTTTTGCTGCCGACCTGATCATTCTGTAGCAGGCAGCGACAGATCAAGCCACCCATGGAATGGGCCACAAGATACAGTTTGAAGTCTCGTTCAGCCTCGGGATCACCGCCGCATATCTGCTTCCGCACCTGTTCAATCAGATTGCTCAGCCCCTTGGCCGCTTCGATAATATCCGGTCGCCGACCTTCCCCACTCTCTGCCTGTTCATAATAGCGATAGACGATGACACTCTGCTGTGGGATACGGTCGTCACGGATCTTGCCGTCCAGATAGACGTCCTGATAGCCGTAATCCTTCATCAGCCGGATCAGGGGGGACTCAAAGATGTAATGCAGAAAGGATTGATCATGGAATTGTCTGATCCGCGTCGAACCGAGATTAAAGCCCATGTAGGGGGTGTTGACGGTCTCTTCGATATCGGCATCGCGCATGGCGAAGCCACGAACATAGATGATGGGGTGACGATCAGGGTGCAATTTCATGATTTGACCTCCCTCTCGCAAAGATGGTGCTCACTGAAAATAAAACCGCCACCGGCTGGCTCGATAGCCGATGCGGTGGCGCTTAGATTTCTTTCTTAAGTAACTATTCAGCTCTGTCTTTGCCCAGGATCCCCGACCCGGTGCGGAACAGATATATTTCTAATTATAGGAAAAACATACCCCCGCTTCTCTTTGTTGTCAAACTGGAGCGGGTGCCAGACCGGCCGGGAATCCTTTTGACTTTAATGACAAACCTTTTCACCCATTTTTGACGCTGGTGCAAAAAGCGTGAGGAGCAATGGCGGCAATGCAGCAGTTGGTGAGTTTTTACAGCACCATTATTTTTTTATTGCCCGGAATTGCTTGCTTATTATATTTTTAAGTAAGAATTTTCATGAAAAAATAATAGGCATGCCCTTGGCTCAGCAAAAGTTCCATTATATTGAAGGGCAGTTTGCCTCTATGTGGATTTGCCTAGTCATGAATAACAAAGAAGGTCTTGACATTCCGCGCGTTCACCATATTGTCCATGGCGACCAGCGCCGCACGAACGTGATTGCTGAGGCCGATCAGACAAGTCTTAAGGCAACAATTCTTATTTTTGAACCGAACAAAAACCTCCATTTGACACCCTTTGACAGATACCTGCCCGGTTGTCGAATAATATCGAAGGCATGTCGGGAAGAAACGGTTGATAGTTTTTTGAAGTTCCCGGTAGACGCCGTTTTGCTGACCCATTCGCGTCATTATTCGATGCTCGACATGCTCAGTCGCCTGAAAACGATCAAACCGTCTGTTCCCATCATTATTTTGGCAGAAACAGGCTCTGAACGTCTGGCCATTGATTTTTTCCGCAGAGGAGCGCGCGATTATTTTCGCAAACCGCTGCAGTTTAATGAACTGGCTCAGGCTTTGAGGAGAATCATCCATATCCGCCAGACTTCTTTAGGTCAGGTGCCCCACGGAAGCACCTCAAGTCTGGAAAAAGGATTGCAATTTATTCAGAGCCGCTACAAATACCCACTAGCTCTACAGCAGGTTGCTGATCAGGCGGGAATGAGTCTGTCATCCTTCGTTCGTCAGTTCAAAAAAAAGACCGGCATGAACTTCGTCACCTATGTCAACAATTTGCGCATGTCGCTGGCCCGTACTCTTCTTGGCACGACCAGTATGTCTGTATTGGAAATCTCCATCGCCTGCGGATACAACAGTCAGTCCCACTTCAATCGGATATTCAAAAAAATTGAAGGAATCAGCCCCGGACAATACCGCAAGCGCCTCAAAAAGACGCAATAATTACAAGCTCTTACTAACCTACCACAGATTACGTCAAGCAGTTCTTCTTGAAAACATCAAAAAAAAGACAAAATCCGCAAAGAAGTCTGCCTGAAAGTCATTACAATGGGCATAAACGGTCGTTGTCTGAAATTCGATGGCACGGGTCGCAATCTGTTCAAAGAGAATAATTTTCTTCATCTGGTCAATTTGTCGCGTGCCAAGCTGTTACAGCAGGGGAGAGTCCGGCATGAAATCAGATTCGGCATTTGCCAATCGTTTTGGCGCCAAGGTCAGTTTGGCCGGCAGCGGTGAGGGGTTATTCCTGGTTATTGCTCGGTTAAGCGATCCGGCCCCGCGAGTTCGGGCCCTGGGCGGCCAGGTGGTTATGCGCCTGAACGGCACCAAATTAATGGCCCGGATGGGGCTCAATCAGGCTCTCACCCTGCTCAAAGAACCCGGGATCGATAAGGTCGGCGGGGTCCACCTCGATGTGGAACGATATCATAAATTTCTGGCCGCCCAGAGGGGCGGCGGAGCGCCTTCAGTTTAGACAACAAACACAAGCGCGGTCACTGCTGCCGCACCTATCAACCTCTGGAGAAAGGTGAATTCCCATGGCAAGTGTCGGTCACGAATTACTCAATGTGCCATTACCGGAAATGGTAATGAAACTCGGGTTGGGTGTCGCCGAGGCTCAGCGGGCCTTGGACGAGAACTCAGTGGAAACGGCCAAGTTGCTGGCCGATACCACGGTGCCCTTGGTGTTGTCCATCACCCAGACTATCGCTGCTGACGGGACCGTCAGCTACACCAGCCAAGACCCGGTGACCGTTTCGCTGCTCCAGATCGGTCTGATGCCGACCTTCTACCAGTTCGCAGAGGCCACCATCGAGGTGACCATGGACATTAAGACCACCACGTCGCGGGAGACCAACGTCAATGTCAGCGCCAAGGCCAAGGTCGGCTTTGCCATGTGGAGCGCTTCGGTCAATACCGATGTCTCCCATAATCGCAAGTTCGGCAAGGAGGTGCATGGCACCAGCCGGCTGGTCACCCGGATGGTGCCTGTACCGCCACCAGCCCGAATCGAGCCGGTGATGAACACCGTTGATAATCGGCCTGTCCCGACCAATTAACCGCCAGTTCCGGTAAGGAGGAACACCGTGCCTTCAAGTAAAATTCGCACGCCGCTGATTCCCCTCTCGCAGCCGGCCAGAGAGACCGACAAGGCCTCCCTGGCCGACCTGATCCGCGAGGTGGCGATGAGCATTGCCGACGCCCAACGCGGTCTGGACGCCTCGTCAGCGGAAATGGTCCGAGAACTAGCCGAGACCCGGGTCGATGTTGTTCCCGCGATTCATGAAACCATCGAAGCCGATGGCCGGATCAGCTACCACCAGGAGAAACCACACTCGGTCTCGTTACTGGAAATCGGAGTAAACCCGACTTTCTACCAGTTCGCTCAGACCGTGATCGAAATCCAGATGGATTTAAAGATCGTGGAAACCGAAAGCGAAAGCGGCAGCAAAACCGGCAAACGAATGTACCTCCAGGCTGATACCGCCGGTCTGCGCTTCGAGCGCAAGCTTAATCGCGATGTTAGCGTGAGTTCAAAGGTGACGGCCACCTTGGTGCCGGTGCCGATGCCGCTTCGGGTTGAACCGATTAGGACCACCACCAACGCCGGCGAGGACCAAGACGGCTGAGTTAGGCAGGGTGCGCGGTTAGACTGCGGCTTGGTCTTTGCCGTCAGGTCTTTATTAATTAAATAAATTACAGCGGGATGCCTGTATGAGCAAGCAAGAGATCGGATTGGAAAATCTGCTTGAAGCCACCGGCAGATCTTTTGAGGCGGCCCAGCATGATTTGGGTCTGCCCGTGGGTATGCAAACCCGAATGATGTTCGAGGATGCCGAGCTTGAAATCAAGGTTCAGGGTGTGGGGGTTGACGGCCGCGGTCGCTTGAATATGAGTCCGGTCAGCCTTGCCGGTCTGGCCGGCAACGAGCTGATGGCTGGGGCTCTGTCCACCATCAGGGTTCATTACGTCGCCGCCCGGCCCGATGTCCCGCCCGCCGCTTCCAGCCGGACTCGGGAGGAGATCCTTGCCGAAGTAGCAGAACGCAAGGATATCCGGAAACTACGGGAAATTTTGGGCGATATGACGTACCAAGTTACATTTCAGCCCGAGGTTAAGGCATGGACGGTTCGGGTCGCGGACAACAAAGATCGCACCGTGCGAATCCTGGCTATCAACGATAACAACCCATAATTTCAAGGTCAAACTACCATGCCACAAAATAGATTGAACACCATGGGGGCCGTCCAGTTACGACAAGAAATGACCCGCCTGCGGGCTGAGGTGAAGCAGCTGGAGCAGGGCCGCAAGAGCATCGAAACCGAACTGGCCAAGGCCCGCAAGAATGCCGAGGCAGAACTGGCCCAAGTGCAAAAAAATGCCAAGGCTGAGCTGGATAAAGCCCGCCAGGAGCTGGCCAGGTGCGGCAAGGCGGAGCAGGCGGCCCAATTGAAATTCCTGGCTGAGCGCACTGAACTAGAGGAAAGGCTCAAGACCGCCGACGGGGAAATGGCCGAATTGCGGGCGAAGCTGGCGGGCGAGGAAAAACTCTGGTCGCGAGAGCGTAATAAGCTGATCACATCGGTCGAGACCCTGACCCGGGAAAAAACCGAGATGGAGGACCGACGCCAGGCGGAGCTGGCTTCCCGCAAGGCACTGGTCGCTGCCCTGGAAACCCTGGCTCAGGCCGTTCCCGGTCTGGCGGATCAGCCGGTCGAATCGCCAGGGTTTGCTGAAACCTTGCAGGACTACCTGTCCGGGCGCCGGCACCTGGAAGAACGGATCGCCGAACTGGAGGCGACCTTGGAGGACAACCGCCGGAAGTTGACCGCGGTCGATGCCCACGATGAGCGGATCGGCGGGCTGATCGCCCTTAATCGTTCCCTCCAGGAGGAGCTGGATGGCATGCAGGTCGGGCAGCAAACTTTGGAAAAACGGCTTACGGATCTGCAGGACGAAGCCGCCATGACCGCCCGGCAGGAACTGCTGGAAGCCCGGCGGGAACTTGACCGCTTGCATGGAAACATCACCACCCTGACTCGGGAAAACCAGTCCTTGCTCGGTCAGTTGCAGCAGGAAAACCGGATCGCCGTCCTCAGCCCTGAGCGGGTAAGCATGATGCTCAACGATTTCCAGCAAAGCCTGCAGGCCGGGATGAAAGGGGTGGAGATCCGGGATGGCGAAGTCAAGCTCAAGGTCGGGATTGCCGCCGTCGATGAGCAAAATGCCGGCTTCATTATTCCTTCGGCCACCAACATCGAGCAGGTGCGGGAGGGGCTGAGCGAGATCAACTTCCGCTTCGGCAAACAGTCCGGCCTTGAACCCGACAAATAGGAATCGGGTGCCAAGCAAGGTCTATCTGTTGCTTGGGTATAGAACTCTCAAGGTTCCTTGATTTCCCAACTATGTCATTAGCGGTCTGCGATCGAACAAAAGCACTAAATATCCTGTAGCAAGACCTTTACTTGCCTCTTGCCGATTGTCTCTGGAGTGGCTTTGAGTTAACGCTCAATATCTCTCCGGGATATATTCCGGTTCATCAATAACCGGGCGGTCGTAACCAATTTCCTGCGGGCGTTGCGGCAACTCAATCGGGCCGGGGGTCAGATCTTCATAGTCAAACTGGCTTAACAGATGGGAAATGACATTGAGGCGGGCGCGTTTTTTGACGTCGCCATCAACCTGATGCCAGGGGGCTTCCTTGATGTGGGTATGGACGAACATCTCATCGCGGGCGATGCTGTAGTCGATCCAGCGGGAACGGGATTGCAGATCAATTTCACTGAGCTTCCAGCGCTTGACCGGATCGGCGTTGCGGGCCTGAAAGCGTTTTTCCTGCTCTTCGTTGCAAATGGAGAACCAGTACTTGACAAGGATGATGCCGCTGCGTACCAGCATCCGTTCGAACTCCGGACAGGAACGCATGAATTCGCGATATTCGGACTCACTGCAGAACCCCATGACCCGCTCGACCCCGGCGCGGTTATACCAGCTGCGGTCAAACAGAACCATTTCTCCGCCGGTCGGCAGCTGTTCTACATAGCGCTGGAAATACCATTGGCAGCGCTCCCGTTCTGTTGGTGCCGGTAAAGCAACGACCCTGGTAGTCCGTGGATTCAGGGGTTCGGTGATACGGGTGATGGCACCCCCCTTGCCGGCAGCATCCCGCCCTTCAAAGATCACAACCACCTTGAGTTTTTTCCGACGGATCCATTCCTGCAGTTTGACCAGCTCAATCTGCAGGCGTTTGAGTTCTTTCTTGTAGGTTTTTTTATCGATGCTTTTCTGCGGCAGACATCGTTCGCCGCTACCACGTTCGTATTTGCGCCGCTGTCTGTGCTTTTTGCCCCGGGATTTTTCATTAGCTGCACTCATGATCCTCTCCTTTATTTCTTCGGATAATCGTAGCAAAGCAGGTCGGCACCACCTGGCGCAACGGTCGACCAGTCAGCAACCGCAAGCTCCAGCTCCAGCACGGCACAGGTCGGCAGCCACTCGGGCGCCTGCGCGCAGAGCCACCGTCCCAGCTCACTTAAACCCGGGTTATGACCGATCAGCGCAATGTGTTCCACATCAGGAAGTTGACGGACAACGTCGACCAAGGTTGCCGGGGTCGCTTCATAAATATCCCGTCGGTAAATAAGCTGTTCTTGCGGCAAATCTAGCTCATGTGCCAGCAATACCGTTGTTTCGACGGCTCGCTGGGCCGGACTGCTGACCAGCAGATCAGGCACGCTACCGCGTTCGAGGATGCGCCCGGCCATTAGCGGGACCGCCTTGTTCCCCCGCCGGTTAAGGGGACGCTCAAAGTCGCTTGCCGCGCCGCTGCTCCAGTCAGACTTGGCATGGCGGATCAGGGTCAATTTTTTCATATTGCTCTCTACGTATTCTTCAGTCATGGCTTGCACTAACTGACCATTTTAGTTGATTATAACAAAGTGCACCTTCTCAGGGCGGCACCATCAGGGTCCATACAACGACTGGCTAAAAGGTTAACAGATGAGCTGTCTAAAAGGTAAATCTAAAGTCAAAAAAAACAAGGCGAAGTATGTCTGCAAAAAGTGCGAGGCATTCACCCTGGATAAAGGAGATCTTTGTAAGCCGGAAAAGGTAGAAAAGACCAAAGGTTCCAAAAAAGGCGAAGAAAAAATCGGAAAGAAGAAAAAGCCCTCCAAATGATGTGATCTACCCTTTCTTAACAGATACGGCTGAACACGGCCATCTGGGTTGAACCGCCAAGAACCGGATCAACGTCACCAATATCTTTAAAGCGCACCTGATAACCGTTACGCTCGGCGACCCCTTGCGCCCAGCGGCGGAATTTCTGTCGATTCCACTCAAATTGATGATCAGGATGGCGAAATCGTCCTGGAGCCATGCCGTGGAGGGGGTTGTATTCGCTGTTGGGGGTGGTAATGATCACTGTTTTCGGCGCATAGCCGACTACCACGGCACGTTCCACCAGGGATAGGCGTCCAGGGGGGATATGCTCGATTGTCTCAATCAGGGCGACCGCATCGAACCCCTGTAGATCGTCGATACATTCGGTGAAAGAACCCTGATAAAGAGCCAGACGCTTGCCATCGGGAGGATACCGGTGGTGGGTCAGTTGCCGGCGGGCTTCCTGTAGCGCCTCAACAGAGGTGTCGATGCCGACCAGACGATGGAACTGTTGGTGCCTGGCCAGCAGCAGTAACAGTTCCCCCGGCCCGCACCCCAGGTCCAGCACCGATGAGGCACCGCAGGCCAATAGTACCTCAACTACCAGATCAAGGCGCTCCTGATGCAGTAAGGTAACCACTAGGAGGGTGAAACCCTGGTGGGGATCAGGGTCTGATCGAGGGGTAGAAGGTCGGCTACCGGCTCGGAAAAGTAGTAACCCTGGAACAGATCAACACCCAATTCTTTGGCCTTAGTAAAGACTTCCTCCGAGTGAACATATTCAGCAATAGTCTGGATATGAAGTTCACGTGCCAGAACACAGATCGACTTTACCAGGGTCCAGGATAAAAAGTCACGATCGAGGTTTTTGATCAGACTGCCATCAATCTTGATGTAGTCAGGCCGCAGGATCGATATGGCGTGGAAGTTGGAAAAACCGGAACCAAAATCGTCAATCGACAGCTTGACTCCAAGGGAACGGAACATATCCATAAATTCTTTGACCAGCACATAATCCTTAATATCTTCGGTTTCTACAATCTCAAAAGTAAGCTGGTGGCCGATGTCGAGACGAATAATCAGCTGGCGCAAATCTTCGATCAGCACCTGGTTGATCAGATCCTGATAACTGAGATTGACGCTTATCTTCAGGCCGTGGTCTTTAGCGTGCTGGAGACTTTTGAACAGCATCATGCGTGACAGATGATGATAGGATTTAATCCGGTGCGCCAGATTAAGAAAACAGATAGGCTGGATATATTCAACCAGGCCCTGATTGTTGGTGACCTTCAATCGCACCAGGGCTTCAAATTTGACCGGATACCCTTGCGCATTAACGATCGGCTGAAATAGCGGAATAAAAGCATCCTTTTCCAAGCCGGCGTTAATCTGATCGATCCAGTAGGCGTTTTCCTGCAGATTCTCCGAACTCTCGATCGAGTGATCGTAAATCGCCAGGGTTAAGCGGTCAAGCTTGGCCCGATGCAGGGCTTTTTCGGCCTTTTCAAATGAACTGTCTGCTTCGGTGCAGACACCGCAGGTCAGGGTCACTTTGATGGCTTTATCGATTTGAGCAAGAGCGAAGCCATTACGTCGAGTCTCGTCGAGGATGCTCAGTAACTTGGAGATAAAATCATCTGCTGGGCTATTCAGGCCACTGCCCAGTAGCGCAAATTCATCTCCGGAGGTACGAAAAAGCTGGAGATTTTCACATTGAGCGAACTCTCTGAGTCGGGTCGCCAACTGAATAAGAAATTCATTGCCGGCATCAGCGCCATAGAGTTCGTTGATGGTGCGAAAGCTGTCGATATCGACTACGCCTAGTAACGGGTGAGGACAGGATAACAGCTGCTCCGTCAGGGCATAGCGGTTGGGAAGCCGGGTCAGTGGGTCGGTTTTCAGCTGTGTTTCCAGCCGCGTATAGAGTACCAGCAACTGCCGAAAAATCATGACGGTAAAAAGCACAAACAGGGCAACACAAAAAGCAATAATGGCGATCTCAATAAGAAAATAGTGAAGCTTGGTATCATGGTTGATCAGGCTGAGGTTTTGCAGCTCCTGCTCCGATTGTTCGACCAGGGTGGTAACCAGGGTATGCATCTGCGCAAACAGCGGGGGAAGTTGTACGGTGATCAGGCGCACCTTACGGGCAATCGGCAGCAGCAGATTCTGATCTTCTTCCGTCAACAGCTTGTCCCGCAGATTGACCATTGCGATCAGTTGTTGAAGCAGCGGCTCAAGCTGAAATAACTGCTCCGGCAGATCAGCTAGAAGCCTGTCCCTGGCGTCAAAATCTCTAAGACACTGCGCTTCGGAGAGTAGAGTGTGTAATGACAGGATATTGCCAATATATCCATCCACCTGTGCCGCTATTTGCTGACGTGATTCGGCTGAGGCGATAGGACTGGTGGCAATGGAGTGAAAGGAGATCTCAATCTTGTACAGGGTCGAGCGGACCTCCTTAATCTGAGCGATCCGCTGTAAAAAATCCATTTCGGTGACATTGATGTCCGCTTCAAGGGATTTTGCGTAGGTCTGGATGGCAAAAACCAGAATCAGAAACAACCCGAAGGTGGCGCATAGCATCAGCAGATAGCGCACGATGAGTCGATTGGTTAGCAGGTGCATCGGGGTCTTTCACGAAAAAATTATGGCCATCATAAGGTTCCCCCCCCCCGCCAACAGACCGTTATTCCTGTAAGCGAGGCAACATGAAAGCACAAAAAAACCAGAGAGCAAACCCTCTCCAACAATCATTAGATAAAAAAAATAAATCAGCTTTAGCTATACGGATTTTAGCAAAAAAAACAACCTAATTCGTACAACCCATCTGGGATATCGCCATCACCAGGGCAATTCTTCACCATTGCTATGCCAGAAGGAGCCACTATTTTTAAGGGTCAGCGCGGCAATCCGCTGCGCCAATCCAGCGGCTGACTGCTCAGGTGAAATCAGGCCACCGAAATTGACCATCCGCGTTTTAACATAACCCGGGTGCAGAAGCGCCACCGCGATCCCACGACCCTTTAAATCGACGGCCAGGGACTTGCCAAAGGCGTTGAGGGCGGCCTTGGAAGCTCGGTAGCCGTAACGCCCGCCGGAATCATTGTCGGCAATTGAGCCCATGCGACTGGTAATCAGGGCGATTTTGCTGCCGGCAACAAGGTTCGGTAACAAAGCCTCGCTGATGCGCAATGGTGCATAGGCATTGATTTCCATCTGCCGTCGGATTGAATCAAAATCAAGCTGGCCGAGCACCTCATCGTTCAGCAGGCCGGCGTTGTTGATGAGCAGATCAATGGCTTTGCCGTGCAGCCTGTCGACAAGTCGCTTTACCTCTGCGGCACTGGTAACATCGATTCCATCAATGACCTCAGCCACCGCTGCCAGTTCCGTTGAGGATTCACGACAGACACCGGTGACCTGCCATCCCTCGCGCTGGTAGTAACGTGCCAGTTCGAGGCCAATGCCCCGGTTTGCTCCGGTAATAACGACATGTTTCATTGTTGCCTCCTGTTGCCTGGATACTCAACTTTCGCACCACCCAAGGTGCTGCTAACAGATTAAAATTACATCGTTCTTTTACAATTGACAGGCCGGAAGTAGCAACGATCGCCGCAAAAGGCCGGGGATTTCTTCCATAAATGCTACCA